>NZ_JAGHRK010000004.1:0-739747 GCF_017743835.1 Labrenzia sp. R5_0 | reverse complement strand
CCTTGTTTGAAAGATCAGCGTACCTGCGTAACTCCTTAAAACCATCAGACATCCGAAAACATCCGATGATCGCAAGGCCAACGCCGCCTACGCTTCCCTTCCTTCAATAATCAAATTGTCAAAGAACCATTCGCCAGTCAGCAAATGCGGCCTGAAAGCCTTCAACCAAAGACGCCGAACCACTTCCCTGTTGCCAGGTCGATGCGGCAAAGTTGTTTGGTAGAACCAACAGCGAGGAGCGCCGTGTTGGCGGCGCCGCCGTCGATGGAGGGCGTTATACGCATGGCCTGAAGATGAGTCAACACTCTTTGTCAAAAAAGATTCACACAAGCCAAAACGTACGGATTCCCTTATCTAAATCATCGATTTAGTCCCGGAGCCTCGTCTTCTCCCGCGAATTTTTTCGATTTCTTTTTGTCTTTTTTGCTCCGGGAATACGGGAATGCCCACAGCCTCCCGTGTGAGCCCCCTCATAAAGAAGACTCGTAGCCCTATTGCGACCACAGAACCGACAAATTCTGCTCGTAACCCACCACCTCGAAGCGGTTCGCCTCGTGGGCATCCGTGCAGAAACAATTGACGATTTAAATCAAACACTGCATGTAGCAGGATCTGTTATGTTTAGCACCGCTGAAACATACTGGCCGTGGCCCAGGGCTGCGGGCTTCGGATTCACGCGATAGCTTAAAAGGACCGGACAGGTATTAATGCATTTGGGGCCCTTCCATAGCGCGCAGACCCTACGTATAGAGTTAGGTGAAGAGCCGCCGCTGCGCGGCTACGAAGGCCGCAGTGGCATGTCCGACCGTCGGCAGGTGTCTTTGCGCTGGTTTGCAGGTACCGTCCTGACAGGCGTCACTTCACTCGTATTGATGGGTGGAGCCCTCATGGCGGCACTCGACGGACAATACAGTGTGGAAGCCGCGCCCTCTTCCGGTGCATTTCTGAACGGCTTTGCCCTGTCGAGCGGTGGCGCCAAGGGCGATCGCGTCCTGCGCACCGCAGCCGAATATTCCAGCAAGCATGTCATCGACGTTAATGTGGTCACCCGCGAAGGTGACAGGGATCATATTCGGGTCCAGCCGCATGTCTTCGTCAGCGCAACGCTTGCGACCCGCAAGGATCCGGAACTCGCAGAGCGCATTCCCCCGTTCAATCCGTTGAACATGTTCGCTGACAATAACGACGATGATGGCGGCATCAGTGTTGCCGAAACCGGCACTCCGCTTCCAGCCGATTCCATCTATGGTGCAAAGCTGGAAAGCGAAGTCAGCATTTCGCTTGCCCCCTTCCCGTCTTCCAGCGGGGACATAGACCTCGACCGGACGCCGTCCGAAACCGAAGTTGAGCTTGCCGTTCGCGAAACCGCGCGCACTCTTTCTATTGACGCTGTCGAAATGGCGGCAAAATCCCTGGTTGATCCGGGCCGCTTCGATTTCAATCTCGCCCTGCAGCCCGACCTGGAACGCTACGCCGTGCGCATCACGCCGGAGAACGTTTCGTTCGTGTCCAAACAGGATGAGGACATCCGCTTTGCCGGAATGGACGAAAGCATCGTTCCCGTAACCAAGGACCAGGATCTGGTCGACGTCATGATGGATTATGACGCGACCGAAGATGAAGCACTTGCAATCTCGACCGCCTTCTCAAGCCTGTTCGGCATTTCGGACCTGACTGAAGGACAAAGATTGCGGATCGCCTATGCACCGTCGCCGGACGATCTGGAGCGGATGCGTCCTGAACGCGTCAGCCTCTATGAGAACACGGAGCACCGCGCTACGGTGGCCCGCTCGGACAGTGGCGCCTATATTGAGGCCAAGGAACCGAGCACGTTCCTTGCTGATGCCTTTGAGGAAGCCGACCGTGTTTCCTACGGCGGCCCGACCCCGGCAATCTACGACAGCCTCTACCAAACGGCTCTCGAACAGGACATGCCTGAAGAGATCATCAACGATCTGGTGCGCATGTTCTCCTTTGACGTCGACTTTAATGCGCGGGTCCAGCCGGGCGACGCCCTTGAGCTGTTCTTCACCGACGGCGACGACAACAGCCCGCCGAAGATCTTGTATGCCGCGCTCAACACCGGCAACACCACACGGGAATTCTACCGGTTCCGCACGCCAGACGACGGCGTGACCGATTTTTATGATGACACCGGTCAGAGCGCCAAGAAGTTTCTTATCCGCAAGCCGCTCAATGGCGGCAAGTTCCGCTCCGGTTTCGGCATGCGCCGCCACCCGATCCATGGCTACACCAAGATGCACCGCGGTGTGGACTGGTCTGCGTCGCGCGGAACGCCGATCATGGCGGCCGGGAACGGCACAATCGTCAAGGCCGGCTGGAGCTCCGGCTATGGCCGCCGTATCGAGCTGCAGCACACGAACGGCTACACCACGACCTATAACCACATGAGTGGTTTTGGCAGCGGCATCCGTGAAGGATCCAAGGTCACCCAGGGCCAGATCATCGGATATGTCGGCTCCACCGGCCTGTCGACAGGCCCGCACCTGCACTATGAAGTGCTCGTCAACGGCCGTTACATGGATCCGATGCGTATCAAGCTGCCGAAGGGCCGTACGCTGGATGGAGAAATGCGCACAGCGTTCGAAACCGAGCGCTACCGCGTCGACACCTTGCTGGACCGTGTCCGCAAGCCGTCGCGGATCGCTGCCATCAACTGACACTCCTGAAAAACAAAGTTCGGCCGGGGCCTTCGTGCCCCGGCCGAACTTGTTCATATCTGCACTCCAGACAGGCTTCGATCATTCAATCCCCGCCTGAGGGACCGGCACCAGCTTGACGCCGGCGACAATCAACCTGCCGCTCATCCAGCTTCCGAAACTTCCTTCTGTCGTGCCTGGTCGCGGCGCAGAGCCATGTAGATCGCCGGGATCACCAGAACCGTCAGGATCGTCGATGATGCCAGACCGAACAGCAGCGAGATCGCCAGCCCCTGAAAAATCGGATCGGTCAGGATAACAGCAGCGCCGATCATGGCGGCAAGCGCTGTCAACAGGATCGGCTTGAAGCGGATTGCCCCGGCTTCCAGCAAAACGTCCAGAAGCGGTTTGTCGGGCGTGCGCGAATGCTGGATGAAATCGACCAGCAATATGGAGTTGCGCACGATGATGCCGGCAAGCGCAATGAAGCCGATCATCGATGTCGCCGTGAATGGCGCAGCAAACAGCCAGTGCCCCAGCATGATGCCGATCAGCGTCAGCGGAATTGGCGTCAGGATCACGAGCGGCAGTTTGAAGGAACCGAACTGGGCCACCACCAGGAAGTAGATGCCCAGGATCGCCACCATGAAGGCACCTCCCATGTCCCGAAAAGTGACCCAGGTGACTTCCCACTCGCCATCCCAGAGCAGGGTTGGCCGCGTTTCGTCTTCGGGCTGACCATGGAACGAGATCACCGGTTCCCCGTCAGGTCCCCAATCCATGCCCTGGATCTTTTGTCCAACAGCCAGCATCCCGTAAACCGGTGCTTCGAACGCGCCTGCCAGTTCGCCGGTTACCATTTCAACCGCGCGCCCGTTGTGGCGGAACACCGGAAAGGATGTCTTTTCCCTGCGAACCGTCACCACGTCGCCAAGCTCGATCACGCCCCGGCCTCCAGGCAATGCATTGGCCGGCACCGGCGTTGCAAGCACCGCTTCACCGATCACCATGTCACCCCTGGCTAGATGGATCCGGATCGGGATCGGATAACGCGCCCGGCCGCGGTGCGAATAACCGACCTCCGTTCCACCATAGAGGCGCCGGACGGTGTCGAAGACATCGCCCTGCTCGACCCGGTGATATTCAAGCCGGTCCTGATCGATGGCGATGCGCACCCGGTCGGCCTGGGTTCCAAAGGAATCGTCGATATCCACGATGAACGGCACGTCCTCGAAGGCCTGGCGAACCTTGCTTGCAACCGCGCGCCTGGTTTCGGCATCGGGCCCATAGATTTCCGCAAGCAGCGTCGCCAGAACCGGCGGCCCCGGGGGCGGTTCCACCACCTTCAACACAGTACCGGCGGGTAGGTCGAGACCTGCCAGCATCTCGCGGATATCCAGCGCGATGTCATGACTTGTCCGGTCCCGCTCCCCCTTCTCGGTGAGATTGATCTGCACGTCCCCCTGTTCAGGCAGTGCGCGCAGATAGTAGTGGCGAACCAGTCCGTTGAAATTGAAAGGCGATGCAGTGCCGGCATAAGTCTGGAACGACAGGATTTCAGGCACCTTTCCCAAACGGGCGACAATTTCCTGAAGAACCCTGTCCGTGTCCTCGACCGAAGACCCTTCCGGCAGATCGGCAAGCACCTGCAATTCCGCCTTGTTGTCGAATGGAAGCAGTTTCACCGTAACGTCGGAGGTATAGAACAGCGCAAGCGAACCGATTGTGCAGACGCCGACGATCAGCAGAAAGCCCCAGGCGCGCAGGCGCGAACCGATCAACGGTCTGGCGACCTTCGCGTAAATACGACCCAGAGCCCCGCCATGGGCCGCAGGCGCATGGGAATGGCCTCCGCCGCGGCCAGCGAATTTCATCATCAGCCAGGGTGTCAGCATCACGGCAACAAAGAACGAAAACAGCATCGCTGCCGAAGCATTGGCGGGAATCGGTGCCATATAGGGGCCCATCAAGCCTGAAACGAACAGCATCGGCAAAAGGGCGACGATGACCGTCAGCGTTGCGATGATGGTCGGATTACCGACTTCCGCCACCGCTTCCACCGCGGCTTGCGTCCGGCTGCGATCATCCGACATGCCCCAGTGCCGGGCGATGTTCTCGATCACCACGATGGCGTCGTCCACCAAGATGCCGATGGAAAAGATCAGGGCAAACAGGCTGACACGGTTGATGGTGTAGCCCATCAGATAGGCTGCAAAGAGCGTGAGCAGGATCGTCGTCGGGATCACCACCAGCGTCACCAGCGCTTCGCGCCAGCCGATCGCCAGTGCGATCAGGACGACAATGGAGACTGTCGCAAGCCCAAGATGGAACAGCAATTCATTGGCTTTTTCATTGGCGGTCTCACCGTAGTTCCGGGTGATCTCCATATCCACGCCTTCGGGAAAGAGATCTCCGCGAATTGCTTCAAGCCGTGAAACGATTTCATCGGAAATCACCACCGCATTGGTGCCCGGTCGTTTGCCAATGGCCAGCGACACCGCCGGGGCCAAGGTCAATGCTCCATCTTGCTTGCGAATATGGGCGACCCTGTGCTCTGCCGGTTGAGTGGCAAGGTCGATGCGGGCGACATCACGCACATAAACGGGTCGGGCATCACGGGCGGTCAGGAAGAGATTTCCGATCTCTTCGGTCGATTGCAACGTCTCCCCTGCGACCAGAACGCGCTGCTCTCCGGCTTCCCGGACATAGCCTGCGCGGAAGGACTTGTTGGCACCCTCGATCTTGGCAGCCAGCTGCTGCAGCGTGATTCCGTAAAGCGACAGTTTTTCCGGGTCAGGTTCAACGCGAATGGCTTCCGGCTGCTCCCCGACGATGAACGTGAGACCGATGTCCGAGAGCTTGGCGATTTCGGTCTGAAGTTCACGCGCAATCCGGGTCAAACCGTTTGCCGTCCACCGCTCGGCGCCCCCCGGTGTCGGTGTCAGCGTAACGACGACAATGGCGACATCATCAATACCCCGGCCAACAATCAATGGCTCCGGAATGCCGACGGGGATCCGGTCCATGTTGGCGCGGATCTTTTCGTGCACGCGCAAGATGGCAGCGTCCGCGTCGGTCCCGACGAGAAACCGTGCCGTTACCAGCACACGGTCGTCCTGGGTCTGGGAATAGATATGCTCGACACCATCGATCGCCTTGACGATCGTCTCCAGCGGTTCCGTCACCAGTTTGACCGCATCATCCGCATTGAGGCCGTTGGCTTCCACATGAATATCGACCATCGGCACGGAGATTTGCGGTTCTTCTTCACGTGGCAGGGCAACAAGAGCAATCAGCCCGAGGGCAAGGGAAGCCATCAGGAACAGCGGGGTGAGCGGTGACCCGATGAAGGATCGGGTCAGCCATCCGGCAAGACCGAGTTTCATGGCACCAACACCCGATCACCGGCACGCAGTCCGGTCAGGATCTCGACCAGAACCGTCCCGTCGTGAAGAACATTTGCACCTGGAACCACGGCGACATCCTGGGTGCCAGCCGCAACGGCAACCTGCACATAATCGACACCATGCCGGATCGAAAGAGCAGCTTCCGGCACCGCAATGACCTGACGCTCGCCGACGGGCACATGAACAAGGGTGCGTTCGTTGACGAAATAGTCTCCCAGACCATCGACATCAACATCCGCCGTCACCCGTCCTTCAGTAATTTCAGGATAGACCTTCACGATCGTTCCGAAGGTTTGCCGGGTTGCGGTGCTCCCGGTCTCCGCAACCTCGGGCTTGGGGTCAAGACCACGTCCACCCAGCAGGACTTTCGCCCCTGAGGTTATTTGGGCGGCATGACGCTCCGGGATGGAGAGACGCAGGAAGTATCGGCCGCTGGCAATCCGGGCGACTTCCTCTCCCGGCAGAATGACCGAGCCTTCCGTGACGGGCACCGTCAGAACGCGTCCGGCATTGGGGGCCAGGACCTCGCCTTCGCTGGCGCGCTGGCGCACGACCGCCATCTCCGATTCCGCCGCGACTGTCTGGTTGGTGACCACATCGAATTGTGTGCGCACCTGATCCAGCCGGCTTTGTGCCGCGCTGCCACGGGCAACCAGTTGCTCCACACGCTCCAACTCGGTGCGGGCATTGTGAAGCTGGGAGCGCAGAACCTCGATCCGGGCCTCCGCAGCCCCCAGCTCGAGTGCAATTTTCTCGTCAACGACCAGGGCAATGACCTGATCAGCTGACACGACATCGCCCTCGCGCACGGAAATTGTCTTGATGGTTCCGCCAATGCGGGCACGGGCAGGAACGACCGTCCGGCTTTTGACCTCGGCAAATACCGCCTTGGTTTCCGGTACGGTGATCGGCTCGGCCAGAAATTCACCGGCACGAGCCACCGGCGCGGCACCCGACGCTGCAGCCAGCGTCAAAAGAAAGAAAATGAAGATACCGCGTCTCATCTTGTCCTCCACCTTACGAGAAGGCCACTCCCGGTTTCATGCCGAGCTTCTTGAAAATGATTGCTGCCGGACAAAAGCCGGTGACGGATGCCTGCATCAGGTTCAAGCCGACAAAGGCGTTGAGCAGATACCAGTAGGACGAAACGTAAAACCCCAGCGCCAGGGACAAGAGCACCATGGCACCTGCAAACATCATGACTGCACGATCGACTGTCATCTGAGTCTCCTTGATCGGATCAGCCGCCCTGGGGTTTCACCGAAGCGCGGCTCTTGTTTCACATTTATGAATATATGAATACCACAGCTTTTCGCGAGCCCGTTTGACAAAACGCAAATGCCCGGGCCAATCGAGCTACAAAACGAAAAACCCGCGGAAGTGTCCTTCCGCGGGTTTCCTTTTCATTTCTTTCAGCTTGCCTCAGATCAGGCGGCTGCGCTTTCCGAACCTTCTACCTGGAACATCAGGCGGTCTGACCCAGCCGTGACATCCACCGTCTGGCCGTCAAGGATTTCACCGGCAAGCAGCTTTTCGGCGAGAGGATCCTGAACGTCCTTCTGGATCACCCGTTTCAGCGGCCTCGCTCCATAGGCTGGGTCGTAGCCCTTCTGAGCCAGCCAACCGAGAGCGCCGTCGTCCAGTTTCAGCGTGATCTTGCGATCGCTGAGGAGAGCCCGCAGGCGCTCCAGCTGGATCTTGACGATATCGGCCATCTGCGCCCGCTGCAGGCGATGGAACAGCACGATCTCATCAAGACGGTTCAGGAACTCCGGACGGAAATGACCCCGCACGGCGCTCATCACCTCGTCGCGAACCGCATCCGTATCCTGACCTTCCGGCTGGTTGACCAGATACTCGGCCCCCAGGTTCGAGGTCATGATGATCAGCGTGTTGCGGAAGTCGACCGTCCGGCCCTGACCATCGGTCAGCCGACCGTCGTCCAGAACCTGCAACAGCACGTTGAACACGTCGCTATGCGCCTTTTCGATTTCGTCGAAAAGCACGACCTGATACGGGCGCCGCCGAACGGCTTCCGTCAACGCACCACCTTCCTCGTATCCGACATAGCCGGGAGGCGCGCCGATCAGACGGGAAACGGAGTGCTTCTCCATGTATTCCGACATGTCGATCCGCACCATTGCGCTGTCGTCATCGAAGAGGAACGACGCGAGTGCCTTGGTCAGCTCGGTCTTGCCGACACCGGTCGGTCCGAGGAACATGAACGAGCCAATCGGCCTGTTCGGATCCTGAAGGCCGGCACGCGCCCGGCGCACCGCAGTGGAAACCGCATGAATAGCTTCTGCCTGGCCAATGACCCGGTTCGCCAGCATGTCTTCCATCTGAAGCAGCTTTTCGCGCTCGCCTTCCAGCATCTTGTCGACCGGAATTCCGGTCCACTTCGAAACGACCTGGGCAATGTGAGCCGGCGTCACGGCCTCATCGACCATGGCATCGGCATCCTCTGAAGCTTCTGCTTCGGCGAGTTTGCGCTCCAGCTCCGGAACCACGCCGTAGGCAAGCTCACCAGCCTTGGCCAGATCACCGCGACGCTGCGCGATTTCCAGGTCGATGCGGGCCTGTTCCAGCTGTTCCTTGATCTTCTGTTCAAGGTTCAGCTTTTCCTTCTCGCCCTGCCAGCGGTTGCTGAGTGCCTGCGACTTTTCTTCCAGATCCGTCAGCTCCTTCTCGAGCCTGGACAGACGATCCTTTGAAGCTTCGTCACTTTCTGCCTTCAGCGCCTCGCGTTCGATCTTGAGCTGGATGATCCGGCGATCCAGTTCATCCAGTTCCTCCGGCTTGCTGTCGACCTGCATCCGCAGCCGGCTGGCGGCTTCGTCCACAAGATCGATCGCCTTGTCCGGCAGGAACCGGTCGGTGATGTAGCGGTTGGAAAGAGACGCTGCCGAGACGATAGCACTGTCGGTGATACGGACCCCGTGATGGAGTTCGTACTTCTCCTTGATCCCGCGAAGGATCGAAACCGTGTCCTCGACCGTCGGCTCGCTCACGAACACAGGCTGGAACCGGCGTGCCAGAGCGGCATCCTTTTCAACGTGCTTGCGGTATTCGTCCAGCGTTGTCGCACCGACACAGTGCAGCTCACCGCGCGCCAGAGCAGGCTTCAAGAGGTTGGAGGCATCCATGGCCCCATCCGCCTTGCCGGCGCCAACCAGCGTGTGCATCTCATCGATGAACAGGATTACCTTGCCCGCGGCCGCCTGGACTTCGGACAGAACACCCTTCAGGCGTTCCTCGAACTCACCCCGGTATTTCGCGCCAGCAATCAGCGAGCCCATGTCGAGCGCAAGAAGCTGCTTGTCCTTGAGCGATTCCGGCACATCGCCATTGACGATGCGCAGCGCAAGGCCCTCGGCAATCGCAGTTTTGCCGACCCCTGGCTCACCAATCAAAACCGGATTGTTCTTGGTACGGCGCGACAGGACCTGGATGGTCCGGCGGATTTCCTCGTCACGGCCGATCACCGGGTCGAGTTTGCCTTCCCGGGCAACCTGGGTCAGATCCCGAGCGAATTTCTTCAGCGCGTCATACTGGTTTTCGGCAGTCGCGGTATCGGCCGTCCGGCCCTGGCGAAGCTGGTTGATTGCCTCGTTCAGTCCGTTTGGCGTAATGCCGTGCCGCTTCATCAGCTTGCCGGTTTCGCTGTCGCTGTCCATGGCAAGGGCGAGCAGAAGCCGCTCCACGGTGACGAAACTGTCTCCGGCCTTGTCGGCGATCTTCTCGGCCTGCTCGAACAGGCGTGCGGTTGCCTGGCCCATGTAAAGCTGTCCGGACCCACCGGAAACTTTCGGCATCTTGTCCAGAAGGCCCTCAAGATCGCCCTTCAATGCCTTGGCGTTGCCGCCGGCACGGTCGATCAGGCCACTGGCCATGCCTTCGGGATCATCCAGAAGAACCTTCAGGATGTGTTCAGGTGCGAATTGCTGATGGCCCCGCCCCAATGCAAAGGTCTGAGCGGACTGAACAAAACCGCGCGCACGCTCAGTGTATTTTTCAAAGTTCATAAGTTACCTCCTACCCGTCCGCACCACCCGAAGCGTGGGGAACGATCTGGAATACGGACCCCTGATACGAGCATCCGCACAGCCTTTTGCAGTGCTGCTCCTCTAATATAGTGTTGCATATTCACCACAAAAGCCCCTGCGGCATCTTATTCTGTGCCGTCCGGAACGGATGTCTGCAAGCCAAACAAAAAACGGCGCCCATCATGGACGCCGTTTTATCTGTTTCAGCTTTATCGAGGCTGACTATCTACCGGATCATTCTCCGGCAGGAGCCTCGGCCGGAGCCTCTTCAGCCGCCTTGGCACGGCGCGGGCGCGCAACCCGGCGGCGTGGTTTCGGCTGATCCTCTTCGTCGGAACCGCCAGAAGCTTCAGCACCGTCCGCGGCTTCCGCCGTGGCCTGGCCTGCGTCAGCCTGATCACCGGAGGCCCGGCGCGGCGTGCGCGCACGAGGTGTCCGGGGGCGGCGGCGCGGCTTTTCGTCCGCTTCGTCGTCGCCGGCTTCGGCTTTCTCTGCCTTCTGGGAAGCGCCGTTGACCTTACCTTCCTGATCGATGACAGGCATGTCGTCGATGAAAGGCTGCGGGCTGTCGGCATCCATCAGGTCGTTGTCCGAGGAGGACACGTCCTGGGAAGACCGTTCTGCGCCATTGGAGTGGCCTGAGCCATTCGTTGCCGCGGCTTCGAAACCGTCTTCGGCTTCGTTGCGGGAAGAGGCATGCGCCATCGGCTGCTGTTGCGGCTGCGCGGCAGCCACAATGCGCAGATAGTGCTCCGCATGCTGGTTATAGTTCTCGGACATCACCCGGTCGCCGGATGCCTGGGCATCCCGTGCAAGCTGCTGGTACTTCTCTGCAACGTGCATCGCAGTACCGCGGATTTTCACATCAGGACCGTTTGATTCGTAAGTCCGGGTTAACGGATTTGGGCCCTTGCGGCCCCGTCCGCGCATACGCTTATTGCTTTGATTACCTGGTCTCATCCTGCCGTTTTCTCTTAAGGAACGGCGGTCAGCTTGACGCTGACCCAACATCGGAATTGCCTAAAACCGACACGAAATACCTGCCGAAACCAACAATGCTGGTTAGCGGCTGTCATTGAAAACATACGCAGCGCGCTAAAGGCCGATGGCCAACGCGATTGTCTTTTTCTTCGACAGTCCGAAACACCGGATAGTCCGATTTGCAACGGTTTCCAAAACGCTGAAGTTGCGCCGGTTCCCAGCTGCCGGATGCGCATGCCCCGCTAAACGCTGATAACATTTCCGGTCTCGGCAAGAGGAACGTACCCGTTTCCGTTGCGATTTCCAAGTGCTTTTTCGCCTTTGGATCAAATCCGCAAAATTAGAGCCTGCGCCCCACCACAACACGGTCGTTTCCGGAAAGATCTTTAATGATTTCAATCTCTACAAAGCCATGATGACGCAGCTGTTTTTCCAGATCCTCTCCTTGATCGAAGCCGATTTCGAGAGCGATCCAACCGCCCGGGCGCAGCAGCTTCACAGCATCCGCGACGATACGAACATAGGCTGTCAGGCCGTCCTCACCGCCATCAAGAGCAAGCTTCGGGTCATGCTGAATCACTTCGCGCGACAGTTCGGCGAGGACAGCGCTGCGGATATAGGGCGGGTTGCTGACAACCCAGTCGAAGCCGCTTTCCGCTCGCAGCGCGGAGGTATAGTCCGCCCGCACGGGAAGAAACCGGTCTCCCACGCCGTGCAGAGAGGCGTTGCCTGCAGCACATTCAAGCGCCTGTTCCGACAGGTCCACCGCGATCATCCGGCTTCGGGGCAACTCGGCCAGCAACGTGACGGCGATCGCTCCCGTACCCGTGCCGATATCGCAGATAAACGGTGCTTCTTCAGGAGCACATCTTTCAAGCACGGCATCGATCAGGGTTTCAGTGTCCGGCCGGGGCTCCAGCGTTGCCTCGTTCAAATGAAATCGCCGGCCGTAGAAATCCCGTTCTCCGAGTATCCGGCCGACGGGCATGCCATGAAGGCGTTTCCGCGCATGGGCCTCTGCAAGTTCGGCCGCAACAGGTGCAGCCTCTTCCTGTTCTCGAAAGACAAGTTCCGACAGGGGCAGCTCGAGCGCCGCGCTGACCAGAAGCCTTGCATCCAGTTCCGGTGTCGGCAAACCGGCCACCCGAAACCGGTCGCGCACGGACCGGTAAAGCTGGCCGATGGTCACCTCAGGCCTCTTCGGTTGCCAGAAGATTGGCCTGGTGGTCCAGGATCAACGGCTCGATGACTTCGCCAAGCGCTTCCCCCGAAAGGATCTGCTCCAGCTTGTAGAGCGTCAAACCGATACGATGATCCGTCACGCGGCCCTGCGGGTAGTTGTAGGTGCGGATACGCTCGGACCGATCGCCGGACCCGACCTGCAACCGCCGGGCTTCGGTCCGCTCGCTCGCAGCCCGCTCGCGCTCCTCGTCATAGATGCGCGCCCGCAGAAGCTGCATGGCTCGCGCCTTGTTCTTGTGCTGCGAGCGTTCGTCCTGAACGGCAACGACGATACCCGTCGGTAAGTGCGTGATGCGCACTGCAGAATCGGTCGTGTTGACGTGCTGCCCACCTGCGCCGGAAGCGCGATAGGTGTCGATCCTCAAGTCGCTCTCCTGAACGTCGATATCGACGTCCTCCGCCTGAGGCAGTACGGCAACGGTTGCCGCCGACGTATGAATACGTCCGCCCGACTCGGTTGCGGGCACCCGTTGCACCCGGTGAACACCGGACTCGAATTTCATCTTGGCAAAAACGTTGTCGCCGGAAACGGACGCGATCACTTCCTTGTAGCCGCCGACTTCACCTTCGCTGGCAGACAGGATTTCCACCTTCCAGCCCTGAAGTTCGGCATAACGCTGGTACATGCGGAAGAGATCTCCGGCAAAGAGAGCCGCCTCGTCGCCGCCGGTCCCTGCCCGCACTTCCAGGATGGCATCGTTGGAGTCCGCCTCGTCCTTCGGCAACAGCCCGATGCGTACATCCTGGGCCAGTTCTTCGACGCGCTCTTCCAGCTCGTCGCGCTCCATTTCGGCAAGCTCGCGCATTTCCGCGTCGGAGGACGGATCCTGCACCAGTGACTTTGCACCGGCCAGATCCTGTTCCGCCTTGATCAACGCACGGATTTTGCCGACCAACGGCTCCAGTCCGGCATATTCCCGCGACAGCTTTACATAAGCGCCCGGATCCGGATTGGCGGACATCATGTGTTCGAGTTCAGCGAACCGGTCCAGCAGGGTATCAAGTTTGTGACGCGCCAGCATACGCGCTGATTCTCCAGAAATTATCGCTTTGACGGTGAGTTACGCCCGTTAGCGCTAAAGGGCAACATCGGTTTCGGCGGCAAAGCGCTTCAACACTTCCCGTATGTTGCTGTCATCGTGTCCCGGCTCCAGTCGCGGCAGCAACCTGGCGGACAGGCGACCGGCATCAAGGGTCCGAAGCATGGCTTTCACCGGCCCAAGAGACGCGGGCGACATGGAAAGGTCCCTGAAGCCCAGGCCTATCAACGCCATGCCTTCAAGTGGACGGCCTGCAAGCTCTCCGCAAAGGGTCACGGGCACATGAGCCTTATTTGCGGCATCCACGATGGATTTCAAGGCCCGGAGGAAGCCGACACCCAATGTGTCGAACCTGTCGGCAACACGCGTGTTGCCCCGGTCGACGGCGCAGAAGAACTGGAACAGATCGTTGGAACCGACAGACACGAAGTCGACATGGCTCATCAGCTCTTCCAGTTGGAACAGCAGCGAAGGCACTTCCACCATCACGCCCAGACGGATGTTTTCCGGCGTGGCGTGACCGTGGCGGCGCAGGTGTTTGACTTCCTTGTCCACCAGCGATTTGGCCTGCAGGAATTCATCGACCACGGCAACCATCGGGAACATCAGTTTCAGGTCCCGGCCGGCGGCCGCATGCAGCAAGGCCCGGATCTGAGTTCTGAGCAGGCCCGGCCGATCAAGGCCGAGGCGCAGTGCGCGCCAGCCCATCGCCGGGTTTTCCTCCTGGATCGAGCGCAGGTACGGCAGCACCTTGTCACCACCGATATCGAGCGACCGGAACGTAACCGGTCGGCCCGCCGCCGCATCGAGAACCTGGCTGTACTGGGACTGCTGCTCCCGCATGCGCGGGAACGAAGACGCCACCATGAACTGCAGTTCGGTGCGGAACAGGCCTACCCCGGCCGCGCCAGCCTCATCCAGGTGCGGCAGATCGACCAGAAGACCCGCATTCATCTGAAGTGAAATGTCGACACCGTCCCGCGTGACGGACGGCTTGTTGCGCAGGCGCCGGTACTGGGCCTGTCGCCGCGCACGGAAGCGGACCTTTTCCGCATAGGCATTTTCCAGATCGGCGGCCGGGCGCAAGTGCACTTCGCCGGTGTCGCCATCCACGATGATCGCGTCGCCGCCATCGGCCAGGCTGACGATATCATCCACAAGTCCGACCGTCGGGATGCCGAGTGCCCTGGCAACGATGGTCACGTGGCTTGTCGGGCCGCCTTCTTCCAGCACCAGGCCGCGAATGCGGTCGCGGCCGTAGTCCAGCAGTTCTGCCGCTCCCATGTTGCGGCCGACAACGATCGCATCCTGGGGCAGTTCATCCAGGCCCGGGCCGTGTTCGCGGCCCATGAGTTCGCGGATAAGCCTGTGGGCAAGGTCGTCGAGGTCGTGCAGGCGCTCACGCAGATACGGATCGGTCTGGCGAAGCATCCGGGCGCGCGTGTCGCTCTGGACCTTTTCGACGGCAGCCTCGGCGGTCAGGCCGTTGCGGATCGCTTCCTCGATCTTCCGGATCCAGCCGCGGTCGTAAGCGAACATGCGGTAGGCTTCCAGCACCTCGCGGTGCTCGCCGATGGCCGCTATTTCTCCGCTGGCCAGCAGATCGTCGATCGAAAGCCGCAGCCGGTTGATGGCAGCTTCCAGGCGCCCCTTTTCCCGGTCCGTATCTTCCGCGATCAGGTTCGTGACGACGACACGCGGCTCATGCAGAACCACATGACCGAGGCCGACACCTTCGGCAAGACCAACACCGTTGGAGGTGATCGGCCGGGAAAGATCCAGACCGGTGGCCTTCTGGGAAATGGCTTCCAGTTCTCCGGCGGCGACCATTTCGGCGATCACCATGGCCGTCGTCTGCAGCGCTTCGACTTCGTCTTCCAGATAGGTCCGGTGAGACTTGTTCTGGACGACAAGAACGCCAAGCGTGCGGCCGGCTCTCAGGATCGGCACACCGAGGAAGGAATTATAGGCCTCTTCACCCGTTTCCGGCAGATAGGCAAAGCCCGGGTGGGCACTGGCGTTGGGCAGGTTCAGCGGCCGGGCTTCGGCCGCGATCAGGCCGACAAGACCCTGGCCGACGCGCAGCGACGCATTGTGAACCGCTTCGCTCTTCAGACCTTCGGTCGCATAGAGTTCGAGAACACCATCGGCGCGCAGGATATAAACGGAACAGACTTCCGCGACGACGTTCGAGGCGATCAACACCACGATCTTGTCGAGTCGCTCCTGCGCCGTGATCGGCTCCGCCATGACTTCGCGAAGCCGGCGGAGCAGAAGGCGCGGTCCGGCTAGGTTGCTGCGCATAGCGCCCCCGTTGATCCCGCTTCAAACAGGCCCCTTTTCTACAAGGGCCTGCCTCCCGGATGAACTATCCGTCCAACCCGTATAGCGAATGCAGAGTCCGCACCGCAAGTTCTGCATATGCTGAATCAATAAGCACAGAGATCTTGATCTCGGATGTGGTGATGGCCCGGATGTTGATACCCTTGGACGCGAGGCCGCGGAAACACTGGGCCGCGATGCCTGCATGCGAGCGCATGCCGATGCCAATGACGGAGACTTTCACCACGTCACGGGCACCTTCAAGGTTCTGGAAACCGATGACGCCGCGATTGTCTTCCAGCACCTTGTTGGCGCGTTCGAAGTCGCCTTCGGGAACCGTGAAGGTGATGTCGGTGGTCTTGCCATCCGGCGAGATGTTCTGGACGATCATGTCGACGTTGATGTTGGCATCCGCCAGCGGACCGAACACGGATTCGGCGACACCCGGCTTGTCGGCAACGTCACGAAGTGAGATCTGGGCTTCGTCCTTGGCATAGGCAATGCCGGTGACAACCTGCTGTTCCACGAGTTCATCCTCGTCGCAAATAAGAGTTCCAATCGGAAGGCCGTTCTCGCCGACCTGGGGCGCATCCGGATCGTCAAAGCTGGAGCGCACGAATGTTCTGACGCCATGGACCATGGCCATTTCCACGGAGCGCACCTGGAGTACCTTGGCGCCGAGCGAGGCCATTTCGAGCATTTCCTCGAAAGACACCCGGTCAAGACGCTGCGCCTTGGGCACGATGCGCGGATCGGTGGTGTAGACGCCGTCGACATCGGTATAGATATCACAGCGGTCGGCCTTGATGGCAGCGGCGATGGCAACGGCGCTGGTGTCGGACCCGCCGCGACCCAGGGTCGCGATCCGGTTGTCCGGCGCCACACCCTGGAAGCCCGCGAGCACGGCCACCTGGCCCTGCTCGAGACGCTCGCTCAGGAAGCTGCCCTCGATGTCGCGGATGCGGGCCGCACCGTGGTTCTCGTCGGTCTTGATCGGCACCTGCCAGCCTTGCCACGACCGGGCGTTGACGCCCATGTCCTGCAGCACGATGGCCAGGAGACCGGACGTCACCTGCTCGCCGGAAGCAACCACGGCATCATATTCGCGGGCATCGTGGAGCGGTGATGCCTCACGGCAAAACTCCACCAGCTTGTTGGTCTGTCCGGCCATGGCCGAAACTACCACCGCGACCTGATGGCCGGCGTCCACTTCCCGTTTGACATGGCGGGCGACGTTACGGATGCGATCGAGATCGGCAACCGAAGTCCCGCCAAATTTTAAAACCAGTCGGGCCATACCACTCGTATTCTTTATAGTCGTGTCTGGAAGCGCTGTTGCGCCTCTGGGATCGGCGCACATGCATACAGGCTGCGTTCCTTTGCTGCAACTGGGTGTCTTGACAAATAGTCTCAGACCTTGGAACGACTTCGAACCGTTGAATGACCAGGCGAAGCGCCAAACCGCTTCACGCTCTTGAAAGGACCGTCCGATGACTGGCAGGGCTCAGGAAACCAGAAGCACGATCGACAGCGAGGAAGTCGCGCGCTTTTCCGCCATGGCAGAAGAGTGGTGGGACCCTACGGGCAAGTTCAAGCCCTTGCACAAGTTCAGCCCGGTGCGGCTGAGTTACATCAAGGAACATGTCTGCCGGCATTTCGACCGCGACCCAAAGACCACGGACGCGTTCAAGGGGCTGCGCTGCCTCGATATCGGCTGTGGCGGCGGCCTGTTGAGCGAACCGATGGCACGTCTCGGTGCCGATATGGTCGGCGCGGACCCGTCCGAAACCAACATCGAGATCGCCCGCCTTCACATGAAGACCTCCGGCCTCGAAATCGACTACAGGGCAGAAACAGCGGAAGCATTGGCAGCGGCGGGGGAGACCTTCGACGTTGTGTTCAACATGGAAGTGGTCGAGCACGTCGCCGACGTACCTCTGTTCCTGGAGGCCACCGCGCAAATGGTCCGTCCGGGTGGGCTGATGTTCGTCGCGACCATCAATCGCACGCTGAAAGCCTATGCACTTGCCATCGTCGGCGCCGAATACGTCCTGCGCTGGTTGCCGAAGGGCACACATTCCTACGAAAAGCTGGTCCGCCCTTCCGAAATCGAAGGCCCGCTTCAGACCGCCGGGCTCACCATGATCGACCGTTGCGGCGTCACCTACAATCCGCTGACAGACACCTGGGCCAGATCGCGCGACATGGACGTGAACTACATGCTGCTGGCGAAACGGGCGAAAGACAGCTGATGAGCGATCCGATCCTGTTCGTACCGGGCCTTCTGTGCACTGAAGCGCTCTACGCCCCGCAGATAGTTGCCTTTGCCGACCGACCGATCATGGTGGCAAACCACCGCGAACACGACAGCATCAAGGCGATCGCCGCCAGCATCCTGGAAAAAGCACCGGAGCGGTTTTCCCTTATCGCTCTGTCCATGGGCGGCTATGTCGCCATGGAAATCATGCGCGAAGCGCCGGAGCGGGTCGGCAAGCTTGCCCTTCTGGACACCAACTCCCGGCCGGATACGCCCGACCAGTCGGAGCGCCGGCAGTTCCTCATCGACCTGACCCGCAAGAAGGGCTTTTCCAAGGTTCCCCACCTCCTTTACCCCGGGTTCGTTCATGAAAAGCGCGAGGAAGACGAAGAGCTGAAGGCAATCGTCGTCGAGATGGCGCAGGAAACCGGGCCCGAGGCCTTTATCCGCCAGCAGACCGCGCTTATCAACCGCATCGATTCCCGCCCCCGTCTCGGCGAAATCGCATGCCCCACGCTTGTGCTGGTCGGTGATGGCGACCGGCTCACACCGGTTGAAATCTCGCAGGAAATCCACGACCACATTCCCCAAAGCGAATTGGCGGTGATCCAAGGCAGCGGCCACCTGTCGCCTCTCGAAGCACCTGAAAAGGTAACGGCGACACTGCGCGATTTTCTCAATCGCCCTTAACCCCGCAAATCGGCTGCACAAACCTGCGGCACAAATGCCTTTTACGTAAGAATCGGTATCCGATTTGATCCGTGTCAAAGCTTGGCCTTGATGCAAAGGTACAGTTACGTCACCTTTGGAGCGGGGCCCTGCGCTGGCAATGACAGAATGCGCAGGTCCGGGGACGGCAAGCCGGCGAAGAACGCCATGGCCAGCCGCAGGACGTCACACGAACAACCGGAGGATCTTTCATGCCGACGAAAAGCAATACAGGTGCCTTCGACTTCAGCGCCATGATGGCCGAATGGCCCAAGCTGCCGGAATGGCCGGCACCAACCGAATGGCCAATGCCTGCCTTTTCCAACTGGGCGTTTGCCGAGCGCGAAGACCGCATTGAAGCCAAGGCCATCGCAAGTTTCCAGAAAGTGGGCAAGACCATGTGGTCCCATGCCGAAAAGGCGTTTGATGACCACATGAATTTCGTCAGCCACCGGCTGCACCAGGACATGGAATGCGCCAAGTCCCTCAGCCAGTGCGCCGCGCCGGAAGAAACCATGGCAACCCTGCAGGATTTCTATTCCAGAATGGCGAGCGAGTATCAGGACCATTTCGAAAAGCAGGCTGCCCTCTTCCGCGACAGCTTTTCAGAAAGCGCTGCCGTGGTTGAAGAGCTCAATGAAACGGCGATGGAAAGCGTCAACGAGATGAGCAAGGCTGCAGAAGAAAGCCTGGAAGAAACCAAGGCTGCGCTGAAACCGGCGCAGGCGCGGCGCAAGCCGGCTTCAGCGAAACCCTGACATCCTCGCCTGACCGGCCCTACACCGTTTAACCTGCTTCATCCGCCCGGGCTGAAGCAGGTTTTCGTTTTGGTTGTCACGGAAAATTCCAGTCGCCTGGCTCCACCGGCACCCGGTGAAGCCGCGGCGAAACTGCACAATTCGGAAGCCAGGAAGACGCCTGCGTCCCAAACCGATCAGCAAAGCGCGCTCTGAAGGGCCCGCTTACGCCCGTTTGAGCAGCGTCCGGGCCGTTTCCACGGCAATCTGCAAACGCTTGGGGTTGGACGGCTTCGGAATGACTTCAGCCCCTCCGTAGCGATTCTTCAGGTCCACCTTGTCCGTATTACCGGTATGAAAGATGATCGGCACTTGCTGAGCATGCAGCGTGTCGGCCAGCGGATAGACAACGCCATCGGCCAGATCGACATCCAGAAGTGCCAACTCTGGCGGCTCGGAAGACACGCAGGAACGTGCCTCGGCAACGGTCGCGAATGGCCCGACAACCTGCAAGCCCATGCCAGACAGGATATCTTCCAGCATCCAGGCGATCAGCGGCTCATCTTCCGCCACCATTACACGTATCGTATCGGGCATGTTCATCTCAGTCATCGACATCGGGAACCTCGGCACAGCATCATGATTATAAATGTTTGTTTCAATATTCAACACCGACAACCCGAAAAAGTTCCCAAGTCGATGTAAATTTTAAATATCCAAAATAATTAACAATGATTAACACTACGTAAGAAATTTCTTGGAACAATCCCACTACATAAACGCAATATATCTTCTTTTACGTTATCTTCATCTGAGACTACCGAAAGAGAAACGCCTCTTTCCCGGCAACCTAAACTTCCAGTGAAACGGCTGAGAAATCGCAATAGCAGGGAAATTGCAGAGGCCGGCAACCCGGGCGCGAAGCTCCCGCCCCTTTCCTGGGTACGCTCCGAACTTCACGCTGAAGGCCGCCTGAACTCAGTTCTTGTCGTCAGGCAGTTCAGGAAGTGCGAACACCTGAATGCCCTCGTCAAGCAATGCCTCGACATCCTTGGGCGTTGTCTCGCCATAGATGCTGCGTTCTTCAGCTTCGCCATAGTGGATCTTGCGGGCTTCCGCCGCAAAATTCTGACCGACGTTTTCCGAACTTTCGACGATACGCGCACGCACCAGTCGAAGAGCTTCGAGGATTTCCTTCTGCTGCACATCCTGCGGCAACAGGGCGGACGGCCGCATTTCGGTCGAGGCAGCTGCCGTCGGCGCATCGGCCTTGTTGGCAGCGGCTGCGGCCACCGACTGCATTTCCGCCTGCGCGGCACCGACAAGCGCCTCCCGCTTGCGTGCGGTTGAAACTGCAGGCGCCATCAAACCTTTCTGAACGCTGGTTGCTCCGCAGATCGGGCAGACAACCAGTTTTCGCGCACACTGCGCGTCGAAATCATCGGAATTGCGGAACCAGCCTTCGAAGGAATGTGCACTGTCGCAAACGAGCGTGTATTTGATCACGCCGAAATCTCCTTCAGACCATCCGCGTGACAGCAGACGAAATCCCGCTCGTTGGCGATCGCAGGGATGCGCGCCCGCGCATCGGCAACCTTCTGGGTGTCGATCTCGGCGAGAGCGTAGCCGGGATCATCATTGTCTATCTCGGCGATCACGGCACCCCAGGGGTCGATAATCAGGCTGTGACCATAGGTTTCACGCCCGTCTTCATGCGTGCCGCCCTGTGCAGCCGAAATCACGTAGGCACCGTTTTCAATGGCACGGGAGCGCTGTAGTACGTGCCAATGCGCCTGCCCGGTCTGGCGGGTAAAGGCTGCCGGCCCCGTCAGAACCTGTGCACCCTGACGAGCCTGGGTCCGGAAAATCGCCGGAAATCTTATATCGTAACAGACAGCCATGCCGACCTTGGCAAAGGGCAGATCCGCGATGACCGTCTGTGTTCCAGGTTCATAGGTTGCGGACTCGCGCCAGCTTTCGCCATTTGGCAGGTCCACGTCGAACATGTGGATCTTGTCGTAGGTCGCAAGGATCTTGCCGTCAGGCCCGATCAGAAAGGCACGGTTGGCGACCTTGCCGTTGCCGGCAAGCACGGCCAGAGACCCCAGATGCAGATAGATGCCCAGCTCGGCTGCAAGCGCACGCGCTCTTTTCAGGAACAGGTCGTCTTCGGCATCGGAAATCCGCTCCAGCAGTTCTTCGCGGCTGCGTACCAGAACATTGGACATTTCAGGCGTTTGAACGAATTGCGCGCCATCCTTTGCCGCTGCCCGGATCAGGCTTTCCGCAGCATCGGCGTTGTCCGAAATCGTCTTGCCGCTGCGCAGCTGAATGCATGCTGCCGTGAATGAGGTCATCCGACCGCTGTCTCCGTCCTGGTAGGTAAGGTTGTTCGTTCAGTAAATCAGGACGCGAGCAGTGCGTCCAGTTTACCCGCACGTTCCAGATCGTGAAGATCGTCGCAGCCGCCCACATGGGTTTTGCCGACGAAGACCTGCGGGAAGGTTGAATGACCATTGGCCTTCTGCACCATTTCCTTGCGCAGGCCTGGATCGAACGTGGCATCGTGTTCCGTGTAGGCGACGCCTTTCTTGTCCAGCAGCCGCTTGGCCGCCGTGCAGAAGCCGCAGAGCTGGCGCGTATAGATCACCACTTCAGCCATCAGGTTTTTTCCTTGCTTTTTGGCAGCTGCACGCTTTTTCCCGCACCGCCGCACACCAAATCCGGGCGTTATATGCGAGCGCGCGGCGAAAACTCAAGAGGAAGCCTGTCGGGATCAGGTCGTGTTGCCCGAGCGCAAAGCAGGGTCGACTTGCGCGAATGTGAGCACGTCGACGGAAGCTGCCCCTGAAGAAAGCAGGCATTTACAGCAGGCCGACACCGTTGAGCCGGTCGTCAGCACATCATCGATCAACACAACGTGACGCCCCTGAACCAGATCGGCCCGGCCACCATCGACCTTGAAAGCCGAGCGGACATTCTTGTGGCGGTCCTTGGCTGACAGGCCAACTTGCCGGCGTGTACGCTTTTGCCGCCTGAGGACCTGCGGTTCGAACTGACCACCGCATTCGCGGGCAACTTCCTTCGCCAGATCTGCCGCCTGGTTGAACCGGCGCTGCAGCAGTCGCATCCAGTGTAGCGGCACCGGCACCAGCAGGCTGTCGCTGCTCAGAAGTTCGCTGCCGGAACGCGCCATCCAGCGTGCCATCGGACGGGCAAGTTCCCGCCGCCCGGAAAACTTCAGTGCATGCACCATCTGCCGGGCAGGACCATCATAAAAGGCCACCGCCCGCAACCTGTCGAAGACAGGCGGTGAGGCGATCGCCTGCGGGCTCCAGGCACCGTCGCCGACATCATAGGAGAAAGGAATACCGAGCCGCTGACACCAGGGCCGCTCCAGGAACGGCATCCGGGACCAGCATTCCGCGCACAATCCCGTCTGCTCGGACACCCGCGCATCGCAGCTTAAGCAGCGCTGCGGCAGCACGAAATCGAGCGCAAATCGCGCCGCGACTTCCGGCAGGCCGGCAATGTTCATCGCAAGGCTTCGCAAAACCGCTCCCCAATGGCACCCGACAGGAATAATCCTTCAAACTGAGGAATACCTTGGCACTGAAAACACAAATCTGGCCAGCCCAAACAAGCAGGAACCGGCCTGAACTTTCAGGAAGCCTGCTCCGCAAGCCGCCTGGCGCGACCCTTGCGCCTTTGACCTTGGCGGGCGGATACCATATGTGACCGCGATAAGTTCGACGAAAACCGGGATTGCCGTGACCGCACAACCAGATCTCTTCGACCGCTCCTTCTTCCGCACCTGCCGCCTGCGGGCGCTGATGGCTGCCAAACCGGGCGCGGACTTTCTGCTGAAAGCCGTCAGCGAAGACCTGCAGGACCGCCTGCTGCTGGTCAATCGGCGGTTTCCGGTTGCTGTCGATCTCGGTGGGCACTGCGCTCACGTGAGCGAAGCAATCCGGCAGTCCGGCAAGGCTGACTTCGTGTTGCGCGCAGATCTGTTTGCTGCCGACCCGAGCCTTGCTGCACCCGACCTTGTCTTCGATGACGCCCTGATCCCCTTTGGCGACCAGTCGGTGGATCTGATCGTCTCCGCTCTCAACTTCCAATTCGTCAACGACCTGCCGGGAACACTGGTACAGCTCCGCCGTGCCTTGAAACCGGACGGCCTTTTTCTGGCAACCTTGCCCGGAGCCGGCACCTTGAGCGAACTGCGCGACAGCCTCACGCGGGCTGAGCTGGAAGTAAAAGGCGGTGCAGCTGCAAGGGTGTTGCCGTTTGCCGACACGCGCGACCTCGGCAGCCTGCTTCAAAGGGCAGGATTTGCGCTGCCGGTCACCGATTTGGACACTCTGACGGTGCGCTACGACACGATGTTCGCACTGTTGGCGGATCTCAGGGCCATGGGTGCAACATCCGTGTTGAAAGACCGCAGCAGAAAGCCGCTGTCTCGACAGGTACTGCTGCGTGCGGCCGAACTTTATGCGCAGAACCACGCCGATGCGGACGGCAGGATCCGGGCGACATTTTCACTGGTAACCCTGTCGGGCTGGGCGCCGCATGAAAGCCAGCAGAAACCATTGCGCCCCGGCTCGGCCAAGACACGGCTCGCAGACGCGCTTGGCGTTCAGGAACGGAAAATAGGCGACTAGAGGTAGCCGACGGCCCGGATCAGCTGGAACCGAGCGCTCCTTGAAGGGCAGTCGTTATCGCACCGAAAATATCGTTGCGCATGGCTGAACCTATTGCAGTCATAGAAACCAGAACGACAACGCCGATCAATCCGACAATCAGACCATATTCGATTACGGTCGCACCACGTTCATCGCGATCAAGTTTTCGGACTATACGAGCAACGGTCGCTATGCGGTTCGCGTCAGATTCAAATCTAAACTGCATGAGGCCCCCGGCGCCAAGAAAGCTGACTTAAACTGCATCCAGGAGATGGGGTATCAGAGGTTCATCAGCGGCAGGCATCGGATAATCCCTCAGCCTGACAGCCCGCACCCATTTCAACGCCTGGCCTTCCTTGCCGAGTGGAGTTCCATTCCACCTGCGGCAAATGAACAATGGCATAAGTAGGTGAAAATCTTCGTAAGAGTGGCTGGCAAAAGTAAGTGGCGCCAGACACGCTTCGTTAACTTCAATGCCGAGCTCTTCCTCCAGCTCGCGTATCAGCGACTCCTCGGGACGCTCACCTTGCTCGACCTTGCCGCCGGGGAATTCCCACAGTCCGGCCATGGATTTGCCTTCGGGCCGTTGCGCCAGAAGAATGCGGCCATCCGCATCCACAAGGGCGCAAGCGGCGACGAGCACGATCTTGGTCATTGGCAGATTGTCCAATCCTGAAACGCTGAATTAACGCGCGGTTAAGCACGTTTGCGGGCAGTACCGTCAGAACTGCTAGGGATACTCAGCTCCGGTAGTCGCCATTAATGGCGACATATTCCTTGGTGAGATCACAGGTCCAGACCGCCGCCTGGCCACTGCCAAGACCGAGATCGACCCGGATGACAATGTCTTCCTGCTCCATGACGGCAGAAGCCGCCGCTTCGCTGTAGTCTGGATCGCGCTCACCTTCCACGGCCACCCGCACATCGCCGAACCAGATGGCCAGCTTGTCGCGGTCGGCCGGCTCACCAGCCTTGCCGACGGCCATGACGACGCGGCCCCAGTTGGCGTCTTCGCCGGCGATTGCCGTCTTGACCAGCGGCGAATTGGCAATCGACAGCGCGATCCGCTTTGCGGACCCATCGCTTTCGGCACCTTCAACCCGCACTTCCACGAATTTGCGTGCGCCTTCACCGTCGCGGACGATCTGATGGGAAAGGTCCAGCATGACGTCGCCAAGAGCGGCCCTCAGCACATCGACGCGCGGATCATCGAGCGAGGCAACGCTCTCCACGCCCTTTTTGCCGGCTGCACCGGTTGCGAACAGAAGAACCGTATCGGAGGTGGACGTATCGCTGTCGACGGTCACCGCGTTAAAGCTGCCGTCGACTTCCCCGCTGAGCAGAGCCTGGAGAACAGACGGAGCGATCGGAGCGTCGGTATAGATGAACGACAGCATGGTGGCCATGTCCGGCGCAATCATCCCTGCGCCCTTGGCAATGCCGTTGATCGTCACGGTAACACCATCCAGTTCAACGCTTGCAGTGGAGACCTTCGGATAGGTGTCAGTGGTCATGATCGCCTTGGCGGCATCCAGCCAGCTCGCGCTGCCCTGGTTGGCCTTCAATTCTCCGATGACACCGGAAAACTTGTCCGCCGGAAGCGGTTCGCCGATCACGCCGGTTGATGCCAGGAAGATTTCACCTTCGCTGCAGCCAAGCTCCCTGGAGACGATTTCGGCAGACAGTTCAACAGCTGCCTTGCCCTTCTTGCCGGTAAAGGCATTGGCATTGCCGGAATTGACCAGGAGCGCGCGGGCCTTGCCGCCACCGACCCGAGCCTTGCACCAGTCAACCGGCGCGGAAGAACACTTGGAACGGGTGAAGACCCCTGCGACGGCCGTTCCCTCGGCAACCGTTGCCAGCAGGACGTCGGTCCGGCCCTTGTACTTGATCCCGGCAGAGGCGGTCGCGAACTGAACACCCTCGATCTCCGGCATCTCGGGATAGGACTTGGGTGCAAGGGGAGATACGGTGGTCGACATCAAGGCGGTCCCGGTCAGATGATACAAAGTTCCGGATCAACGGGCGCTCAATCGAGATCGTTTGACCGTCCGGACATTGATCCATTCAAATGCGTGCGAGCACCTTGTCAGCGCTCGCCTGAACACTGGATGCTCTTGCCGCAAGCATGGGACAAAGGCAAGCCTTTTCAAGCCTTTTCGGGCGTGGTGCACAAGGGCTGCAAAAAAGCCCGGCAGTCTGACTGCCGGGCTTTCTGGTTTCAGGCAGCGTTTGCCTTATTCGGTCTTGGCCGCACCGTCTTCGGCAGCAGCACCTTCTTCTTCGGACTTGGCCAGGGCTTCATCGAGGATTTCGACTGCAACCTGATCCTTCAGCTCGGCCATGCGGGCGTCATAGCGCTCGCGCATCAGCTGCTGGCGCAGACCATTTGCGACTTCCTCGAACGCCGGCTTTTCCTGACGACGCTTGTCTTCAAGCTTGATCACGTGCCAGCCGAACTGGGTTTCGACAGGCTCCTTGGTGTAGGTGCCCGGTTCCAGCGCAAAAGCCGCGGCCTCGAACGGCGGAACCATCTGACCCTTGACGAAGTACCCCAGGCTGCCCCCATTGGGACCGGACGGACCAGTAGATTTTTCGCGAGCCAGTTCAGCGAAGTCCGCGCCACCGTCCAGTTCGGCAATAAGGGCTTCAGCTTCAGCCTTTTCCTTCACCAGGATGTGACGGGCGTTGATTTCTTCCGGACCTTCGAAGTCGGCGAATTCCTTGTCGTATGCAGCTTGCACCTCTTCGTCGGTTACGGCACCGTCGATTTTCTGGGCAAGGTAAGCATTCCGCAAGGCACGTAGTTTCAGGAAGTCGAGCTGGCGCTCGAAGTCCGGATCCTTGTCCAGGCCATCTTCACGAGCGGCATGCGCCATCAGTTCCATGTCGACCATGACGTCCAGAAGAAGCTTGCGCCACTGTGCCGGCGGGAACCGCTGCAATTCCTTGCCCAGGTCCTGCGCAGCAAAGGCGAGATCGGCTTCGGTGATTTCCGTGTCGCCAACTTTCGCGACCACATCGTCCGGTTCTGCAGCGGACAGAACGGTGGATCCGAGCGACAGCGCCAGGAGAGAAACGGCAAGCGCCTGAGCCGGCCTGCGCATCGAAATTCGGAACATGAGTAGTCCTTTACGTATCGGAACAGTAATCTTTCTTTCCCCTGTCTTGCAGGGGCGTGGCTACATTGCGCATTCCTGCGGCGTTGACAAGCATTCAGCCCCCTCTTATCTGTCGGGCGTCCTGGCCGTAGCGCCGGGAAGGCATCTTTTCGGCCGCGAATGCCGGCCAGCGCTCTGCGCCAGGCGGCAACGTGGACAGCAATTGAGACGATTTCATGGGCAGGCGCCTCTTTGCCAGTTGGCGCCGCCCGGTAGGGAAGGACCGCCACATGGCTGGCCTTGGCGCTTTAGCACGTAAGATTTTCGGTTCGGCGAACGACCGGAAGGTGAAGACATTTCGGGCAAAGGTCGAACAGATCAACGCCCTGGAGTCTGAGATCCAGGCTCTTTCGGACGACGCTCTCAGAGCCAAGACCGACGAGTTCCGAAACCAGCTGAAAAACGGCGCAAGCGTCGATGACCTCTTGGTTCCCGCGTTCGCCACCGTCCGCGAAGCCGCTCGCAGGGCACTCGGTCAGCGACACTACGACGTGCAGCTCATCGGCGGCATGGTCCTCAATTCCGGACAGATCGCAGAAATGCGCACCGGTGAGGGCAAGACACTTGTGGCAACCGCCCCGGTCTATCTCAACGCCTTGACCGGAAACGGCGTTCACGTCGTTACCGTCAACGACTACCTGGCACAGCGCGACAGCGACTGGATGGGTCAGGTCTACAAATTCCTCGGCCTCAGCGTCGGCTGTATCACCCACGGGCTGAGCGACGAAGAACGCCGGGCAGCCTACGCCGCTGACGTCACCTACGGCACGAACAACGAATTCGGCTTCGATTATCTCCGCGACAACATGAAGCATGACCGCCAGTCCATGGTTCAGCGCGGACATGCCTATGCCATCGTCGATGAAGTGGATTCGATCCTGATCGACGAAGCCCGTACGCCTCTGATCATTTCCGGTCCGCTGGAAGATCGCTCCGAGTTCTACAATTCGGTCGACGCCTTCATTCCGCACCTGACTGAAGAAGATTACGAGCTCGACGAAAAACAGCGTTCGACCACCTTCACCGAAGCCGGTAACGAGAAGCTGGAAAAGCTGCTCGGCGAAGCCGGCCTGCTGAAAGGCGATTCGCTCTATGACGTCGAGAACGTCGCCATCGTGCACCATCTGCAGCAGGCGCTGAAGGCGCACAAGCTGTTCCAGCGCGACAAGGATTACATCGTCCGCAACGACGAAGTGGTCATCATCGACGAGTTCACCGGCCGCATGATGCCGGGCCGCCGTTTCTCCGAAGGCCTGCACCAGGCCCTGGAAGCCCGCGAGAAAGTGCGCATCCAGCCGGAAAACCAGACGCTGGCCTCCATCACGTTCCAGAACTACTTCCGCATGTACGGCAAGCTGGCCGGCATGACCGGTACCGCGTCCACCGAAGCCGACGAATTCGCCGACATCTACAAGCTGGAAGTGGTCGAGATTCCGACCAACGTTTCCGTGAAACGTATCGATGACGACGACGAGGTCTACCGGACCGTTCAGGAAAAATTCCAGGCCATCGTCAAGCTGATCGACGACTGCAAGCAGCGCGCCCAGCCGATCCTGGTCGGCACCACGTCGATCGAGAAGTCCGAATATCTTGCCGAGATGCTCAAGAAGCATGGCTACAAGCAGATCGATCTCAGCGATCCGGCTGCCTTTGCCGCCGCGCAGAAGAACGAAGGCGGCAAGACCAAGGTCTTCGCGGTTCTCAACGCGCGCTACCACGAGCAGGAAGCTTTCATCGTTGCCCAGGCTGGTCTGCCGGGCGCCGTGACCATTGCCACCAACATGGCCGGCCGCGGTACGGACATTCAGCTCGGCGGCAACGCCGACATGCAGATCGCCATGGAACTGGGCGACATGCCGGAAGGTGAAGAGCGCAGCGCCAGGGAAGCGCAGATCCGCGCCGAAGTCGAGGACATGAAGCAGAAGGCGCTTGCGGCCGGCGGTCTTTATGTCATCGGCACCGAGCGTCACGAGAGCCGCCGCATCGACAACCAGCTTCGTGGCCGTTCCGGCCGCCAGGGCGACCCGGGCCATTCCAAGTTTTTCCTGTCCCTGCAGGATGACCTGATGCGCATCTTCGGGTCCGAGCGCATGGATTCCATGCTGCAGAAACTCGGACTGGAAGAAGGCGAAGCCATCATCCACCCGTGGATCAACAAGGCACTTGAAAAAGCTCAGCAGAAGGTCGAGGCACGCAACTTCGACATCCGTAAGAACCTGCTGAAATTCGATGACGTGATGAACGACCAGCGCAAGGTGGTCTTCGATCAGCGTATCGAGCTGATGGACAGCGAAGCGATCCAGGACGCGGTTTCCGACATGCGTCACGACGTGATCGACGATCTTGTGTCCGCGCACATTCCCGAGCGCGCCTATCCGGAGCAGTGGGATACCGAGGGCCTTCAGGAAGAAGTCCGCAAGTATCTGAACCTGGATCTGCCGATCAAGGATTGGGCGGCTGAGGAAGGCATTGCCGACGAAGAGGTCAAGGACCGCCTGCGCAAGGCGGCCGACGCCGGCATGGCGCAGAAGGTTGCCAAATACAGCCCGGACATCATGCGTCAGGTCGAAAAGGCCGTGCTGCTGCAGACGCTCGACAACCTGTGGCGCGAGCACCTGGCCAATCTCGATCACCTGCGGTCTGTCGTCGGGTTCCGTGGTTACGCCCAGCGCGATCCGCTGCAGGAATACAAGACCGAAGCGTTCACGCTGTTTGAATCCATGCTGACCCAACTGCGCCAGATGACCACCGCGCAGCTGATGCGGGTCGAACTGGTAACGGAACAGGCACCGCAGATGCCGGCCGAACCGGAAATGCATGCTCATCACATCAATCCCTTGACCGGGGAAGACGAGATGGCCATGGCGGACGCCCAGCTTCCGGTACCTCCGGCACAGCGTGACCCGGAAGACCCTGCGACCTGGGGCAAGGTCGGCCGCAACGAGGCCTGCCCTTGCGGCTCCGGCAAGAAGTTCAAGCACTGCCACGGCGTGCTTGTCTGACGGCAGTCGGAACAATTGACCATCAAGAAGGCCAGCCTCGTCAAAGGGCTGGCCTTTTTCGTGAAATTCCGGCAGGTTGCCGCCGACTTCAACCGGCTAACGAATGTTCATGCACACCAAAGCGGCTAACACTGTCTATGTCACCCGGCGGGAAAACGCCCGCCCGCAGGCACCGCTGCTCAGCGTCATCGTACCGGTCTTTAACGAAGAGGAGGTCATCCTCCACTTCCTGCAGGCGACCCGGCCGGTGCTCGAGCGAAGCGGCCTTCGTTACGAATATGTTTTCATTGATGACGGCAGCCGGGACAGGACCGCGAACATCCTGTCGGAGGAGCTTGCAAACGGCCTGCCGGGACGGCTTCTGGGCCTTTCCCGCAATTTCGGCAAGGAAGCTGCTCTTTCCGCAGGGCTCGAGGCGGCGAAAGGAGACATCGGTGTCATCATCGATGCTGACCTGCAGGACCCGCCGGAGCTCATTTTGCAGATGCTGGACGGATGGCGCGCGGGCTATGATGTCGTCTACGGCCTCAGGGTCGACCGGTCTTCCGACACGCTCATGAAGCGGTCCACGGCGGGCATGTTCTACAGCCTGTTCAACCGCCTGGCCAATATCGACATGCCCGCGAACGCCGGAGACTTCCGTCTGATCGACCGCTGCGTTATCGATGCATTGCTGCGCCTGCCGGAACGCAATCGCTTCATGAAGGGGTTGTTTGCCTGGGTCGGGTTTCCGGCCATGGCACTGCCCTATGAGCGCCCTCCTCGCCTGGCGGGGGCTGGCAAGTTCAATTACTGGAAGCTCTGGAACTTTGCGCTGGACGGCCTCACGGGCTTCACAACGCTCCCGCTACGGGTCTGGTTCTATGGCGGCGCCCTGATCTCTGTCGGCGCCTTCACCTATGCGCTTTATCTGACGTTACGCGTCCTCATCGAAGGCATCGATCTCCCGGGCTACGCATCGCTGATGGTCGCGCTTCTGTTCTTCTCGGGTGTGCAACTGCTGTCGATCGGCATGATCGGCGAATATGTGGCGCGGCTTTTCAACGAAGCGAAACAGCGGCCGGTCTTCATCGTTCAGGATGTCATCGAAGGCGGCAACACGCCTCCATCCGCAAAGCAAACGGACGACGCCGCCAATGGCGCCTGAAATTCGCCACGGCAAGCTGAAGACGGAAACCGCTGCCGCCGGCAAATTCGCCGTGATCGGCGTGCTGGCGACACTCACCCATGCCATTGTGGCGGGCAGCCTGCTGCAATCTGGAATGCTTCCGGCCTATCCGGCCAATATCTGCGGCTTCCTGGTCGCCTTCTGTGTCTCTTTCACCGGTCACTATTTCTGGAGCTTCTCGCACCTGCGCCGGAAGGGCACCGCAATCAGAAGCATGGTGCGGTTCCTGGTGATTGCCGTCTCCGGATTCCTGCTGAACACCACCGTTCTGGCCCTGTGGCTGACCCTGACCCCCTGGCCGGATCTCATCGGCCTCCTGTTTTCCATCGCGATCGTGCCAGCCCTTTCCTTTGCCGGAGCCCGGCTCTGGGCCTTCTCGCACCATCCAGCCGAGACCTGACCCTTGATACGTCTGATCGAAAACGCTCCTTCAAGGGCGGCCCTCTACTACGCTGGCGGCCTCTGCCTGCTTTATGCCCTGATACCGACCCTGACCTTTCCCAACCCGCCACTCGACGTGGTTGAAGGCTTTGCCTGGGGCCGGGAACTTCAGCTCGGATATACCAAACATCCACCGATGCAGGCCTGGCTTCTGGAGCTCACCTATCGTCTCACGGGAGGCCTCAGTGGCGGGTACTGGCTGAGCGCGCTTTCGGTTGCCCTTGGCTATCTGTTCATCTGGCGGCTCGCTCGCCGTCTCGGACTTTCCGGCCAGCAGGCCTTCTGGTCTCTCGTGCTGACCAGCGTAACCTTCTACTTCACGCTGCCCCTGCCGGAATTCAACCCGAACATCCTGCAGATCCCCATCTGGGCAGGCATGATGCTGCTGTTTCACCGGGCAGTGGACAAAAGTCGCCTGCTCGACTGGGTCCTGCTTGGCGCCCTCGCCGCCTTCGGCCTTTACACGAAATATTTCGTGCTGCTCCTGATCGGTGCAATCGGACTTTACGCGCTGGTCTTCGCCGATGCCCGGCGGCATATCCTGCGCCCGGGCCCCTGGGTGACGATAGCCGTCTGCCTTGCCCTGCTGGTGCCACACGCGGCATGGCTTCTGGAAACAGATTTCCTGACGTTGCGCTACGCCGCCAGCCGCAGCAATCCGGCAGACGGTTTTGTCGACCATCTGTTCAATCCGCTGAACTTCCTGGCAGCTCAGATCGGCAATCACGCCGGCTTGTTCCTTGTGCTTCTGGCCGGTCTTGGCTGGCACGGCCTGAAACAGGTTCGACAGCGCAGGCGCGAAGTTGCAACGCCCCTGGCCACATCTTCCGACCGCTTTCTGCTCTGGTTTGCCGTTCTGCCGCTTGCAGTTGTTCTGATTGCATCAGCCGTTACCGGCAACGAGTTCGAACACATGTGGGGCACGCCCATGTTCGTGCTGTCCGGCATCCTGGCGGTGCGGTTTCTGGCGCTACCGCAACTCTGGCCCTTTCCCGCCCGCGCCTTCGTTGCCGCCGTTGCGATCCAGGCGATTTTCCTGGGCATCCTGTTCGGGCAGGCTGTTCTGGAGCCGCACTGGAAACACAAGCAGACCAGGCTCCACTATCCCGGCAAGGCGATCGCTGAAGACATGGCACGCGTCTGGAAGGAGCACATGGGCACCGATCTTGCTTATGTGGCCGGCGATATGTGGTCGGCGGCCAACGTCACCACACAGGCCGCCAGCCGCCCGTCGATGTTCTATCTGCATGACCGGACCCTCAGCCCCTGGATCGACCCGAAAGATGTCCAGGAAAAAGGTCTGATGATCGTCTGGCGAGGCGACCAGGAAACACCGATAGAGGAAATCCGTCGCTATTATCCGGATGCTGTCCGCGAAGGGTCGCGAACGTTCGCCTACCAGACCTCCGGCAGCATTCCCGACGTCACGGTCAACTGGGTCATCGTCCCACCTGGCAAGGTGGTTTTCGAACCAGCGAATTAATCGCAAACGCTGGCACAAGCCGTCTGGAAACCGGACGAAAACAACACTAACTTGGCGCCATGATCAGTATGGCGGAAATCGACGGCGTGGAAGACTGGTTGATCGACCAGTCTCTTGGCTCGCCCGATCTGGGGTCGATGTTCGGAGAGATGTGCGAGCGCCTGCGCGCATGCGAGGTTCCTGTGGACCGCGCCATGATCGGCTGGTCGACCCTTCACCCCCTGATCGAGGCGGAAGCCGCCATCTGGGAAAACGGCACCGAAATCCAGCGCGAGCAGATTGCCCACAATGCCGAAGAAACAGACGAGTGGCTGCAAAGCCCCGTCCGTGCCGTGCTGGTCAACCAGGAATCCGTCCTGCGACGGCGCCTCACGAATGCCAATGCCCCGCTCGAGTTTCCCTTGCTCGTTCGGCTGAAGGAAAGCGGGTACTCCGATTACATCGTCATCGCGACCGAATTCGACCTGCCGACCATCAAGGACCAGATTGCCACCTCCGGCATCGTGATCAGCTGGGCAACGCGGGAAACCGACGGATTTTCCGACGATGCCCTGACCGCAATCCGCTACATTCAAAAACGCTTTGCCCTAGCCGCGCGCGCCACCATTCAGGGGCAGATCAACCAGACGATCGCAGAGACGTATCTCGGCAAGATCGCCGGCAACAAGGTGCTCAGCGGCCAGATCCGCCATGGCGACGGCCAGACAGTCGATGCGGTGATCTATTTCAGCGACATGCGCAATTCGACCGCGATTGCGGAACTGCTTGGTCCCGATGCCTACCTTTCGTTTCTGAACACTTATTTCGACGCGACAGCCGGTGCAATTCTGGCAAAAGGCGGCGAAGTGCTCGATTTTATCGGCGATGCCGTTCTGGGCGTCTTTCCCATAGGCGCGCAAAGCCTGGACAAGGCGGTCGCACAGGCACTTTCGGCCGCGGATGAAAGCCGGAAGCGTCTGAAAGCGATCAACGCCGACCCGGCGCTGCCACACGTTCTCAAGGCGGGCATCGCCCTGTCCGTCGGCTCCGTCATGTTCGGCAATATTGGCGTCCCGCACCGGCTCACCTTTTCGGTGATCGGCCAGACGGTCCATGCGGCTGCACGGATCGAAAGCCTCACCAAGACCGTCGGCGCCGACGTTCTGATGACCGAAGACGTCGCCCGCTTCGCCAGCGAACGATCAAAACCGGCCGGGTCGTTCGAACTGAACGGCTTCACCGACCCCCAGCCCCTGTTTACCCTGGACCGGCTTTTCTGAAAGCCGCCCGTCCGGCAGGTATTTCCTCATCCCACCGACAAGCAAAGACCGACATGACCGATCTACGTCCCGACGCCCCTTCCCATCTGCCTTTCAGAGACCAGGAAGCCACCGGCCCTGACAACGGTGCTCCGGTCGTGCTGCTGCACGGCTTCGGCGGCGACCGGCAAACCTGGCTCAACATACAGACGGCACTGGCTTCGAAGAAACGCTCCATAGCGTTCGACCTGCCGGGGCACGGCGAGGCGCTGGACTGGCCGCGGATTGGCAATGCGGGGGTTTCCGCAAAAGCTGTCGGGCAGTCTCTGGAGGCGCTCGAGCTGACGAAGGTCCATCTGGTCGGCCATTCCATGGGCGGCGCAGTGGCCGCGCTGATTGCCCTGCGCAATCCTGATCTGGTGGCCAGCCTCACTTTGCTGGCACCGGGTGGCTTCGGCTCCGAAATCAATCACCGTCTACTCCGTCGCTATGCGGCTGCAACGGATGCCGACACCATGGAAACCCTGCTGGAGCAGTTCTTCGGCTGGGAGTTCAAACTGCCGAAATTCCTCGCCAGGACGGCCGCCGAAAGCCGCGCGCGCCCGGGCGCGGCCGCGACACTGGAGGCAATCGCGGACGAGATCATCGACGGCAGCGTTCAAAAGACCCTGCCGCGCGACGAACTGGCAGCCCTGCCCATGCCGATCAAGGTCCTTTGGGGCACACAGGATCGTGTCCTGCCGACCCGCCAGGCCCACAAGCTACCGGGTGTCGTTGCCACGCACATTTTCGAACGAACCGGCCACATGTTGCATCTGGAACTGCCCAAGGAAGTGACCCGGCTCATCCTTCAGAACGCTGGCTGCTGACACGGACCAACATCTGGAATACCAGAAAGTTTCCCCGCGATCTGGCCCCCCGGCGCGGTTTGGGATAGGTAGCAGGCCGAAACCCGGCCGGTCGGACGGCGGGGCCTGTATGAACCGAGCCGGAGCGCGCATGTCAGCCGAAATGTCAGCAGCCAACGATGTCATCGTCACGGCGGTGTCGGGCTATGAGCCGAAACACATGGCTGCCTGGTACAATTCCCTGAAGGCAACGGGGTATCGCGGCCGGACGGTCGCGGTTGCTTACAATGTCAGCGAAGCCCTTGTTGATTACATGAAGCACATGGGCTCGCTCGTCATCACGTTCGATCATGACGCCGGCAAGAAGCGCTACTCCTACTCGCAGCTTCGGGAAGAAATCGCCGACCATACCGATGGCGGCAAGCTTTACACAGACAGGCGCTGGACCTGGAACAAGCGCGTCCTGCGCTTCAAGGACAAGATCTACGACCGGCGCTTCTTCCATGCCAGTCACCTGGTGAAACAGCATCTCGATGCGCTTGGCGAGCCTGTGCGCTTCGTCGCCTTCTCGGATGCCAGGGACGTCATCTTCCAGTCTGACCCGTTCGCCTGGATGGAGGAGAACCTTGCTCCGGGCAAGGATCTCCTCATCGGTGAGGAAAGCATCACCCATGAAGACCCCTGGAACCGCCGGAACGTCCTGAAAACCTATGGCCGCCACGCCTATGACCGTGTGGCCAAGGTTCCCGTGTGCTGCGCTGGCTATTTCGCCGGCCGCTACGAGGCGATGATGGATTTCATGCTGGCGGTCTATTACTTCGACCAGACCAAACGCAGCGGTGATCAGGCCGCCTTCAACCAGCTTCTGACCTTTTGCGGCTGGAAGGAAAAGGCCGAGAAGGTGAACTGGCAGGTTCCCTGGCTGCTGCACGCGGTCAGTGCCAACGTCGGTCCGGATGCGCCGGGGTTCTGCATGCCTCGGGAAACCGTGCCGGTGTTCGAGGACGGGCTGGTCAAAACCTTTGACAAGCAGCCCTACGCCATCGTGCACCAGTACGACCGCAACAAGGAAATGACCGCCTATTTCCTGGAGAAATTCGGCAAGGTCGAATAACAGCAGGCGCTAACCGCGGACAATGGAAGCGCTTCGCCCTCCCGTTGCCCGCCAGCACCTATCCTATCGGAACCTGTTGTTCAGGCTTCCGGCAGCAGATCATCACGCCACGGCTCACCGATCACCCGGCGGGCCATCATGTGCGAGCGCGGTGAATTGATGCTGTCGACGGCAATAAGCCGGCCATCGTGCAGGTAGGCGACATAGAACTTGCTGTCTTCGGTCGAACCCACGACCTTTGTGTCGTCATACCCTTCCGACAGACCGGCGATCTGCAGCTTGATGTCGTACTGATCGGACCAGAACCACGGCAACGGGTCGTAATCGACTTCCTGACCCAGCAGCGCCTGGGCAACCGCCTTTGCTTGGTCGATGGCGTTCTGGACGCTTTCCATGCGCACGGACCGCTGGTAGCGGTTGGAATAGAAACGCGTACAGTCACCCGCAGCGAAGATGTCAGGATCGCTGGTCTGGCCGCATCCATCCACCAGGATCCCGTTGTCGACCTCCAGGCCCGCCTCTGCGGCCAGGTGATCATTGGGCTCTGCACCGACGGCAACCAGAACCAGTTCCGCCGGAACCGTCTCGCCTGTCGACAGCCGGACGCCGGTGACACTGTCACCACCCTCGATTGCCTCGATGCCCGTGTTCAGGCGCAATTCGATGCCGCGGGCCTTGTGCAGGCCGGAGAAATAGTCGGAAACCGCCTGGCTGACCACACGCTTCATCGGGCGATCCTGCGCCTCGATGACGGTGACCGACTTGCCCAGGCTTTTGGCGACGGCAGCGACTTCAAGACCGATGTACCCGGCTCCGATGATCGCGACATTGCTGCTTTTTTGCAGAATGTCCCGGATCACGTTGACATCGGCAATCGAGCGCAGCGTGACCACGCCCTTCTTGTTGGCACCCTCCAGCGTCAGCAGCCGGGCATTGGTGCCCGTTGCCAGAACCAGCTTGCCATACGGCAGCGTATCGCCGTTTGCCAGTGTCAGGCGCTTCGCGCCACGGTCGATCGCAACCACTCTGGTATTGGGAATGTGGTCGATATTGTTGGTGGTGAAGAAAGCCGGCGGGCGCAGCCACAAGCCTTCGGCGCCGATCTCGCCGGCCAGGAACTTCTTGGAAAGCGGCGGTCTTTGATAAGGCGGATGCGGTTCGTCGCCGATCAGCCGCAGCGGGCCTTCAAATCCGCCCTGCCGCAGGGATTGGGCGACCTGGGCTCCGGCTTGTCCTGCTCCGATGATGACGATGTCTTCCTGCATTCCGCTTCGCCCTCTTTGCGCTTGGCCGGTCCGGCGGATGGTGTGCCGGCCGATCGTTTGAGTGCATGGCTAGCACGAAGAAACGCAGGCCGCCAGAATGGCGAAACGCCGCGTCGGTGCTGACACGGCGTTTTTTCGATTTTCTTTGTTTCAAGCGGTCCGGTTCGGGATCAGGCGCTGCGCACGCCCTGCAGGAATTCGGCAACTTCCTGTCGGATCAATGCGCCCTGCTCGCCAAGCGATTCTGCAAGGTGCTCCACTTCGGAACCGTTGGACCGTGCAAGCTCGGCAGCCGAACCGACGGCCTCCATGCTCGACACCCCTTGTTCGGACCGCGCCGAGGCACTGGAAACGTTGTGCGAGATCGCCTGAACGGCTTCGTCCTGCTGCTGCACGGCCGATGCCACAGCCGAGGCAAGGCCTTCCATGTCGGAGATGATCCGGTTGACGTCCTCGATCGCCTGGACCGCCTGACCGGAAGACCCCTGGATGGCCTCGATCTGGGTCGCGATATCCTCGGTGGCTTTCGAGGTCTGGTCGGCAAGCTGCTTCACTTCGGCAGCAACCACCGCAAACCCCTTGCCTGCTTCGCCCGCGCGGGCAGCCTCGATGGTCGCGTTCAGCGCCAGCAGATTGGTCTGGTTGGCAATGTCGCGGATCAACCCCATGACTTCGCCGATCCGGTCTGCCGCGCTGGAAAGCTCCTGCATGGTGGCAACCGTTGAAGATGCACTCCGCACCGCCTGCTGGGCCACCTCCGTCGACTTGTTGGCCTGGCCGGCGATCTCGGCGATGGACGCGGCAAGCTCTTCCGCGGAATGAGCTGCGGAGGTGACGTTTTCCGCCGCCGTGCGCACCGCTTCGGCTGCTTCCCCGGACTGGTTGGCAACGTCGTCGGCCGACTGTTCCATCGACTGGGACGTCTGCCGCAGTTCGCCATTGGCTCGGTCAAGACTGTCAAGTGCCGCGGACACGGTCCCCTCGAACCGGCCGATCAGTGTATCGAGACGGGCAACGCGTTCTTCGCGCCGCCGGTTTTCCTGATCCTGCGAGGCCGCAAGTTCGGCCCGCTCGACCGCATTGTCACGGAAGACCTGAACCGTGCGGCTCATGGAAGCAAGCTCGGTACTGCCACTGTCGTCCGGCAGGTCGAGGTCGGTCTGGCCGCTGGCAAGGGCTTCCATGGCCGACTGCAGACGCGCCAGCGGGCGCGCCACCGATTGGCCGATCACAAGCGCGATGGCCGGAAGCAGCAGAAGCAGAACCACGATAGCCCCGCCGATTGCATAGGTTGCGATCGACCGGGCCATCTCAAGCTGACCGGCGGCTTCACCTTGAATGGTGTTGGCGGCTTCGCTGAGGGAAGCGATGTGCGGTGGAACAAGTTCAAACAGGTTTTCCAGCAGTTCCGAATGCTCGGCCCGCTCTGTCTTGGCGACTGTGTAATCGTCGAAGGTCGTCTTGTATTTGGCCATGTTGTCGGCCAGCTCCGCCTTGATGGCGTCGGAGATGTAGACTTTCTTCAAGAGCTTTTCGAAATCGTTGAACTCGCCCTGGAAAACTTCCAGCGCCGCCTCGGTATTGTTGAGCGTGAACTCCCGTTCCGCCAGCTGAACGGCTAGGATCGCGCGGGCCAGCTTTTCGAAATCCGGCCCGCCGCCGAATTTCATCTCTTCCGACAGGCGATGCTTGACCGCCCCTGCATACTCGTTGAGCCCCGCCAGATAGCCCTGCGTAGAGTCATACCCGATCTTCTGCTGGGCAGTGTCCAGCATCTCGAAAGCACCTCTCGTGCCTTCCAGCGTATCCTTGACGTCGGCGATTTCCGAAGCGTAGGCAGCTGCTGCCGGATTGGTTGCGATCGTCTCCAGAACTGCACTGGCTTCTTCAAGCTTGGCGTTGAAACTCTGGAATGTCTCGACGGATGGCGTGCTGTGGTAACGCTCTTCAATCGAGCGCAGCGCAGCGGCGCTTTCCGACAGTGTGCTGACCTGTCCGGCCAGTGTCGAACTGCTGCTCATGCGCGCGAAGGCCGAATTGAGCTCACCCTGGCTCCAGAAGAAGACACCGCCGATCGCCAGGAGCCCAACAATGGTGAAAAGGCTCAAGGCCAGAATTCTGGCTTTGACTGACAAATTCGCGAAGATCCGAAAAGGTGATTGAGATCTGAAGGCCACCAGCGTATGTCCCCTGGATCAACGGATGTGCCATCGGGGTCGATGTTTACATCCATGAGTTGATCGATCTGGAAGTGTTCGTGCTTCTGGCCTGTGTTTCTTTCACGACAGAACGTTCGAACACTCATGTTTGCGCCGTATATTTGACTATAAATGCCAACTTACGGTTAACATGCGTGTAACCCCACCGACTCGACGCAATCTAACCTTGCGTCATCTTCGACTTTGTCATTGAGGCTGCAATTGAATCTCCTCGCCAGAGCCGCACCGGCCATTTTTGTTTTGCTGTGGTCTACGGGCTTCGTCGGCTCTAAACTCGGCGCGCCCTACATCGATCCGATGGTGTTTTTGACGGTCCGCTTCGTTGCGGTTTTGCCGGTGCTGATTCTGCTGGCGATGTTCTTGTCTAAGTCCTGGCCGAAAGATCCCGCTGCCATTGCCCATTGCATCTTCACCGGCATGCTGGTTCACGGCATCTATCTCGGCGGCGTGTTCTGGGCAATCAAACAGGGCATGCCGGCTGGAGCGTCCTCAATCATTGTCGGTCTTCAGCCCGTGCTGACCGCGCTCATCGCGGTGGCTTTGCTTGGCGAAACCATTTCCCGCAGACACTGGCTCGCCATGGCCATCGGAGCGATTGGCCTTGCATTCGTTCTTGGTCCGAAACTCGACCTTGCCGGATCGGGCATCACGCCGGTGACGATATTCGTGGTCCTCATCTCCGTTGCGGCCATCAGCCTGGGAACAGTCTACCAGAAGCGTTTCGTACAGCAGACCGACCTCATGGCGGCAACTGTCTGGCAGTACGTCGGCGCGTTGTTTGTCACCTTTCCGCTGAGCCTGACCGAAAGCTGGCAGATCACCTGGTCAGGTGAGCTGATCTTTGCGATGGCCTGGCTCGTACTGGTCTTGTCCGTCGGCGCGATCCTGCTCCTGATGCTGCTGATCCGCGAGGGCGCCGTCTCCCAGGTCGCAAGCCTTTTTTATCTGGTGCCGGTGGCAACAGCGGTGGAAAGCTATTTCCTGTTCGGTGAATCCCTGACGCCGGTTCAGATCGGCGGCATGGTTCTGGTCATCAGCGCCGTCTTGACCATCCGCAAGAAGCCAGCAAGGAGCTAGGGGTGGTCCCCGGAAGCCGTCTTGCGGAAAATCCGGTCAGGCTTCTGTATCCAGCGCCAGAGCAAGCTGTTCCTGACGGCGGCGCCAGTAGCGCCGTTGACGGGAGATTGCCGCGTTGAGTTCACCGCCCAGAATGAACACGAGCGCGCAGATATAGAGAAAGATCAGCGCGGTCATGATCCCGGCCAGACCGCCATAGGTGGAGACGTAATTGGCGAAGCTGGCGAGATAGGCGCCGAAGGCACTGCCGGCAATGATCCACATGAACAGTGTGGCGAGCACTCCGGGCCACAGGTCGCGGAAAGTGCGATGCCCCGCGGGCAGCAGCCAGTGGGTGATGAAAAGGCCGATGATCAGCAGCGATCCGGCCAGTGTGTATCGGGCAACGTTGATTGACAGCAGGAAAGTCTCGACCTGCGGCACGAAGACCTTCAGCCCCTCGAGGGCGAGCGGCGCCAGAACCACCAGAAACGTGTAGGCAAGCAGAATGCCGGCACCCAGTAGCACAAGCCCGATCGATTGCAGCCGCAACAGCACGATGGAGCGGTTTTCATGCTGCCGGTAGGCCCGGTTGAGCGCGGTGCGCAGCGCCTCCACCCCGTTGGAGGAAAACCACAAAGCGGCAACGGCGCCGAAGGTCACAAGGTCGCCGCGGCGAATGGTCAGGACATTCTGGATTTCCCGCACGACAGGCGATGCAACGCTTGCCGGCCAGGCATCGAACAGCAGTTCCGACACCGTGTCGGCAGCACCGGTCATGCCGAGAAAGGCCGCGAGCGAGGCGATGAAGATCAGCAGGGGAAATATCGCCAGCAACCCCGACAGTGCCACGTGACTGGCCATTGCAAAGCCGTCATCCCGGGCGAAGTGACCGATGGCGTCTTTCAGGACGGCGTAGATCACGAGAACTGTCTGTCTGGCGCTCATGACCCAAGATGTGGCCTGCGCTGACACAATTCGTCAAGCCTGGGTAGTGAAAACCGCATCCGCCAAAAGGTCTATAAATTCACGCTCGACAAATGAGGGTGTGCAACGCAACATAGCTTCAACAAGAAGCGCTGCTGCGCAACAAATGAAAACGGAGATCGCCATGTCCACCGCAGCCCTGCCGGCCGCAGAAACACCCGCAAGCCTTACCGAGCGAACGGAAGCTGCCGTCGCCACGCTCGATCATCTGCTCAATCTTGCAGCGCAGCGGGTGCGCGACCGCGTGAGCGAGGATGGGCGCATCTCCTCCCGCCTGATGGAAGAAGAGCAAAGGGCAACCCACGGACTGGCCTGGTTCGCAACCTATGTGGAATCTCTGCGCCAATTGGATGCCTACGCGAAACGTCTGACCGCGGAAGGCCGCTACGGCGCTCTTGAGGACTACATCGTCCAGCTCGGATTTGCGGAGTACCTCGCGCAGATCTTCGGCGGCATTCCGATGAACCAGGGTGAAATCGTTCGCCTGGCGGATCTTGGCGTCTCTTCCGAAGAAGCTCTTGGCTTCCAAACAGCCGAAATCCTGTCGCTGATCGATTCCGGAAGCCGTCCGGAAATCCGCAGCGAGATCACCCGCCTGATCCGCGACCAGGCGGGCCATTCCACCTTTGGCGACCCAGGTCTGGACGAGACCATGGAGCAGATCCGCAACGAGATGCGCCGCTTTGCGGAAGACAACGTCGTGCCCAACGCGCACGAGTGGCATCTGAAAAACGAATATATTCCGCTTGAGATTATCGAGCAGATGTCCGAGCTCGGCGTCTTTGGCCTCACCATACCGGAAGAATACGGTGGCCTCGGACTTGGCAAGGAGGCCATGTGCGTCGTCTCCGAAGAACTGTCCCGCGCCTATATCGGTGTCGGCTCGCTCGGCACCCGGTCCGAAATCGCGGCGGAACTCATTCTGTGCGGCGGAACGGAAGAGCAGAAGCAGCACTGGCTACCGAAAATCGCATCCGGCGAGATCCTGCCGACTGCCGTCTTCACCGAACCCAATACCGGCTCGGACCTTGCCTCGCTGAAGACCCGCGCCGTGAAGGACGGCGACGTCTGGAAGGTGTCCGGCAACAAGACCTGGATTACCCACCCGGTCCGTGCCGATATCATGACCTTGCTGGCCCGCACCAACCCGGATGAACCCGGCTACAAGGGCTTGTCCATGTTCATCGCGGAAAAGCCGCGCGGCACCGATGAGGAGCCCTTCCCGGCAGACGGCATGAGCGGCGGCGAGATCGAAGTTCTCGGCTACCGGGGCATGAAGGAATATGAAATCGCTTTCGACGGCTTCGAGGTGAAGGGCGAGAACCTTCTCGGCCAGGTCGAGGGCGAAGGTTTCAAGCAACTGATGCAGACCTTTGAAGGCGCCCGCATCCAGACCGCTGCCCGCGCATTGGGCGTCGCCCAGTCTGCACTGGACCTGGGCCTGAGATACGCCGAAGAACGCGTCCAGTTCGGCAAGGAACTGGTCAACTTCCCGCGTGTTGCCGACAAACTGGCCATGATGACTGCCGAACTGATGATCGCCCGCCAGCTGACCTATTTCTCGTCCTGGCAGAAGGATTCCGGCAAACGCTGCGATCTGGAAGCAGGCATGGCGAAACTGCTTGGTGCACGGGTTGCATGGGCTGCGGCGGACAATGCGTTGCAGATCCACGGCGGCAATGGCTTTGCTCTGGAATATGCAATTTCCCGCGTCCTGTGCGACGCCCGCATCCTGAACATCTTCGAAGGTGCGGCGGAAATTCAGGCTCAGGTCATCGCGCGCCGCTTGCTCGAGACACGCGGCAACGCCTGATCGTCATCACATGGATCCTTCCTCGCGAAGGCCGTTCGCCCGCGCGTGGCGAACGTTGTCAGATTCCACGTTCGATCCCTCGTCCGGGGCGCTGTCCCGGGCCCGGGGACCGAGCTTGCTTTGCAGGCGGCCGATGACGGCCAGGACAATCACCACCATGAGTGTTGCAAGGCCTGCCAATCCGATCTGACCGACGCCACAGGCCGTGCCGATGGCACCTGCCAGCCACATCGATGCGCCGGTTGTGACGTTCTGTACCGAGCCGTTGCGGGAGAAGATCAGACCGGCGGAGAGAAACGCCACGCCCGCCGTCACGGCTTCGACCAGGCGGAGCGGATCCACATTGACGTTGCTCGCCCCGGAAAAGGGCAGATCGGCAAGCGCCTGACTGATCAGGAGAAACAGACACGAGGCGAATGCGATAAGCATATGCGTCCTGAGCCCGGCATCCTTGCCACGCTCTTCCCGCTCGAACCCGATGATACCGCCCAGAACGATGGCCGCAATCATCCGCAGAACCAGAACGTCCAGCGGAACCGCACCGAAGCCGAGGTCCATCTCTGCGGCAAGCCGGTCTACCATGGTCGTTCCTTGTTGCGGGTCGGTCAGCATAAGAGAGCAACGCCGCAACAAGTCTTTCGTTCCGGAAGGTGACCGGTGCTGCCTGCCGCCTACTCCACGGTAACCGTGATCTTTTCCGACATGACCGGCGGATTGTGCGGAATGTGCGACCAGTCACCCAGCACCAGTTGCAGCGTGTGTGAACCGGCTGGCAGTTCAATCGTGGTTTCGGTTTGCCCACCACCGAAATGCTTGTGATTGTCATCCGCCGGAATAGCTTCGTTCAGCTCCTCGCCCTCGATACTCTCATCGATGATCAGGTGATGGTGGCCGGTGTTTTCCTTTTCCGTACCGGCGGGGGCAACGCCCATTCCGGAGAGGCCGAACTGGACGGTCACCGGGCTTTTGACGGTGTCGCCATCCTTCAGGTTTACGAAGTAGAGCTTCACGCCGTCCGGTGCCGGAGTTTCTCCAGCCTGGGCGACAGCACCTGTGTGGGCAAGCACGGCAGCACCGAGCCCGATTGCAAGTCTCTTCATGATCTTCTCCCTTTCAAGGACGGAATTCTGCATTGTTCCTCACGACCACTCTTCACTTAGGGCGCCGCGCTCTCTTCCGGTAGGCCCTGCAATCCGTTTCCCGTACTGGTAGGCTTGCGAACTGTCGAAATTGTCACAGATATCCTCAGGAACGCTTCCGGTGGTCCGGCGTTCACTCCAGACGGACCCAAAACTGCAGGAGTGCGACATGAAGGATGCGATCCGACTGAAACATGATGGTTGGGTAGTCGTTGCCGACGGAACCAAGGCTTTGTTCCTGACCAACGCGGGCACGGAACACGTGCCGGACCTCAAGGTCTTTCGGAAAGAAACCCAGGACAACCCTCCCAACCGCGAGCAGACCGCTGACCGTCCCGGTCGTTTGAGTGACGGTCCGCAGGGGCATCGAAGTGCGGTTCAGGAAGCCGACTGGCATGCGCTGGCTGAAGACGATTTCGCCGCGGACCTTGCCCAGATGCTCTACAAGCGCGCCCACAAGGGCAAGTTCGACGAGATCGTACTGGTCGCAGCCCCGTCGGTTCTCGGCCAGGTCCGCAAGCGCCTGCACAAGGAAGTCAGTGACCGTGTCGTCGCGGAGATCGACAAGGATCTCACCAATCATCCTGTCGATCGCATCGAGAAACTTGTCTTCGGAAGATAATCATCTTCTTGCGCAGACGCTCAGGGCGTTCGGCCGCCACCGTCCGAACGCCCCTGCCACGATGTGCCTTGCAAGACCAGGCTCGGAATTTTTTCACCCTAGAACATAGTGGCCGCCAATTGCGGCCGCTGAAACAGGCAGGACCATGACCGTTGATCCGGACTTGGACCGGCCCCTGACGTCCATTGTCGACAGGGTCGGAGACATCACGAAAGAAGGACAGGTCTCGCTTGACCGCGTGGTCGGCGCTTTCGAGAAAACCGGATTTGCGACGATGTTGATCGTGCCCGCTGCCGCCGTCGTGACACCGCTGAGCGGCATTCCCCTGTTTTCAAGCCTGTGCGGAGTGACCATTTGTCTGATCGCGGCACAATGGCTGATGAAACGCGACCGGGTCTGGCTTCCCCACTGGTTGGGTCAGCAAAGTCTTGAGGGCGACAAGGTGCGGGTGGCGATGAACAAGCTGCGGCCCGCCGCACGCTGGCTGGACAAACATTCCCGCGCGAGAGCACGGTTCCTCTTCCGGCAACCTCTTCGGGCCTTGTTGCCGCTCTCCTGCCTCCTGTTCGGCGCCTTGATGCCCTTTCTCGAACTGGTGCCATTCTCGTCATCGCTTCTTGGCGCATCTGTTTGCCTGATTGCCTTCTCTCTCCTCACCCGGGACGGGTTGTTTGCCCTTGCCGCGCTTTTACCCCTGGCCATCGTTGTCTGGGCACTGACGGCCTTGTTCTGAGGAAGGCCTCCCGAACAGGTTCGCAGGATCAACCGAGCGCCTGAAGCGCGATGGCACCGCCATAGATGCCAAGCAGACTGACACTTTCAAAACCGATCCCGCCGGGGCCTGACTTCTGCCGCACCAGCAACCCCAGAAGAAGAACCGCCGTCATCACCAGCCCGATCGCCAGCCAGAAATAGTCCTGAGGGGAGACGGCTTGATAAAGCGAGCCGTCGCGATAGGCGACATCGGAAAGCGTCAGGAACAGAGTGTCGAAGGTGTTGCCGCCAACGATGCCGCCGATGGCGAGCTGCAGGGCACCACGATGCACGGCTGCCAGCGTCGTCACCAGTTCGGGCAGCGAGGTGACAACGGCTGTCATCAGCGCACCGACAAGCGAGGCGTTGAGATTGAAACGGTCCGTCAGCGCGCCAGCCACCTCCGCCAGCACCCAGCCCATCGAGGCGAGGATAAGCATCAGCGCTGAAAACCCTGCGATAAGCCGCAAGTTACCGCGCAGGTCGTGCTGTTCCTCATCCGGGCTGTCCTCGTGGGTTTCGGACGTATTCACGACACGCCACATGGGCTGCTCCCGCACGTGCCGCTGAGCCAGCAAACCGCTGCCATAAACGATAACCAGGGCGTAGGAGGCTGGATGAACGCCCAGTAACGTGATTTCCGGGGTGGTGTAGGCGACCAGGGGAATGGCCAGCAAAAGCATCAGCAGGGCGCATTGAAAAAGACTGGAAACGTCAGCGGCCACATGCTCCAGGTTGCCGCGCCGGTAAACGATGTCAGCGATGGCCAGAAAGGCAGTCTGCGCAGCGATACCGCCAACGCCATTTGAAAAGGCCAGCGACGCGCGGCCGTCCAGCGCTGCAGTTACGGACACCACGGTGCCCGAGAGCGACGTGGCCGCCCCCAGCAGGACACCGCCAACCAAGGCCTCGCCCAGCCCTGTCCGGTCGGCGATACGGTCAGCCTGACCGGTCAGATGAATGCCGCAAACCAGTATAACTCCACCGGCACCTGCAAAAAGCGCAAGCAAGACCCACAGCGGCAGGCTGTCGAAACCCATAGTGACCTTGTCCCCTCTTGGCATTTGCGGAAGTTGTCCGGACTTCAAAGGGAAAACGGTCACCCCACCAGGAAGTTCCCACCTGAACGTTCCCGCTTGGATCTCCCAGGGGGGAACGAATAAGGGTCTTGCGCGTTAACCGCTGAAGAGCAGTCGAGCCTGACTGCCAAGTGGCAACATCGCGAGGTAGTGAAGATGATCTATCACGGCTTTAACGACGATGCGGACCGGCACCTTGCCATCCTGCGTGAAAGGATCAGAGACAAGGAAGCCTCCAGCTGGAAGCACCTTGCTCTTGGCTTTGGATTCAGCGGCATCATTTTCTCGCTGATCGCCCTGATATTCCTGCTCAGCTATTGACCGTACGCTCAGGCCAGCCTGGACGTTTTCAGGAACACTACTGCCTCTCGAACGTTGTTCTGAAGAGTGATGAGGCCAAACCGCCCTCAGCGCTTGCAACGACGCACAATCCAGCGAGGTAGAGATGACTTATCAAAGGCAGACCAACGAACAGGACAAAGAAGTCGTTCTGGGAGAAAAGGAAGCCAAGCAGGGCCTCGAACTTCACGAGATGCGTTACGTCCTGGCGATCGGCACCGCAGGCGCGGTAATCGCACTGGCGGTTGTCGGCTACATCCTGCTTTGAGTTCTCCAGTCCGGAAGGGTAGAGCCCTTCGAAGGACCAAACAAAAGGGACGAACCTTGAAAAGGTCGTCCCTTTTGTTTTTCGGGCGAGACGTTCAACTCCCGCTCATGGAAGGTGACCCGGCAGATCGCCGGGCAGACCGATTAACGGCAAGCCGCCACATATTCACGGCCATAGGAATCGCGGTAGATACACTTGCCCGGTTCCGTTGCCCTTCCGACAAGCGCACCGGCAGCTGCGCCGACGGCGCCACCAACAAGCGCTCCGCCTGCCTTACCGGTCGTTGCAGCACCGATCGCCGCGCCTGAGGCACCACCGATCACCGCGCCCTTTTGCGTGTTGTTGCAAGCGGTCAGACCAGTCAAAGCGACCGCAACCAGCATGATTTTCCACATGATCAACTCCCTTCGTGTTGCATTAGGCAGAACGGGAGAGCAGCGGAAATGTTCCAGAAAAAGATGGAAAACTGCCGCCAAGACCAACGCAGAGATCCGTCGTGCGGAGGAACTTCTGTCAGCCTCGAACGTTTGCCCGGTATCGGGCAGCCGGCGATCCAGAAGAGGATTTCCCGGCTGCCACTTACAGGAGGATCCGACATGACTGACAGGACCAGGGACGAGATCGCCCGTATTCTGAAAGACAACACGCGCAGCAAGGCTGATCGCGTAGACGAGCTTCTGCGGATGCGAGAGGACGCACGTGCCCTGCAACGGGCGGCGACGGAAAGCCCGATGGGTAACGAAACCCCGGATTCGTCGGGCCTTCGGGACATCGACAGGGCATTGGAGCGCCTCGGCCATAGCGACCTGACCGAGGCTGAGGAAAACAGCGCCGCAACCCTTTGACCGGCGACCTTGCGCGGCCCTTCCAGCCCGGCCTGGGAGGGCGAAACGTTGAAGCCGCCGGCAAGAAAACCTATCTCTAAAGGCGAACACAAGCACAGGCGGCTCCATGAACACCACTTTTGAAGACCTTGGCTTTGACCCCGAGATCCTCGGTCCAGAGGAAGAGCAGAAGAAGACGATCCGTCAGAAATTGATGACCACGGTCCGCAAGGCCGCGCGTCAGGTGCCGTTCATGGAAGATGTCGTCGCCGGCTATTTCTGCGCGCTCGATCCCTCGACACCCAGCAAGGTACGGGCCACCGTCCTCGCATCGCTGGCGTATTTCGTGCTGCCTTTGGACGTAATTCCAGACTTTCTGATCGGCATCGGCTTCGGCGATGACGCGACCGTGCTTCTGGCGGCCCTCGCGATGATCCGCAGCCACATGCGGCCGGATCACTACCAGGCTGCAAAGGATGCCTTGAAGGACGGTGAAATCTGACCGCCTGTCTAGGGGTGGTCGCGTCCGGGCTGATCGTCTTGTGCCGGCTTGTGCGTCACTTGACCGGCCGCTTTGGTTCCGTGCCAGCAGCCTGACGTTCTCCCGGCAATCAGCCAGTAAATTCCACCGCCTATAAATCCGGCCGCCAGCGCAACCGCACTTCCCGGCCGGAAAGCACTGTCCGCGGCTTCGGCTCCAAGTGTCCAGACTGCAAAGGCGATCACCCCGGCGGCACCGACGTGAAACAGGAAACTGCGCAGCCGTGCAGCTTCGGCCAGAACGATTGCAACGGCAGCCGGGGCCAGGGCCGTGGCACCGACCACGCTTGCACCCACGAGACCGCTTCCGACCATTGTTGCAAAGGCAATCGGGTCGGCTTCGGGATGCCCGGCCCGGAAAAAGCCCCAGGCAAGGAACAGGCCGCACGCCAGCACCGCGAAGATGAAACCGAACGCGATCCTGAGAAGCTGCAACATGAATTTCCCGCCGTCCAAACCGCTGTCCTTCCTTGATATGCGCGAGCTGACTGCTTAGTTGACCATCTGCCGGTCGGATTGCAACCTTCCAGAACCGGCAGTTGCCCGACTGGCCATGATCAGGCCAGCCGGAGCCTTAGCCCCTGAAAATGTGACCCGGCATGTCGAAAACGGTGTTTTCGCTTGACTTTTTGCCGGTTTCGCAAGACGTTGGGGGATGGCGTTAGGCCATATCCATCTCAGCACCTTGGTACCAGCGTTCCGAGGGTTTTTGTGCATGGAGCATATCAAAGTCCTAGCGCCACGTTGAAACGAAAGAGGAGTTTGCGACCATTCGCCGTCCGTTCCGCGCCCCGCCTCCTACGAAGGAAGGCCCGCGCACAAACCACGAAATTCGCGTTCGCGAAGTCCAGTTGATTGATCATGAAGGCGCCAACCGTGGCGTCATCCCGACAGAAGAGGCGATGGGCATCGCCATGGATGCCGGGTTGGATCTTGTTGAAATCCAGCCGAACGCAAATCCGCCTGTCTGCAAGATCCTGGACTATGGCCGGTACAAGTACCAGGCTCAGAAGAAAGCAGCAGAAGCCCGCAAGAAACAGAAGACCGTCGAGATCAAGGAGATCAAGATGCGTCCGAACATCGACACCCACGACTACGAGGTGAAGATGAAGAGCATGTTGCGGTTCTTTGGCGAAGGCGACAAGGTGAAGGTCACACTCCGTTTCCGGGGCCGCGAAATGGCCCACCAGGACCTGGGCATGAACTTGCTCAACAAGGTCCGTGAGGAAACCAACGAAATCGCCAAGGTTGAATCCGCGCCGAAGCTTGAAGGCCGCCAGATGGTTATGGTTCTGGCTCCGATCAAGTAAGCTTCATCGCGTTTGAATGTCCGAAAACCCCGCTCCGGCGGGGTTTTCTCGTTTTCAGGCGGCAGAACAACTCATTTCCTCAAAAATCCCGTCCGGCATGTCACATCCAGCGCCGCTGTCTTGTCATTACCTGCGAACACCAGGTGTGCGCAGGAGACGAAAATGATGATGGACAATGGGAATGCAGCAGCAGGGCTTCAGACCAAGCTTGCGAATGACCGGCAATTGATTGACGTCGCCGTCGTTTTTCACAGCGGGTATGGTCACACAGAACGTCAGGCAGCGGCTGTCAGGCAGGGCATAGAGGATGTCGACGGTGCACGCGCACTGCTTCTGACGGCCGATGAAGCCAGCACCCGCTGGAACGAACTCAATGCGGCCAGCGCAATTATCTTCGGCACGCCAACCTACGTCGGCGCAGCCTCCGCCGCCTTCAAGACCTTTCAGGAAGCCAGCTCGCAGGAAATCATGTCGAAGGGCTATCTCTGGCGAGACAAGATTGCGGCCGGCTTCACCAATTCCGGTTCGCGCTCCGGCGACAAGCTGGCGGTGCTCATCCAGTTGGCCCTGTTTGCAGCCCAGCACGGCATGCACTGGGTCAGCCTGGACCTGCCGCCAGCCAATTGTTCCTCGCAAGGATCGGAAGACGATCTCAACCGGCTCGGTTTCTGGCTCGGGGCCGCGGCACAGTCGAACACCGACGAAGGGCCGCAGACAGCTCCCCCGGCCGCGGATCTGGCAACCGCCCGCCATCTGGGCAGGCGTGTGGCGAATACGGCCTTGCAGTTTGCAGCCGGACGGGCGCAAGCGCGGCCCGAACCGGCGTTGACGTGATAGGCTGTCGTGATCATGACGGACACACCGGCCCTTGAAGAAGACACAGCTTTACGCAGGCGACTGACCCGCATCGCATACCGCATGCTGGGATCAGTCTCCGACGCGGAAGACGTGGTTCAGGAAGCCTGGCTGCGCTGGCTTGCCGCCGACCGGGAAAAGGTGCGCGAGCCTGTCGCTTTCCTGAAGACCATCGTCACACGGCTTTGCCTCAATGAATTGAAATCCGCACGCCGTCGCCGCATGTCTTATGTTGGCCCCTGGCTTCCAGAGCCCCTGCTGACGACATCAGATGTCGAAGTCGCCGACGACATCACGTTGCCCGTGATGGTGGCTCTGGAGCGGCTGTCACCGCTCGAAAGGGCCGCCTTTCTGCTGCATGACGTTTTCAGCATGGGTTTCGAGGAAATTTCGACCGCCATCAACCGGGAACCGGCAGCCTGCCGCAAGCTCGCCAGCCGGGCCAGGGCAAGGCTGCAGGAAGCAAGACCACGCTTTTCCGCCACGCCGGAACAGGGCCGGAAGCTGGCGACCGCCTTTTACGAAGCATCGCGCAGCGGCGACATGGAGAAACTCCAATCCCTGCTGGCCGAAGACATCGTCGTCTACGCCGACGGCGGCGGCAAGGTGCCTGCCACTTCAGCTCCGACATTCGGGCACGAACGGTCGATGAGCCTCTTTGCGGCACTCGCCCGCTATTTCAGAAAGGCTCCGTCACGCCTGATCCGGTTTGCTGACATTGACGGACTGCCCGGTTTTGTAACCGAGGAAGATGGCGGCATTGTCCAGACAACCGCATTGCAGATCCGGGACGGCAGGATCATCGCCATCTATGTGACCCGCAACCCGGAAAAGCTCAGGCATCTTGGCGCAGAGCAGGAGGACACGATACGTCCGCCAATTGACCTGAACTGATCAGCACGAGTGGAAATCAGTTTCGCGGCGTTATCCGATAAGCCGGTTCACATCAACAACCGGCATTCCTGCGTTGTGCGCTGCCTCAAGCCCCTGATGACTGTCCTCGAACACGAGGCATTGTGCGGCTGCGACACCGAGCCGGGAAGCGGCTTCCAGGAAGAGATCCGGCGCCGGTTTGGCATGGGCAACGTCATCAATCGTGACAACCGTATCGAACAACGGCAGCAGTCCCGTCTCCTTCAACGACGCCAGCACCACTTCCTGCGGTCCACCAGAGGCGACCGCCATCGGCAACTTGCCGTGAAACCTCCGCGCAATGGCGCTTATTACCTCGATCTCGCCGACTTCACCGATCCGGGCCAATACTGCCGTGCGCATCTCCCGAACGGCCAGTGGGCGATCCACCGTAACGCCGTGCTCGGCTTCGTAGTCATCAAGCAGCACATGTTCCGACATTCCCGCCCGGGCGTGGTACCAGTCCGGCTCCATATGATGACCGGCGGCCCTGAACGCGTCCTGCCAGGCACCGGCATAGAGCGTTGGTGTTTGCACCAGCGTACCATCACAATCGAAAATCAGGGCCTGCGCCCGTTGGAGAAGCGTCTCCAGTTCATTCATGTCATTGGGCTTTCGATGAGAATTGCACGGAAATCGTTGACGTTGGTGAGGGTTGGCCCCGGCACCACCTGATCGCCAAGAGCCGCGAAGAAACTGTGGCTGTCATTGTCGCCGAGCATGGCGACCGGGTCGAGGCCAAGCACCTCTGCACGCTCAAGAGTGCTTGGGCCAACAACCGCCCCTGCAACATCCGCCGCCCCGTCGACACCGTCTGTGTCACAGGCAATCCCGTAAAGACCGTCAGCTCCCTTGAGCGCGATCGCGAGCGCAAGGGCAAATTCCGCATTCGGACCACCACAGCCCTTGCCGCGCCGCGTCACCGTGCATTCACCGCCGGACAGAAGCAGGACGGGCCGCCCACCCGGTTTCATCGCCTGCTGGCGTTCGATCGCGAGTCTCGCCTGCTGTTCAGCCACTTCGCGCGCCTCGCCTTCAATGGCATCCCCCAGGATCTCGACTTCCATACCTTCGTCGGCTGCCAGGCTTGCCGCTGCTTCCAGCGAAAGCGATGGTGCCGCGATGATGCGGTTTTCCACCCTCGACACTCTTTCATGTTCCGGCGGCAGCACTCCGGTGGCGCTGTCCAGCACAGCGAGAACAGATGCCGGCACAGACATGCCAAAGCGTTCGATAACCGCACGCGCGTCCGCTGGCGTCATCCGATCGCCGACCGTCGGGCCCGAGGCAATGAAGGCCGGATCGTCACCGGCAACATCGGAAATGATCAACGCCGTCATCCGGGCAGGATAGGCTGCCGCTGCAAGCTGGCCACCCTTGACCAGGCTGACATGCTTGCGGACCGTGTTCATGTCGGTGATTGGCGCGCCTGATGCCAGCAGGGCTTCATTCAAGGCTTGCAGGTCAGCCAGCGAAATATCTCCGGCCGACGCCTCCAGCAGCGCCGACGCCCCGCCTGAAATCAGCGCAATCACGTGATCCGCTTCTTCAAGCGAGGACAACAGACCGAGAAGGCGCTGTGTTGCCTGAAGCCCACGCCCGTCCGGCACCGGATGTGATGCCTCGACGATTTCGATCCCCCGGCAAGGCCTGGAGTAGCCGTAGCGAGTGATGACCAGTCCCTCTGAAGCCCCCCAGGCTGCTTCAACCGCTTCGGCCATGCGTGCCGACGCCTTGCCGGCACCGATCACGACCGTCCGGCCGTCAACCCTTTCCGGCAGGAATGCGGGAACGCACTTCATCGGGTCGGCCGCTGCAACGGCCGTCTCGAACAGACGCCGCAACAGGGCCTCACGCGAACAATCTGTCATGCATCGAGCCCCAGGGTCGATTGCCGTTTGATCAGCTCGACCGGATAATGTTTCGTGTCGGGTGGCCTGACGCCGTCGACAATCCAGGCCAGCATCGCTTCGGCAGCATTGCGGCCGAACAGCGCAGTATCGCAGCGCACCGAGCTGAGCCTGGGAAAGGCCAGTGAGCATTCCTCGATATCGTCGAAGCCGATGATCCTGAAATCCTGACCAACCTTGATGCCAAGCTCGGCAAAGCCGCTCAGCATGCCAAGCGCAACCAGGTCACTGAAACAGATCGCCGCTTCCAGGCCTTCGTGTTCCTGAAGGATCTTCAGCGCGATTTCACGGCCGAACTGCCTCGATGGCCGTCCGTGAAAAATGGTCGGCGCAAGGCCGTTCGCCTGCATCACGCTTCGATAGCCGGACATGCGCTCCAAGGTGATCGGACGATCCGCCAGACCGCCGGCAAAGGCGATCTTCTGACATCCCGTATCGATCAGGTGCCGTGTCGCTGCTTCGCCTCCAAAGGCGTAGTCATGCGAAGCGAAGGGAAACAGGTCCGTGCGCTCGTCCAGCTGGCGCAGCACCTGCATGGTGGGAATTCCGGCCCGCTCGATCCGCTCGAACGGGCTTTCGTCGCCGCCATAGGTCGGCGAGATGACGAAGGCCGACACGCCATGCTCGATCATGCTGTCGATCACCTGAGCCTGGATTTCCGGGTCCTCATCCGTATTGGCGATGACGGTCGAGTATCCCTTGCTGGCAAAGGTCATCTGCGCACTGGCGGCAAATTCGGTGAAGAAGGGGTTGCGCAGGTCGTTGATGATCAGGCCGATGAGGCCGGATGCAGCGCCCCGCAAGCCGGCAGCCGAGCGGTTGTAGACATAACCAAGCTCATCAATTGCCCTGGCCACCTCTTCCCGGGTTGACTGTTTCACCAGCGACGAATTCTGGAGCACCAGCGAGACGGTCGATTTCGAAACGCCCGCCTGCCTTGCAACATCCAGAATTGTCGGCCGCTTCTTCATGAAAGGTCTATCCGATCCCGTGCAGTTTCAGGAGCAGCCCCATGCGCTCCTCGGCGATCTCCGGCTTTGACAACAAACGCGCCTGATCCGCAAGCCGGAAGACCTCTGCATAATGGGCAATCTCACGCGAAGACTGAAAACCGGCCGGCATGATGAAGTGGCTCTGGGCATCGTTCAGCCAGGCAAGAAACGCGATTCCGGCCTTGTAGAAGCGGGTCGGAGCCTTGAAGATTTCCCGGCTCAGCGGAACGGTTGGCGCGAAGAGCTGGTGATAGGTATCCATATCCCCTTCCGCCAATGCCTCAAGCGCCTGGCTCGCCACGGGGGCAATCGCCGCAAAGGCCCCTAGCAGAGCATGCGAATAGTGCTTGCCATCGCCGGCGATCAGATCTGCATAGTTGAAGTCATCGCCGGTATAAAGCCGCACACCGTCGGGCAAGCGTGCACGGAAGGATTCTTCGTGTGCCTGATCGAGCAAGGAGATCTTGATGCCGTCGACCTTCGCTGCATGGCTTTCGATGATGGCGAGGACGGCGTCGGACGCCGCCGAGACATCCTTAGACCCCCAATAGCCGGTCAATTCCGGATCGAACATATCGCCCAGCCAGTGCAGGATGATCGGCTCCCGCGCCTGACGGATCAGCCGGCCATAGACGTCGGCGTAATCGTCCGACCCGGCCCCGATGGCGGGAAACGCCCGCGATGCCATCAGGATCGCCTGACCGCCTGCCGCCTCGATGGCCTCCAGCTGGACCGTATAGGCCGCAACGATGTCGTCCTTCGTCTTGAGATTTTCCAGCGGCACCTGATCGGTGCCTGCCCCGCAGGCAACACGCGGCTTCAGCGGATGCGCCTTCGCCTCTTTCATGGTGCGTTCGATCAGTTCCTTTGCCGTTGCCCAGTCAACGCCCATGCCGCGCTGCGCAGTGTCCATCGCCTCGGCCAATCCCAGCCCCTGATCCCACAGCCAGTGCCGGAATTTCAGCGTATTTTCCCAATCGACAGCCGGAGAACCAACCCAGGGATCGCGCTCGCGCAGCGGATCGGACACCACATGCGCTGCGGCAAAAGCGGTGCGGGTCAGCGGCACGCGCGGGGCACGCGGGGTCAGGGCTTCTCCGATGAGGCTGTAGGGTTCCAGACGGTTTTCGTAGGTGGGCAGGGTCAGCATGATACGCTCCGGAAACTTGGCGGCCGGTCAGGCCGAGACGGGAATATCGAGGACGAGAATGCCATCGATCCCGGCGATGGCATTGGCGACCAACTTGGCGCCGAGCGCCTTGTGGTCCGGATGGGTCTGGTAGGCTTCCAGTGCCTCCCAGCTTTCGAAATCGACGGTGAAACCGTGCATGTAGCCCCGTTCGATCTGTTCCGGGCTTTCGCTGCGGCCCGAAACGATCTCGCCGATGCCGGACACCTGATCGCGGATGCTTCTGAGTTCCTGAAACAGGCTTTCGATCAGCTCTTCGGCAACGTCCGGCTGAAACTTGATGAGAACGATATGGCGGATCATGACAGCGCCCCGTGATCTTGGTGGATCATGTCGGAGGCTTTCTCGCCGATCATGATGGCCGCGGCATTGGTGTTGGATGAGATGACCGTCGGCATGATCGAGGCATCGACCACACGTAACCCCTCGATACCGTTGAACCTCAGGCGCGGATCGACCACGGCCTTGTCGTCGGAGCCCATGCGGCAGGTACCTGCCGGGTGATGGGAGGTCTTGGAGTGTTCGCAGATGAAGCGGAAGTAGTCTTCGTCGGTCTTCACTCCTGGCCCCGGCAAGTGCTCGGCCTTGATGAAGGGCTTCAGCGGTGCCTGCGCCAGAATTTCCTGCGTCAGCTTCAGACCCCGGATCGACATTTCCCGGTCCTGGCTGTCCTGCAGGTAATTCGGGTCGATTAACGGAGCATCTGCGGGATTGGAGCTCTTCAGGCGCACGCTGCCCCTTGAGCGCGGACGAAGATAACAGGAGTTGAGCGTCACGCCGCCGTCCGGCATGGCGGCAACGCCGGATTCGATCCCCGTCCCCAGACCCAGATGGAACTGAAGGTCCGGCGAACGCGCATCGGGGTTCGCGTACCAGAACCCGCCCGTCTCGAACAGGCTGGAGGACACCGGCCCGCGCCGGGTGAGCAGATATTGAAGGCCGGCCAGCACAGAGAGATGCGGCTTGGCATAGCGGTCGTAGGTATGCGGGCCACTGACTTCGCAAATGCAGTAAAGGTCTAGATGGTCCTGCAGGTTGGAACCGACCTCAGGCTGGTCATAGGCGATATCGATGCCGAGCTTTCTGAGTTCGTCCGCGGGACCGATGCCGGAAAGCTGAAGCAGACGGGGCGAGCCGATGGAGCCGGACGACAGAATGACTTCAGAGCCCGCCGTCAGCCGGGTGCCGTCGATAAGTTCGACACCGGTCGCCTTGCCACCTTCCACCACGATACGGCGCACCTGGGCACCGATCTTGATGTGGAGATTGGGCCTGCCCTTGTTGGGCGCCAGATACGCCATGGCGGAGGAAGACCGGCGGGCATTGCGCTGTGTCAGCTGGTAGTAGGCAACACCGTCCTGCTTCTCGCCGGTCACGTCCTCGTTTTTCGGAATGCCGAGCGCAGCAGCGGCTTCGAAATAGGCTTCGCAGATCGGCAGCGGGGCACAGGGCCTGGAAACGCCGAGCGGGCCGCCCTTGCCGTGGTAGCGGTTGTCGTAGGTGTCGTTGTCCTCGGCCTTGCGGTAATAGGGCAGAACATCTTCATAGCCCCAGCCCTCGCAGCCCATCTGACGCCACTCGTCATAATCGAGCGCATTGCCGCGGGTATAGATCTGCGCATTGATGGCCGAACCGCCGCCAATCACCTTGGCCTGGGTATACCGGAACACGCGGTTCTGCATGTGTTTTTGCGGCACCGTGTGCCAGCCCCAGGAGCCGATCCCCTTGGTCATTTTCGCAAAGCCGGCAGGCAGGTGATAGAACGGATGCCAGTCGCGTCCGCCTGCTTCCAGCAGCAGCACGGAAACGTCCGGGTTCTCGGTTAAACGCGCGGCAACAACCGAGCCGGCGCTGCCACCACCGATGATGATGAAGTCGTAGCCTGTATTCATCTGAAGTCTCTCAGAACAACTCGCTCTAAAGCCGGGGGATCGACAGTCCGCCGTCCACCGCGAAGGTCGAACCGGTTGCAAAGGCCATTTGGCCATCGGCAATCGGCACGATGATTGAGCCGATATCGGCGGGCTGCCCCCACCTGGCAGCAGGCACCAGACCGCCTTCGATCCGGGCCGTGTATTTGTCTTTCACTCCGGCGGTCATGCCGGTTTCGATGATGCCTGGCCTTAGCTCGAAGACACCGATGCCATGCGGCGCAAGCCGGACGGCGAAAAGCTCCGCCATCATGGCGGCGCCTGCTTTCGACAGGCAGTATTCCGCCCTTTCGATCGACACCATCTCCGCACTTACGGAGGTGATGAAACTCATCGAGCGATAGCTGTCTGACGGCTGATTCAGCATGCGTCTCGCCACTTCCTGCGCCAGGAAGAAGGCCCCGCGCAGGTTGACACCCATGACGAAGTCGAAACTGTCGGGCGCCAGATCCAGCATGTCGCCCCGGATCCTGGCCGGAACGCCCGCGTTGGAAACAAAAGCCGTCACCGGCCCGAGATCCGCCTCCACCCGGTCGAGCAGCGTCTTGCAATGGTCGATGTCCAGAAGGTCATGCCGGAAATAGCGGCCCTTGCCACCCAGGCTGTTCAGGGCTTCGATCACCTCCGGTGCGCCCGCTTCTTCCTGAGCGGCGATGGCAACCGTGTAACCGGCCTCCGCGAGAGCCCTCGAAATGCCAAGACCGATGCCGCGCTGGCCACCGGTGACAAGTGCGATCCTGTTCATGCCGCCAGGTCCTTCTTGATCGTTTCGGCGGCGCGCAGTGCCAATGCCGCAACCGTGAGGGCCGGATTGACGGCAGCCGAAGTCGGCAGCGCTCCCGCATCGGCCACAAACAGGTTCGGATGATCCCAGGACCGGCAGTCCGGATTGAGCACGGAGTTAGCCGGATCATCGCCCATGCGCACCGTGCCGCACTGATGCGAAGGCACCCTGCCGTCGAACAGGCGCGACAGAACCAGCGGGAAACCGGCCTCGCGCAGGGTCTTGCGGGTCTTCTCGACCAGCTTCCTGTGCGCCGTCATGTTGGACCGCTGCCAGATGAGCTGGATCTTGCCGTCCTTCAGGACAACCCGGCTTTCAGGATCAGGCAGATCCTCGGAAATCAGATAGAGATCAAGGGCATGCCCAGAAATCCAGCGGGCAGCGAATTTCGGCAACTGCGGCACCTGGATCTTCAGGATATCCGGCGTTACCCGCCCCAGCAGCTGGACGTTGCCCAATGGCTTGCCGTCTTCGCCGTCATCGAGATACCAGTCATTCAGGCCGAAGGTCTTCTGATAAACGGAAGTATTCCGGAACCGCGGATCGATGGCGATCATCGCCGTCGCATTGTGGTTCATGAAACAACGGCCGACATAGTCCGAGAGGTTGGCAACGCCGGACCGCAACAAGAGCGCCGCGGACTGGACCGCCCCCGCACACAGGGCAACGACCCCCGGTGTCAGGCAGATCTCTTCACCGTCCTTGCTGTAGTGGACTTCATCTATTCGGCCGGACTTGTAGCCCGTCCGGAGCGCGGTGACTTCGGCACCGGTGACAAGGGTGACGTTGTCATGGGCCATTGCGGCTTCCAGCGCACAGGTTTCCGCATCCATCTTGCCGCATCTGAGATCGGGGTAACCGTCCCAGCCGGTGTGCCCGGCATCCAGCCAGCGGTCGATATCAACCCCCAGGGGCAGGCTGAACGGGCGAACGCCCGCCTGCTCAAGGCGCCGCCGGGCAATCCGGATGGCTTCCTCGTCCGGGATGGGCGGAAACGGATATGGCCTACCGTGCGGCGGTTCAGTCGGATCGGAAGCGGTATCCCCCCGAACCTGGAAAAGCTGTTCGGCGGCGTCATACCAGGGCGACAGCTCGTCATAGGCAATCGGCCAGGCAGGTGAAACACCGTCATAATGCTCCAGCGCGCTGAAGTCCTCTTCCCGGTAACGGATCAGCACCGCACCGTAGAGCTTCGAGTTGCCACCGACATTGTAGTAATTGCCCGGCTCGAACGGATTACCCTGTCCGTCGAGCCAGGTTTCCGGTGCCCGGAAGGCGCTGTTGGTATAGATGCGCCAGGGGTCCCGGGCCGGAGCATCGTCCGGTATCCGGTATCCCCGTTCCAGAATCGTGATCTTGGCCCCGGTCGGAGCAAGGCCTGCGGCAAGGGAAGCTCCCCCCATGCCGCTGCCGATGATCACAATGTCGGGCGCCGTATTCATGGGTCAGGCGATCCGCTTTTCGGTCTTCGGGTCGAAAGCGACCGCCTTTTCCATGTTGAAGGCAAACGGGAACACTTCTCCCGCCTTCACGGCAACGTCGGCACGGAAGCGGCCGGTCACGTCCTTGCCGCCGATCTGGCTGACGACGAACGTGTCGGAGCCTGCCGGCTCGGTGACTTCCACCGGAGCATCGACGATGTGAACCGCCTTGGAATTGCGGTCGGCACCATCCTTGTCGGTAATGGCTTCCGGCCGAATGCCGAGGATGATGTCCTTGCCGATGCTGGAAGAGAGCGCGTCGGAGGCAAACGGAATGGCCGCCGTCTTGCCGTCTGCCAGCGAGACTTCCGCAGCCGGCCTGCCGTCCGCCGAGACCACCTTGGCCGGGAACAGGTTCATGGAAGGCGATCCCATGAAGCCCGCCACGAACATGTTGGCCGGATTGTCGTAGATCTCTTTCGGCGTGCCCAGCTGCTGGACATAGCCACCGAACATGACAGCGATCCGGGTCGACAGCGTCAGTGCCTCGATCTGGTCATGGGTCACATAGACGATTGTCGTGCCGAGCTTCTGGTGCAGCTTCTTGATTTCCGTGCGCATGTCGACGCGCAGCTTTGCATCCAGGTTGGACAGCGGCTCGTCGAACAGGAACACGTCCGGCTCGCGCACCAGTGCACGCCCCATGGCGACACGCTGGCGCTGACCACCGGAAAGCTGGCCCGGCTTGCGGTCGAGCAGATGGCTGATCTGAAGGAGATCGGCCACCTGGCCGATCCGCTTTTCGCGTTCCGGCTTCGCAATGCCGTGCATTTCCATGCCGAAGGAGATGTTCCCGGCAACGGTCATGTTCGGGTAAAGCGCGTAGGACTGGAACACCATTGCGATGTTGCGGTCCGCCGGCTTGACGCCGTTCATGCTCTTCCCCTTGATCGCGATCTCGCCGGAAGTGATGTCCTCCAGGCCGGCAATCATGTTGAGCAGGGTGGACTTGCCGCAGCCGGACGGGCCGACGAGCACGAGGAACTCGCCCTCTTCGATGGAGATGTCGGTTTCATGCAGGACCCGCAAGGATCCATAAGACTTGGTCGCCTGCTTGATGTCGAGAAAGCCCATTGTCTTATCCTTTTACTGAGCCTGCCATCAGACCACGCACGAAGTAGCGGCCCGCGACGATGTAGACGAGAAGGGTTGGCAGCGCGGCCATGATCGCGCCGGCGAAATGCACGTTGTATTCCTTCACCCCGGTGGAGGATTGCACCAGGTTGTTGAGGGCAACGGTCATCGGCTGGCTGTCGAAATCGGAGAAGGACGCGCCGAACAGGAAGTCGTTCCAGATGTTGGTGAACTGCCAGATGATGCAGACCACCGCGATCGGACCGGACGATGGCAGCAGGATGCGCCAGAAGATCCGGAAGAAACCGGCACCGTCGATCTGCGCCGCCCGGACAAGCTCTGTCGGAAAGGCCGCATAGTAGTTGCGGAAATAGAGCGTCGAGAAGCCGATGCCGTAGACGAAGTGTACGAAGATCAGCCCCGGCACCGTGCCGGCGATGCCCATCAGACCCAGCATGCGAGCCATCGGGATCAGCACCATCTGGAACGGAATGAAGCAGCCGAACAGCAGCAAGCCGAACAGGATGGTCGCACCGCGGAACGTCCATTTGGTGAGAACGTAACCGTTCAGCGCGCCGACCAGCGTCGACAGGGCGACCGCCGGAACGACCATGATGATGGAGTTGAGGAAATAGGGCCGCAGACCCGTTGCCTCAACACCCACCTGGGCACTCGACCAGGCACTTTGCCACGGAGCGATGGTCCACTCCTGCGGCAGCGCCATCATCCCGCCCGAAGTGATTTCGGTCAGCGGCTTCAGCGAGTTGACCACCATCACGTACAGCGGCAGCAGGTAGTAGATGCAGAACAGCGCGAGCAGCAGATACAGGATCACCCGGGCCGGACGCAGGGAGGAAGACTTGGACATCGTCGACATCACTTTTTCTCCCTGAGCTCTGACCAGAGGTAGGGCACGATGATCGCGGCGATCGTCATCAGCATGATCACGGCGGAAGACGCACCGATGCCCATCTGGTTACGGGTGAATGTGTAGGAATACATGAAGGTTGCCGGCACTTCGGTTGCGGTGCCCGGTCCGCCGCCTGTCAGGGCGATCACCAGGTCGTAGGACTTGATCGCCATATGGGCGAGCACCACGAAGGCCGACATGAAGGCAGGACGAAGCTGCGGGATCACGATCCGGCGATAAAGCGCGAACGTGGAAGCACCGTCGATCTGGGCAGCTTTCATCATCTCGCTGTCGATACCGCGCAGGCCCGCAAGGAACATCGCCATGACGAAGCCCGAGGTCTGCCAGACCGCCGCGATCACGATGGTGTAGATCGCGAAATCCCGGTCCTTGATCCAGTTGAAGGTAAAGGTTTCCCAGCCCCAGCCGCGCACGACGGCCTCGATACCGATGCCCGGGTCGAGGAACCATTTCCAGGCAATTCCGGTCACGATGAAGCTGAGCGCCATCGGATAGAGGTAGATCGTGCGGATGAAGCCTTCTGCGCGGATCTTCTGATCGAGAAGGATCGCCAGCAGCAGACCCAGGACGCAGCAGATGGTGATGTAGAGAACGCCGAAAACCACAAGGTTCCAAACGGCCGTATCCCACGCACGGATCTTGAAGAGGTTTTCATAATTCTGCCAGCCGACCCAGCCGAAGGTGGGCAGAATACGGCTGTCCGTGAAAGACAGATAAAGCGTGAAGGCGATGAAGCCGTAAACGAAGATTGCCACGATGGCGATCGTCGGGCTGAGCACGAGTTTGGGCAAAGCATCACGCAGTCTGTCAACAACGGAACCGCGCGGGTTCGCCGTTTCAGAGAGAGACATCTTGAGTTCCCCGACCTAGAGCACTTTTGCCGGCGTTCCAGCGAACGCGCGCGGCAGCTCTGAGACTTTGGTTCCGGCCGGCTTCAGGCGGTTGCTTGCAACCGCGAGACGGTCCGCCGAACCGGTGGGAGAGCGGTGACGGATCACCGCTCTCCGCGCGGTCGTTACTTGTTGATCTGAACGGCGGTAACGAGTTCTGCAACAGCGGTTTCGCTGTCGTATTCCCCGTTGAAATGCGCCGTGATCACGTCATACATGGCGTTCTTGACGGCAGCCGGGTTGGCGTGACCATGCGCCATGGAGCCGTAGAGGTTGCCGCTGTCGGCAGCCTTTTTCAGATCCACCATGCCCTTCTTGCCGCAGGCGTCAAAGTCATCGTTCGGCACGTCGGTCCGGGCCGGAACGGAGCCTTTGACGACGTTGAACGCGGACTGGAAGCTCGGTGACAGGATGGCGGTTGCCAGGGCAGCCTGCTCCTTGCCGACTTCCGGACCCTGCGCGAACATCGCGAACTGGTCGGCGTTGAAGGTCACCTGGTCCTGGGTGCCCGGGAAGCGGAAGCAGAGGAAGTCTTCATCCGGCTTCTTGCCGGCATTCAGGAATTCACCCTTCGCCCAGTCGCCCATCATCTGGAAGGCTGCATCGCCATTGATGACCATGGCGGTCGCAAGGTTCCAGTCACGACCGGAGAAGTTGTCATCCACATAGGAGCGAATCACGGCCATGCGGTCGAACGATTCCTTCATGGTGTCGGAGCCGAGCGCTTCCTCGTCCAGGTCGATGAAGGCCTTCTGGTAGAACTCGGGACCACCGGTCGCCATCACGACTGCGTCGAAGATGGTCGCGTCCTGCCAGGCCTGACCGCCGTGCGCGATCGCGGTCTTGCCGGATGCCTTGACCTTTTCCAGAGCGGCAACGAATTCGTCCCAGTTCTGCGGCGGCTCGATACCAAGCTCGTCGAGGATGGCCTTGTTCGCCCAGACCCAGTTGGTGGAGTGGACGTTCACCGGAGCGGAGACCCACTTGCCGTCATACTTGGAGAATTTCTGCAGGGCTTCCGGAACCACGTCGTCCCAGCCTTCCATGCCGGCCAGGATGTTCAGGTCGGCAAGTGCGCCTTCCTTGGCCCAGTCGGTGATGTCGAAGCCGAGCATCTGTACGGCGGTGGGCGGGTTGCCGGAGGTAACGCGTGCGCGCAGCACGGTCATGGCCTGGGTACCGCCGCCACCTGCAACCGGCATGTCCTGCCAGCCGATGCCCTGGCTTTCCAGGTCCTGCTTCAGAACGTTCAGAGCAGCAGCTTCACCGCCGGAAGTCCACCAGTGCAGAACTTCAACATCGGCGGCGGACGCCAGGCTTGTGCTCATTGCAAGGGCGGCGAGGCCCAGCTTCAGAGATTTCAAAGACATCGATATTCCTCCCATAAGGTGCCTAAAGGCGTTTCGAGTGCCGGAGCCCGGCATTCGAGTGTCACGCAACGTTTATTGTAACGTTGCAAACCGGAGTGGTGTCAACGATTTTCATCACTCCCGAAAAACAAAGAGTTTCGTTTGTCTTACATACTATTAAGGCGGATGTTTCGGTGCTGCAGTGCAGCACATTATTGTGTTGTAACGTTACAAAAGCCCTGATTAGACTTGGCTTGCTTTTTGAGCTAGAAGGCTTCGGCTGAAGTGAACGGGCATGACGCGAAAAACCTTTGAACCCAACAGCGGTCGCGCCGCCGAAAAGCTGCCGCGTCCCACCTTGCGCACGGTGGCGCAGGAGGCAGGCTTCGCGGTGACCACGGTTTCCCGCGCCCTTGCCGGAGACCCCAGGATCGCGGAGACGACGCGCGAACGCGTTTCCGAAGTTGCCCGCCGTCTCGGCTACGTTCCCAATCGCGCGGCACAGCGCCTGCGCACCGGCCGCACCAAGGTCATCAGTCTTCTCCTGAACACACGGCACGAGTTTCTCAGCTTCACATCCGAGTTTCTCGGCGGCATGTCCGAAGGCCTTGCCGGAACAGGCTACGCGATCACCATTACAGCAGACGGCCTTGCCGACGACCGGCTTGAGGCAATTCGCAACATCCGCAGGCACTCGCTGGCAGACGCCATTGTCTTTACCCGCACCGAATGCTTTGACGAGCGGGTCCGCTACCTGCTGGAGCACAACTTCCCCTTTGCCACCCATGGCCGGACGGACTTCACCACGCCCCACCCTTACGTCGACTTCGACAACGAGGTTTTCGCTCGCATGGCCGTGGAGCGACTGGTTGCAAAGGGGCGCAAACACATTTGCATGGTCATGCCGAACGAACGCTACACCTTCGGTCAGCACCTGCGGTTCGGCGCCCGCCAGGCAGCCATTTCCCATGGCATTCAATTGACGGTTCCCGATGGCGTTGACCTCGACAGCGAGCCCGACGAGATCGCAGCGACCCTGCGCTCGCTCCATGCCGGCCCCAACGCGCCCGACGGTTATGTCTGTGTCGGTGAGGTCATGGCCCTGGTCACCCTGGCCTATCTCAACGACATCGGTCTGACACCCGGTATGGAAATCGACGTCGTCGCCAAGCGCGCCTCGCCCATTTCCAATCATTTCCGCCCGAGAATCGAGACCATCGACGAGGACCTGCGTGCCACCGGCAGAGCCATGGCCAAGGTTCTTCTCGCGAGGATCGACGGCGCCCCCATGGAGGATATGCAGATCCTCCTGAAGCCCGAAGGCGCCTTCTCGATTTCGGACTAGCCTGCTCATCACGCCACCCAGGGTGCCCGGGTCTTGCCGATGCGCATGGTCACGGTCTTGGCTTCCAGGAACTCGTCCAGTCCGTATTTGCCAAGTTCCCTGCCCTGGCCGCTTTCCTTCACACCGCCGAAGGGCAGTTCCGCAAAACCATCCATCCAGGTGTTGGTCCACACCGTGCCTGCATGCGCCCGGCGGGCGAATTCCAGACAGGTGTGAACGTTCTCGCTCCACACACCGGCGGACAGACCGTAGTCGGCATCGTTGACGAGTTCGATCGCCTCATCCAGCGTCTTGAAAGTCAGCACCGAAAGCACCGGCCCGAACACTTCTTCGCGGGCGATCGGCATGTCGCTTTTTACATCCGCAACGATCGTCGGCTGGTAGAACTGTCCCGCAAGGCCAGGAACCGTCAGGGCTTCCCCACCCAGGTGGACAGTCGCTCCGGCGTCCGCGGCATCGCGCACATATTTGTCGATCTTGCTCTGGTGGTCGGGCGTGATGATCGCGCCGACCTTGGTCGATGGGTCCAGAGGATCGCCGAAGGGCACCTTCCGCGACAGGTCCACTGTCGCCTTCAGGAACGCCTCGGCGATGTCTTCGTGCACAATGATCCGGGATCCGGAGTTGCAGCATTCGCCTGCATTGAAATAGACGCCGAAGACAACCGCATCGACGGCGCTTTCGAGGTCGGCATCCGGGAAGATGACCTGCGGGTTCTTGCCACCAAGTTCCAGCGAGACCTTCTTCAAGGTTCCGGCCGCCGCCTTGACGATGGCCTTGCCGACGCCGGTCGAGCCGGTGAAGGTGACCATGTCGACACGCTTGTCGGCGGTCATCGCCGTTCCAACCGGATCGCCATAGCCAAGGACGATGTTGACGACCCCGGCCGGAATACCGGCTTCGATGCACAGTTCACCCAGAATGACCGTCGTTGCCGGGGTCATTTCGGAAGGTTTGATAACCGCGGTGCAGCCGGCGGCCAGCGCGAAGGGCAGTTTCTGCGACACGATCAGGAACGGAAAGTTCCACGGTGTAATGATGGAGACGACACCGACCGGCTCCTTGAGAACCAGGCCGAGCATGTCGCTGCCGAGTGAATTGTAGCTTTCGCCGTGCATGGTGCGCGCCAGCGAAGCGGCAAAGCGCCAGATATCGGACGCGCCTTCGATTTCAGCCATGGCCTGGCTGATCGGCTTGCCGGATTCCAGCGTTTCCCAATAAGCGATCCGCTCCCGTTCCCGGTCGATCAGATCGGCGATCTTCAAGAGAAGCGTTGCCCGCTCCTTGCCGCTGGTGCGCGACCAGCGCCCCTTGTCGAAAGCAAGCCGCGCGGCGGATACCGCCGCATCAACATCACGGGCACCGCCCTTCGCCGCCTTCGTGACAACGCTGCCATGGGACGGAGACACACGATCGAAGGTTGAGCCGTCAGCGCTCTGACGCCAGTCGCCATCGATCAGGTGACGGGCGACGAAGGGTTCGGCCGGGAGTTTTGCTTCGCTGATGGAAACGACGTTCAGGTCACTCATGACTTAACTTCCAGGAAATTCGGTTTGCGCTTTTCACGGAAGGCGGTAACGCCCTCGTTGCGATCTTCTGTCGGACTGATCATGCCGGAGCCGAGCGCCTCGATCATGGCACTGCGATCTTCACCCACGGCGGCATGGATCATGTATTTGGCCACTTCCACGGCCCGGGACGATTTGTCGGCCAGCTTCTCGGCCATCTCGAACGCAGCTGAAGCCGGATCGTCGGATATCTCGGCTGCAAAGCCCGCCGCATAGGCACGTTCTGCGGAGATGCGCCGGCCGAACAGGGCCATTTCCTTCACCATCGGCTCACCCAGCAAACGGATCAACCGTTGCGTGCCGGACCAACCCGGTACGATGCCGACGGATGCTTCCGGCAGCGCCAGCGTCGCCCTTGGCGCCATCACGCGGATATCGGCGGTCGCTGCAAACTCCAGTCCACCACCAAAGGCGTGCGCGCCAAGCGCAGCCACCGTCGGCTTGGAAAGCCTCGCCAGCCGGTCAAAAACCCGGTGGCCTTCGCGCACCCAGTGGCGGACAAAGTCGTAAGGCGACAGCTCGGACCATTCGAGAATGTCCGCGCCGGCACAAAAGGCCTTGCTCTCCTCCGCCGTAATCACCACCGCAAGGATCGACGCATCGCGCTCCAGCTCATCGCAAAAGGGTTCAACCGCCTTCAGCATGTCGAGCGTGAACGCATTCAGCTTGGCCGGATTGTCCAGCTTCAGCTCGGCGATTGCCCCGTGACGGATGAGATGCAGCGCGCTCACAGGCTCAGCTCCATCGCCCCTCTGGACAGAAGCGCTTTCGGCATCTCGACCAGATCGTTTGCGAGCCGGACCCGGCCCTTCGAAGCATCGACGATGTCACGTGCCGGATCGATGCCCGGCATGATCTCCGTCGCCACCAGGCCTGCATCGGTCAGGTGGATAACGCAGCGCTCGGTCACATAGATGACGTCCTGGCCGAGTTCCTTCGCCCTGCGGCCGGAGAAAGTGACATGCTCGACCTCGTCCACCATCTTGGTGAACTTGCCCGGCGTCCGCACCTTCAGTGCGTGTTCCGTCAACTCCAGATCGGCACCCGCCTCGAAAAGACCCGAGAACACGATCTTGCGCGCGTTCGCAGTGATGTCGACAAACCCGCCGCAACCTGCGGTCAGATAGGGCTTCTTGCCAAGCTTGGAGACATTGACGTTGCCATCCAGGTCGATCTCCAGGAAGGACAGGAAGGAGACATCGAAACCGCCCCCCTGGAAGTAGGTAAACTGCTGCGGCGACGGCATGTAAGCATCGGCGTTGGAGGCGCAGCCGAAAGCAAAACCCGTCAGCGGCATGCCGCCGGTCGCACCTTGCTCGATCGCCCAGGTGACGGCCTGTTCCTGACCGGCTTCCAGCAGCACGCGTGGCACCATCGCCGAAATGCCGAAGCCGAGGTTTGCCGTCTGGCCGGACTTGAGTTCCATTGCTGCCCGGCGGGCGACAACCTTCTCGATGCCGTGCTCGGCAAGCGAGAAGCTGGACCATGGCCGCATGATCTCGCCCGAGATCGCCGGGTCGTAACCGGTTTCCGTGGTCTGGCGCTGGTCCGGATCGACAACGATGAGATCGACCAGATGACCGGGCACACGGACATCGTGCGGACGCAGCGAGCCCGAGGCCGTCACACGCTTCACCTGCGCGATCACCAGGCCGCCGTGATTGCGCACGGCAATCGCCTGCTCCAGGCCGCCGAGATAGGCGCCTTCGTGTTCGTAGGTGAGGTTGCCGCGTTCATCCGCAGTCGTTGCCCGAATGATGGCGACATCCGGCACGATATTCGGAAAATGCAGCCAGGTTTCGCCGCCAAGCTCCAGCCGGGACACGATGGGCCGGTCTGCCGCAACATCGTTCATGGCACAGCCCTGACGGATCGGGTCGACGAAGGTGTCCAGCCCGACCTTGGTCATGACGCCCGGGCGGCGGGCCGCAACATCCCTGTGCATGTCGAACAGGATGCCGGAAGGCACGTTGTAGGCAGCTACCCGGTTCTCCACCAGCATCTGCCAGATCGCCGGCATCGGCAGGTTGGACGGACCGGAGGGGTAGGACCCTGCAATGATGGTCGACAGCAGACCGTCCTTGGCAAGGTGGTCGATCCCCTTGATGCCGTACATGTCGCCGGCGGCAATGGGATGGAGCGTCGTGAGGTTTCTCGGGTGCCCTTCGCTGTCGAACCTTGTGCCAATGGCCTCAAGGATCTTGTCCGGGCACCCGAGACCGGAGGAAGAGGAAACGGTGATGACCGCGCCGTCCTGAATGCGGGCGGCGGCATCCGCCATGGAAACGATCTTGGAGGTCATGTTCAGAAGCCTCCATAGTTGACGGCAACGGCCTTGCCGGACTGCGCGGCCTCACGCACGGCAAGGGCGACCGCCAGCGACTTGACCCCGTCGACACCATCGGCAGAAGGACGCCCCTTGCCGTTGACCGCATCGGCAAAGAGACCGAGCGCGCGGTGGTAGAGGTTATGCTTGTCGTAGGAGATCTCGTGTTCGCCATCCGCATCGACCAGACGAACCGCTCCGACAGGTTCCTGGGTCATGACGTTGCGGGCGAAGATCGACCCATCCGTGCCATGAAACTCGATGCCGGTTCCCGCAAATTTATGCGTGAAGCTTTCATGCGACTGCACCATGGCACCCGACGGCATCGACCAGACGGACATCACGCTGTCCTCGACCCCTTCTCCGAGGCCTGAGGCTGCTGCCTTGGCAACGACTTCCTGCGGATCTTCACCCAGGTGGAAGCGGATGGTGTCCGCGTCATGCACGGTGATATCGGGAATGACGCCGCCACCGGCAGCCGCATCGTTGATGCGCCAGCCGCGCAACGCGTCCGGCAGGTTGACCGCGTGGAAGACGCGCGCGCTCAACACCTTGCCGATGCGGCCGGAAGCGATCAGCTCGCGGATGGCCAGATGAGACCCGGCATTGCGCAAATGATGATTGGTCGCAAAGACCACACCCTTGCCGGCGGCAGTGCGAACCATTTCACCGGCCTCATCCAGGGTCATGGCCAGCGGTTTTTCGCACAGCACATGCTTGCCGGCAGCGATCGCGGCCAGCGCCTGCGCATGGTGCTTTTCGTTGGTGGTGGAAATATAGACCGCGTCGACACTGTCATCCGCAAGGAGCGCATCCAGATCCGTGAAGCTGTCGGCAATACCATGCTCACGGGCATACGCCTCGCCGCGGGCCGCATCCGAACTCAGGACGGACTGAATGTCGGCATTCTGCGAGCGGATCGCATCGATCATGTAACTCGACGCAATTCGGCTTGCACCGATAAGGGCCCAACGCATCCATTCCTCCCGAATAACTCTTAATTTTGGAACGTTCCAATTTCTTGATCGGAACAATTACTGGAACGTTCCAAATGAGTCAAGAGTGGAATTTTGCAAGGACGTGAAATTGGAGAGAAAGACGAGATCGATGATCGGGTTGGACAACATTCCGCAACACGTTCGCATTGCTCAAAGTCTCCAGACATCTCCGCCTTATCAACGGCTTAAGGCAGCTAGGCTCTCGCCGGCTCAGCACTGCATCAGAAATTGCCCCCATTTCACAACACGCCCCTGCGTCACCCCGGGCGTGCATCGCGAGACCCGGGACCCACTCATTTCCAGAGCGTTCGCAAGGTGCAGCAACCATCAAGACGATGACATCGGCTTCAGCAAGCGGCTTCGCGAGTAGGCCCCGGATCTGCGCTTCGCTTGTCCGGGGTGACTCAGGTGGTGAGGTGGTTCCGAATACGATGAACTTGGAAACGTTCCGCAGGTGGATAGTCAGCGCCTCAGGAAACCGCCTGGATGCGCGGGGTAGCTTCCCCGGCATTTTCCACGTCCTGTGGAAACCGAAGCTCGACGGTCGTGCCCTTGCCCGGCTCGGAGAAGATATTTGCCGTGCCGCCGCTTTGGCGAACGAAGCCGTAGACGACAGCGAGGCCCAGCCCCGCGCCGCCTTCGCTGGTCTTGGTGGTGAAATAGGGCTCGAAGGCCTTGTCGACCTCTTCCCGGCTCATGCCGATGCCCGTGTCCCGGACGGCAACCACGACCGCGTCCCCGTTTGAAAATGTGGCAACCTGCACTTCGCCGCCGTCGGGCATCGCCGCTGCCGAATTCAGGCAGAGATTGAGTACCGATTGCTCGAAGAGTTCCGGATCAAGCACCAGCGGTGGCAAGCTGTCGTCCAGATCCAGTTTCAGACTGCATTTCTCGCCGATGGCAATTTCCAGGATGTCCGCCATGCCGCGCAGCAACGAGGACATACCGATGCGGCTGAGGTTGGCAGGTTGCTGACGGCCGATTGTCAACATGCTGCTGGCAAGCGACCGACCTCGATCCGCCGCCTTGCGAATGCGGGCAATGTTGCGGGCCTGGCGATCGCTGAAGCCGCCGTCCCGCTCCAGCAGTCCGAGGCTTCCGGTAATGATGCCGATGGTGTTGCCGACCTCGTGGCTGAGCTGGTGCGTCAGGCGCATGATGCCGTCAAGCCGCTGGGCCTTGGCTGCCTCCGCTTCCTGCCGGTCCAGCAAGGTCACATCCCGGGCGAGCAGCACGACACCATCATCGCTTTGCCGCGACAGCGAGATTTCCGTCACCGACCCGTTCTCGGAACGATGACGTACGGAAAAGGGGGCGCTCAAGGGTCTGCCGTCGGGCGCACCCGGAAGCAGTTCGGTCCGGATTTCCGGGACCGGTTCCAGAAACTGGACAAGAGGCAGCTTGCGGGCAGCACCCTTGTGACCCAGCAATTCGATGACCCGCCGGTTCATGGTGACCGGTTTGCCGGCAGCATCGAAGATGGCAATGCCCTCATTCATGCTGCGGAAGGTGGAACGGATTGTCCTGGCAGCGGCCTCCGCCGTGCGCCGCAGACGTGTGACCCGGTCAACGCTTTCCTTGAAGGCGAGAAAGGCCTGCTGCAGGTTCAGGAGCTCGGTTTCATCGCCCTGATAGACCGGCGGACCGACATCCTTCTGCCCCTTGGCAAGGGCGTTCATGCCGCTGGACAGCGAAACGATGCCTTTCGATACCCGGATGACCGAACGGATCGACATCACCGCCATTGTCAGCACCAGCAGTGAAGCCACGGCAACGATCACCAGAAGCTGCTGCAAGGTGGCCGAAGTCGACTGGAAATCCCGGTTGAGGGTTTCCGTCACGATGCCTGACTGGGTTTCCGTCGCAAGGGACAGCTCTCGCGCCACCGTGTGCAGTCTGGCAATTGCGCTGCGCACGGCGAACATTTCCAGGAGATAGCTGGTCTGCGCCTCGAAAACCCGCTCATAGGGCCTGAGGTCCGACGGCGGCAATGAGGCCGCGGCCGGCTCCGCCACATAGCGCCGCTTCAACTCGCCAAGCTGAAACAGGCTGCCCGCACTCGACACGGAATGCACGATGGCATTGAGGCGCTGACGAGGTTCCTTCTGGCTGGCCGTGTCGGCAACGGCGATCATGCCGAGCGCGGAGGAGACTTCTTCCTTGTAGTGCTGGGCCGTTTCGGCCTTGGCAGACAGCGCGAGCGTCTGCGCACGGATCTGCCCGAGAAGTTCGAAGATCCGTGTGTTGGCAGCCCGGTAGGTCTCCTTGCCCGGCGGATAGTCAGGAAGCGAACTCAACAACTGGTCGACCTGCTCCACCAGCAGCCGGCTCTTGCCAGAGACGGTGTAGGGCGAGGTCGCATTCATCAGGAAAGGCGCACTGGAGACGAGGTCGGACACCTGCCGCGAGACCAGCGCGGCATCAGCCAGACTGGTGAAGGCCTGCAGCCCGTAAGCGGCGGTTTCCTCACGCGCCTTCAAAAGCCCGTAGATCGCGATGGCCGACAGCGTGAAGGCGACGGCGCAGATCAGCGCGATGGCGGCAGGCAACCTGAAGGCAATGGAAGAAAGAACCGGCCGGCTGATCATTTAAGGTGCATGGGCGGGATCCTGATGCAGGATGTAGCCCTTCCCCCGGCGGGTCTTGATATGTTGCGGCAGGTCCGGGTTTCGCTCGATCTTGCGGCGAAGCCGCAGGACCAGAACATCGACGTTGCGATCGATCAGCCTGTCCGTTTCCGCGCCCAGCTGTTCCAGGATCTTGGTCCGGCTCACCGGTTCGTTCGGCGTCGATGCCAGGATCTCCAGCAGGGAAAATTCCGACGACGTCAGCGTCCGGGTCGGGTGAGACGTGCAGACGGCCTTGCGATTGACGAGATCGATCACCCAGTCGCCCAGAAGCAGCGCGGTCGGCTCGTGCTGAACGCTGATGGTGTCCTTGTCGCTGCCGCGCAGGGACGGATGCATCCGCCGGAGCACCGCCTTGATCCGGGCGGTGAGTTCAATCGGCTCGAACGGCTTGACCACATAATCGTCGGCGGCGGTTTCAAGGCCAAGCACACGCTCTGCGGCGCTACCGGCGGCCGTCACCATCACAATGCCGATATCGGTCTGCGACCGCAGCTTCTGCGCAAACACCCGGCCGGACATGCCCGGCAGGTTATGGTCGACCAGAACCAGATGAAAGGCATGCTCCGGCAGGATCCGCGCAGCCTCTTCCGCCGAGCGCGCGGCAACCGGCGACCAGCCTTCGGCTTCCAGAAGATCCGATATCAATTCCGCCATATCCTGATCGTCCTCCACGATCAGGATCTTGATGCCTTCGTTCAGCAAACCTATGTCCTCCCGAGTGACATCATAGGCATAGAGCCGTATTATGCAAAGCCTTGGTTTTTCAATTGCTTGTCACATTTGTAAGGCTTGTAATATTTGTAACTCTTTTCTTTTGCCAGCGAAACAACAGTAACCAATCTCCTGTTGCGAACACTGCCTCTTCTGCCATGGTAATAGCTGTCCGGGGCCTGGTTCCGGACTGGGAGGAAACATGAAATTCATCGCGTCACTCGGAGCGGGTGCGGCCGTATGGCTGTCGCTGTCGCTCAACGCTGCTTCGGCGCAGGACCTGAATGTCCTGTGTGCCGTGCAGGTCGAGTGGTGCCAGATGATGGAGGCTGTCTTCGAGGAAAAGACCGGCCTTGATGTTTCCATGGAACGCAGAAGCACCGGCGAGATCCTCGACAGGGTCCGGGCCGAGCGCGACGCACCAGAGATCGACGTTTGGTGGGGCGGCACCGGTGATACCCACCTGCAGGCAGCAGGCGAAGACCTGCTTGAACCCTACCAGCCGAAAAACTTTGAGGACACGCTGCCCTGGGCGCAGAATTTCTTTCTGATGTCAGGCGGCAAGGCGGCAGGCATTTATGCAGGCGCACTCGGGTTTGGCTATAATTCCGACTTTCTGGCTGAGCATGGCGTTGCCGCTCCGTCCTGCTGGAAGGACCTGACCGCACCGCGGTACAAGGGCCTTGTTCAGATGCCCAATCCGAATTCCTCGGGAACCGCCTATACGATGCTGGCAACGCTCGTTCAGCTGCTGGGGGAAGACGAGGCTTTCGAATATCTGGCGGCGCTTGCGAAAAACATCGACCGGTTCACCACTTCGGGCGCAGCACCGGTTCAGGCAGCCGCCCGTGGTGAGACAGGCATCGGCATCTCTTTCATCCACGACGCGGTGACGCAGAAACTTGCCGGCGCGCCCATGGTCATCGTCGCACCTTGCGAAGGCACCGGCTACGAGATCGGCGCCGTCAGCATCGTCAAGGGCGCCAGAAACCCCGAGGCTGCACGCCTGTTCGTCGATTTTGCGCTGAGCCCGGAAGGACAGGAAACCTGCGCGGCCTCGGGACAGAACCAGATACCCGCAAACGCGAAAGCGTCGCTGCCACCGGCAGCCCCCGATATTTCACTCATTCGCATGGTCGACTACGACTTCGCCACCTTCGGTTCACCTGACCAGAGGCGAAGACTGCTCGACCGTTTCGACAAGGAGGTGCTGCAGACGGCAACCCCTGTAGCCACCCAGTAAAGGACGAGATTGCCCCTTCGCCAGCGAAGGAAAAATCCGGAGTTCGTCATTTGAAATTCGACCGGCAACGGACCCGTGGAGGCGGATCCGAACGGGAAAGCTTTGCCTCATGCCGGTCAACACATCAGCCCCCGGGCTGAAACAAACGCCTGCCCGTCCGGGCAGGTAACAGGCTGAAAGCCAAAAGTGGAGGAAACCATGTCTTTGAAATCACTTTCCGTCGCACTGCTTGCAACGGCAGCAACCTACTCGGTTGCTCCGGCCATGGCAGCGGGCGACCTCAATGTCATCTGTTCGGCGGATGTCGTGATCTGTGAACAGCTGCAGGGCGACTTCGAAGCCAAGCATGACATCAAGGTCAACATGGTGCGCCTGTCGTCAGGCGAAAGCTACGCAAAGATCCGCGCCGAATCCCGCAATCCGAAGACCGATATCTGGTGGGGCGGCACCGGCGACCCGCATCTTCAGGCAGCTTCTGAAAACCTGACCCAGGAATACAAGTCGGAAAAGCTCGCAGACCTTCATGAGTGGGCTCAGAAGCAGGCGGAAAGCTCCGGCTTCAAGACCGTTGGCGTTTATGCCGGCGCTCTCGGCTGGGGTTACAACACCGAAATCTTCAAGGACAAGGGCCTTGCCGAACCCGCCTGCTGGGCAGACCTCCTGAAACCTGAGCTGAAAGCTGAAATCCAGGTCGCCAACCCGAACTCTTCCGGCACCGCCTATACCGCGCTTGCTTCCCTGGTTCAGATCATGGGCGAAGACGAGGCCTTCGACTATCTGAAGGAACTCAACAACAACGTGTCCCAGTACACCAAGTCGGGTTCTGCACCGGTGAAGGCCGCGGCACGCGGCGAAACCGGCCTCGGTATCGTCTTCATGCATGACGCCATTGCACAGGCTGCTTCCGGCTTCCCGGTCAAGGCAATCGCACCGTGCGAAGGTACCGGTTATGAAATCGGCTCCATGTCCATCGTCAAGGGTGCCCGCAACCTCGACAATGCGAAGGTCTGGTACGACTGGGCCCTGTCCCCGGAAGTTCAGTCCCGCATGAAAGAGGCAAAGTCCTTCCAGCTGCCGTCCAACAAGGCTGCCGAAGTTCCGCCGGAAGCACCGAAGTTCGAAGATATCAAGCTGATCGACTACGACTTCACCACCTACGGCAATCCGGATACCCGCAAGAGCCTCCTGGAGCGTTGGGACCGTGAGATTGGCGCTATCGCCAACTGACCCCAACACCCGAAGAAGTCCGCACACGGCTGCCTAAAAGCCGGGTGCGGGCTTCGCCCGGACAGACTGCGCAGCAAGGCGGACGTACGTTCGCTGAAAGCTGCCGCCACAAGCATCTGCACATCGATGGCAGTGCCGCGGCAGGTCCGCACTTCCGGCCGGCTTCGCCAGCGCATCGCAATAGCCATGCGGCGGGGTACGACCGTTATTGAAAAACCATAAATACAGGGGTGGCCATGCTGAGTGGCAACAAACGGCTGAACGCTCTAATCGGGCTGGGGATCGGCGCCTTTCTGATCGTACCCTGGTACAGGGTCGAACGCGGCTTCTTTTCCTTTGAGTGGCCATCGGACTTTCCGTTCTCACCCGATCTCGCGCCCGGTCTTCTGCAGATCTTCGCGGAAGGTCGCGTGTGGCTTGTACTGGCACTGGCTCTCTTCCTGATCGGCGGCAGCGCGCGCTTCATGGCGGACGCCAACAAGCGCGGCCGATTGCTCGTCGTCACCGGTACCATCGGCATTCTGTACATGGCACTTCAGGGCCTTGCGATCAGCTTCACCGGCTGGGCCTGGACCTTTCCCGAAACCGCCTTCGGAGCCTTGCCGCTTGGCCAGCCCGCCATGGGGGCCGGTGCCATCCTCACCTCGCTGATCTTCGTCCTTTTCATCGCCTTCGGCCTTGCCGAGCGGGGCTTCATGAAGGGCGATGCCTTTGTCGTCGGATCGATCTCCATCCTGATCTTCCTGGTGACGGTATTCATCTTCTATCCCATTGGCTCGATGTTCGCCGGCTCGGTGCAGGATTTCGACGGCTCCTTCAAGCCGGACGGCTTCATCCGCAACATGCAGGATCCCGCGATCTGGAGCCTTGATTGTGTCATCGGCGGCAATCGCTGCGGCGTCGCATGGCGCACGCTGTTCCTTGCGGTGATGACCGGCCTCGGCTCGACCATTCTCGGCCTCGCCTTCGCACTGGTCGCCACACGCACGCGCTTTCCCTTCAAGAAAGGCCTGCGGCTTCTGACCGTCCTGCCGATCATCACCCCGCCCTTCGTGATCGGCCTGGCACTCACCTTGTTGTTCGGCCGCTCCGGCGTCGTTACCGAAGCGCTCGACACGCTGTTCGGCATCGAACCAAGCCGTTGGCTCTATGGGCTGACAGGCATCTGGATTGCGCAGGTCCTGTCCTTCACGCCAATCTCCTTCCTCGTCCTGATCGGTGTTGTCGAAGGTGTCAGCCCATCGATGGAAGAAGCCTCGCAAACGCTGCGGGCCGACCGCTGGCGCACGTTCTGGCGCGTCTCTCTGCCGTTGATGAAACCCGGCCTTGCCAACGCTTTCCTGATCGGCTTCATCGAAAGCATGGCCGATTTCGGCAATCCGCTGGTGCTTGGCGGCAGCCATGGCGTGCTCTCGACCGAAATCTTCTTTGCCGTCGTCGGCTCGCAGGTCGACCCGTCCCGCGCCGCCGTGCTCGCGATCATCCTGCTCAGCTTCACACTGACTGCCTTCCTTGCGCAGCGTCTGTGGCTGTCGGGCAAGAACTTCGCAACCGTCACCGGCAAGGGCGACAGCGGTGCCCACGCAGGCCTGCCGAAGAGCCTCTCCGTCACCGTCTATGGCATCGTTCTTCCCTGGATGGGCTTCACCATCGTCGTCTACGGCATGATCCTGTTCGGCGGCTTCGTGAAGACCTGGGGTCTCGACAACTCCCTGACGCTGGAACACTACGCCAGGGCGTTCTCGGTCACCTTCCAGGATGGTGCTCTCGTGTGGACCGGCGTTGCCTGGAACTCCTTCTGGACGACCATGGAAATCGCGCTGATCTCCGCCCCCCTGACGGCGGCAGTCGGCCTGCTGACGGCCTATATCATCGTGCGGCAGAAATTCGCCGGCAAGAACGCCTTCGAATTTGCCCTCATGATGAGCTTCGCCATTCCCGGCACCGTCATCGGCATCAGCTACATCATGGCCTTCAACCTGCCGCCCATCGAGATGACCGGCTCGGCCCTGATCCTGGTTGCCTGCTTCGTCTTCCGGAACATGCCCGTTGGCGTGCGCGGCGGCATTGCCGCCATGAGCCAGCTCGACAAGAGCCTGGACGAAGCTTCGCTGACGCTTCGGGCCAACAGCGCCCGGACCCTGCGCAAGGTGATCCTGCCGCTGTTGCGGCCGGCCATTACCGCCGCGCTGGTCTATTCCTTCGTCCGGGCAATCACCTCCATCAGTGCGGTCATCTTCCTGGTCAGCGCGGAATACAACATGGCGACCTCCTACATCGTCGGCCTCGTCGAAAACGGCGAATACGGCATCGCCATCGCCTATTCCTCCATGCTGATCTTCGTGATGATCACGGTCATTGCGGGCTTCCAACTGCTGGTCGGCGAACGCCGCCTGCGCCGGGAAAACCGCGTCTCCGGCATGGCCAAATCCAATAAAATCCGTATCGCGCAGGAGAAAACTGCATGACTGACCTCAAACCCGGCTCCGTCGTTTTTGAAAACGTCCGCAAGGACTTCGGCACCTTCACCGCCATTCCGGACCTGTCGATCACCATCGAACCCGGCACTCTGGTGACCCTGCTCGGCCCCTCCGGCTGCGGCAAGACGACCACCTTGCGCATGCTGGCAGGTCTCGAACACCCGAGCGCGGGCAGGATCCTGATCGGTGGACGGGACGTGACCATGGTTCCGGCACATGAACGCGACGTCTCCATGGTGTTCCAGTCCTATGCCCTTTTCCCGCACATGAACGCGCTCGACAATGTTGCCTACGGCCTGGAATCCTCCGGGTACAAAAAACGCGAGGCGCGCGAGCGGGCGGAAGAAGGCCTTGCCCAGGTCGGTCTTGGCGGCATGGGTCACCGCCTGCCGGCAGAGCTTTCCGGTGGTCAGCAGCAGCGCGTCGCGGTCGCTCGTGCTCTGGTGCTGAACCCACAGGTGCTTCTGCTGGACGAACCCCTGTCCAACCTTGATGCCCGGCTGCGCCGGCGCGTCAGGACGGAAATCCGCGAGCTGCAGCAGCGGCTCGGTTTCACCGCCGTCTACGTCACCCACGACCAGGACGAAGCACTTGCGGTGTCCGACCGTATCGTGGTCATGAAAGACGGCAAGATCGCCCAGGAGGGCGCTCCGCGCGAACTCTACGAAGAACCCGTCTCAGAGTTCATCGCAGACTTCATGGGCGAGGCGAATGTCGTCAGCTGTGAAGTCGTCGGGCGAGAAGGCGACGAAACACTGATCGATGTCGGTGGCCTGCAGCACCGACTGCGCGCCCGCCAGACCGCCAATGGCAAGGCCAAGCTGGCGGTACGGCCCGGCTCGGTCGTGCTGAACCCGGAAGGTGCTTCCGGACTTGGCGGAGAGATCCTGACCGCAGCCTATCTCGGCGATCACGTCGAATACGAGATCGAGACCCAGGTCGGAAACTTCTTCGTCATCGATCATTCGGTCGAAAGGTCGTTTGCCCCCCACACAGCCGTTTCCCTCGGCTTCCGCAACCGCGGGCTCGCCCTGATCGAGGCATGAGATGACACTGGTTACTGAAGACATGTCCCCATCGACCGATGCGCTGACAGCAAGGTTCGCCGCAGCTCGGGAAATCGCCGAAGAAGCCGGTTCCCTGGCACTGGACTATTTTCGGCGGCGCAAGGACCTCACCATAGAGATCAAGGGCGGCCTGCAGGATGTCGTTTCGATCGCCGACAGGAACGTTGAAACCCTCATCCGCGACAGGCTGCACACGTCTTTTCCCGAAGACGGCATCCTGGGTGAGGAACACGGCGTCGAACAGGGCAGCAGCGGGTTCACCTGGGTGGTTGACCCGATCGACGGCACCTCCGCCTTCGTTCACGGTCTGCCGAGCTGGTGTGTTTCCATCGCCCTTCTCAACGGCACGGATCTGGTCATGGGTGTTATCCGCGTGCCTTGCGACGACGAGAGCTTCGCAGCCGTCAAGGGCGGCGGCGCAACACTTAACGGCGAACCCCTCCGGCTTGATTCATCCAGAACCCTGCAAAACAGCCTGACCGGGATCGGCGCCAACCACGCCGTGCCAGCGGAAATGATCGGCGCGCTTATCGCCGGTCTGATGGCGCGTGGCGGCAACTACATCCGCACCGGATCGGGCGCGCAGATGCTGGCCTCCGTGGCCGCAGGCAGGCTCGCCGGTTTCTACGAACCGTCCATGCATGTCTGGGATTGCCTTGCCGGCTATTGCCTAGTCGCCGAAGCCGGCGGCAGCTACCGCCCCTTCCCGGTGGCGGTGGATGCCATCCTGGACGGTGGTCCGGTTCTCGCGGCCGGTCCGGGAACGTTTGACGATCTGTCGGCTCTGGCAACGGAGTGCGAGCGTTTCCTGAAAAGCTGACGTTTCAGGGAAATCCTGCAAACATCTCCAAAGGCGTGTCTCGGAAGAGGTACGCCTTCTTTTCATTCAGGACCTTTTGAACGACCTCAAAACATCACGCGCAGCAATTTTCCGGTCGATTTTTCAAACTCGAGCCATTCCGGGCGAACCTCTGTCAGAACATCGATTTCCGCCCAACCACAGCCTGAAAGCGGAACGCAGACGGCCCGGCGCCCGGGGCTGTCCGTTTGCTCGTCCGCATTCAGCAGCAAGAACTTCAAGCCGAGTGCATCCGTCGCCGCAGCTGTATTCTTCGCAGACAGGTAAAGCGGCGCAGCGGGGTTTGCAGCTATCATGTAATCAGGGTTCGCCTCTACTTCCGGCGGCCCAAAGCCGACAAGATAGCGAGTGGCGTTTTCGAAGATACGGACATCCTTGCGTTCCAGGTCTTCTGCAATACGCTCGATGGCGTTGAGCGCGGCCCAATCGCAATTGCCGCCACACTCTTCTCCGCTGGCGAGGGCAAACTCCGGCACATCCCGGTTTATTGCCGCCAGCAGTTCTGCAGACGCCTGAGGCAGACCAAAGGCAGCAAGATGCTGTGCAGCGTCTTCGCGTGTCTGGTTTGCACCTATTGCGGAAAAGCTCTCCAGAACGGCCATCCGCTGCAGCAATTCAGAAGAAATCCGACCGTTATGAAGAAAACTTCCGGCGGTGTTTCCCTCTGCATCAAAGACCAGGACCCGATCGACAGCCAGAACGATGTTGCCACCTTTCGGAAAAGGCAGACGGTCACCGTTTGCCAAGATCAAACGTCTTTGACCGTCGCCCTCTGACAGCTTCATCTGGAGACCGCCGAACTCGACCTCACCCGTGATGGGGGAAGGCAACGTGTCCGCAGCGGCGCCTCCCGCGAGAAGGCAGGGGCTCACCACGGCCAGAAGTCCCAAAGTTCTTGCGTAGATACCTATCGCGTGTCCCTCTCTCATATTCGTATGCGCTCGCCGGCAGCGGGAAAGGTCGCACCAACAAGAGGGTCGATCAAGCCGATTGCCCTGCCATATCTGACTGCCGTCGATACTGTTCGCGGAACGCGCCCGGTGTCAGGCCGGAAAGGCGTGAAAACAGGCGAACGAAGGATGGCGGGTCGTTGTAGCCGACCGCAAAGCAGATATCCGAGACGGGCCGATCCGTTTCGATCAGGAGATCCCTGGCACGTTCAATGCGAAGCTCCTGGAGATACTGTTTCGGGGCAAGTCCCGTTGCCAGCTTGAAGCGCCTTTGAAAGGTCCGCGCCGGCAGCCCGCTGGTGCGCACCATATCGGCAACGCTCACGTCGTCACCCGACCGGGTTTCCAGGAAATGCTGCACTTTCAAGATGGAAGCATCGCCGTGCCGAAGTTCAGGCAGGAAGCGCCTGAACCGGCGCTGGTCGCGGCGGCGAAAGTCGACAATGAAATGCCGCGCCGTGGCAACGGCCACCGGGTACCCCAGAAACCGCTCGATGAGCGCCAGCGCAAGATCGACCCAGGCCATGAGGCCTCCGGCCGTGATCAGGTCGGAATATTCGATCAGCAGCCTGTCCGTATCGAGCCTGAGGTCCGGATAGGTTGCTGACAAACGCTGTTCCAGTCCCCAATGGGTCGTAACCTTGCGCCCCTCCGCCAGACCGGCCGCCGCAACGAATGTCAGCCCGGTACAGGCCGAACAGACAACAGCGCCGCGACCGTGCAAATGCTGGAGAAAAGCAGGAAGAGCCGGAACCTCTTCCAGACGGACAGTCCCTGCCGAGGGCGGCAGGACTACCGCGTCATATCGGTCCACTGCCGCAGAAAAATCCTCCAACAGATCCAGTTTCATCCCGGTATCGCTGATCCGCGCCGCATGGCCCAGAATATCCTGGAGCCCGTAGACAGCGGATTTCAAGGATCCCGGATAAGCGAGAATGGCGATCGACAGCGATTGGTCCATTTGGCTGATTTAGCACATTCTTTGTCATTTGCGCCAATCGCCCTGAAAGATGCTCGAAGTTAGGTTTCTCCAAAGCACAAACACATGGAGACCCCTATGCTCGGCACTCTCGATAAATCAGCTTCCTGTCTTGCACTCGGCAACCTGACCGTCACGGCCCTGTCGGACGGTTATCTCGACATTCCCGCAGCCTATTTTTCCAACGTGACACAGACCGAACAGGACGCCGTCAGCCCGAGCACACGCTTTGGCGCCAATACCTGGTTGATTGAGACCGGCACCCGCAAGATCCTGGTCGACACCGGATCGGGCGAATATCTGAAGGAACGATTTCCGGCCAGCGGCACGCTGACATGGCAGGCTCCGGAAAAGACCGAAGAGCGCGCAGCGGTGACCGATATCGTCATTACCCACATGCATGCCGATCATATCGGCGGACTGTCACTGAACGGCAGCAGTCTCTTCCCGAATGCAGAGATCCACGTTCAGGCCGCCGAGTGGGACTTCTGGACCGACGCAGCCCTGCTGACCTCCGTGCCGGAAGACAAACGGCCACTGGTGGGTCTCATTCAGGCGCTTGCGAAACCGGTCGGCAATCAGCTGCGGCTTCATCGTGGCGATGCCGACATTGGCGATGGCATCACCCTGCTCTCAGCGCCCGGCCACACCCCTGGCCATCAGGCCTTGCACCTTTCTTCAGGCAACAAGGAAGCCATTCTGCTCGCGGATGTCGTGGTGTCGGATGCGCTGCAATTTACCAATCCGGACGTCCGCTATGCGCTCGACAGTGACCCGGATCTGGCCGTGAAAACAAGAAGGGCTCTGTTAGACAGGCTGTCGGCAGACAGGATCCCTTTCGCCGCGACGCACCTGTCTACCGACAGGTTCGGATGCCTGGAAACACGCGACAACGGGTTCGCTTTTGTGGAGATTTGAACACAAGGCGACTTTTCAACCACGCCAAGTCCTTTCGTGGCTGCGCAGGCCTTTGCGCCGCGGTCTCCTCAAAAAACAGGTCCCGGCTCGAGGCCGGGACCTGGCTTTGCGGGAGGCAGGGTGTGCGAACGGCTTAACCGATGCTGACCCAGCCATCCTTTTCGGCCGACGCGAAGATAGCGTCGAGGATTTTCATGTTCTGGACGGCATCTTCCGCGCCATAAGGAAGTGGCGCTTCACCGGTGATCGCCCGGCCAAACACATCCGCCAGTTCGGCATATTGATCGCAAGGCGCGATGATATCCGACTGCATCGCCGCATCGCCGAGCAGCGAACCGTCGTCAAGCCGGATCTGAACAGCTTCGCCCTGCGGCGCGTTGAACGGGATGACGATTTCCAGCCGCTTCTTCGTACCGACCAGATGAATGCGCTGATAAGGCGTCAGCTGGGTCGAGACGGTGAAGTTGAGATGCCGGTTGTTGCCGAAGTCGAGCAGGGCACTGGTCATGCGGTCGGTGCCGAAGGCGGGATCCCGGTCGATCAGCGAAACGACCCGCTGAGGTTCGGCATCGAAGAAATACCGGCCGGCCAGCATCGTGTAGCAACCGATGTCGAGCAGCGCACCCCCACCGATATCCGCCTTGTTGCGGATGTTGCCCGGGTCATCGTTGTAGTAGCTGAAGAAGGTCTGGATCGCCTTCAGCTCCCCCAGATCGCCGGACCGCACGATCTCGCGCGCCTTGATCCATTGCGGGTGGGCCCGAACCATGAAGCCTTCGGCAACCAGCTTGTCTTTCGGCAGGTCCAGAAGCTGCTTTGCCTCTTCGGCATTGAGAGCCACCGGCTTTTCGCAAAGCACGTGCTTGCCCGCGTTCACCGCCTGGATCGTCACGGGCACATGCATGTGGTTGGGCAGCGGATTGTAGATCGCGTCGATCTCCGGATCTGCGAGCAGCTCCTCGTATGATCCGTAGGCCTTCTCGATGCCGAGACCCTTCGCTGCTTCCTTTGCCCGGTCGAGATCTCGCGAAGCAATCGCATAGGCGGTGCCGGTCTTCGACCGCTGGATGCCCGGAATGACCTTATCAAGACCGATTTTCGCGGTCGAAACGATCCCCCACCTGATAGTCTTTTCCGTCATGCCGGCATCCTTCCCATGATTTTGAGGTACGCACGCCAGATGACATAAAACGATTTAACTCCGCAAGGGCAGAAAGGCCGGAGAAAGGCCTGCTCGCTGGTGAAAAGCTGATTTGAATCCGGCCTCATCGGCTGGACGCGGGCGGCAGTCACATCAATCTCGCCCCCCCGGACAAGCGTAGCGGAGATCCGGGGAGACATCGAAGGTCTTTCACCGCGATTTCACACAGCAGCGCCGCCCCCGTGAAGGGAGCACTGTCCCGGCTCAGAATTTCTCCGGCACGTAGAGATGTTCCGGCAGGACCTTGCGCTCATAATCGGAATTGTAGACCCGTTCCGGCAGCTTGATGGGGTCGTGCGGGATATCTTCGTAAGGGATCATCGACAGGAGGTGGCTGATGCAGTTGAGGCGCGCCTGCTTCTTGTCGTTGCCTTCCACGATGAACCAGGGTGCTTCGGGAATATTGGTCCGCTCGAAGGTTTCTTCCTTGGCCTTGGTGTAATCCTCCCAGCGCACGCGGGATTCCAGGTCCATCGGCGACAGTTTCCACTGCTTCAGCGGATCGTGGATGCGCATCAGGAAGCGCAGCTGCTGTTCTTCGTCCGTAATGGAGAACCAGTATTTGATCAGCCGCACACCGGAGCGCACGATCATGCGCTCGAATTCCGGCACATCGTGGAAGAACTCCTCCACCTGGCTATCGCTGGCAAAGCCCATGACGCGCTCGACGCCGGAGCGGTTGTACCAGGAGCGGTCGAACAACACCATTTCTCCGGCGGCTGGCAGATGCGGCACGTAGCGCTGGAAGTACCACTGGGTCTTTTCACGGTCGGTTGGTGCCGGCAGCGCCACGACACGGGCGACACGCGGATTGAGCCTTTGCGCGATGCGCTTGATGACCCCGCCCTTGCCGGCGGCGTCGCGCCCCTCGAAGATGATCACGATCTTCTCACCGGTATGCTGCACCCAGTCCTGCAGCTTCACCAGTTCGGCCTGCAGACGCAGCAACTCGTGGAAATAGGTGTTCCGGTCGATGGTCGACTTGTGCTTCTTCGCGGAGATGAAGGCGAGATCCTTGGCGACGAGAAAATCGTCGATCTCCATTTCCAGCTCTTCGTCCAGGCTGTCTGCCCATTCCGCTTCAACCCAGGTTTTTGCACTTTCTTCGGTCATCAATCGGTTCCTTTGAAATACATCCCGGAGGTACGCCCAGGTTCGTCAGCGCATTCAACCGGACGCAGAATGCTCAAGGACTGTGAACAGGTTATCCATGAAAGTTTTTTGACAGTCGCGCCTGTTCCCCTGTCATTCTTTCTAGCAGCAACGCTTTCGCACTCAAATTACCCTTGCAAATGAACGAACGTTCATTTATTTTTTGCGATAGGGAGAACCAAGATGGCAAGTGCAGCCGCAAGACCGCAAAGCCGATCCAGAACGGGCGCGAAAGGCCAGGAGACTGCCGCACGTGTGCGCAAGGCAGCCCTGAAACGCTTTGCCGCCAACGGTTATGCCGCTGTCTCCATGCGCGAAATCGCCGCCGATGTCGGCGTTCAGCCAGGCGCGCTCTACAACCATTTTCCGACCAAGCAGGATATCCTGAAGGACCTGATGCTCGCCCACATGGGCGAACTCCTTGCTGCCTGGGACGAAGCGGCTTTTGCGGCTGACATGGACCCGCTGGAGCGTTTTGTCCGCTTTCACATCCGCTATCACCTGGAACGGGCGGACGAGGTGTTCATTTCCTACATGGAACTGCGCAATCTCGAACCGGACAACTTCGACATCGTCGAAGCGGAGCGCCGTCGCTACGAGGGCATCCTGACGGCTATTCTGGAAACCGGCTCCGCTGAAGGGCGCTACAGCGTACGCGAACCGAGGGTCGCCACCCGCGCGATCATCGCCATGCTGACTGGCATTCCTAGCTGGTACCGCCAAGGCGGCCGCCTGTCGAAACTGGATATCGAAGAGATTTACCTGGACCTGGCGCGCAAGGCCGTTGCGCCGGAGAACCGAGACATTCCGGCCCCTCAGGCGTGAAACCGGACGCGTGGGGAGCAAGCAACTGAACTCAATCGACCGTCCACAAGGTTGATCCAAGGGAGACCGGGTGACATGAGCATCCTGAAATCGAGCCTATCGCCGAGAAGCGAACAGTTTGCAGCAAACCGCGCTGCCCACGAAGCGGCCATGGACACCGTCAAGGCAGCAGCCCAGACAGCCCTGGACGGTGGTGGCGAGACCGCCCGACAGCGTCATGTGTCCCGCGGCAAGATCCTGCCGCGCGAACGCGTCTCCCGCCTGCTCGATCCCGGCTCACCCTTCCTGGAAGTCGGCATGCTGGCCGCCCACGAGATGTACGAGGGCGCGGCCCCCGCCGCCGGCATGATCGCGGGCATCGGCCGGATTGAAGGCCGCGAGGTGATGATCCTCGCCAATGACGCCACCGTCAAAGGTGGCACCTATTATCCGATGTCGGTCAAGAAACACCTGCGCGCTCAGGAAATTGCCTCGGAAAACAATCTACCCTGTATCTATCTGGTCGACAGCGGCGGCGCCAACCTGCCCAACCAGGACGAGGTCTTCCCCGACCGCGACCACTTTGGCCGCATCTTCTTCAACCAGGCCAACATGTCGGCAAAAGGCATCGCCCAGATCGCGGTCGTCATGGGTTCCTGCACAGCGGGCGGCGCTTATGTGCCGGCCATGTCGGACGAGACCATCATCGTCAAGAACCAGGGCACCATCTTCCTGGCCGGTCCGCCTCTGGTGAAGGCCGCCACTGGCGAGGAAGTATCTGCGGAAGATCTCGGCGGCGGCGATGTTCACACGCGCCTGTCCGGCGTTGCCGATCATCTGGCCCGCGACGATGCCCACGCACTCGCCCTCGCCCGCCGCGCCATCGCCAGCTTAAACCGCACAAAGACGCCATCCGTCGCGCTGCAGACCCCGGAAGACCCGCTCTACGATCCGGACGAAATCCTCGGCGTCGTTCCGGCCGATCTGAAAACGCCCTACGACATCCGCGAAGTGATCGCCCGCACCGTCGACGGATCGCGCTTCGATGAATTCAAGGCCCGCTACGGCACCACACTGGTCTGCGGCTTCGCTCATATCCATGGCATGCCGGTCGGCATTGTCGCCAACAACGGCGTTCTGTTTTCCGAAAGCGCAGTGAAGGGGGCTCATTTCGTCGAGCTCTGCTCCCAGCGCAAGGTTCCACTGGTATTCCTGCAGAACATCACCGGCTTCATGGTCGGCCGCAAATATGAAAGCGGCGGCATTGCCAAGGACGGTGCCAAGCTGGTGACGGCGGTCGCCACCACCTCGGTCCCGAAGATCACCATGCTGGTGGGTGGCTCCTTCGGCGCCGGCAACTACGGCATGTGCGGCCGGGCCTATTCGCCGCGCTTCCTCTGGACCTGGCCCAATTCCCGCATTTCGGTCATGGGCGGCGAACAGGCCGCCGGCGTGCTTGCCACCGTCCGCCGCGACGGTATCGAGCGCAAGGGTGGCAGCTGGTCGGCGGATGAGGAAAAAACCTTCAAGCAACCGATCATCGATCAGTTCGAACAGCAGGGTCACCCGCTTTACGCGACTGCCCGGCTCTGGGACGATGGCATTGTCGACCCACGCAAGACCCGGGACATTCTGGGCCTTTCCCTGTCGGCAGCCCTCAACGCCCCGATCGAAGACACGCGCTTCGGTCTCTTCAGGATGTGATCCGATGTCCATCGACGAGCTGAAAGCAAGATACCCCGGCGCCGAAACCTTCAAGTTCGGCGACAATGCGGACCTGTGTGCCCAGCTCATCGCCCTTGTCCGCGCCGGCAGGAAAACCGCCACATGCGGTGCCTTGCAGAGCTATGAGGACGGCGGTGACGTCCTGCCCGTTCATGGACGGCGGGACATTGCACTGAACTGGGACGACACCCCCGCGCTGGTGATCGAAACACTGGAAGTGTCCGTCGTGCGCTTCTGCGATGTCGGGGAAGACTTCGCCCTGGCGGAAGGCGAGAATGATGACCTCGCCGGCTGGCGCAGGGACCATCAGGTCTTCTTTGAACGCAACGGCGGATTTGACCCGGAAATGGACCTTGTCTGCGAACGCTTCAAGGTTGTTGAAGATCTGCAGCCGGAGCTCAAGCCGTGAGCAGGATCGAGACACACATCGGCGACATCACCCGGCTCGACGTGGATGCCATCGTCAACGCGGCCAACTCGTCGCTGCTCGGCGGCGGTGGTGTCGATGGGGCGATCCACCGTGCGGCAGGTCCCGAGCTCCTGGCCGAATGCAGGACGCTTAACGGCTGTGAAACAGGCAAGGCAAAGATCACCAGTGGCTACCGTCTGCCCGCCCGCCACGTCATCCACACGGTCGGCCCCGTCTGGAAAGGTGGCACGTCGGGCGAAGCGGACCTTCTTGCCTCCTGTTATGAAACCAGCCTGCGTCTTGCGGCAGAAACCGGCTGCAGAAGCATAGCCTTCCCGGCTATTTCCACCGGTATTTACGGCTATCCGGCCGGCAGCGCCGCGTTGATCGCGGTGGAAACTGTCAAACGGGTTCTGGAGGACCTGCCGGAAATCGAAACCGTCACACTGGTTGCCTTCGACGAGGCTAGCCATGCCCATCTTCTGGCAGCACTCGGGAGGAAACCTCATGAAGGGTGAAGTCCGCTCGATGGTGGAATGCGGCCCGGATATCGAAGCGGCGTTCCGTGACCAGCATCCCGACATACAGCTGACGCAGCCCCTGACGGCCATTCTGGTTGCGCTCGACGAAGGCAATATCGACAAGGGCGACACCCTCTCCGTCGGCGGCCTGAAGGTGAGCGTGCTGGCAACCGGACGAAGCGCGCTCCTTGCCGACGGGAGCCGGAACTCCATCACGGTGTTCAGCGAGCTGCCCATACAACATATGCCGGATCTTGCTCCGGACCGAACTGCCGATACCCCCGGCGCACTAGTCACTCCCTGGGAGGAGAACTGAGAAATGTTCAAGAAGATCCTCATTGCCAACCGCGGCGAGATTGCCTGCCGGGTGATGGCAACGGCCAAGAAGCTCGGCATCAAGACCGTTGCGGTCTATTCCGATGCGGACGCCAGGGCCAAGCACGTTGCCATGGCCGACGAGGCTTTCCGCATCGGACCGGCACCGGTCTCGGAAAGCTATCTGAAGGCTGACAAGATCATCGAAGCCTGCAAGCTGAGTGGCGCCGAAGCCGTGCATCCGGGCTACGGCTTCCTGTCGGAAAATCCGGATTTCGTCGACGCCCTCGACAGGGCCGGCATAGCCTTCATCGGCCCGAGCGCCTCTTCCATCCGCGCAATGGGCCTGAAGGATGCCGCCAAGGCGCTGATGGAAAAGGCCGGCGTGCCGGTGGTGCCCGGATATCATGGCGAGAACCAGGACGCGGACTTCCTGAAGGAACAGGCCGACCGGATCGGCTATCCGGTGCTGATCAAGGCGCGTGCCGGCGGTGGTGGCAAAGGCATGCGCCGGGTCGATGACCCGAAGGATTTTGCAGACGCCCTGAAAGGCGCGCAGCGCGAAGGCGAAGCCAGTTTTGGCGATGGCCGCGTGCTGATCGAGAAATACCTGACCAAGCCGCGCCATATCGAGATTCAGGTTTTCGGCGACAGCCACGGCAATGCCGTGCATCTGTTCGAGCGCGACTGCTCGCTGCAACGCCGCCACCAGAAGGTGATCGAGGAAGCCCCTGCCCCCGGCATGCCGGTAGAAATGCGCCGCGCCATGGGGGACGCCGCCGTGACCGCGGCCAAGGCGATCGACTATTCCGGCGCCGGCACTATCGAGTTCATCGCCGACGTTTCCGAAGGCCTCAGATCCGACCGGTTCTATTTCATGGAAATGAATACCCGGCTGCAGGTCGAGCACCCGGTTACCGAGCTCATCACCGGCGAAGACCTGGTCGAGTGGCAGCTTCGCGTGGCCTCCGGCGAAACCTTGCCAAAGCGCCAGGAAGATCTTTCCTTCAACGGCTGGGCCTTCGAAGCCCGGCTGTATGCGGAAGATGCGCCGAAGGGCTTCCTGCCCGCCATCGGCACGCTGGAGCATCTGGCCCTTCCGGAAGACAGCGCGCGGGTCGACAGCGGCGTGCGCTCCGGAGATGAAATCACCCCTTATTACGATCCGATGATCGCCAAGGTGATCGTCCACGGCCCGACCCGCCAGGCGGCACTCGGCAAGTTGCTGGCAAGCCTTGAGGCAACGGAAGTTGCCGGCTGCGTCACCAACGCCGGCTTTCTGGCGGCCCTGTGCCGCCATGAAGGTTTTGCCGCGGGCGATGTCGACACCGGCCTCATCGACCGGGATCTGACCCAGCTCATAGAAGAACCCTCCATCCCGGTGGACGCGATTGCCCTTGCCGCTCTCACGGCGCTCGGCCTGACCAGGCCGGCAAGTGGCAACGATCCGTTCGACACGCTGGCCGGATGGCGGATCTGGAGTGCATCGCGCCAGTACGCACTGCTTGAAATTGCAGGCGAGCGCCGGGATGTCGAGGTCCATGCCCTCGGCCATCAGCGGTTCGCGGTCCAGCTGGAGGAAGGCTCACGCAAATATGCTCTGGTGAAGGTGGAAGGCGGTGCGATCACCTACGACTGTGACGGCCACCGTGCCCGCGCGGTCGTGGTGGAGGACCGCAAGGGACTGACGGTCTTCCTCGGCGGCCATGCTTTCCCGGTTGCCTTGCCGGACACGCTCAGCGCAGACGAGGAAGCCGGCGGCGCGGGCGATCAGCTGATCGCACCGATGCCCGGCCTCGTGAAGGTTCTGAACGCCAAGGCAGGCGAAGCCGTGACGAAGGACCAGCCTCTGGTGATCCTGGAAGCCATGAAGATGGAACACACGCTGAAAGCCCCGCGGGACGGTGTCATTGGCGAGGTTCTTGTTGCCGAAGGCGAGCAGGTAACCGACGGCACCGTCCTTCTGGCGCTCGCGGAGGAAGCCGATGCTGCCGCATGACGCCACGAGTTATGACGACCTGTCCGGCAGGTTCCGATGGGAGATCCCAGACCGGTTCAACATCGGCGTTGCCATATGTGACGACTGGGCGGCACGCGAGCCGAACCGGGAGGCGCTGGTCTATACGGACGAGGACGGCAGCGCCACCAGCTACACCTATGGTGACCTGAGGCGGCTTTCCAATCAGCTTGCCAACCTGCTGACTGCCCGAGGCGTACAGCCCGGAGACCGGATCGGCGTCCTGATGCCGCAAAGGCCCGAAACCGCCTTTGCCCATATTGCGGCCCTGAAACTCGGCGCGATCACCATTCCGCTTTTCACCCTGTTCGGTGAAGAAGCACTTGAGTATCGGCTGAAGGATTCCGGCGCGAAGGCGGTGATCACGGATGCAAGTGGCGCTGCCAAGCTGGCGACTATCCGTGACCGATTGCCGGAACTGACGACTGTCCTTTGTGCAGATGAAGACGTCCCGGGGGCAGAAAGCCTCCATCATCACATGGCCGGACACGAAGGCACATTCCACCCCTTCGACACAGGCCCCGATGACCCGGCAATCATCATCTACACTTCCGGAACCACCGGACAGCCCAAGGGTGCCCTGCACGGCCACCGGGTGCTGCTCGGCCATCTGCCGGGCGTCGAGATGAGCCATGATCTTCTGGGCCAGCCGGGTGACAGGATCTGGACCCCGGCGGACTGGGCCTGGATCGGCGGCCTGCTCGACGTTCTGATGCCCGCGCTCTTCCTGGGTGTGCCAGTGGTAGCGTGCCGGTTCAGAAAGTTCACCGCGGAAGCAGCCTTCCAGCTGCTGCAGGACCAGAAGATCCGCAACACCTTCCTGCCGCCAACCGCGCTGAAGGTGATGCGTCAGGTGGAAGCCCCGGAAAACCGCTGGCAATTCACCCTGCGGTCCGTTGCCTCCGGTGGCGAGACACTCGGCGCGGAGCTGATCGACTGGGGCCGCCGCACATTCGGCCTGACGATCAATGAATTCTACGGCCAGACCGAGTGCAACATGATCGTTTCCAGTTGCGCCAGACTGATGGAAGCGCGCCCCGGCATCATGGGCCGCCCGGTTCCGGGTCATGATGTCAGCGTCGTCAGCGACACGGGCGAGGAACTGCCTGCCGGATCACTCGGCAACATCGCCGTCAAACGTCCTGATCCTGTGATGTTCCTGACCTACTGGAACAACATGGAAGCGACGAAAAAGAAATTTGCGGGCGACTGGCTTTTGACCGGCGACACGGGCATCAAGGACGACACCGGGTGGATCCGCTTCGTCGGACGGGATGACGACGTCATCACGTCATCAGGCTACCGCATCGGCCCGGGAGAGATCGAGGATTGCCTGATCAAACACCCGGCGGTCGCAATGGCCGGTGTCGTCGGCAAACCCGACAGCCAGCGCACGGAGATCGTCAAGGCGTACATCGTCTTGAAAAGCGGCATTGAACCGACCGACAAACTTGCCGGGGAAATCGCCGACTTCGTCAAGACGCGCCTTGCAGCCCACGAGTATCCGCGCGAAGTCGCTTTTGTCGACGCCCTGCCCCTGACCACCACCGGCAAGGTCATCCGCCGTGAACTGCGCGCCCGAGCCGAGCAGGAAGAGTGATCGTGTCAAACGCCGTTTAACGAATGCCTCCGCGATTTGCCTGGTGCCGTCCCCCGGACGAAGCGCAGCGAAGAACCGGTCTCACCTTTAGGCCTCACGAGAAGCTAGAGAAGAAAACATGTCTGAATTCGTCACCCTGTTTGAAATGGGCCCGCGCGACGGTCTGCAGAACGAGAAAACCTTTGTGCCGACGGCCCAGAAGATCGACCTCGTGGACCGGCTTTCTGCCTGCGGCTTCCGCAAGATCGAGGTGACCAGTTTCGTCAGTCCGAAATGGGTACCGCAGATGGCCGACGCCCAGGAGGTGATGGAAGGCATCTACCGGCATCCGTCCGTGACCTATGCGGTGCTGACACCCAATGTGAAGGGTTATACGGCCGCCAAGAAGGTGTCGGCGGATGAAGTCGCCATTTTCGGTTCGGCCTCGGAAGGCTTTTCCAGAAAGAACATCAATTGCTCGGTTGCCGAAAGCATCGAACGCTTCAAGCCGCTTCTGGAAAAGGCACATGAGGACGGCATCCCGGTTCGCGGCTATGTCTCTTGCGTAACCGACTGCCCCTACGACGGTGCAACACCACCGGAGAAGGTTGCGGAGGTCGCCAAAACGCTGTTCGATCTCGGCTGCTACGAGATTTCCCTCGGCGACACCATAGGCGCCGGAACGCCGGAAACCATCGGCCGGATGCTGGACGCCGTGCTGACCGCGATCCCTGCGGACAAGCTTGCCGGCCATTTTCATGACACAAAGGGCCGGGCGATCGAGAACATCGAGGTCAGCCTCGAAAAAGGCTTGCGCACCTTCGACAGTGCGGTCGGCGGTCTGGGCGGTTGCCCCTATGCACCGGGTGCCAAAGGCAATGTCGCAACCGAAGCCGTGCTAGACCTGATGACCCGCAAGGGCTTCGAGACCGGCATCGACCGGGCAAAGCTTGCTGAAATCGCCGACTTTGCCCGCACCCTCAGGAGTGTTGACGCATGAGCTTCGAGACAATCTCCCTTGCCGTTGACGACCGGGGCGTCGCAACGCTGACACTCAACCGCCAGGACAAGCACAATTCGCTTTCCGCCACGATGATCGCCGAACTGACGGAAGTTGCCGCACAATTGGCGGAGGACGACACTGTCCGTGTCGTTATACTGACGGGTGCTGGCGCCAGCTTCTGCGCGGGCGGCGACCTTGGATGGATGCGCGAGCAGTTCGAAGCTGACCGCGAAACCCGCATGACTGAAGCGCGCAAGCTTGCCATGATGCTGCAGAGCCTCAACGAATTGCCGAAGCCACTGATAGGCCGCGTACAAGGCCAGGCCTTTGGCGGCGGCATCGGCATGATGAGCGTCTGCGACACCGTGATTGCCGTCGACAGCGCCAAATTCGGCCTGACGGAAGTACGTCTTGGCCTCATCCCGGCAACCATCAGCCCCTATGTGCTGGCCCGCATGGGCGAAGGCAAGGCACGCCGGGTATTCATGTCCGCCCGCCTGTTCGGCGCGGAAGAGGCTCGGGATCTCGATCTTGTGGCGAAGGTCGTGAGCGAGGCGGACCTCGATGCGGCGATCGAAAAGGAAATCAAACCGTATCTCTCCGCTGCCCCCGCTGCGGTAGCCGCCTCCAAGGCGCTGGCCCGCAGCCTTGGCCCGGAAATCACCGAAGAAATCATCGACGACACCATCCGCCGTCTCGCCGAGACCTGGGAAACCCCCGAAGCCCAGGAAGGCATCACCGCATTCTTCGAAAAGCGAAAGGCGAACTGGGTCGGTTCATAGTTTGCAGCGGCTGATGCCAGTACCGGGTATTCGGCAGATCGCCCCTCCTTCCGTCGGTGCCCCCACACGCCCTCATGCTGAGGAGGACCGTCAGGTCCGTCTCGAAGCATGGGCCAGGAGCTCCTGCGTGTGCCGCCCATCCTTCGAGACGCGCGCAAGCGCGCTCCTCAGGATGAGGACGAAGTTGTGGTCAGCAGACAGCCGAATGTGATGTGAGGTGAAAAACCGCCCTCAATGGCCGGCGCTGCGCCTGGCATGTTCGATCAGGGCCGCGATACGCGCCACTTCCTTCTGTTCCGACTGCGGCGGTTCCTGCGGCGGGCCGCCGTACATGCGTTCACGCCGCTGGCGGATCTTCTTGCGCTGATATTCACTGATCCCGTCAGGAAGCTCCATACCGGCCCTGTCGATGTTGATCAGCACCCGCTGCAGGTCCGGCACCAGTTCGGATGAAATGGTGAAGGTTGCCCCGTCCGGGCGCTTGAAGACCAGAGTCGTGGTGGTTTCAGCCCCATTCAGCAGAACCGCTGATCTCGGCCCCAGCGAGCCGATCGTCGACTGGAACCAGGCAGCCCAGCCCGAAGCGTGCCACAGGCGGATGTCGATCTTTTTCAGATCCTCATACATCACCCGGACGCGCCGGCCGAACTGGGTGAATTCGAAACCGTTGCTGAAGAAACGGACCCAGGATGTCTCCTGTCGTGCGGACACGGTGAACAGCACCGGTGCAATCGAGGCAGGACCCAGGCAAAGCAGCGCCATCAGGGCTGCGCCTCCGCTCCAGTCAGCCATCCCGATGAATGCTATGGAAAAGAAAGCGGCACCAATAACAAACCCGATCATGTCGAGTACCAGAACCGGCGGATGACATACCGGCTTTACGGCACCGGACGGTACGTTCGGCCGCGGCAAGGCGGCATAGATCCCGGCGGCCGCGATAATGCAGAGCAGGCTGCTGAGCACCGACATGAAAAAATATCCGCCGACTATACCCAGCACGCAGAGGCCGAGAGGCAATATCCGGCGAAGTAATTCAAGTTTTGCTGTTTTGCCCACACCGCTCTCCATGCATTCAGACAGTGGAACCGATACGAACTAGGGGGAGACTTCTGATTCTTTCATTGAATCAACTGAAGCGTTTTAAATCAAGAATGCTGACAAACAATCCAGAAACAATGTAAGCGTTCGGCAAATGGTTCCCTTGAAATTTCCAGGAGACCCAAGAGGAACGATCAGCACTCGCCAGTCCGGCGAGCCTCACGATGCCTTGCGTTCTCGTTCCATGAAGCTGAACATGTTGCGCACCTTGCCGAATTTTGGCGTATCCAGCTCCAGGAACTGATGCATGAGCGTATCTATGTCCTGAGGCGTGAACGGCTTTTTCAGGAAACCGGATATCCCGACGAAGGCCGCGGACCGCTCCAGATAGCTCGTGTCGTTGGTGGACATCATGTAGATGCCGATCTTGCTCGACAGGTCCCGGATCGAACCGGCAAGCTCGATACCGTCGACATCCGGCATGTGAAAATCCGTCAGCACCATCCGGAACTTGCCCGATGCCAGTGTACGAAGCGCCGCCTGCGCACTGTCGGCTTCCGAGATTTCGAAGTCGAACCGGCTGGCCTCCAGAACCTTGCGCGTCAGTTTGCGCATCGTACCGCTGTCGTCGACGATCAGGATCGGATAGGTCGTCGTCATCGTCATGTAAGTGGCGACGATCTCCGACACATCCTCCTGGGTGAAAGGCTTTTTCAGGAAATGATAGGCCCCCAGCTGCTGAAGCATGTTGGCATTGCGCTCATCAAGGCCGCTTGAAATCGCGACCGTCAGACAATCTGCAGACTTCGTCTCGCTCATCGCGGCGATTACGTCCGGACCATTCAGCCCCGGCATGTTGATGTCGATGAAGGCGATGTCGATCTGTTTCTTCTTCAGAACCTCAACAGCAGAACGACCGTTATCGACGTTATCAACCTCGATGTACCGCTTGGAACGATGAACAGCGATGCCGTTGTTGATGACTTCACGAGCGATGCCGCTGTCGTCAGCGACAAGAATGCGGATCATTTTATGCAGCAATTCTCATCACCTTGTGTGCGGCTCTCGCATCGTCACTTGAGGCCATGTCTAAATTAACAAGTACAATAAGGAAACAATTGTATATTTTCTGTTACTGAAGCTCGCCAGGCATTTTACAACCTTTGATATACATAAATTTACATGAATATTCATTCACTCGATTCCACAATTCTTACAAATAGGATGTAAAGACCGAAACCTCATCTGGGAAAATCCCGCAAAATACGAGGAAACAGGCGCAACCCGGCGTCACAGGATTCCCGCAGTCGCATTATGGTTCAGTGACTTCCGTCGAATTGGAGCAACTTGCGGCTAGCTTTTTCAAAACACGGGATCCAACCAGCCTGTTTCTGAAAATAAGACGAGACCTAAACAAGGATCTGCTGGACGATAGGATCGTCACGTCAGGACAAGGGCGCCCGCAACCTGCCACACCAACTCTACGTCAATTTGTAGCGTCAGAATTGGACAATCACCTCGCCTCTTGCAAGGACTGCCGACGAGCCATCAATGTGGCACTTCCCGTCCGACAAACAGAAACCGGATCAGCAGCAGGGCAACACAAGTTCGCCAGCATCAAAGCTGTCACTGAGACCTGTGCAGCCCATGGACTGGTGGCAGGGCCAACGATCGCACAGCTGTTTCTGAAGTCTCGTGACAGCTTGCTCAATCCAGAGGAAAGCATCAGAGAAGGGATAGCCCTGTCGGGCGCACCTGAAGAAAGGAACCTGGGCCTGGAAAGTGGTGCCGCTGAAGGGACTCGAACCCCCGACCCCATCATTACGAATGACGTGCTCTACCATCTGAGCTACAGCGGCGTTCTCCGGCAGATGCCGGGCATCGCGCGATTTGGCGCGGGCACTCAGGTCAAGCCCGAGTGCGCCGCTAATTACCGGAGCTTGGCGTCAGATGCAAGAGCCTAAAACCGGTTCTTTCAGGAAGATCACATCTTCCCTTTTCCGCAAGCAAGGCAAACACATGCTCGTCAGCACATTCCGACTATCGCCGCAGCAGCGCTTCAGTTGAAAAAGCGCGGCCGTGGCGTCTTGGCGCTCTCTTCCTCGTCGTCCTCATCCGGGCCCGGATCGTCCGGCATCCGCGACAGGGGAAATTCGATTGGCCGGTTGAGATCCTCTTTGGAACTGCCGGATTTTGTTTCGCCTGTCTTGGCCTCCCCGGCTTTGGCAGCCGATGGCTTTGCATCCGCCGATTTCGGAGTTTCCTCAACCTTGGCCTCAGATGCTGCCTCTGGCTTGGAAGGCGTCTCGGAACCGTTCCGGGTGTCGGTCTTGCCGGTCACACCAGCTTTCGCTGTCCCGGCGTCTTTGCCTGTCACCACGGCAGGTTTATCGTCTGCCCCGGCTTCGGCTTTTACCGCGCTTTCCTTGGCTGCCGTCTTCTCAACGGTCGCAGCCTTGTCCGAAGGTGCCTTGGTAGCCTCGGCGTCGGGCAGGTCCTTCAGCGCAGGGCTGTATTTGACATCGTCCGTCGTCCCTTCGTAGCCCTGCTTTTCCAGTGCTGCAGAGGCAGCGGAAGGTTCCGCGGCGGCTGACTTGGCGCTGCCGGATTTGGCGTCACCCGTCTCGGGTCCCGCAGGCTTGGCAGTGGCAGGCCTGGTGACGGGTTCGGCTTCCAGCACCATCGCGTCGTCATCCACATCTGCAACCGGCCGAACCGGCTCGGCTGGAGTGGCGGACGGCAGGGCCGGCGCCTCGAACAGGCTGTCCTCAAGCAGCGGACCGTCCTCGTCGGACAGACTGCCCGGCGTTGCCCACTGGAACGCATCGAGCTTGCCGGTGACCGGTGACACCGGCTGCCATTCGGCGGAAATGATGCCGTCGGCCATCCAGACCTTGTCGAGCGGCGCACTGACGGCACGGGCCAGCCAGTCGCGTGTGCGGCCCCGGTCACCGTGTTCGGCTTCCTCCACTTCCGCCATCAGCAGAAACGCCTGACGGGTAGGTTCGGACTGCAGGACCTTTTTCAGCTGCTTGCGCGCTTCTTCGAACTCGCGCGCCTCCATGGCTGCGCGGGCGATGGCCAGCGCACCTTCGGGAGTGTTTGCCCGCTGTGCGGAAAGCGATTTCACCCGCTTCAAGCGATCGACAGCCGAATCGCCGGTACGCACATGGGCATAGGTTTCAGCCAACTCCGGATGCGGGAACAAACGCCAGGTCGCCTCCAACACTTTGGAGGCCTTGCGGATGTCGCCCCGGCGCGTTGCCAGACGAGACGTCAGCACGGCCGCCGGCACAAGGTCGAGTGCCAGCCCATGAGCTTCCTTGGCCAGCGAATAGGCCCGTTCCGGCTCGCCGTCCTCCAGCTTCGTCGCAAGGGCCGTCAGGATGACGGCGCGCTGACGCCGATAGGTTTTCTTGTCCAGCATCTTTGCGGCGTAGTTGCGCTCCAGGGTCTTGAGCGCTTCGTCCCAATGGTGGGCAACCGCCTGGTAGCCGAGCACGGCCTTGCCGGCCCACTCCAGACCCGGCGATGTCTTGGCAGCTTCCTCCGCATAATGGCGTGCTGCCACCGGTTCCCTGTGCCGCTCGGCCTCGATGAAGAGGCCGTGCAGACCAAGCGCCTTGGTGGCCGGATCTTCCAGCATCGCCTCGAAACGCTGACGCGCTTCGTCGTCCTTGCCGGCAAGCTGGGCCGTCTGTGCAAGCAGCAGCTTTGCCGCGGGTTCATCATCCAGCAGCTTGTCGGCGTCCAGCGCGTAGCGGCGCGCCAGTTTGGCGTTGCCCGTGCCCAGAGCGATCAAGCCTTGTGACAGCGCATTGTAGCCCTTGTCTTTCCGGCGGCGCCGAAAGAAGCGGCTGGCAATCTGCGGTGATTTCAAGACGACGCGGATCACCCAGACAATCGCCAGGAAGATCGCCAGGAAAATGGCTGCGGCAAGGGCAACAATCGCAGGCGACTGCTCCCAGATATCCGTCCCGACCTGCTGGCCACCTTCATAAACTGGCCAGGAAATCTGGATCGTTCCCGGCAGGTCCGCCATCCAGGCAAAGCCCATGGCAACGGCAAACAACAGCGCGAAAAAGAACAGAACGCGGATCATTCAGTTCGCTCCCTGCGACGGCCGGCTCCTGCCGGCACATAATTCCATTGACGGGCGGGCGAGTGGCCGGCCTGCATTCAGCTATCCTTCGCAGCAAGCGCGTTGAGCACTTCCTGCGAGGCCTTGTCCGTCAGGTCATCAACCTCGACGCGGGCTTCGGCGCGCGTTGCCCAGTCGGCAGCAGCAGCCTGTCCCTGTTCTGGCAGATCCTTGTAGGCGGCAAGTGCCGACTTGAGGTCTCCCTTCCGGACGGCGTTTTCCATGCGCTGCAGGGCAGCGGCCGGCCCGTCGCCTTCACCTGAGCCCGAACGACGAACGGTGAACAGCGACTGTGCACTGGTCATCAGGCTGTCGAGTACATCACCGGACCGGTCCGGTTCGGAAAACGTCTGGTAGACAGAGCGCGCAACCGGCGGGAACTGGGCGATCAGCACGGGCACCGGTTCGACACCGGTCTTGGCGTTGGCCTCCAGTGCAGACAGGTCGAGCCCGCCCGGCAGCCCCGCCTTGACGGCGGCCAGCTCGGTTTCATAAGGGCGGCCGGAATCAACGGCCGACTTCAATGCGGAAACGGACAGTGCCCTGGCAGCAACTTCACGCGCCGTCGCATCGCCCATCGTTGCCTCAACCGCGGCAAGTCGCGTTGAAAGCGCGTCCAGCTCAGAGCGCAAACCTTCCAGCGCTGCTGTGTTGGCCGCGCCGACAGACTTGATGTCGGCAGCCAGCGAAGACAGGGTCTCGGTTGCCCGTGCCTGGCTGTCGGCAAGGGTCTTCAGGGAAACGTCCGACGTCGATACGGCTGTCTGTGCTGCTTTCGCGGTCGCTTCGGTATTGGAAAGTCTGGTTTCCACCTCGGAAAGGGTCGTCTTCAGGTCCGAAAGCTGGCCCTCGAGCCCGGTTACGGAACCGGAAAGCTTGTCGGCTTCGGAAGATGTCGATGTGGTGTCGGTTTCCAGCTTGGCCAAGCGGTTTTCAAGCGGCGCCAGATCCACCTGGCTATCGCCCTTCACTTCCTCTTCCAGCGCGGCCAGACGGCTTTCAAGCGGCTGGAGATCGGCTGGGGTTCCTTCGCCGGTGCCGGCACCTGCCGAAGCGACGGTGCTGCGCAGTCCTTCGACATCCTGCTTCAGGGCATCGACTGCGGCGCTCAGATCGGACGACGACGCATCCTGCAGTTTGGCTTCAAGCGCGCTGACTTTGCTTTCCAGAGCAGAAACAGCACCGGAGCTGCCCTGGCTGGAGACCGAAGACGTCACGTCGCCGAGTTTTTTCTCCAGATCGGAAATCTTGCGTTCGGCGGCACTGAGCGCGCTGGTGAGCTGCTGGTTCGGCTCGGGCGACAGTTTGACGAGCCCGGCCTGGTAAAGGCCGAAGCCGCCGCCAAGCACCAGGATACCGCCGATAACGGCCGCAATCAGAACGCCGAATGCCCCGACACCGCCGCGGTCCTCAGCGGCCGGCGGATTGGAAAAGCTGGTTGCCCCCCCTGGACGGGAGCTGCTGCTTGTCGAGGAGGTTCCGGTCTGGCTGGTGGCAGACGTCGATGAGCCTGCCGGAGACGCTGGTTTGCCGGTCGCAGATGACGACCCGGTTGTGCTGGCTCCTGCGGGCTTTCCTGCAGTGGAAGACCCGGCAGTGGTAGACGACGAAGAAGAATAGCCTGATCCGGTCGAGGACGATGTCGATGCAGACGAAGAGGGCGACGATGTGCTGCCCGCATTGCCGGTGCTGCCAGATGACGTTGTATTTCCGGCTGATGTTGAGCTGCCGGACGCAGTCGTGCTGCCGATACCGCCTGTCTTGGTTGCACCCGCAGTCGTGCCGCCAGACCCCGTCGTGGCGCTCGTCGTTGAGCTCGTACCAGAGGCTGGCTTCGTGTCTGTCGGCTTGGCACCGACCTTCTCTGCGGTCAGATCAATCGTTACCGGCCGCTTGCTGCTGCCGGAGGAAGACGCAGTGCTGCTGCCCGGCTTGTCCTTGCCGCCAGTGCCGCTGCCGCCCGATGAAGATGTCCCGCCCGGGGATTTCTTGTCCGTCGTCATCTCATCTCCTCCTGAACCCTGCCGGTCCCAAGACCTTCACTATACACACCTCTTTGCGAAGCGGTACCGCCGCAGCAAAGACTTTTGCGCGCTGCAAAAGAACGACTCCCCCGGATCTGGTTAACACTGTGTTAAAGCCAGATCCATCAAGGCGCTTTCGTTCGGCGCAGCTGCAATACGCACCTGGCTTACCTCAAATAGGGGCTCGGCCGACTGCCGCGAAAGGGCATAGACAGGCAACCTGGAAAAAATATGGTCAAGACCGTGCCTGCGAACCAGCGCCAGAAAAGCTTCGGCCGTGCGTTTGGAATAAATGAAGACACCATCAAAGGCATTCTGGCGAAGGCCGTCAACCACGGCAGAAGGCAGGCTTTCCGCCAGCTCCATGCTGTAAAGCACGACGGTGCGACAGGAAATTCCCCCTGCGGCGAGAAGTCCCTCCAGATCCCCCGCCCGATCCTCGGCAGCAGGATAAAGGACGGCCCCTGAAGACAATCCGCTCCGATTATCGAGAATCAGCTGAGCCAGCGCAGCAATATCCCCGCTGGCCGAAAGTACATTTGAAAAGCCCGCTTCCCGGCAGGCGAGTGCGGTCGCGTCGCCCACCGTGAAAACCGGCAAGCTCCGCAAGGCATCGATCCGGCCCTGTGCTGACAGGACGGCGACCGACCGCCGGCTGGAAAACGCCAGCGCAGACACGCCATCCAGCCCGAATTGTGCCGACCGCACCTCAACGGTTTTCAGAACGGGAGCTTCATCGGCAACATGCCCCAACGCCCGCAGTTTTTCAGCGGTCCGCCGGCAATCCGGCTGGGGGCGTGTCACCAGAAAGCGCATGACCGGGTCAGGCTCCTGCCAGAAAGTCCGGTCCCATCCGGGTTTTCAGATCTTCCCCGACAGACCGGCCAATCCGCGCGGCCTCTGCCGCAGGCCCACTGCCCGATGCCTCATGCGCGGCCGATCCGTCCGGCTTCAGCACAATCCCTCGGAAGTGCATCGTATCGCCTTCGAGCGTTGCCAGACCGCCGATGGGCGTGCGGCAAGACCCGTCCAGAACAGCAAGGAAGGCGCGCTCCGCATCAAGGCGGATCTGCGTTGCCGCGTCGTGAATTGCCGCCAGCATTTCAAGGGTAGCCTTGTCGTCCGCCCGGCTTTCGATGCAGATCGCACCTTGGCCGACAGCCGGCAGAAACTGGTCGGTTTCCAGAAGGCTGGTGATTTCCGCTTCCAGGCCCAACCGGCGCAGACCGGCAGCCGCCAGAAGTGTTGCGTCCACCTCGCCCTCTGCCAGCTTGCGCAGGCGTGTCTGCAGGTTGCCGCGGTACATCACCACTTCGATATCCGGGCGCAGCCGCTTGATCATCGCCTGGCGGCGCAGCGAACTGGACCCGACGACCGCGCCCTGCGGCAGATCGGTCAGGGTCTTTGCCTTGGGCGACAGGAACGCATCGCGCACATCTTCCCGCGGCAGGAAGGCCGTCAAAGCCAGACCATCCGGCAGGACCGTCGGCATGTCCTTGGACGAATGAACGGCAAGATCGATCCGCCCGTCCAGAAGCGCTTCCTCGATTTCCTTCGTGAACAGCCCCTTGCCACCGACTTCCGACAGCGGCCTGTCCTGGATCCTGTCGCCGGAGGTCTTGATGACCACGATCTCGAACGCGTCTTCGGCCAGATCATGGGCCGCCATCAGCCGGTCGCGGGTTTCGTGGGCCTGTGCCAGCGCCAGCGCGCTGCCCCTTGTTCCGATACGCAAAGGATTTGATTGCAAGGTTTACCGTCCAGATGCTACGCCCGGCAGAAATGACGGGCACCGATTTATGTCTTTTCGGATGTCCTAACACAGGCCACCGCACTTAGACCAATGACCTCAGTCAAAACAGATGACAATGCGACCAATCTGACGGTCCTGGGCATTGAAACCAGCTGCGACGAAACCGCAGCAGCGGTTGTGTGCGGCCCTGCGCACAAGAAGATCCTCTCCAATACGATCCGTTCGCAGATCGACGAGCATACAGAATTCGGTGGCGTGGTGCCGGAAATTGCCGCCCGTGCCCACATCGAAATCCTCGACCGGATCGTTGCCGAAGCCATGAACGAGGCCGGTTGCGGCTGGGATGATATCGACGCGATTGCCGCAACTGCCGGCCCTGGCCTCATCGGTGGCGTCATCGTCGGCTTTATGACCGCCAAGGCCATCGCCATGGCAGCGGGAAAGCCGATCGTCGGCGTCAATCACCTGGAAGGCCACGCCCTGACCGCGCGCCTGACCGACGATCTCGAGTTTCCGTTCCTCTTGCTGCTCGTCTCCGGCGGCCACAGCCAGTTCCTGCTGGTGCGCGGCGTCGGGGACTATGAACGTCTCGGCACGACCATCGACGATGCCATTGGCGAAGCTTTCGACAAGACAGCCAAACTGCTGGGCCTGCCCTATCCCGGCGGCCCGCATGTAGAAAAAATGGCTGCCAAGGGCGACGTCACCCGCTTCCGCCTGCCGCGTCCGCTTCTGGATCGCCCGGGTCTCGACATGTCCTTCGCCGGACTGAAAACGGCACTTCGCACCCAGGCGAAAAAGCTTGAGCCTGTCGATGAACAGACGATTGCCGACCTCTGCGCGGCGTTTCAGCGATCTGTGTCCGACGTTTTGGCAGCCCGCACCCGCTCCGCACTCGATCTCTTCCGGACACGCCACCCGGGTGTCAAACCGGCAATCGTTGTGGCTGGTGGTGTCGCGGCGAACCAGGAAATCCGCAACAGTCTTCTGGCTGCGGCAGAAGAGGCAGATGCCCGTTTCATCGCGCCGCCCATGCGCCTTTGCACCGACAATGCAGCAATGATCGCCTGGGCCGGGATCGAGCGGCTTCGACTTGGCCCCGTGGACGACATGAGTCTGTCACCCAGGCCTCGCTGGCCGCTGGATTCAGCCAATGCCGGTGTGCTCGGCGCGGGTAAAAAGGGCGCCAAGGTCTAGGATGTGGACCTGTAAATCATCGCTCAATTTCCCACCGACCCTTTTGCGCGACCAAAGACCCTGTTAGGAAACTTCAGCCTTCCAACAAGGACTGTTCTGAGAAATGCGCGTCTACCACAAGGCCTATGTCTACCTGACCTGCGGCACGGACCTTCTGGTCTTCGACGAACCGGACACGCCTCATCTGGGCCTGCAGGTTCCGGGTGGCACCATCGATCCGGGCGAAAGCTTTCTGCATGGCGCCATGCGGGAATTTGCCGAGGAAACCGGCCTCGAACTGGACGTGGCCTTTGATCATTTTTCCAGTCAGGATATCCCGTTCGAAACGATCCCTCCCGTCGGACAGTACCGGCCCGCACCCAACCGTCCGCTGCTTGGCCGACACATCCGCCGCAACTACCATGTCCGCCTTGGTGCCCGGCCGAAGAGCGAGTGGGAGCATTACGAAATGCATCCCAGCAGCGGCGGCGAACCGATTCGCTACCGTTTCTTCTGGGTTGACCTCTTTGGCGAACGGGCAAGCGACGAGGAAAACTTCTTCGCCGCCTTCGGCGCGCCCCTCGATGCCCTGCGCAAACGTGTGACACGCCTCGCCAACGCGGCATAAACAACAGTTCTTTCAAGGACCTGCCCGTGCTGATCTACCAAAAGGCCTATGTCTACCTGACCTGTGGAACAGAGCTTCTCGTGTTTGTGGAACCCGATTTCCCGAATGCCGGCCTCCAGGTTCCCGGAGGCACGGTCGACCCCGGCGAAAGCTATCTGCAGGCTGCCAGGAGAGAATTTGCCGAGGAGACCGGACTTTCGTTGGATATCGCGCTCGAATCGTTCGCCGACCAGGACCATATCTTCAAAGATGTTCCCCGTTGTCTCGACGGCTTGCATCGCCGGCGGCATTTTCATGGCCGAATTCGTGAAAAGCCCGCGACAGAATGGGAACATTTCGAAATGTCACCGAACGCAGGCGGTCCCCCGATAAGGTTCCGTCTGTTCTGGATTGACCTGTTCACCATGGATGCGCCGACCGAGGCCCGCTTTTTTGAAGGGTTTGGAGCGCAACTTGAAACATTACGGACGCGCGTGGAAAGGCAGAGCAATGGGCGCCATTAGGTCTATCGGCGTCGTTGGCGGCGGCGCCTGGGGCACGGCCCTGGCCCTGACCGCAGCCCGTGCCGGACGGGAAGTGCGCCTTTGGGCGCGTGATCCCGGTACGGTCTCCGATATCAGGTCCCGTCGGCAGAACCCGAGGTATCTGCCGGGAATCACCTTTGACGAGGAACTGGAAGCGACATCTTCGCTGGAAGAGGTTGCTGACGCCGATGCCATCTTGCTGGTGACACCCGCCCAGACAACCCGCGCGATGCTGGCTGCCCTGAAACAGACCGGCAAAGTGCGCGGCCCCGTCGTGCTGTGCGCCAAGGGCATCGAACAATCCTCCGGCAAGCTCTTGTCCAAGGTCATGAGCGAGGAACTGCCCGGCGTCGAACCGGGCGTCCTGTCCGGCCCGAGCTTTGCCGACGACGTCGCCAAGGGCCTGCCGACTGCCGTCACCGTTGCCGCCAATTCGGCCAAGACCGCGCTCAGCCTGTGCGAAGCAATGCAATCGCCCTGTTTCCGGCCCTATGCCTCGATCGACATTCTCGGTGCCCAGATCGGCGGCGCCCTCAAGAATGTGCTCGCGATCGCCTGCGGGGCCGTGGTCGGCCGCAAGCTCGGCGCCAGTGCCCAGGCGGCCCTGACCGCACGCGGCTTTGCCGAACTGTCACGCCTCGGCACTGCCATGGGCGCACAGGGTGAAACCCTGACAGGCCTTTCCGGTCTGGGAGACCTTGTGCTCACCTGTTCGTCCAGCCAGTCGCGCAACTTTTCCTTCGGGCTGCGGCTCGGCGAAGGCTTCATGGCTTCCGAGCTGATTTCGGCAGGTGGCAAGCTCGCGGAAGGCGCCTATTCCGCCCGCGTCGCAGTCAAGCTGGCCCGCAAATACGATGTCGAAGTGCCGATCTGCGAGACCGTCGCCAGGATGATCGACGAGGACCTGACCATCGACGACGCCCTCAACACCCTGATGGCACGCCCGCTGAAATCGGAAACGGCAGGGCTTTGACCCCGTCTCGACGAAACCGGCCTTCGACATAGGCACAAGCCGGCGCCTGGCTCTCTTTCCGCTTGTGATAGGGGATTGGCATATGAGCGATATCCTCATCCCCACGGCGTCACCCCGGACAAGCGAAGCGCAGATCCGGGGCCCACTCGCCGCGCCGCTTGCCGAAGCAGACAAGGTGCCCTGAAGAGGCACAACCCATTCCGGCTCTCTGGAAACGAGTAGCCCCCGGGTCTCGCGTTGCTCGCCCGGGGTGACACTTGTGCTTGCTGCCTGTCTTTAGTCCAAAGTCAGTTGCCCTGCCACGAAGGGGAGAACAGCTCCCCCACTCCCTCATCCTGAGGAGCCGGGCAACGCCAGGCGTCTCGAAGGATGGGCCGCTTGCACAGGGTTTGATGCACCTCTCCTTTCTTTCCCCCATTGAGTTTCCCCCGCCCCGGCCCTAGGTTCGACGCAGATTCGACCAACCCGGGGAATTCTTCATGCTCTATGCCCTGATCTGCACCGACAAGCCCGGTGCCCTGCAGACGCGCCTCGACAACCGCGCCGCCCATCTCGACTTCCTGAAAGGCCTCGGCGACAGCCTCAAGGCAGCCGGCCCGTTTCTTGACGACGACGGCAACATGACCGGCTCGCTGGTTGTGATCGAAGCCTCCAACCGCGACGAGATCCTGGCGATCTCCCAGGAAGATCCCTACGCCCGCGCCGGTTTGTTCGAAAGCGTCGAGATCCGCCCCTGGAACTGGGCAATCAAGAACCCGGAGGCAAACTGAGTGCAGTACTGGCTGATCAAGTCCGAACCCGACAAATGGTCCTGGGAACAGCAGAAGGCCCGTGGCGACAAGGGTGAGCAGTGGGACGGTATCCGGAACTACCAGGCACGCAACAACATGCGGGCCATGGAAATCGGCGACAAGGCGTTCTTCTACCATTCCAACATCGGCAAGGAAGTCGTCGGCATCGTTGAGGTCTGCAGCGACATCCATCCGGACACCACTATCGATGATCCCCGCTGGGAATGCGTGGACTTCAAGGCCGTCCGTGACATGCCCAAGCCGGTGACCCTGGCCGACGTCAAGGCCGAACCGCGCCTTGCCAAGATGTCGCTGGTCACCTCCATGCGCCTGTCGGTTCAGCCGGTCACGGAAGAGGAATGGAAAATCGTCTGTGAAATGGGTGGCCTGAAAGAGCCTGCCTAACTTCCTCTCCTGAGAGATCCGCCCTGAATGGCCCTTATCAAGGATCCGGCAGCCTTCATCCGGAAGGAGACCAAGGTCAAACCTGTGCCGCATGCGGAGGAAATCCTTCTGCATGTGGCCGACGAGGCCATGGATCTGTGGCAAAAGACCGAAGACGAACTGGGCGAGCTAGGCCTGCCGCCGCCATTCTGGGCCTTTGCCTGGGCTGGCGGCCAGGGACTTGCCCGCTACGTGCTCGACACGCCGGAACTGGTCGCGGGAAAACGCGTTGTCGACTTTGCCTGCGGCTCTGGTCTGGTCGGCATAGCCGCCATGAAGGCCGGCGCAGCGTCCTGCCACGCGGTCGACATCGACCCCTACGCCCTGACCGCAACACGCCTCAACGCCGCGCTCAACGAGGTGGAGATCACCACCGAGACCGCGGACATCACCACCGGAGAACCGCCGCAAGCGGACCTTGTCTTCTGTGGTGACGTTTTCTACGACAAGCCCATGGCCGACAAGGTGCTGGCATTTCTCGACAGGTTGCTGGCGAACAACATCGAGGTCTATGTCGGCGATCCTGGCCGGTCCTATCTGCCCTCGTCACGCCTGATTGAACTGGCGGCCTACAGCGTTCCGGTGGTCGGTGCGCTGGAAGACAACGAGATCAAACGCACGCGCGTTTTCCGTTTGCAGGAAAAATCATCCGGAGAATGACCTGGAGGCGGATCAGTCTTGCGGACCATCGCCTTGCACATAACTTTTTCCGCAATCCCACTTCCTCTTTTTGCAGCTTGCGATAGGTTAGCCGTTCAAGCTTAAAGCGCTTTCCTGTTCCGATGTGTTTCTAGGAGTCCTTCATGCCCATCGTTAATCGCCTCGCGGATCTGGCCGACGAGATCACCGCCTGGCGCCGCGACATTCACGAAAATCCCGAAATTCTCTACGAAACGGTGCGGACTGCCGAGAAGGTGTCCGAGCTGCTGCAGAGCTTCGGTGTCGATGAAATCGCAACGGGCGTCGGCAAGACGGGCGTCGTTGGCGTGATCAAGGGCCGCAACGGCGGTGCCGGCAAGACCATCGGCCTGCGCGCCGACATGGACGCGCTGCCGATCGAGGAAATCACCGGCAAGGACTATGCCTCCAAGATCCCGGGCAAGATGCACGCCTGCGGCCATGACGGCCACACCGCCATGTTGCTGGGCGCTGCAAAGTATCTCGCCGAGACCCGCAACTTCGACGGCACGGTCGTCGTCATCTTCCAGCCGGCCGAAGAAGGTGGCGCAGGCGCGAAGGCGATGATCGACGATGGTCTCCTGACCCGCTGGCCGATCGAGGAAGTCTACGGCATGCACAACTTCCCGGGCATGCCGGTGGGCGAATTCGCCATCCGCAAGGGCCCGATCATGGCCGCGACCGACGAATTCCGCATCACCATCACCGGCCGGGGCGGCCATGCCGCCAAGCCGCATGAGACCATCGACCCGATCGTGATCGGCTCGCAACTGGTGTCCGCACTGCAGACTATCGCCAGCCGCAATGCCAATCCGCTCGATTCGGTTGTTGTGTCGGTGACCGTTTTCCAGGGTGGCAACGCCTTCAACGTCATTCCGCAGGAAGTGCTGCTGCGCGGCACCGTGCGCACGCTGAGCCCGGAAATGCGGGATCTCGCCCAGGCACGGATGGAATCCATCGTCAGCTCTGTTGGCGATGCGTTCGGCGCAAAGGCAGTTCTGCAATTCACGCGCGGGTATCCGGTCACGGCGAACCACGACGAGCAGACGGATTTCGCGGCAGCCGTCGCCGAAGGCATTGCCGGGGTCGGCAAGGTCAATCGCGAGATCGAGCCGATGATGGGCGGTGAGGATTTCTCCTACATGCTGGAAGAACGCCCGGGTGCGTTCATCTTCGCCGGCAACGGCGACAGCGCGGGCCTGCACCATCCGGCCTATGACTTCAACGACGACCTGATCCCGGTCGGCTGTTCCTACTGGGTGAAACTGGTCGAAACGGCCCTCCCCGCGGCCGCCTGACCTCCTGTGAAATCCTTCATCGCCATCCCGTTTCGCACGATGCCGACCCAGGATGACGGGCCGGGATGACGGCGGGAAGGTTTTGGATTAAGAGTGACGCCGGTTCCGACCGGCGTTTTCATTTGGATTTTCGAATATGGCTCTTTCCCCGTTCAAGCTTCCCTTTCTGGCAGCCTATGTCGTGGTCGGGGCCATTGTCGGTGTGCTGGTGATCCACCCGCTGAACCTTGTGGTGGTCTGGTGGGAACTGGCCCGTTTTTCGGAAACGGCTCCGAACCTCCTTGAATTTCTGACGGCGCGCCTGTGGCTGGTGCTGCTTCCCCGGCACCTGGATGTTGCGGTTGCCTATACCGGTCTCGGCGCAGTTGTCGGCCTCGCCTTCGGCATCTTCACCCGCAACTACATGCGAACGTCCGAAGCCTACCGGTCGCTGCGCGAAGAGCAGACCGCGCTCATTCCCGATCTTCTGAAACAGGGCGAAAACCGGCGCGTGGAGTTCAAGTCGTCGCTGCGCTGGGACCTGAAGGAAAACCGGACCAACCGGTCCCTGGAAAAGGTCATCGCCAAGACCCTTGCCGGCTTCTTCAATGCCGATGGCGGCCATCTTCTGATCGGTGTTGATGACAACGGCACACCGCTTGGTCTCGACAAGGACCTGGCAACGCTGAAAAGCCCGGACCTCGATTCGTTCGAGCGCACCGTCAACGACATCGTTTCAAAGACACTCGGCGGAGATCTCTGTCCTTACATCCACACGGTCTTTTCCAGGGTGGACGGCAAGGACGTGGCCATGGTCATCGTCAGCCCGGCACCCCGCGCCGTCTATCTGGAAGAAAACAAGGCCTCGGTCTTCTATCTGCGCAGCGGCAATTCCACCCGCGCACTGGATGTCCGCGAAGCGGTCAACTACGCCAACAAGAGATGGTCGTGACATGTCGGACATCGCCGGCTTCTTCTTTCCCGATCAGCTGCACCTTGCTGCATCGCTGACACTGATCGTCACGAGTTTCTTCACCTCGGCCCTGACAGCGGCCGTCGGCCTTGGCGGCGGGGTCGCGCTGATCGCGATCATGGCAACCGTCATGCCGGCCAGTGCCCTGGTGCCGGTCCACGGTGTCGTTCAGCTCGGATCGAACGCCGGGCGTGCGCTTGTACAACTGAAACATGTCGACTGGCTGATTGCGCTTTGGTTCGCAGTCGGGGCGGCAATTGGCGCGGCCGTGGGCGGCGCCATCGCGGTGGAATTGCCGCCGGCGGTTCTGAAGGCGGGCATCGGCCTGTTCGTGCTGTGGGTCGTCTGGGGCAAGGCACCGCATTTCGGCAAGGCACCGAAACGGGTCATGGCAGCAGCGGGTTTTGCCTCCACGTTCCTGTCCATGTTCTTCGGTGCGGCCGGCCCCATCGGCGGTGCCGTTTTGTCGACCCTCGGCCTGCCGCGCCACGGGTTCGTCGCCAACCAGGCAATCACCGCGCTGATCATGCACGTCTTCAAGATCATTGCGTTCGGCGCGCTCGGCTTTGCCTTCGCGCCCTGGCTGGGACTGATTGTCCTGATGATCGCCAGCGGCTTTCTCGGCACACTCGCCGGCAGCCGCCTGCTCGGCAGAATGGACGAGAAGAGCTTCAAAACCGGCTTCAGATGGGTGATGACCGCGCTGGCGCTGAACCTCCTGTTCCAGGCAGTGCGGGGCTGGCTCGGCTGATCCTTGCAGGAGCTGTCCTGATACCGGCTTCAATCCCGCTGTCCTCCGGGCCTTTCAGGCGTTCTTGACCTTTCCCCACGGCTTGCTTGAGTTCTTCGCAACTGGCTTCATCTTGAAAGACAACGGCTGACGCGCTAACCCATCGCCATCAGATTTCTCAAAATGCGGGATGGAACATCCATGGCTTCACAAAACCTTCTGCTTCTGCCGGGTGACGGCATTGGCCCGGAAATCATGCAGGAAGTGAAAAAGGTCATTGCCTGGTTCAATGAAAAGGGCGGCATGTCCTTTGAAACCGACGAAGGCCTGGTGGGTGGTTCCGCCTATGACGCGCATGGTCAGTCGATCTCCGAAGAAGACATGGCCAAGGCCATGGCTGCCGACGCGGTCATCTTCGGCGCCGTCGGCGGACCCAAGTGGGACGACGTTCCTTACGAAGTTCGCCCGGAAGCCGGCCTATTGCGTCTGCGCAAGGACATGCAGCTGTTCGCCAACCTGCGCCCGGCCATCTGCTACCCGGCGCTTGCCGATGCATCGTCGCTGAAGAAGGACGTGATCGAAGGTCTCGACATCCTGATCGTGCGCGAGCTGACCGGCGGTGTCTACTTCGGCGAACCGAAGGAAATCATCGATCTCGGCAACGGCCAGAAACGCGGCATCGACACGCAGGTCTACGACACCTACGAGATCGAGCGCATTTCCGGCGTCGCCTTTGAGCTGGCACGCACGCGTGGCAACAAGGTCACGTCCATGGAAAAACGGAACGTGATGAAGTCCGGCGTACTGTGGAACGAAGTCGTTACCCAGACGCACAAGAACGGCTACGAGGATGTTCAGCTGGAGCACATGCTGGCTGACGCCGGCGGCATGCAGCTTGTCCGCTGGCCCAAGCAGTTCGACGTCATTGTGACGGACAACCTCTTCGGCGACATGCTGTCCGACGTTGCCGCCATGCTGACCGGTTCGCTCGGCATGCTCCCGTCCGCATCGCTCGGCGCACCGGATGGCGTTACCGGCAAGCGCAAGGCGCTTTATGAGCCCGTCCACGGCTCCGCTCCGGACATTGCCGGCACGGGCGCTGCCAACCCGATCGCCATGATTGCCAGCTTCGGCATGGCGCTGCGTTACTCCTTCGAGGAAGTTGCAGCCGCCGACAAACTGGACAAGGCCATCGCCAACGCTCTCGACAAGGGCCTGCGGACGAAAGATATCGCAGCGCCTGGCCAGGCCACCGTTTCCACCGTGGAAATGGGCGACGCCATCATTGCCGAACTGGACGCCTTGAGCGCCTGATAGGCAATCGCCATTTGCAAGCAGAGCCGTCACCGGTTATCCCGGTGCCGGCTTTCCCTTTTCAAGATACCGCTGGTCCCATGATCGAAGACAAACTCGCCCCCTTTCTCGGCACCTGGATCCTCGACACGGAGGAAAGCGACTTCGAACAAGGCGAACCGCCACGCAGCGCCACGCTCAAGATCGACGAGAACTTCGGCGTTGCCGTCTTCACGATGAACCAGGTGGCCTCCGACGGTGAAGTCACCATCGACACTTTCGAGGCAATGCCGGACGGTCCGGAAGTGCGTCTTGGCAAAAGCGGCCTGGTCGACGCCATGCGTCTCGTGTTCCAGGGAGATCGCAACCTCATTTCGGAAGCCCGCCGCGGCGGGCTGACGATCATGAAAGCCGACCGGGAACTGTCCGACGACGGCAGAACGCTGACCGTAACGCAAACCGTCCACCTGGTCGACGTTGCAAGCTACACGAACGTATCCGTCTACCGGCGCGCGCAGTAGGAAACGGCCTGCCATGAAACAGATGATTGGAGCGATTGCCCTCATCGTGCCCGAGTATGACCAGGGTATCGACTTTTATGTCGGCAGGCTTGGCTTCGACCTGGTCGAAGACACTCACCTTGGCGACGGCAAACGCTGGGTACTGGTCGCGCCCAAGGCCAGCTCCGAGACACGTCTCCTGCTGGCGCAAGCCGACGGTGACGATCAGCACGCCGCCATCGGCAACCAGACCGGCGGCCGTGTGTTCCTGTTCCTGCACACCGACAACTTCGATCGCGATCATCAGGCGATGCTCACGGCCGGCGTCACCTTTCTGGAGACACCACGCCATGAGGCTTATGGCAAAGTAGCCGTCTTCCAGGACCCCTTCGGCAACAAGTGGGATCTGATCCAGAGGTTCTGAGGTCTATATTTCCACCGCGGCAAAGATACCGGCCACCCATTCGACAAAGACACGAACGCGTGGTGAAAGTTGGCGGTTCTGGGGGTAGAACGCAGCCAGTGGCAACGAGGTCGGTGGAAATTCCGGCAGGATCTGCACCAGCGCACCGCTTTCCAGATCTTCGGCAAGCCGGTACCGAGGCGCCTGGATCAGCCCGAACCCAAGACACCCGAGTTGGTGTACCGTTTCTGCATCGTTGGCGACGATCCGGCTGGGCAGCATTATTTCGCGCACGCCTGCGGACGTCCGAAAGTCAAGCGGCATGACGGCACTCGTCCGTGACGACAGAAAACCGACCATCAGGTGCCCTTCCAGATCATCAAGATTTGTTGGCGTACCGTGCGTGGCCAGATAGTCCGGGCTGGCACAGGTGATCTCCGCGATCTCCGTCAACTTTCGCATTATCATGCCACTGTCGTCCGGCACGCCGGCACGGAGCACGCAGTCAACTCCCTCTCGCACCAGATCCACCAAGCGCTCTCCCTGGCCGAGCTGCAGGTCGATCTTCGGATAACGCGCCATGAAGTCCGGCAGGTGCGGCAACAGGAAAGTGCGGGTCAGCCGTCCCGGCACATCGACCCGCAACTGTCCGGCAGGCTCGTGCCCGCGCAGCGCGCCCTCGGCTTCTTCCACTTCCGCCAGGATCGACACACATCGCCGGTAATAGGCTTCACCATCCGGGGTCGGCGTCACATGGCGTGTGGTTCGCTCCAGCAACCGGCAGGCGAGATCACGCTCAAGACGCTGGATCACATCCGTGGCGGTGGACCGTGGCAGGTTCAGATCTGCCGCGGCAGCAGTGAAGCTGCCTCGTTCGACCACCCGGACAAAGAGCTGCATTGCGTCGAACTTGCCGTACATTTGTTCCTGTTATCCGAATTATCTTTTCATTTAAAGCATCATTATCCGGAGTTTCCGCCTCGCTATGTTCAGGATCAACGAGAAGGAGACTTAGATGACACCAGATCTCGATACCGCCATCGTCACCGGCGCCAGCAAAGGCATAGGCGCAGCGATAGCCCGCAGGCTGTCACATGACGGGTTTCAGGTGGTGATCAATTACGGCAAGGATGAAGCTGCGGCTCTCGCTCTTGTCCGAAGCCTGGAAGACCAGGGCGGCAAGGCAATCGCGATCCAGGGAGACGTTGCCGAAACAGCGACCCACGAGCATCTCTTCGAAGCTGCAGAAAAGGCCTTTGGCCCGGTGGGTGTACTCGTCAACAATGCCGGCACCATGCGCAATGCCGCCATTGCCGAAGCAAGCGACGAAGATTTCGACAGACAATGCGCGGTCAATCTCGGTGGTGTTTTTCGCGCCATGCGGCTCGCGTCGAGCCGGCTCGCGGACGGTGGCCGCATCATCTCCATTTCCTCCAGTGTGGTCGGCCTCTATCAGCCTCACTACGGCCTCTACGCCGCGACCAAGGCCGCCGTTGAAGCCATGACCCGGGTTCTGGCGAAGGAGCTTGGCCCGCGTGGCATCCGGGTCAACGCGATCGCCCCCGGACCGGTTGAGACTGACTTTTTCCTTGCCGGCAAGCCGGCGGAGCTTGTGGAAACGATCCGGAAATCAAACCCGCTCGGCCGTCTCGGCACCCCCGAGGACATCGCTGCAACCATTGCCTTTCTGGCCGGTCCAGACGGGGACTGGATGAATGGCCAGGTTCTGCGTGCCAACGGCGGCATCATCTAGACACGGACACCAAAACCCCAAGGAGAACCTTAATGCCCTTTGCAAATTACAAACTGCCCGAAGCTGCGTTGAGCACAGCGCAAAAGGAAGAGCTGATCCACAAGACCACCGATCTGCTCGTTTCCTTTTTCGGTGAGATCGTGCGCCCCAACACCATGGTTCTGGTGGAAGAGGTCAAAGACGGCGGCTATGGCCGCGCCGACGAAGTCTTCACGATACCGCCCGAGTATCGCGCCGGGGACTGATCAGAAGCAACGTCACCTGCCCGGCTGGAACCAGCCGGGCACTTTCCGTCATCTGGCCCGCAGCCTCAGATAACCTGCAACGTGATCAACGCGACAGCGACATAGCGTGCTGTCTTTGCAATTGCGACCAGCAGGGTGAAGCTCCAGAAGGGTTCCTTGAGCACACCTGCTGCCAATGTCAGGGGATCGCCGATAATTGGCGCCCAGCTGAGCAGCAGGCTCCATCGTCCATAGCGGTGATACCAGCCCGTTGCCTTGGCGAGCTTGTCAGGCTTGACCGGAAACCAGGAAGCGGTCGACCAGGCGGTTGCTGCCCTGCCGAGACCCCAGTTGACCATTGATCCGAGCGTGTTGCCAAGGCTTGCCGCCGCAACCAGCAGAACGACGGGTTCCGTTCCAAGCGCAATCAGGCCGGAAAGGCCCAGTTCGGATTGGGCGGGCAGCAGGGTGGCAGCCAGAAAGGAGACGCCGAACAGGCCCATCAAGCTGGCACTCATCGGGAACTGCCGGTCTGGGCTTTCTGCATGGCTGAAATGGCTCTGTGCATGAAATCCAGGAACTGCGCCTTTTCCTGTTCCGAAAACCCCTCCAGCGCCTCTCCGTTCTGCGCAATCGCAGACGCGATGGCTTCCTTTTCCAAAACCTTGGCCTTGTCGGTCAGGAATATTTCCTGAACCCGGCCGTCTTCTTCACTCGCCCGACGGGTGATCAAGCCGTCCCGTTCCATCCGGGCCAGGGTGTTTGCCAGCGTTGCCTGTTCGATATCAAGCAACTGCACGAGTTCCTTTTGCGTGCGTCCTTCCTTTGCCCAAAGGGCGACCAGTGCCGGAAATTGGCCCGGCGAAAGGCCTAGCGGCCGGATGCGGCGATGGAGACCGGCGGCAAACAGCCGTGCCATGTGGTTTGCCAGATACCCGGCGGAGGAATCTTTTTCGAAGGTCATCCCTTGCATATACGATAGATAGCACCCTATATAAATAAACATAGCTTGCTATATAATTAGGAATTCGAAATGACATCACTCTGGACACGTCGTGCCATTCATCTGGCAGCACTTTCCTTCCTGACCGCCAACCTGGGAGTCTCCGCCATGGCGAGTGAAATCAACACCAACACCCCGGTAACGCTGATCAATTCCTTCGAAGTTCCCGAAGACCGTCTTGCCGACGCTGTTCGCAGCTGGGAACAGGCGCGCGACTTCCTGAAAGAGCAGCCTGGCTACATCACCACGCGCCTGCACCAGTCCCTGTCTCCGCAGGCGAAGTTCCAGCTGGTCAACATCGCGCTTTGGGAAAGTCCCGATGCCTATCAGGCCGCCATTCAGAAGCTTGGCAAAAGCGGCATCGTCGCCGAATTCAAGGGCATCAGCTTTCATGCCGCACTCTACACCGTCATTCGGGAGGATGAATGATGGTGGCCTTGCCCGTAACCGGAAACAGGCTGCTGCACTGGACGATTGCCGCTCTTACCATCAGCGCCCTGGCTACCGGCTATGCCCTGACGAACAACGAACCGTTTTCGCCAAACCTTCTGAAAACCCATCTGGGACTTGGCTTGTCTGCGGGCCTGCTCGCTCTTGTCCGCACAATCTTTTGGCTGGCAAAGGGTGCCCCTCAGCCGGTGTTCGCCGTTCATTCCGGGTTGCAGCAAGCTGTCGGCAAGGGCGTCCACGCCGCCTTGCGCCTCGTACCGCTTCTGCTCCTCGTCAGCGGTATCGGCATGATCGTCATATCCGGTAGCCTTGAAAAGATTGCGAGTGGCACATTGCCGGGACTTGCGGCTTTCGCCGGATTGCCACCGGCAGGCCTGCACCATGCTGCGGTGCTTTTGGTTGCAGCACTCATCGGACTGCACAGTCTTGCTGCTCTGTGGCACTGGCAAAGACTAAGTTTCACGGCATGAGACTGGCAATGCAGAAAAGTAAAGGCCCGGCTGCATAAAGCGGCCGGACCTTCGCTCAGGTCTTGGGAGGACCTTTGTCTGAAGTGCCTTAGTTCAGGCGGCTTGCCGGGCCGAGGTCGATCAACCGGGTTTCACCCGGTGCATCGTCGACACCGTCATTGTCGGTGACCAGGATCAGACGGCCGTCGGCGGTGATCGTCAGGCCTTCCGGCTTGTCGAGAACCCAGCCCTTGCCTTCGGCCAGAGCCGGCAGGATATCCATGGCGTAGCGCTTCTGAACCACCGGGAGCTCAGATCCGTAGGCAGCCGGGGTCACACCTTCCAGGGAGATCGTGGTGATCTGCTTGATGGCTGCGTCTTCACCACCTTTGTTGTCGCGCTCCAGAATGGCGAATTTGCCGTCGCCCATGGAGACGATTTCCGACAGGCCGACCCAGCCGCCGGCTGCGCTCTTCGGCTTGTCGAGCGGATAGTGAACGAAGCCCCAGGACTTGTCGGCCGGGTTGTAGATGGCCAGCTTCACCATGCCCTTCGGGTCGTCTTTCCACTCACGCTGAACGGCGACGGCCACCAGCGTCTTGCCGTCCATTTCGAACTCGGCAACGCCTTCAAAGGAGAAACGCGCGGACTGGGCGTTCAGCTCTTCCGGAAGCGTGATTTCTTCCTGAACCTGACCGTCGGTGCCGACTTTCAGCAGCAAGTGCTGCAGTTCCTTGTCCGGATTGCCTTCGGAAGCCAGCCAGAAGCCGCCATCCTTGGCAACGGAGATGCCTTCCAGGTCCAGTTTTGCCTGCTTGCCACCCTGAACGGTTGCATAGGCAACGATTTTTGCCGGTTTGGAAGAGATGTCCAGCGTGTAGATGCGGGCGTCGTCATAGAAGCTGTCGCTGACGGCGTAGAGCTTGTTACCGTCTTCCGGGTCTGCAGCCAGTGCGGACAGTGCGCCCCAGCCAATCGGTGCGCCTTTTTCAGGGTCGGTTTCGGACACGACCATCGGGTAGGACGGAGCGTCCGCACCAAACTTGTAGAGGGAGACCTGCGCGCGAACGTTGTCTTCCGCACTGTCGACCTCGTTGGCAACCACAAACAGGTCACGGCTCGGGATCGCAAGTGAGCCTTCCGGACCGACGTGGGTCGGCAGGAACTGGACGAATGCCGGCTCGGCACCGGTGTCCTTGTAGACAGCGACGAAGTTGCCGCGTTCGGAATTGACGAAGATCAGCTTTTCACCGCCGAATTCACCAACCGTCACACCTTCCGGCTCGGTGCCCTTCTTGGACGCGCGCTTGGCCGGATAGTGGCCGTTGGCCATGCCAAGATGTTCCATCTGGTTGCCGCTGTCGAACAGGATCTCGCCCTTGGTGTTCCAGATGGTGAAGCCGCGCGAACCGCCTTCGTAGTCGCCTTCGTTGGCGGTCACGAAACGCTCGTCGTCGATCCAGGCAACCGCATCCGGCTCACGCTTGACGTTTTCGGTCGAACCGGAGGCATCGCTCATGCGCGCCTTGGAAACCGGAATGTTTTCAGCCGAAGCCGTACCGGCGGAGAAATGGCTGACAACTTCACCGGAGGCCAGATCGACCACGGCGATATGGTTGTTTTCCTGCAGCGTGACGACAACCTGGTTCTGGGAGTTGATCGAAACGAACTCCGGCTCCGGATCGGTCGGCGCAATTTCGGCAAGACCCGTCAGGTCGACAATGCGGACCGCGTCGCAGTTGGTCGGCGTGCCGGTTTCGTCCAGATCGAAGATCGCCAGATGGCCGGCCGGCATTTGCGGGATCACGCCGTCGTTCAGATCTTCGTCGCGCTCGTTCTCGATGGCGATCGCAACGAACTTGCCGTCCGGAGAGATGGCAACGCTGTCCGGCTGACCCTTGGCATCGCACTTCGCGGTGATGCCAAGACCGTCGAGAGCGATCACGGCCAGATGGCCGGACGCATTGACGTAGTCTTCGGACGTGTTGACGCCGGCATAGGCGAATGTTTCGCCGACGGCGACCGAAGTAGGCTCACCACCAAGGGCGGTGCGGCCCATCGGCTGCAGGTTCAGCGGGTTGGCCGCATTGACGAAAACAATGGCTTCGCCCGGGCTGTCGGTGAAGACGAGCGTGCGGCCGTCCTTCGTGGCGTAGATGATTTCGGCAACGGTTTCGGTGGCCTGATCCACGCCTTCCGGCAGGGTCTTGTAGACCGGGAATGTGTTGATACGCTCGAAATACTCTGCCTGTGCTGCCGACACGGCGCCAAGGCCGAACAGGACTGAAAGGCTGACACCTTTTAAAAAGCGCCCACGAAGGTCCGCCATTGCACTCGCTCCCACAAAATATCGGGTTGATGGTGCGCGCAAGCTAGTGGCCCTGATTACAATATCGGTGACAGTTGCATGAAGCTTTCATGACAACACCCGGCAAGCCTTGAATTTGCATTTCGAACACTTACATCATATCAAGGCTGGGCGGTGATCTCCGCCACCTCCATCTTCCAAACTTTCCCGCATTTGTGCCTCCGGCGCATTTTTCATCGGATTTTCCAATGCAGATCGGTTTTGTCCGCTCCGCCATTGTGCTGGGGCTTCTCGCTGCTGTCGGTCCATTTGCCATCGACCTCTATCTGCCCGCCATGCCGGAAATCGTGCAGGCATTGCAGACGGACGACGCTGCGGTTCATATGACCTTCACGGTCTATTTCATCGCTTTCGGGTTAGCCCAGTTGATCTACGGTCCGCTGGCAGACCGGTTTGGACGCAAGCTGCCCGCCTTCCTGGGCCTGATCGTCTTCCTCATCGGATCGGTCATGTGCGCGACCGCGGTCGACGTTTCAGCCCTGACATTCGGCCGTTTCGTACAGGCCCTTGGTGCCGGCGCGCCGATGGTCATCGTGCGGGCCGTGGTCCGCGACCTCCACACCGGACCAAAAGCGACCAGGCTGATGGCTCTGGTGATGCTGGTCTTCAGCGTTTCGCCGATGCTTGCACCGCTCGCCGGCAGCCTGATCATCCAGTTCGGCAGTTGGCGCCTGATCTTTGTGGCCCTGGGCGTTATTTCCCTTTTCGCCATGCTGCAAATGGCCTTCTTGCTGCCCGAAACGCTACCGGCCGAGCGCCGAGGCAAGATCGACCCGACAGCAATGCTGCGCAGCGCCATCTACCTGATGCGTGACAGCAGGTTCATGGGTCTGACGCTGATCGGTGGCTTCTCGCTGGCGAGTTTCTTCGTCTTCATCGCCGCAGCGCCGCTGGTCTACATGACCCAGTACCAGTTGACGCCGACAGCCTTCAGCCTTGTTTTCGCGCTGAACGCGATCGGCTTCTTTGCGTCTTCCCAGTTTGCCGCCTCGCTTGGTGAGCGCTTCGGCATGGGCAGAGTGGCATTGAGGGCCGTCAGCGGATTTGCGGCAGCCAACGTTCTGCTGGTCATTCTTGTGTGGAGCGGCATCGACGACCTGCCGGTTCTGATGGCACTCTTCTTCATCGGCAACACCTGCCTCGGACAGGTCATTGCTCCTGTGATGGTCATGGCGCTGGAAGAACATGGCGAACATGCCGGCATGGCATCCTCCCTCGGTGGCACCTTCCAGATGGTTGCCGGTGGCGTGATGATCCTCGTCTGCAGCCCGTTCTTCGACCGGACAGCTTTGCCATTGGTTGGCGCGGTTGCCGCCTGTGCGCTCATCGCCCTGGTCATCGCACTGCTGACCCTGCGCACGTCGCGCGAAGGCCAGGCCGTCGCCTGAGGTGATATTCCCGAAACAGGTACGCCGGAGCAGCCTTACACGGGCTCTTCGGCGGACTGCCCGATTTGATCGAGTTTCTTCTGCAGGGACAAACGGTCAAGCGAAGACATCGGCAGGCTCACGAACACCGAGATCCGGTTGCTGAGCATCCGGAAGGCCTCGTTGAATGCGACCGCCCGTTCGCTGTCGCTTCCGGAAACGGCTGCCGGATCCGGCAGCCCCCAATGAGCGGACATCGGCTGCCCGGGCCAGACAGGGCAGGTTTCCTTCGCCGCATTGTCGCAAACGGTAAAGACGAAATCCATGACCGGGGCATCCGGCACGGCGAACTCTGCCCAGTCCTTCGAGCGCAGCCCATCCGTCTTGAAATTGAGCTTGCCGAGCAAGGCAAGTGCTTCCGGACGCACGGCGCCAGCCGGTTGTGACCCGGCAGAAAACGCCCTGAAGCGGCTCTGCCCGTCCCGGTTCAGGATCGCCTCCGCCATGATCGACCGGGCGGAATTGCCCGTGCACAGGAAAAGCACGTTGTAGACATCGCCGGACATTTGATCCCCCTTAACCTCAACAGGTCTCTCCGCAGGCGATCGTCTCGATGACCTGCGCACAAAGTTCCGGATGACCACCACAGCAATCGGCCATCAGAAACGTCAGCAACTCGCGTATGCCGTCAAGATCCGCGAAGTAGCGGATCGACCGCCCCTCGCGTTCATTGCGGACCAGCCCGGACTGAAGCAGAACAGCAAGGTTCGCCGACATGGTGTTCTGCCGAACGTCCAGAGCCTCGCCGATCTCGCCGGCAGTCATTCCTGCGTCGCCAGCCCGGATCAACAACCGGAAGACTTCCAGTCTGGTTTTCTGGCTGAGCGCCCCAAAGGCGCTCAGTGCATCTTTTATATCCATAATTCATGATATTTCGATTCATCAGAAACAGGCAAGTCTTTTTTGCAACCAGGCGCAACATCTCGGACACGGCCCGATCTGGTTCGTAACCGTCATTTTCCGAAAGTCGCTTGCAACCGGCCTTCAGAGCTGCTGACCTGCCTGGGAAACCGCGCGGGACAGATGATGAAAACACTGAAAAATCCTTTCCTCGGCAAAGGCCTTCCCGAGCAAAGCGGACTTGCGGATGGATCCGTGTCGCAGGACGTCACCGGAGCAGAGAACCTTTTTCGGAAATGCCCGCGTGCCGATGAAACCCCGCTTCTGATTGCGAATGACCTCGCGGCCGGTCTTGCTATCGGCAACCTTGCCCTCAAGGACGAACGGCAGCGCATGGGCCTTGGCAGCTTCAAGGCACTTGGCGCGGCCTATGCGATTGCCAAACTGGCGGACAGCCGCGTTCGGGGCGGACTTGCCCAGTCTCACGCTTCCGCACTGACCGGCAGGACCTTTGTCTGTGCGAGTGCCGGGAACCACGGCATGTCCCTTGCCGCAGGCGCTCCGCTGTTTGGGGCGAGGGCTGTCGTCTTCGTTGCCGAAACTGTTCCAAGCGCCTTTGAGGCCCGCCTCAAGGCCCGGGGCGCTGATGTTGTCCGGGCCGGAGCCACCTATGAAGACAGCATGACGGCAGCCCAGAGGCGCGCCGAGGCCGAAGGCTGGACCTTGCTACCGGACAGCACCTGGCCGGGCATGACCGCCGCCGGACACGACGTCATGGAGGGCTATCTTGTGATGGCCGCGGAAATTGCCCGGCAGATCAAGACACCGCCCACGCATGTCTTCCTGCAGGCGGGTGTCGGCGGACTTGCCGCCGCCTGTGCCGTCGGCGCGCGCCTGACCTGGGGCCACGATGTCACCATCGTCGTGGTGGAGCCAGAATACGCACCCGCCCTCATGGCCAGCATCGAAGCCGGAAAGCCCGTCACGGCGCCCGGTCCGGTGTCGAACATGGGCCGGTTAGACTGCAAGGAACCCTCGCATCTGGCGCTGAAGTACCTGGCCAGGGAAGCCGATTTCTTCGTGACCGTTTCCGACAGCGAAGCGGCTGAAACGGTCGACTGGCTGGGCAACAACGGCATTGCGACGACGCCATCCGGTGCGGGCGGTATCACAGCCGTTCGACACGCAGGTGGCGGGGCATCAACCCTCGGCCTCGGACCGGAAGCCCGGGTGCTCTGCTATCTTTCCGAAGGACCGGAAGATGTCTGAACAGGATTTTCCTGAAGACGAATTTGCCGCGCGCACGCAAGCAGCCCAAAAAGCCATGCATTCCCAGGGCATCGACGCGCTGTTTTTCACGACCGAAGCCGAAATGCGCTATTTCACCGGGTTCCGGACCCTGTTCTGGCAGAGCCCCACGCGGCCCTGGTTCCTCGTGGTGCCGGTAAACGGCAAGCCGATTGCGGTCATTCCGCAGATCGGCGCGCACCTGATGGCGAGCACCTGGATTGACGATATCCGGGTGTTTTCCGCCCCGCACCCCGTCGATGACGGCATCGCCCTGCTCGCGGACACCCTCAAGGACTTCACGAAAATCGCCATGCCGATGGGGCGGGAAAGCGTGCTTCGCATGCCGCTTCGCGATTTTCAGCGCCTTCGAGATCTTACCAACCACGCAGAATATCTGGACGGAACCGGTCTGATCCAGAGCCTCAGGATGGTGAAATCTGAACGTGAAATTGCTCTCCTGCGCGAGATTTGCGGTATCGGTTCGGAAGCATTTGGCAGGGCACCGGAGCTTTTCCACTCCGGCCAACCGCTCAACGAGGTTTTCCGGTCCTTCCGGATCGAACTTCTGAAGCAAGGTGCGGACGATGTGCCTTATCTGGTCGGCGGAGCCGGACAGGACGGCTACGGCGATGTCATTTCTCCCCCCTCGGCCCGACCCCTACAGGAAGGGGACGTCCTGATGCTTGATACGGGTGCCACCAAAAGCGGATATTTCTGCGATTTTGACCGCAATTTTGCGATCGGCCAGGCCAGTGATGCTGTCAGGTCCGCCCATGAAACACTTGTCCGGGCCGTTGAGGCAGCTGCCGAAATTGCCCGCCCGGGCCGTACCTGTGCCGATCTGTTCCAGGCCATGGCCAAGGTGCTGGATCAGGGCGAAGGTGACGTCGGCCGGCTCGGCCACGGACTTGGCATGCAGCTTACCGAAGCGCCCAGCCTGACCGGCTTCGACGAGACCCCACTTCGAGAAAACATGGTGCTGACACTGGAGCCGAGCCTTGCTCTCGGACCCGGCAGGATGATGGTTCACGAGGAAAACATCGTCATTCGAGACCGATCGCCCGAATTCCTGACCGTGCCGGCAGGACCGGACATTCCTATAATCACCCGCTAGAACACCTGGAACCGCGGCATGAAACTTTCCTTCGACTGCGACAGGGGATCGGCAACCAAAGCGGCTTTCGGTCTGATCTTGCTGTCGGTTGACGAAACCATAGAGTGCGAGTTTCGGTCCCTCTTTGATCAGGAAGGCGTCTCGCTGCTTCACGCCAGAATCGAGAGCGCTTCCGAAGTCACCTCCGAAAAACTCATGCAGATGAAGGCCCGGCTGACGGACACCGCGGCCCTCTTGCCTGGAACGCGCCCACTCGACGTCATTGCCTATGCCTGTACGTCCGGCGCAACGGTGATCGGATCGGATCAGGTCGCCGGTGCAATCCAGGCAACTCATCCTGGCGCACGCGTGACCGACCCAGCCCGCGCAGTCGTTGCAGCCCTTGCACACCTAGGTGTCTCACGGATCGCCATCGTCTCGCCCTATGTGGAGGAAGTCTCCGACGCACTCTGCCGTCTCCTGGAAGAAAACGGCATAACGCCCTTGAGTGTCGGCTCTTTCGGGCAAGCGGAAGAAGCCGTGGTTGCAAGGATCAGCCTGCAGTCCGTGGAAGAGGCAATCTGCGAGGTTGGCAAGGATCCGGAGATAGAAGCCGTCTTTGCCTCCTGCACCAACTTGCGCACGATGCCTGTCATTGAAGCCTGCGAGAAACGTCTTTCCAAACCCGTCATCAGCTCCAACCTGGCGCTCGCATGGCACATGATGCATCTGGCGGACCTGCCGACGGCGGACCGTGGACCGGGACGGCTCTTTGCCACCTGACCTGCAAAAAACGAACACATCCACGCCAGTACACAAGGCTGGCGAAGGTCTTCTTTCGGTGAAATTGCCGAGGCTGCAGCTATTCGACTGTTCCCGAACGGCATCAATTCGTTCACTTAGCTGGCAACACCTGTCTATTCCTTGTTGACTCGCGGGGATTTCCGGGCAAAAACACCGCCGTCTCAAGTTTTGACGATTGCGAGCCCCGATGACCCGGCTGAAAGCCGACATTCTGGATATGATGTCCCAGGCCCTTGCCAGCGCTACCTTCATGCGCGGCGAGCCCCGGACGGCTGCCGCAACCGCTCTTAAACGCACTACCAAGACCACCAAGACCACCGCTTGACGGTGCCGCTCATCCCGCCTCCCCGGGGATGGGAGGCGCCGGGAGCCGGCCACGCCCATCCAGAACCGGGCGGCTGGCGAAGCGGGGAGACGGACAAGGACTAGTCAAAGATGGGTTTCAAGATCGCAATTGCAGGCGCTACCGGCAATGTCGGACGCGAGATGCTGGACATTCTCGCTGAGCGCGGCTTTCCGGCAGACGAAGTCGTCGCCCTCGCTTCCCGCCGTTCCCAGGGCACCGAAGTCTCCTTCGGCGACAAGACGCTGAAGGTTCAGGCCATGGAGAACTACGATTTCTCCGACACCGACATCTGCCTGATGTCCGCCGGTGGCACCGTTTCCAAGGAATGGTCGCCGAAGATCGCTGCCAAGGGCTGCATTGTCATCGATAACTCTTCCGCATGGCGCTACGACGCGGATGTGCCGCTGATCGTGCCGGAAGTGAATGCCGATGCCGTTGCCGGTTTCACGAAAAAGAACATCATTGCCAATCCGAACTGCTCCACCGCCCAGCTGGTCGTGGCGCTGAAGCCGCTGCATGATCACGCAAAGATCAAGCGCGTCGTCGTTTCCACCTACCAGTCGGTTTCCGGCGGCGGCAAGGAAGCGATGGAAGAGCTGTTCAACCAGACCCGTGCGGTTTTCGTGAACGATCCGATCGAGCCGAGCAAGTTCACCAAGCGCATCGCCTTCAACGTGATCCCGCACATCGACAGCTTCATGGAAGACGGCTACACCAAGGAAGAATGGAAGGTGTTGGCGGAAACCAAGAAGATGCTCGATCCGGCCATCAAGGTGACCTGCACCGCCGTTCGCGTACCGGTGTTCATCGGCCATTCGGAAAGCGTTAACATCGAGTTCGAAAACGAGATCACCGCTGAAGAAGCCCGCAACATCCTGCGCGAAGCTCCGGGATGCCTCGTCATCGACAAGCAGGAAGATGGCGGCTACATCACGCCATACGAAAGTGCCGGCGAAGATGCGACCTACATCTCCCGCATCCGCGAGGACGCGACCGTTGAAAACGGCCTCAACATCTGGGTCGTTTCCGACAACCTGCGCAAGGGCGCGGCGCTCAACGCCGTCCAGATCGCCGAGGTTCTCGTGAACCGCGGCCTGATCACGCCGAAAAAGGCAGCAGCCTGATCGACAGTTCAAACGGGCGCCTCTGGCGCCCGTTTTCTTATGGCCTGCCGGCTGCTATCCGGTCGACGGCACTGCGAAGGTCCTGAAGCGGGAACCGCGTTCCCGACACGTACCAAGCAGCCCCCCGAGCCATCGATCCAGGCCCCGGATTTCCTCTTTGCAGGGAAGCTCGACGCGCTATGTCGAGGGATGAAGCGACAACACCCAGCTCAGCGCCACAAACCCGAACATTGCCGGCGACCGACAGGTTTTGATGTTGACAGGCTGCGAAAACAGCATCACCTCTGTCATCCCCTATTCCCGGCGTTCGCAAAGGTCGCCAACGAGTTTTCTCCCATGCCCTCTCAATTTGACGGGTCGTTCACCGACTTCCTTGAAAGCGCTCCCGGCGGACGCTTCACCGACTGGCTGGCAGCTTGCGCCGAGCCCTACTGGAGCGATGCGTGCAGCCACCCCTTCACCGTTGCGATCGGCGATGGCACCATGCCGGAGGAAGCCTATGCGCGTTATCTGATCGAGGATTACACCTTCGTCACGGATCTCGCTTCCACTCTGGGATATCTCGTCGCCAAAGCCCCCGGAATGCCCGCCAAGTCGCGGCTCTCCGGTTTCCTGGCTCTGCTGACCTCGGAGGAAAACGACTATTTCCTGCGCTCGTTCGAGGCGCTCGGTGTGGAGCCGCAAGTTTACGAGACCGCAGCACAGGGCCCTGTGACCCGCGCTTTCTCGCAGCTCCTGCTGAAATCGTCCGGACAAGGCAGTTACGCCGAAGGGCTTGCATGCCTTCTCTGCGCGGAATGGTGCTACCTGACCTGGGGCCAGCGCGAAGCTGGAAAACCGCGCCCGGATGCGTTTTATCTCGCCGAATGGATTGACCTGCACGCCGTGCCTGGCTTCGAGGCCTTCGTGACCTGGATTCGGGCGGAAATGGACCGGATCGGCCCCACTCTGCCGGAACCCGAGCAAGCCCGCGTTGCGGGCCTTTTCCGCCAGATGAGCAAACTGGAAGTCGCCTTCTTCGAAGCCGCCTGGACCGGCAAAGTGCCCGGTCCGGAGGACGATCTGTTACGGACCTGACCCGATGTTTCTCTATGAAGCCGCAGCCCTCGGCGCGGCTGCCCTGTGGGCGCTGACAGGTCTGCTCTCCACCGGGCCCGCTCAGCATCTCGGCGCGATTGCCTTCAACTGTACCCGCATGGTGCTTGTGGCATTGATGCTGTGCGCCTGGGTGTTCCTGACCACGGGGTGGAGCTCCATCGGCGACGCGCAGATGCTGCCTCTAGTCCTGTCCGGTTTCGTCGGCATCTTTCTTGGCGACACCGCGCTTTTCCTGACGTTGAACCGCATGGGTCCACGCCGGACCGCAATGCTGTTCTCTCTGAATGCCCCCATGTCGGCGATCCTCGGCTGGCTGCTCTTGAACGAAAACCTCAGCCCCACGCAGATGGTCGGTATCGGCCTTACCTTTCTGGGGGTCCTGCTGGCCATCCGTTTCGGCAAGCGCAAGTCCCAACTTCACAAATGGGAAAACATCAAGGGTCCGGTGTGGATTGGCGTGCTTCTCGGCCTTGCCGCAGCACTGTCCCAGTCGGTCGGCTCCCTCATTGCCCGTCCGATCATGGAAACCGGCGCTGACCCGGTCGCAGCTTCCAGCATACGCGTCGGCGTTGCTGCTGTGGGCCTGCTGCTCCTGACACGCCTTCCGGTCAGCTGGGTCAAGCCGGCGGGAAATTTTACGCTTCCGGTCGTCGGCCTGATCGCCATTTCCGGCTTGCTCGGCATGGGTCTCGGGATGACGCTGATCCTGTTCGCGCTGTCCGGCGGAGAAGTCGGTATCATCGCGACCCTGTCGGCAACGACACCCGTCCTCATGCTACCGATGATGTGGTGGCGAACCGGGGAAGCACCGGCGCTCGGCGCCTGGGTAGGCGCGGCAGGTGTTGTGGCAGGCAGTGCGCTGCTCTTTGCCAGCTAGGCAAAAGGAAGTTGGCAGATCGGAACAATGGATCTACAAGTGTGAGAGGAATATGGGAGCCGGATTCGAACCGGTACTTTGCAGCGGGCTGCAAGCGGGTAGTTCCGACCTCACCCGGCTCCCTAACGCCAGTATCGATAGTTTAAAAAACACCCGAAACGAATTTCGAGGACCGACCGCCCCTCGAGTAAGCAACCGGCAAAAACACAGCTGACACCAAACAAGACGTTCCAGCTTAAACAGCCATACCGCCCCGACGCAGCCAGGAAGATCTTATGCCCCTACGGCATATCTCCTATTCCCCATCTGGGGAATATATCGGTACTTTTTTCGAAAAATTTACTTAAACCCGTTTCTCAACCTCGCCTGAATTACTACTACTGGGTGTATTTTTGCAACAAACACCTCAATGACAGGAACAGGCGTCAGCATCGATTTACAGCCAAGCAGCGCCATTCGGCCGCCAAAACCGAACGGTAATGAGCGCAGATCACCGCAAACTGGCGGCCTGTTCGTCGGGGCGCGAACCATCCGAAATCACATTTACGCCATCTGCGGGACATCCATCTTGCGCTACGTCCATGTCCGGCATGTCGCTTAGACTTTGGCGCAGGATCGGCGCCAGGTGATCGACAAAGCGGCGCACCTTCGCCGTCACCAGTCGGTTTGAAGGATAGACGGCATAGATGCCGCTTTCAGGTAGCGTCCAGTCCCGCATCACCCTGATGAGGGCCCCCTCATTCAGCTCAGTGGCAACCGCCCAACGGGGGAGTGCCGCCAGGCCGATACCCGACACGACTGCTGCCCGTAGCGATGCCGTGCTGTTGCAAATCATCACGGGAGACAGTGAAACGGTGTGTTTCTGAGGCGACAAGAACGGCCATTCCCGTGCCCAGTAGAGCGCAGCGAACCCGATGCACTTGTGGTCCGGAATGTCGACGGGATGTTGCGGCACCCCATGCCTTGCGATGTAGTCCGGTGCGGCACAGACGAGGATCTCCGACATGCCGAGTTTACGGACAATCGTCGCAGGCTCCGGTTCACGCACGATCCTTATCGACAGGTCGAGACGCTGCTCAACGAGGTTGACCATGCGCATGTCTTCGACGATTTCTGCTGTCACTTGCGGATTCTCTGCAAGAAAAGACCCGAGTGCCGGAATGATAAACCGGTCAGCAAAAGCTTCAGGCGCACCGATCCGCATATGGCCAACTGGGGTTTCCTGATACGCCATCACTTCAGTTACACCCGCATGTGCCTCTTCCAGTGCACGGGTACAGCGCTGGTAGAAGATCACACCGGCTTCGGTTGGAGAAACGTGACGGGTGGTCCGGTCGAGAAGGCGTACCCCCAGACGTTTTTCCAGGGCAATGACACATTCGCTGACACGGGATTTGGACAAGCCGAGCTGCTCGGCGGCCCGGGTAATGTTTCCGGCTTCAACCACCCTGGCGAAGATCTCGATTGCATCAAAGAGTGCCATGCGAACGTCCTGTGAAACCGGACAAACTGTCCGGAGTATCGCCACTTCCGCAATTTCGGGAAAGTCGTATTTTTTGCCCTCGCCGCAGTTTGCGGCTTGAGGAGACCCATTATGACAGCAATTTTTAATGCAGCCGCAATCGCGGCGCACCGGGACGCTTGCGAAAACGAAATACTCGGCTTCCGCCGCTTAAGGGTGCGGAGTGCCGATACCGGCGGACGGCTTGGATTTTTTGAGGAAATCGTTCCGCCCGGAGAAGGTGTCCCCCTGCACATTCATCACAAGGAAGACGAGATGTTCAATGTCCGCGAAGGTCATTTCCGCATCTGGTGCGCCGATGAAGTCTTCGACGTCCATCCAGGTGATGTCGTCGTCCTGCCACGTGGTGTCCCGCATGCGTTTCGCAATGTCGGCGTTGTCGAGGGTTGGCTCGATGTGACCGTTACGCCCGGCGGGTTCGAAACGATGTTCGCACGCGCTGCCGAAGCTGGCACAGAAGGAGCAGAACGTTTCATGGAACTTGCTCCCGACTACGGCCTGGAAATGCTTCCAGGTCAGGCTGCGGCTTAGGAGGCGGCAATGATCTGCTTGGTCTTCCAGAGAACCATTCTGGCTTTTGCGGTGCTCGCGGCCTTTTCAGGATCCGCGTCCGCGGATGAGAACAAGGCTGCACGTGGAGCCTATCTTGCCCGGATCATGGCTTGCGCCGATTGTCACAGCCCGCGCGGACCGAACGGCGCGCCGATGCCCGAAGCCGGGCTCATCGGCGGCAATGTCGGCTTCGAAATTCCGCAGGCAGGTATTGTCTGGGGCCCGAACCTCACGCCCGCCAATGGCGGGGCGGGATCCTGGAGTACGGAAGAAATCGTAACGGCCCTGACGACCGGCGTTCGACCAGACGGACGGTTGCTCATTCCCGTTATGCCCTGGCCTGCCTACGCCGGACTGACCACACAGGACGCCGAAGCTCTTGCGAGCTACCTGCAGTCCCTGACACCGGATGACAATCCCGTTCCAGGGTTGATTGCGCCGGGGGAAAACGCCCCTGCCCCCTATTTCACGATAAGGTTTCCAGGATAGGGGACACCAATGCCGTTGGCCTGACGGCCAACGGCGCCTGGAAGCCGAATTCGGGCTATCCTCCAATCGACTGCCCGTTAACGTGCCTGCCGACGCCACCTTTCGGCATAAGGCAGGGCAAAAAGGTAAAGTCCCGATACCAGCAAGAAGATCAATGGCACCAACGCCAGTAAACCGATCCAGAGTGCCGGCTCGGACTGCCCCATGGCAGCCAGATTGACAACCACGGCCAGCGTAAAGGCTATGGACAGCCAGCGGTGCAGCTGACGGATGATCTTGTTCCAATTCATGGTTTGCTCCTGGTGATCACGACGCAAGATCCCGTCTGCCGGAAAGATCCGTCAGCAAAGGGTTCTTGAGAGTTGGAGGTGTGCGCTCAGGCCGCCGCGCGGCAGACTGTCAGACCTTGGCTGATTTCCTGCGCGATTTCCTGGCGGCCGAGGCAGCGGCATTCTGCTCGGCGGCTGCACAAACGAGGGCTTTCAGCGCCGCTTCATCGATGTCTGCATCCTCGAACAGGTCGATTGCCCGGCGCACGTTGCCGTCCAGGCTGGAATTGAAGAGACCAGCCGGATCATCAAGTGACGCGCCTTTTGCGAACGTCAGCTTCACGGCTTTCTTGTAAGTCTCGCCGGTGCAGATGATGCCGTCCTTTTCCCAGACGGGAACACCGCGCCATTTCCAGGCTTCCTCGACTTCGGGAACCGCATCGTGAATGAGGGCGCGCATCCGCGCCAGTGTGCGTCCACGCCAGTCGTCAAGTTCTGCGATCCTGGCGTCAATCTGCTGCGCGGGGGACATTTGATTGTCCATGGTCGTCTTCCTTGCGGTTATCAGGCGTCTTTGCCGGCATCGTCCAGCCGCGCAACAACGCTTTCCAGCGCTTCCATGAAGCGGGGCCAGGCGGCGCTTGCACCGCGATAGTAGGGCAGCTGTTCCTGCGTGAAGCCGATTTGCTCCATACGCAGAAGGGTGCCGTTATCCGTCGGGGTCAATGTCCAGGTCACGGTGCTTCGAAGATCCTTGGTGTTCCAGCTGTAGGCCAGCGCTTTATGCGGCTCGATCGACTGGACTTCGCAATCGACCATTCCCCAGTCGGCACTCAGGTCGAAGCGGTGGCCGACAACCGGTTTGAAGGCATTTTTCATGAGCCATTCCTCGATCAGGTGGGGCTGGGTCAACGCGCGCCAGATCTTTTCCGCGGGAAAGGGAATTTCCCGTTCCACGACAACAGCAAGGGTATCTTCGTCCGAGAAACTCATTGGTCCATTCTTCTCAAAAGGTCTTCCAGATCGTCGAACCGGCGTTCCCAGAACACGTTCATGCGCTGAGTCCAGTCGACCAGCGGTGCGAGCGCTCCGGGCCTGGCGCTATAGTGCGACTGCCTGCCCTCCTGGCGGTCCGTGACAAGCCCGGCCTCCTTCAGGACGCCAAGATGTTTGGAAACTGCGGGCTGGGAGACACCGGCCTGATCGGTCAACACCCGCACTGTCAGCTCGCCTTCGCGGCAAAGCCGCTCGAACAACGCCCGCCGGGTCGGGTCGGCCAGCGTCCGAAACAGAAGGTCAGGTGTTGGCTCACTCAAATTCATAACTCCACGGTTATTGATTTGATTGATAACCTCGAAGTTATGAATTAGTCAAGGGGCAATTCAGACCTGCACCGCTTCCCGCTTGCGCGCAAGTGACGGCAGGCAGACGGTGCGGCCATCGGCGAACTGTTCGATCCGCACATCGACACCATAGACTTTGCAAAGAGCAGCGCTTGTCAGCACTTCCTTTGGAGGGCCATCCGTCTTGATGCGACCATCGTGAAGCAAGGCCACCCTGGTTCCGATTGCAAAGGCGTGATCAGGGTCGTGGGTCGACAGGACAACAGTCAGGCCGTCCGCCGCAAGACCCGCAACTTCGGAAAGCACCAGTGCCTGATTCCCGAAATCGAGACTGGCTGTCGGCTCATCCATCACGAGGACACGTGTTTCCTGCGCAAGTGCCCTGGCGATCAGCACCAGTTGCCTCTGTCCACCGGAAAGCCGCGTATAGTCTGCACCGGCGAGTTCCCCGATACCGAGCCTTTCCAGCGCCGCCAACGCTACGTCCCTGTCACGCGGGCCGGGCTGCTGAAAGGCACGCAGTTTTGCGGTTCGGCCCATCAACACGACTTCCAGAACCGGAAAGGCAAAAGGCGCGGCGTGTGCCTGTGGAACGTAGGCGATCCGCGTCGCGATATCTGCACGGGACAGCGACTTGAGCGGTCGTCCTTCCACGAGCACCGTGCCTCCACGCGCCGGCAACAGCCCCAGAAGCGTCTTGAAAAGAGTGGTCTTGCCGGACCCGTTGGGCCCCAGCAGGCAATAGACGTCGCCAGAGGAAGCGGTCAGGTTCAACTCGCTCCCGACATCGTGGCCCGGATAGCCGATGGACAGGTTTTCAGCCCTGAGCTTCACGCCCATGCCCGCCTCCCCCTGGCAAGCAGCCACAGGAAAAATGGCGCACCGACAACGGCGGTCAGAATGCCGAGCGGGACTTCAGTTCCCGAGAGCGTGCGTGCCAGCGTGTCGACTGCAAGAAGGTATCCCGCACCAAGCAAGGCTGCTGCCGGCAACAGGCGCCCGAAACCAGGGCCAACGATCATCCGGGCGATATGCGGTATCACCAGCCCCACCCAGCCCACGACACCGGCAATGGCGACGACGCTTGCGGTGATCAAGGTCGCGCAGAAAATGACAACAAGCCGCAGCCGACCGGCCTCCACACCAAGCGCCTTCGCTTCTTCATCCCCCAGAGACAGGACGTTGATCCGCCAGCGCAACAGGAACAGTGGGACAAGGCCGAACAGAACTGCAGGTACCGCCGGCAGGATATCGCCGGCCTTCACGCCTGCCAGACTGCCCAGCAGCCAGAAAGTGATCGCCGGAAGCTGGTCATAAGGATCTGCCAGCACTTTGAGCAAGGATGTCGCCGCCCCCGCCAGAGCGCCGACGACGACGCCTGCAAGCACAAGGACAAGCGTGCTGTCTCCACCGCGCACCGTCGCGGCAACAAAACCGACGAGAACAACAGCGGCAAGACCGCCGGCAAAACCCATCAGCTGGATTGCCGCGACAGGAAGCGACAGGAAGATGCCGAGCACGGCGCCGAGCCCCGCGCCGGCAGAAACACCGAGAATATCCGGTGACACCAGCGGATTGCGGAAAAGGGTCTGGTAACACGCACCGGCGGCAGCAAGCGAAGCGCCGACCAGCAGCGCGGCAACCACCCTCGGCAGACGGATCGACAGCAGCACCGTGTCCTGCGCTCCCGAAGGCTGTGCGCCGGACACGACGCGCGTCAGCACACCGACGGCCTCGGACGGCGTAAGCGGAAACGGGCCGATCAGAAGAGCCGCGAAACTGCCAAGAACAAGCGCGAGGCCGAGCCATACGAACAAGCCGGAACGCGCGAAAGAAGTAGATTTGCCGGTCAGGGAGCCCGCCCCTTTGCCCATTCCAGCAGAGTGTCGAGCTCTGCTTCACTCAGGTCCACATGATACCACAACTTATAGAAGTCGGCGGTTTCCTGACGCAGCTCCCCATCCCAGAGTTCGGGATAGAATAGGCCTGCAAGCCATTTCAAACCCATCATCCGATTGACGGACGGCGGCCTGTCGATCCAGCCGAAAGGGGCCGTTGGCGACAGGAAAACCCGGCCTTCACGTACCGCGGCAATGCCTTGCCACAGGGGATCCTGCCAGACAGCTTCATAGAAGCTACGATCCCACGTCACGATTGTGTCCGGGTTGGCAACGATAATCTGCTCGGGACTTGCCTGCACCAGTCCGTATTGCCCGGGCACATCGGCAACGTTGCGCCCACCGGCCTTTTCGATGATTTCGGTGTTGATCGAGCCTTTCAGGCCTGTTTCAAGTCCATCCGCCCCACGGGCGAGGTAGACACGCGGCCTGTCCGCCTCGGGCACGGCACCGAGTGCCGACGTCAGCGCGGTGAAGGTTGCCTCGACATCTGCGGCCAGAAGATCTCCACGCTCCGGAACGCCAAGCGCCTCGCCCACAAGACGCAACGCGCCGGCGGTTTCATCGAACCGACCGTTGACCAGGAGATAGGGAATCCCTGTCTGTTCCTGCACACGGTCGGCAAGATCGATATAGGTATCGCGGACGGACCCGAAATCGATGATCAGATCGGGTTTCAGGGCAAGAACCCGCTCCAGGTTTGCCTCCCCGCCACGCCCGGTCAGGCGGCCGGTCTCGGGCAGGTCCCGAAAGGCTTCGGCGATGAATGGCTTCTCGTAGTCCCGCAGCGCTCTCGGCCAGCCGAGCAGCGCTTCCGGTTTGAGCGCATAGACGAGAATGGACGCCGGAGGCCCGGCAGCAAACACCCGGGTCACCGTATCCGGGATCTCGACCGTACGACCCGCGGAATCGGTAACGCTTCGCGCCAGGACGGACGTCCCCGAAATGCAAAGCAGGAAAAGGCAAATGGCGGCCAGGCGCGTCATGTTTCCTCCAGCATTCTTTTAACTGACCGAGGGTTTCTGTTCATTTCAGTTCAGCTTCAGGAAAGCGACAAGACAGAAACTCCATCGGTACAGAGATGGATCACGCGGAGAAAATACACAAAAACAACATAAAATGCAGCCCTTTCACGGAACTATGAAACGCTCACTAAACTGTGATTATCACTGCTATTTTTACGCGAATTTTCTTTCATTCTTAATTTACGCAAATCGACAAAGATGATCCCAATTATGACCTTGGGGGAAATGATGAAGAAGTTCTTGTCCCGATTAAGCGTGACTTCGACGCTCGCAATTATTTCTGCCAGCGTGCTTGGAATATCGATGATTGTTGTGGGCTTTATCCTGTATCAGGTCGCCCTTGGCCAGGCGCAGGACCGTGCCCAGGTCAAACAGGAAATCAACCTTCGCGTGGCCGCGACGCTGTTTCAGGACCGCATCGACGGTGCAAAGGTCACCTGGGACGCGAACAGCAACGTCAAGCGGATCGAACTGGCCGAAATGCCGGTGTTCGAAAACCATGACATGATCGACGCCGTCGGGCGCATGACAGGTGAAACCGCGACTGTTTTTGCCTGGGATCCGGAAACGAAGGATTTCTGGCGCAAGACCACCAACATCATCAAGGGTGACGGCAAGCGTGCCGTCGGAACCCAACTCGGCCAGAACGGCGCGGTTTATCCTGTCGTTACCCAGGGCAAGACCTTTCACGGGCAGGCCACCATTCTCGGCAAGGACTACTTCACGGTTTACCAGCCGATCTTCTCATCCAAGGGCGATATCCTCGGCATCCTTTATGCCGGCGTGGAAAAGGCCGCAGTCGAAGCCAACGCATGGGAACTGACCAGCCGCTACGCGATGCTGGTGCTGCCGGTTGTCGCCGTTTCGGTGGTCCTCCTGATCCTCGCAATTCGCCGCCAGCTGCGTCCGATTACACGCCTTGCGGAAATCACGGACCAGATTGCGCAGGACAATCTCGCAGACGAAGTCCCCTTCAAGGAACGCTCCGACCAGATCGGCACGCTTGCCCAGGCCGTCAGCACCCTGCGTGACAGGGCCGTCGAGCGGATCGAACTGACCGAGCACCAGCGCACGTCCGAAGCTGCGGCGATCGACCGCCAGAACCGTGTTCAGGGTCTGATCGAAACCTTCCGGACCAATGTCTCCAACGTGCTCAACTCGGTCAACGAAACCGTTCATGGCCTGGAAGGCACCGCGGGACACCTCTCCGACCTGTCCGGCCAGAGCGCCTCAAGCGCGACGGAAACCCTGAACTCCGCCGATGAAGCAACATCGAGCGTTCAGACCGTGGCCAGTGCCGCGGAAGAACTCTCTGCGTCCATCAGCGAAATTTCCCGCCAGGTGGCCCAGACGACGGAAGTTGTTGGCCGGGCAACCGAAGGCACCCGCATGACCAACGAAAAGGTGGAAGGCCTTGCAGCCTCCGCCTCCAAGATCGGCGAAGTGGTAACGCTCATCCAGGCGATTGCCGAGCAGACAAACCTGCTGGCCCTCAATGCCACCATCGAAGCTGCACGCGCCGGGGAAGCCGGCAAGGGCTTCGCGGTCGTCGCAGCGGAAGTGAAGGAACTGGCCACCCAGACCTCCAAGGCGACCGAGGAAATCAGCGCCCAGATCACCGCCATTCAGGATGCGACCAAGGACTCGGTCGGTGCGATCGCGGAAATCACCAAGATCATGGAAGAGGTGAATTCCTACACCAGCACCATCGCGGCAGCCGTGAGCCAGCAGGGCTCGGCCACCGGCGAGATTTCGCAGAACGCCCAGAATGCCGCCGAAGGCACCACCTTCGTGTCGTCCTGCATGTCGGACCTTTCCAGTGCGGTCAATCAGACGTCGCAGGCTTCCCAATCGGTTCTGGACGCATCGGAAATGCTGTCTTCGCGCACGGAAGAGCTGAAACAGGAAGTGGAAACATTCCTGAACGGTGTGGCAGCCGCCTGAGGCAACCAACCATCGACAATTTATCTTGTCAGGAAGGCGCGGACATCGTCCGCGCCTTTTCGTTTTCGTTTTCGGCATCCGGTTTTCGCTCAGAACTCTCCCGACATCAGAGCCCTGCGTCGCGGCAATCAGCCTCCAACCACGTTTATCCAGAAACCGCACAGGCCAGCCCGCCCGGCACGTTGGTGAGCGCAGGAAACGTCGAGCACCTGAAAAGGCGAGACTTTCAGCCCTGCAACCGTCACGCAGCACTTTTCGCGTAGCCAAAACTTTGCTGCACTGCACACGATTATTTACCAAGTGCCTTTAACGTTTACAGTCAGGCCAATTCACACATGCGGTTAAAGGGAAGTGTCCGAAGCAAAAATTACTCGGCATCCTGCGTATTTTTACTTGGCAGATTTACTAAACCTTTTTTAGGTTTTTTCTACAATCCTTGATTTCAACCAAAATTGTTTCAGATGCCGATTGATCATGGTTCAAATTTTAGTTGCGGCAGTGGATTTCGGAAATTTTCCATCGCGTTTCGCCAGAATCGCGACCCTCTACCCGACAAAACGAATTGCCTTCTCCCGCGCCAACCTGAGGGACATCAAGCCCCGCTCGCTGCTTCTTGTCGACTTTCTGGACCTTGGCACTGACCACATCGAAATCCTTCGGGATTTTTCGAGAAGCGGCCAAACGGCGCCGACGCTCGGCATCGTTGACACAAAAAGCAGACAGAGCGTGCTGCAGGCGCGCGAGCTCGGCTTCTACAATCTGATCGATCGCGAGGAAAAATTCGCGACACTGTTCGAAAAAATACGCGAAGTGGTTGGCGACTATTCCAAACCGACGCTGCCCAGCCGGTATTCGGAGAAAATCGTCAAGTCGGTTGAAACCACCAGCATGGGCTTGAACCTGATGTCGGCCGCAGCCCTTTCCGGCGCTCCCCTGCCCATGCAGCTTCTGGCAACCAACGCCCAGGACATCACCTCGGTCATCATGACGGACGGTCTCGACAGTTGGTTGAGTGCGGTTCAATGCCACCACAGCCACACCTTCTGCCACACGATGATGGTCGCCGGACACACGGTTTCGTTTTCGCGTGCACTCGGCCATTCCGAAGCGGAGCAGACAATTCTCGGCCTGGGTGCGCTGGTGCACGACCTGGGCAAGGTCAAGATCCCGCTTTCCATCCTGGACAAGCCTGGCAGGCTGACCCTGGAAGAACGTGAGCTTGTCAACAAACATCCGCTCTTTAGCCGGGAGATGCTGGCAACGCGCCAGGAAGTTCCAAAGCAGGTTGTCGAGATGGCGCTGTGTCACCATGAGTTTCTGGACGGAACCGGGTATCCGGATGGCCTCAAGGGCAATCAGATCTCGCAAAGGGTCAGGCTTCTGACGATCAGCGACATCTATTCCGCCCTCACCGAAAAACGAGCCTACAAGGACAGCCTCAGTCCGCGCCAGGCCTTTGCAATCATGTTCGAGATGAAGGGCAAGCTCGACATGGACCTGTTGCGAAAATTTAGAACCCAGGTGTTGAGCTCGGAATTCGGCCGTGTCCGGCGGCAGGCCAGGGCCTGAGACCTGGGAAAACACCCCAAGGCTGCAGCGCTAAATTCGACACCGTCTCAGGATTGCGCGATCACCTATTTGTGTTGTCAAAAATAGCTATATCGTCCGACTAGAAAGGGTCATTGAAACTCTTTCTTCAGTTTCCCCTACGACAATATCTCCCCCTACAGAGGCAAAAACCGGGAGTAAACAAGGTGCTGTTTTCAGGGTCGAACATGTGGAAAGCCGCCTTTGATGCGCTAAACCGCTCGCAGGCCATCATCGAGTTTACACCCGAAGGCACGATCCTGACTGCCAATCCCAATTTCCTGAAAGCGATGGGCTACGCCCTCAATGAAGTTCAGGGAAAACCTCACAGCATGTTTGTCGACCCCGCCTACGCGGCATCGGCAGAATACAAGGCCTTCTGGAAAAAGCTGGCGCAAGGCGAATTTCAGACCGCCGAATACCTGCGCTACGGCAAGGGCGGTCGGGAGGTCTGGATTCAGGCCTCGTACAACCCGATCCTCAACACCGCCGGCAAGGTGGTCAAGGTAGTCAAGATCGCCTCGGACATCACCGAGCGCAAGCAGAAGAGCGCCGATTTTGAAGGCCAGGTCGAGGCGATGAACAGGTCGCAGGCCGTGATCCATTTCGACCTCGACGGCACGATCCTCGACGCAAACGAAAATTTCCTGTCCGCGATGGGTTACTCCCTCGATGAAATCAAGGGCCGTAAACACAGCATGTTCGTCGAAAAGGACCATGCGGCGAGCACGGAGTACCGGCAGTTCTGGAAGAATCTCGCCGAAGGCAAATTTCAGGCGGGTGAGTTCAAGCGCATCGGCAATGGTGGGCGCGAAGTCTGGATCCAGGCAACCTACAATCCGATATTCGATTCCGCCGGTCGTCCCTTCAAGGTCGTGAAGTTCGCGACTGACCGCACTCCGCAAGTCGTCGAAAGACGTCGCCGCGCGACCGTTCAACAGGGCATCGACCAGGATCTTTCCGAAATCGCCACGGCCATTTCCAACACGACGGAACAGGCAACAACTTCCGCATCAGCGTCCGAACAGACCTATTCCAGCGTGCAGACTGTCGCGGCGGCGGCAGAAGAACTTGTTGCCTCGATTCAGGAAATCAGCCGCCAGGTCCAGACCGCGCTTGAAGTTTCGCAAAGCGCTGCGACCGAGGCCGAGCGGTCAAGTGACATCATGAGCGGGCTGTCTGAGGATGCAAAGACCATCGGTTCGGTAATCGAACTGATTGACGGCATCGCCGACCAGACCAATCTCCTGGCCCTGAACGCGACCATCGAGGCCGCAAGAGCTGGGGAAGCCGGCAAGGGCTTTGCCGTTGTTGCCTCCGAAGTGAAGAGCCTCGCCGCGCAGACAAGCAAGGCAACCGAAGAGATCTCCAACCAGATCGGCTCCATGCAGGAGACGACCGGTCAGGCAGTTGCCGCAATCGAATCGATCCTTGCGGTCATCAAGAATGTCGGAGACATCGCCGCCAGCATCGCATCCTCGGTCGAGGAGCAGTCGGCGGTTACGAACGACATATCCTCCAACATGCATTCAGCCGCCCAGGGCGTGGAACGGATCACCTCCAACATGCAGTCGATCTCCTCGGCAACTGCCCAGATAGACGCCGCGACCAAGAACGTTAAGCAGGCCTCGCAATCCCTGATGTGAACACGGGACGCGTAATCTGACATCACGCCCCGTCCCTGCCAGACAAAAAAACCCGGTGCCAACGCACCGGGTTTTCTTTTGACGGGTTATTGAACCTGGCCTTAGCGCGCCGGAAGCGGGATCCACTCGGCAACAGAAACATCCGCATGCTGGAACTGCGGCATCTTCTGGCCCAGCTCTTCCATGTTCTTGACGTCCTGCTCGTTCAGGAAGTCCTGGGTGATCAGGGTCGGCGGCACGACAACCTGCTTGCCCGGGTCTTCACCTGCCAGCATCAGCGCCAGCGTGCGCACGCTGACCTCACCGACAACCGCCGGGTTGGTCGCGACCGTAGCCGCCCAGGCGGAATCCGGCTCGCGCATGGCGGAGATATCGGCCGTGGAAACGTCTGCGGAATAAATGGCGATGTCCTGGTTGAGACCGGCTTCATCGACCGCGATCTTCACGCCTTTGGCAAATTCATCGTAAGGGGCAAAGACGACATTGATGTTCGGGTTGGCCTGCAGCACCGAACGGGCCTGGTTGGCAACGGAGTTGGCAATCGGGTTATCCAGCGTGCCGAACATGGCCGCTTCCGTGATCCCCGGATTGGCTTCCTTGACTTCCTTCCAGGCGACGTCGCGGCGGTCCAGCGGTGCGATGCCCGGCACATAGACATAGCCGGCGGTAAAGCTGTCGCCATTGTCCTTGATCGCCTGTTCCAGGGCCAGCTTGCCGAGCAGATAGTCGGACTGTTCGATCTGCGGGATCGCATCGTTTTCAACGTTGACGTCGAAGGCGACAACCTTGATGCCCGCATCGACGGCGCGCTGTGCGGCGGCCTTCATGGATTCGGTCAGGCCGTGCTGGATGATGATGCCGTCGACACCAAGCGCGATGGCCTGATCGACCATGTCGGCCTGAAGGGCGGCATCCTGACGGCTGTCGAGAACACGCAGATCAACGCCAAGGGCAGCTGACTGCTTTTCAACACCCGAAAGATAGGACTGGAAGAAGTCACCGGTGGACAGATAACGCACCAGCGCGATCTTGACCTCTTCCGGCTTGTCGAACGGCGCCGGCATGTCGGCTGCAAAAGCCGCTCCGCCGGAAAGCCCGATCCCGGCGGCAACCGCCAGCTTCATGAATTCACGTCTCAGCATTTGTTTTCCTCCCAATGGAAACGGCGCCATTCAGGGCGTCACGCTGTTCTCCGGCCCCCACGTCGCGAGGACAGGTAGAATGTGAAGACAAGGGCGGCGACCAACACGGCGCCCTTGACGAAATCCTGCATGTAGTAAGGAGCGTTCATCATCGTCAGCCCCTGAAGAAGAATGCCGACGAACAGTGCCCCTGCCGCCGTGCCGAAGGCGTTCGGGCGGGCAGCGCCCAGTACCGCGAAGCCGATGAGGGCTGCGGCCACGCTGTCGAGCAGAAGGTTGTTGCCGGAGGCGATGTCACCGCGGCCAAGGCGGGCAGCCAGCAAAATGCCGCCAACCGATGCCAGCATGCCGGAAATCATGTAGGCCACGATCTTGTAGCGCTGCACGTTTGTGCCGACCAGTTCGGCAGCCCGTTCGTTGGAGCCGATGGCATACATCAGGCGGCCATGGCGGGTGTACCCCAGGAACAGCCAGATCAGCAGCGCGATCAAAAGGAACACCACCACCGGCACCGGCAGCAACCGGTCCAGGAACAGGTCGAACCGGTGCCGACCGAGCCACAGGAAGGCCGCGGAGAACGTTCCCTCCGCAACGACGCCCTCGCCCAGGCTCATCCCGGTCGCAATCGAATTGCCCTGGGTCGGAATGCGCTGCAAACCGATGAGAAGGAACATCATGCCGAGCGTCGCCAAAAGGTCCGGCACCCGCATCTTCACGATCAGGAACCCGTTGATCAGCCCGACGACCGCCCCCATCACCAGGCAGAGTGCAACCGCGACAAAGGCGGATTGCTCCAGCACCACCATGGAATAGGCGGACAGCATCAGCGCCGAGGTTGCGACCGAGCCGATGGACAGGTCGAACCCGCCCACCACAAGCGTACAGGTGACACCGAGTGCGAGAATGCCGGTAATGGCCACCGACTGCAGGATGAAGACTGCCGAACGCGGGCTGGCAAAGCCGCTGGCATAGAGGCTGAAGAAAAGGGCCAGTCCGCCGAGTAGGACGAGGAAGCCGTAGCGGATGGCAAGTTCGAGCGGGTTCTTGTTCATTGTTCCGGTATTCATCCTGCCATTGCCTGCGTTGCTGGCTCGCTCTGCCCCTGCCCGCCTGCGGGCCCCGAGACATCCGCGACCAGACGGTTCAGGTCGACGTTCTTGTTGATGTATTCGCCGACGATGGCGGCCTCGTGCATGACGACGATGCGGTCGGCGATTTCCAGGGCCTCGTCGATTTCCGCCACGAAGACGAGCGTCGTGCGCCCTTTTGCGGTCTGCCGGATGTAGTGGCCGATGTCCCGCCGGGCGCCGATGTCGACACCCTGGAAAGGTTCGTCCAGCAACAGCACGCGGCTTGCCTGCAACAGCCAGCGGCCGATCATGACCTTCTGCTGGTTGCCACCCGACAGGGTGTTGATGCCGTCGCCGTTGCCCTGACAGACGATCCCGATCTTGCCGATCATGTCGTCAGCAGCCCGGCGTTGACCGCGTTCGCTCAGGAAAGAGAACCGGCTGAATGCCCCCAGGAAAGGCAGTGTCATGTTGTTGGCGATGTCGAAGTCCGGCACCACGGCGTTCACGCTGCGGTCCTTTGGCGACATGAATACACCCTTGGCGACGGCGTCTTCCGCACTCTTCGGAGTGTAGGCCTTGCCGTCCAGGCGCAAGGTGCCGCCGGCCGGTTTCGCAAGTCCAAACAGCACTTCCGCCAGTTCCGTGGTGCCGCTGCCGAGCAGACCCGTCAGGGCAACCACTTCGCCTTCGCGAGCAGTCAGATCGATCTGCGGGCCATTTTCGTGTAGGCGCACACCATCGACTTCCAGGATCGGATCGCCGCCGGCAACCGGATCGATATCGACCTCGGTCATCTGGTGGCCAAGCATGGCGTTGACCGCGCCGACGTAGTCCAGAGGCTCTGTCTCGAACAGGCCGGAAATCGCCCCGTCTCGCATGGAAACGATCCGGTCGGCCACGCGGCGGATGTCCGACATGCGGTGGGAAATATAGAGAATGGCGACACCTTCCGCACGCAGCCGGTCAATCAGCGCGAACAGGCGGTCGGCTTCGGAAGCGGACAGTGATGAGGTCGGCTCGTCCAGAATGAGCAGCTTCGGCGCGCGGGCCATGGCACGTGCGATCGCGATCATCTGGCGGTCGGCAACCTCCAGATCCGCAACACGGGTGCGCACGTCCATCGTCAGACCCATGCTCTCGGCAACCTTGCGGGCCTGCCGGCGAAGTTTCCTGTCGTTGACGAAGAAATCGGCGCCCGGTTCGGTCAGAAGGTCCAGCGTCAGGTTGGTGGCAACATCGAGATCCGGAATGACACCGTCATCAATGGACTGGTGAACGGTCACGACACCCTTTGAGATGGCATCGGCCGCATCAAGCGGCTTGAAGGGGGCACCGGCCAGCTCGATCTCGCCGGCATCGGCAAAATGATAGCCGCACAGGACCTTCACCAGCGTCGACTTGCCGGCACCGTTGGCTCCCATCAGCGCCGTGACTTCGCCGGCGCGCAGCTCCAGATCGATCCCCCGAAGCACGTGGTTGCGCCCGAAGGACTTTTCCAAGCCGCTCAATTTACAGGTGACGTCTGGCACCTTTCCTCCCGATATTTTTGCGAGTTCCTCCCCCGCTTCTCATCGTTACAACACGCTAAATAGGCATTTGTCAACTGTGTTGACTTTTGAATAATCTTGACCATTATCGGGGCAAAATAGGGAGGAACAAGACCCAAGATGGACACGCCAGACCTCTATCGGCCCCTCACGCCGGAAACGCTCGGCGAAAGACTTTCCGGCATTTCCGCCGTTGCGGACAGGATCGGAGCAGACCCGTCTGACTGGACCGTTCGCGAAGTTGGCGACGGCAACCTGAACCTCGTCTTCATTGTCGAGGGCCCCAAAGGCACGATCATCGTCAAGCAGGCGCTGCCCTATGTGCGCCTGGTCGGCGACAGCTGGCCGCTGCCGCTTTATCGTGCGCTTTACGAGAACCATGCGCTTGTGCGACAGGCCGCCCGTGATCCGGGCGCGGTACCGGAGGTCTACCACTTCGATGAGGACCAGGCGCTGATCGTCATGGAATTCCTCTCACCGCACAAGATCCTGCGGCGCAAGCTGATCGATGGTGAAAAGGTTGCAGGGCTCGGTGCTTTCCTTGGCACCTTCTGCGCCCGCACCGCGTTTCGCGGCTCGGAACTGTCCATGAAGAGCGCGGACAAGAAGGCCGATGTCAGCCTGTTCGCCGGCAACGTGGAAATCCCTGCAATCACCGAAGCGCTGGTTTTCACCGATCCTTATTATGCTGCTGAAATGAACCACCACACGGAAGGTCTCGACCCCGTTGTGGCAGACCTGCGCGCCAATGCCGAACTGAAGGCAAAGGTGCAGCGGTTCCTGATGAAATTTGCCTCCAACACCGAAACCATGGTGCACGGCGACCTGCACAGCGGCTCCATCATGTCCACGGACAGCGACAGCCGCGTCATCGATCCCGAATTCGTGCAATACGGCCCGCTCGGCTTCGACATCGGCATGCTGACGGCCAACTTCCTGATGGCCTATTTCAGCCAGCCGGCCCATCGCAGCGCGGAAACACTCGACGATTTCCAGGAATGGGTTCTGTCGGTCATCGCCGAAACCTTCTCATCCTTCGAGGCCGAGTTCACCCGCCTCTGGAACACCGAGCGCACCGGCATGCTTTACCCGGCTTCCCTATTCGAGGATCAGGGGCAGGCATCGGACTTCGCATGTGCGGGCCTCCTGCAGGAAATCCGCAACGAGGCCATGGGCTATTGCGGTATCGAGATGCACCGCCGCACCCTGTCGCTCGCCCACAATGCCGACTTCGAGGAAATCGAGGACAAGCAGCTGAAGCGCCGTCTGGAAACGCGCAACCTGCTGATGGGGGCCGACCTCATCCTGTCGCCAGAAAGTTACGGCTCGACCGATGCGCTCGTGAAGCTTGCGCGCCAATTCAACAAGAAGGACATCCCATGAAGGTCAACGGCACTCATTACCGCTCGCTCTGGTGGGATGACGACAAGGCTGCCCTGCAGATCATCGATCAGCGCTGGCTGCCGCACGAATTCCGCATCCAGCAGGTCGACACACTTCAGGACTTCGCCGACGCCATCGTTGAGATGCGCGTGCGCGGCGCGCCGCTCATTGGTGCAACCGCTGCCTACGGCATGGCACTGGCCGCAAAGATCGACCCGTCCAATGCGCATCTGGACACGGCCTGGGAGTTTCTCGACAAGACCCGGCCGACGGCCATCAACCTGCGTTGGGCGCTTAACCGCTGCCGTGCGCACCTGCTCCCGCTGCCGGAAGCCGACCGTCCCGCCGCAGCGCTGAAGCTCGCGCACGAGATTTCCGACGAAGATGTCGGCATCAACCACAGCATCGGCCAGAATGGTCTTGAGATCATCCGCAAGATCGCAGCGGGCAAGAAGGACGGAGAGCCTGTCCGCATCCTGACCCATTGCAACGCCGGCTGGATTGCGACCGTGGACTGGGGCACGGCGACGAGCCCGATGTACCAGGCCCATGACGCCGGCATTCCGATCCATGTCTGGGTGGATGAAACCCGCCCGCGCAACCAGGGCGCCCTCACCTCCTGGGAACTGGGCAGCCACGGCATTCCCCACACCTACATCACCGACAATGCCGGCGGCCACCTGATGCAGCACGGCCTTGTCGACATGGTCATCGTCGGAACCGACCGCACCACACGCCGCGGCGACGTCTGCAACAAGATCGGCACCTATCTGAAGGCACTCGCCGCCAAGGCCAACAACGTGCCGTTCTACGTTGCCCTGCCTTCACCGACCATCGACTGGACGGTAGATGACGGCGTTGCCGAAATTCCGATCGAGGAACGCCAGGAACGCGAAGTCACGCACATCCAGGGCCTGACGGACGACGGCAAGATCGGCGTCGTCCAGGTGACACCGGTTGGCACGCCCGGCGGCAATCCTGCCTTCGATGTCACGCCGAACCACCTCGTCACCGGCCTGATTACCGAACGCGGTGTCTGCGAGGCCAGCGCCGAAGGCCTTGCCGCCCTCTTCCCGGATCTCAGCAGGATCGCCAAGAGCGCATGAGCCCTGGCCCGACCAGTTCCCGGCCAACCGGCACCAGGGCCGCGGCACCCTCCGCGGCCACCAGGGCGCGCAGCCAGGACGATGCCATCATCGAAGTCACCTGGTGCTACTACCAGGAAGGCATGAACCAGAACGAGATCGCCGAACGCCTCGGCATTTCGCGGGCGACGGTCGTCAACTATCTGTCCGAAGCGCGAAAACGCGACTATGTCCGCATCACACTGGATACGGACATCTTCCGCGACCACGACCTGGCGCGCCGTCTCGTCGACCGGTTCGGTCTGCAGGACGCCATCGTCGTTCCGACATCCCCCGCCGGGGCAGACCAGTCCCTTGACCGGGTCACCCGGGTGGTTGCCGACTGGCTGCCAGGCCTGCTGGAACCGGGCGACCGGCTTGGCGTTGCCTGGGGCGAAACGGTCTACAGGGTGGCGGAGGCCGCGCCGCGGGTGACGGTTCCGGACCTTACCGTGGTTCAGCTGGTCGGTTCGCGTCCGGCAGCTCTCGGCTTTGCCGCGGAAACCTGCTCGGCAACGCTCGCCCGCCGCTATGGCGCGCACTGCGTCAACCTTCATGTGCCGCTGCTCTTGTCCAACCGGGCGTTGGTGGAAGAACTGAAGCGGGAGCCGGTGATCCGCATGCAGCTTGATGCGGTAGCCGACTGCAACAAGACCATCTTCGCCTGCGGCACCTGCACGGCAGACAGCCACGTTGTCCATACCGGCCTGCTTGACCCCGCCGACGTTGACCCATGTGCGGAACGTGGTGCTATCGGCGTGATCTGCGGCCGCCTGATCGACCACGACGGCAACGGTCTCAACCGGGAAATCGAGGACCGGATGATTGCCGTGACGCTGGACCAGATGCGCGGCAAGGACATGGGCTTGCTGGTCGGCTCCGGCCCGGACCGTGCCAGACCGATGCTGGCCGCCCTGCGCGGCGGCTACGCCACCCACATCGCCACCTGCTCGGAAACGGCGACGGAAATGCTCAATCTGACGGAAAACAATGCTTAAGACGCCTTATCAGGACACTCCCGAACTTCGACAGGCCATCATCGATTCCTGCAAGGAGATGAACAGCCGCGGTATCAACCAGGGCACATCGGGCAATATTTCCGCGCGCGCAGGCGACCGGATGATCATCACGCCCTCTGGCGTGCCCTATGACCGCATGACCCCGGAGATGCTGGCCTCCATCCCGCTGGACGGCGACAGCGCTTTCGAAGGGCCCCTACCACCTTCAACCGAATGGCAGTTCCACCTTGCGCTGCTGCGGGCAAAGCCGGACATGCACGCAGTCGTGCACGCCCACCCGGTCCACTGCACCGCGCTGGCGATCAACCGGATGGAAATCCCCTCCTGCCATTACATGATCGCGCTCTTCGGTGGTGACACGGTTCCCCTGGCGGGCTACGCCCTCTTCGGCAGCGACGAACTTGCGCGGGAAGTGACAGACGTCATGAAAGACCGGCAAGGCTGCCTGATGGCCAACCACGGTGCCGTGGTTGTCGGCGAGACCCTTGAAAAGGGCCTCTGGCGTCTTGAGGAACTGGAAGTCCTGGCCAAGGCCTATATCCTCAGCCGGACGATCGGCTCGCCGCACATTCTCTCGAAATCCGAGATCGACGCGGTGCTTGGCGCGGTGAAGAACTACGGAATGAAGACGGAAGTCTGAACAGGCTTCCCCGTCACACCAGATCGGGCATGAACGGCAAATCGGTTACGCCGATGTCATGCCCGGCCTGTGTCAGCAGTGTCGACACCTGGCCGCGATGATGGGTCTGGTGATTGAACATGTGGGTGACAAGCATCCAGCGCGGCCGGGACCGGGGAATGCCGTCCTGGCCGCTTGTCCATTCCAGATCCTCCGCCAGCCAGTCGATGGTCAGCCACTCGGCAAAGTCGGAAATCTGCAGGCACATGTCGAAATGGGCGGCTTTCAACTCATCGAAATTCTCGAAGAGATCAACGCCCATGCCCTTGATTTCGTATTTACGGCCGGTGAAGCGGCTCATCCAGGCCCTGTCGGCAAACAGGATGTGGTTAAGCGTGGAATGCACGGACCGGAAGAAGGCACCCCGGTCGGCCTTGCGGTCTTCATCGCTCATGAGATCCGCTGCCGCATAGACCTTTTCGGTCATCCAGCTGTTGTATTTGGCCATTCGGCGATAGAGCACCGGATCGACGAGCATGACGTCCCTTTCCTTGCAGCGCTTATCCCGCCGTGGCGAGAGCCTCAGGGGCTGTCGTGGAGAATCTCTGTGTTTCGGCGTCCATGACCCGCAATTCGCCGGACCCGATGTCGAACCAGGACCCGTGCAGGCTGAGTGACCCCGCCGAAACGGCCGCCTCGATGAACGGGAAGGTCATCAGGTTCTTCAGCGACTGGCGGATACCGGCATATTCCATGGCAAGCTGAGGATCGTCAGCCTTGTCCACCGGCATGCAGGCCATCGCGATTGCCGCCGGCTCCAGCAGCTTGATCCACCGGCCGATGAACTGACCTGTCGCCATCGGCGCATTCGCGTTTTCCCGGAACGCCTTCACGCCGCCGCACTGGCCGTGTCCCATGATCACAATGTGCTTGACCTTGAGCCCGTTGACCGCGAATTCGATCGCGGCGCTGGTGCCGTGCTGGCCTTCCGTATCCTCGTAAGGCGGCACCAGGTTGGCAACGTTGCGCACCACGAACAATTCGCCCGGACCGACATTGAAGATGCCTTCCGGCGTGACCCGGCTGTCGCAGCAGGAAATCACCATCACATCCGGCGTCTGACCATAGACCGCCAGGCGTTCATGGGTTTCCTTGTATCTGACGAACCCCTTGTTGAGGTAACGGCCGTAGCCTTCGAGAAGATGTGCGGGGAAAGTCAAACTCAAGTCTCCAGCTCTTGTCACCCGGGATCAGCCACCTGCGCCAGATATGGGCAGGCTTGCCAACCGGAATGGCGGCACCTGGTACTGCATCCCGAAGGACGCGCACCTGTGCACGAACGATAGGGGATCTCCCCTGCCGGCCATAGATACGGGTTAATACGTAACGAGCCAAGTGACTTCAACCTTTTGGACGACTTCGCCCGTCAGGTCGCGACATTCACCTCATGGGGCGGCTCACCGTCCTCGTGATCCTCATAGGCATGACGGACGTTGTCCGCGGGCATCCTGTCCACAGGTCCCCGCAAGGGGTGAACCGGCCCGTGATCAATGCCCGGTTCCATGACCTGCAACGCGACAGCCCGATAGGCGGCTACGCCATCCAGCACATGATTTACGGTGTGATGATCGTCAACAAGAACTGCCGGAGTGTCCTCGGACATCCCGGTTTCATTTTCATGGCGCTCTGCGGTGTCACGCTTCTTTCTGCGGTCGTAACCGGTGCCGTCACCGTCACGGTCCGCGGGGTACTCTGTCGCATGCGCCACGACCTGGGCCGATTGCGGCCTTTCGATCGTCGCCATTCCGGCCTCCTGGCCCTCAGAGAATTGCCGCCTTCTGGCGGAACCCGCCAATTGTTTCAACAAAGGGTTAACAAAACTTTACGTTAAGTTAACCCTCGGTTTCATCAATAGCAACGGCGTCAGGCCGACTGGGACCGAGGGGTCGGATAGTCGACACAGACCCGGTTGCGACCCGACGATTTGGCGATGTAAAGCGCCTGATCCGCCCGGGCGATCGTGTCTTCGACATCACGATCATCAGCCGTGACTTCCGCCAGACCAATGCTGACCGTGACGGAGATATTGCCAACGCCGGCATCCACGGTGAGGGCTGCTATTCTCAGCCTGATGCGCTCGGCCAGGACCCAGGCCCCGTTTGCGTCGTTTTCCCTCAGCAGGAGAACGAATTCTTCACCGCCGAACCGGGCAGCCTTGTCGGTCGAACGGATTTCTTCAACGATGGCATCCCCGATGGCCCGGATGACGTCGTCACCGGCCCGGTGCCCGAATTGGTCATTGACGGTCTTGAAGTGGTCCGCATCGATCATCAGCACGCTGAACAGCCGGTCGTGACGCTGGAAGGTCGCAAAGGCATCTTCCGCAAATGGCTGGAACGCGCGCCGGTTCAGAAGGCCCGACAGGGAATCGTGTTCCGCCAGCGTTCTCAAGGAGCGGATGTCGGCTCCCAGTTGCCGGTTCCGTTCCTCACTGGACCGTATGTTGCGGCTGTATTCGTCCTTCAGAACCGCCAGCATGTCCCGGGCTGTCCTGGCGCTTTCTTCCACCGTACCGAGCCGGCGCAACAGCGATCTGAGGGAGGCAGACACCTGCGAAAGCTCCCGGAACCCGTGCAGGCGCGGAACTGTCGTTTCCTTTTCGTCACGCCCGATCCTGTCCAGCGCCGAGACCAGGCCGAGAAGCGGCTGCGAGATGGTGCGAGACGCAAGCCATGCCAGCAAAGCGGAAAGACAGGCAACGGCAAATCCGATCAGAAAGATATTGCGAACCAGAGCCGCCACCCGAGCGGACACGACGCTGACCGGCTGCTGCACGGCAACTTTCCAGCCCAGCCCCGGATAATCGCCAAGGCCCGAGGTTTCGACTTCCGCGACCACCATGTCGGGATTGCCGGGATCGTAGGCAGCATTTTCCCGGGAGAGGCTTGTGCCCTCGGCGTCTTCCCCCACAAGCACCGAGCCGTCGCGCGCAAGCACGAAGAGGTCGAGCCCTTCCTTGCCGAGATTGTTTTCCAGAACATCGCGCCGGGTTTCTTCCGCCCAGCTCCAGCTCATGTGCGCGCCAAGCACGCCCGCCAGTTTTCCGTTTTCGTCTTTTACCGGCATTGCCACGTCAACGAAACGAAACGGCGCTTCGTCGGGGCTTGTCCGCAACAGGTGGTCAAGCAACTTGGCAAGATGCACATCCTCGACCGCGGGCCCTTTCAGGCCACTGATGAACCAGGGTCGCTCGGCGACGGATGCGCCCTCCAGCATGCCCTTGGTTGCCGCCACGACCGTGCCGTCGACAGATGCAAAGCCGATCCAGGCATATTGCGGCAGGCTGCGCTGCAGCTGGTCAAGCGTTTCACGGATGATGTCGGGATTGCGGGTCCAGACAGGCTTCAGCAGTTCCATGTCTGCAACGTTGCGCACTTCGCGGTAACGGTCGAACATCGTCTGGTCCAGCCGTTGCGCCATGCTGCGTGCAATCAAGGTCAGGTCCCACCGGTTTTCCCGGATGGCTTCGCCGCGTGCAATCAGCGCCGCACCGAATGCGGCGACCGCGATCGAAAAGATGCAAAGCGAAGCCGCCAGAAGGGCAATCTGCTGGCGCAGACTGGTCCCGTCCCGCAATCCGATGAGGACTGAAGTTATTCTGGAAATTGGCTTACGTATCATCGGATCGTTTCCTGCTTAGACCCGCGCTAAGGGAAACTACTAATGGCCAAGTATAAATAAATCTTGAACCCGCCAGCGAAACCGACGCAGCCACGACTGCGCCAGTTGCAACTGAAAGTTTATCCGAGACTAGAAGAGCGACTAATTTACGCCAATAAATACTTCAATCGGCATTATTGTCACTTTCGACGAAGGCCGGTTCAAGCAGCCTGTTCTGCAAGGTTGCCGACAATCTTCACCACATCGGCCATGATATCGGTGAGCTGGAAATCCTTGGGCGTATAGACCGCCGCAATGCCTTGCGCCTTGAGCTGTGCGGCGTCTTCGTCAGGGATAATCCCGCCAACCACGACCGGAATATCGTCCGCACCGGCTGCCCGCAGGCGGTCCATCACGTCACGCACCAGGGCCAGGTGCGAGCCGGACAGGATCGACAGACCGATCACGTGAACGTCTTCTTCCACCGCGGCGTTGACGATCTGCGCCGGCGTCAACCGGATTCCCTCATAGACCACTTCCATGCCGCAGTCGCGCGCCCTGACGGCAATCTGTTCCGCACCGTTCGAATGCCCGTCGAGACCCGGCTTGCCGACCAGGAACTTCAGCCGGCGGCCAAGTTTCTTTGATACCGCCTCCACGTCAGAGCGGATGTCTGCCAAAGTGCCGGCATTGTCCCGCACGGCCTGGCCGACACCGGTCGGTGCACGGTACTCGCCAAAGACCTCGCGCAGTGTCCGGCCCCATTCGCCTGTGGTCGCTCCGGCCTTGGCCGCGGCAATCGAGGGCTCCATGATGTTGCGGCCTTCCTGGGCGGCGGCTTTCAGGTCCGCCAGCGCGGTTTCGACCGCGGCTTGATCGCGTGCATCGCGCCAGGCCTTGACCTTCTCGACCGCTTCTTCCTCGACATGCTCGGAAACGGTGAGAATGCCGCCGTCCTCCCCGGCGGCCAGAGGCGAAGGCTCGCTGTCCGTCCAGCGGTTGACGCCGACCACCACCTGGTTGCCGCCTTCGATCGCGGCAAGGCGTGCGGAATTGGCTTCCACAAGCTGGCGCTTCATGTAGCTGCTATCGACCGCGGCGACCGCACCACCCATGGCATCGATCCGGGCAAGTTCCTCGCGGGCTTGCGCCTTCAGCTCTTCCACCTTGCGGGTAATTTCGGCCGAGCCGTCAAAAATGTCCGCATAGTCCAGAAGGTCGGTCTCATAAGCAACGATCTGCTGCATCCGCAGCGACCACTGCTGGTCGAACGGTCGCGGCAGGCCCAGCGCCTCGTTCCATGCCGGCAGCTGCACAGCGCGGGCACGCGCATTCTTGGACAAGACCACTGCCAGCATCTCGATGAGGATACGGTAGACGTTGTTTTCCGGCTGCGGCTCGGTCAGCCCGAGGCTGTTCACCTGAACCCCATAGCGGAAGCGGCGATAGCGCTCGTCCTCAACGCCATAGCGCTCCAGGCAGATCTCGTCCCACAATTCGGTGAAGGCGCGCATCTTGCACATCTCGGTAATGAACCGCATGCCCGCATTGACGAAGAAGGAAATCCGGCCGACAGCCTTGGGGAAATCGTCCTCGGGAATGGCACCGCTCGCCTTGATGGAATCCAGAATAGCCACCGCCGTTGCCAGCGCGAAGGACAGCTCCTGAACCGGTGTCGCGCCTGCTTCCTGCAAATGATAGGAGCAGACGTTCATCGGGTTCCATTTGGGCATGTTGGAATAGGTCCAGGCGATGACATCGGTCGTCAGCCTGAGCGATGGCGCCGGCGGAAACACATAGGTGCCCCGGGACAGATATTCCTTGATGATGTCGTTCTGGGTCGTGCCCGACAGCAGTTTGCGGTCGGCGCCCTGTTCGTCGGCAGCCGCTATATAGAGCGACAGCAGCCAGGGTGCGGTCGCATTGATCGTCATGGATGTGTTCATCCGCTCCAGCGGTATGTCCTGGAACAGGGTGCGCATGTCGCCGAGATGAGCCACCGGAACACCGACCTTGCCCACTTCGCCGCGCGCCAGGGCGTCATCCGGATCGTAACCGGTCTGAGTCGGCAGATCGAACGCAACGGACAGGCCGGTCTGACCCTTGGCAAGATTGCCACGGTAGAGCTTGTTCGATTCGGCCGCCGTCGAGTGGCCCGCGTAGGTCCGGAAAATCCACGGACGATCTTTCTCCGGCCGGCTCTCACCCGATGCACTCATGCCACTCATCCTCCTAAGGCGTTCTGCTGCCTGTTTTTTCTTGATTTGGCAGCACCGCGTCAGCCTGTTTCTCCCGAACAGTCAGCAGTGTGCCGGAGTTTACGCGACTGCGAAACCCCAATGTGCAATGCAAAATATGGTTGGCATCAAAACGCAAGTTAAGCAATAGTCGTATAGAACGGTGATCGTTTTTGAACAATAGTTGCGCAAAATTGGGTATTTGCCCGATTACGACTTGTGCAAATGCGAAATTCTGAGGCCCAAAAGAAGCCCTGGGAGGGGAGAATGACAGCGACCGCGGAAGCCAATGACAACCAAACGCGAGAGGGCGCGCCGGTGAAAGATCTTTATGAAATCGGAGAGATCCCGCCGCTCGGACACGTTCCCAAAAACATGTATGCCTGGACCATCCGCCGGGAACGCCACGGACCGCCGGAAGACGCCATGAAACTGGAAGTCGTGCCGACCTGGGAACTCGACAGCCACGAGGTTCTGGTTCTGGTGATGGCCGCCGGCGTCAACTACAACGGCATCTGGGCAGGCCTTGGCCAGCCGATCAGCCCGTTCGACGGTCACGGCGCCGCCTATCACATTGCCGGCTCCGATGCCTCGGGCATCGTCTGGGCCGTCGGTGACAAGGTCAAGCGCTGGAAAGTGGGCGACGAGGTCGTGGTTCATTGTAACCAGGACGACGGCGACGACGAGGAGTGCAACGGCGGCGACCCGATGTTCTCCACCTCCCAGCGGATCTGGGGCTACGAGACACCGGACGGGTCGTTCTCGCAGTTCACCCGCGTGCAGGCCCAGCAGCTTATGCCCCGGCCGCGCCACCTGACCTGGGAAGAAAGTGCCTGCTACACGCTGACGCTCGCGACCGCCTATCGCATGCTGTTCGGCCATCACCCGCATGAGCTGAAGCCGGGTCAGAACGTGCTTGTCTGGGGCGCCTCGGGTGGCCTTGGCTCCTACGCCATCCAGTTGATTACGGCAGCAGGCGCCAATGCCATTGGCGTCATCTCTGACGAGGACAAGCGCCAGTTCGTGCTGGATCTCGGAGCGAAGGGTGTGATCAACCGCAAGGACTTCAAGTGCTGGGGTCAATTGCCGACGGTCGGCTCGCCCGAATATGCGGAATGGTTCGCGGAAGCGCGCAAATTCGGCAAGGCGATCTGGGACATCACCGGCAAGGGCAACAACGTCGATATTGTCTTCGAACACCCGGGCGAGGCAACCTTCCCGGTCTCCACCCTGGTCTGCAAGAAGGGCGGCATGGTCGTCATTTGCGCAGGCACGTCAGGCTTCAACTGCACCTTCGACGTCCGCTACATGTGGATGCACCAGAAGCGCCTTCAAGGGTCACACTTCGCCCATCTGAAGCAGGCCTCGGCCGCCAACAAGCTGATGATCGAACGGCGCATCGACCCTTACATGTCCGAGGTCTTCCCCTGGGATCAGATCCCGAAGGCCCATACCAAGATGTGGAAGAACCAGCACGCACCGGGCAACATGTCCGTCCTGGTCTGCGCGCCGACCACCGGTCTTCGGACCTATGAGGACGTTCTGGAAGCCTCCACCCGCTGATCCGGCACGTCGCCTTCAGGGCAACCACCTGCAGGCGGCGGGCTCAACAAGCTCCCTGAAAGGCTGGGGGCCTCAAGCCCCGTTAGCCTCATGCAGCCTGACCAGCCCGTGTCTCACGGGCTGGTCTTTTCTTTTTGATTACCCGGCGGTGGCGACCCAGCCTCTGAAGGTGAAGGCCGTGTAGAAGGTCTCGACGTCGACAAATCCGGCCTGCCTCAACAGATCCGCATCCTGCTCGGGCGTCAGCACCGGCAATCGCTCCTTCATCGCAGCCATGCCGTTTTCGGTAAGCGAACGGGAAGTACCGGATTCGGTGGAAAATGCGGCATATCTTGCCAGCCACCTGTCCTTGCCCGCAGGGTCGGTCGGAAAGCTGTGATGAACCGAAACGAAGGCTGCTCCAGGCTTCAACCGTTGCCGCAGTCCGGAAAGCGTCTTCAACCTCTCCTCCCGATCCAGAAAATGAAGCGTCAGCAGGCAGGCAGCGCCATCAAATTGTCTCTCGGGGGCATCATGGATGTATCCCTCCAGCAGGCTCACTCTTGCCCCGAGGGGACCAAGGTGCTCTTGCGCCTTTTCCAGCATGTCTGCGGACGGGTCGACACCAAGGAAACGCCAGTCCGGCTGCATGCGGGCAAAGGCCTTCAGTTCAACACCGCCACCGGCACCAAGCACCAGGATTGTTCCGTCCGATGGCGCCCGCTCCGCCAGCAGCAGGCCGGTCATCTTGTGCATGTCTGCAAGCCCGGGAACGAGCCTCGCCGTTCTTTCCGCATATCCGGCGGTTGATGCGGCTCCGGAAAACAGGGACATGGAAAAGGTCCTCAAGCAATGCGTGGCCTGGTGCTCCGATCCATACCAAGACGTTCGGCACCATCATGTTACTTTATATGTAACTTGAAAATTGCCATTCAAGAAACCTGCTCCATTTTTTCCAAACCGTTGCGCGCACACCCCAGCTGAACGGATTGTGCACCGGTTTCAGGAGCCTTGCGCCGCAATTCTGCTCAACTGTCGTCCCATCACCTTCCAAAGTGAGGCGAATCATGTGCCTCACTAAATCTCATTGATCCTGAGCGGGAGCTTCAACAGCGTGGCTGACAATCCGATGGTCCATCGATCCCTGAAACTCGCCCTCGCCGGAGCGCTGCTGCTTTCGGTTGCCGCCTGCATGGGCGACCGCATGCAGACGCCGCCCTTCTACGAAGACATGGCGCGTGTCGACGGTGTGGTGGATGCTGCAACGGCCGCTCAGATGATCTCGCAATACCGGATCAACAACGGACTTTCGCCCGTGATTGCCGATCCGCAGCTGACATCCATTGCTAAATCGCAGGCCGACGCAATGGCCTCGGCCGGAAACGTTCAGGCATCGCTCGCCCCGAACCAGCAGCTGGCAACCCGCATGGCCTCCATCGGCGAGCCGAAGACGGCTGCCGCCGAAAACGTCAGCGCCGGATACAGAACCTTTGCCGAAGCTTTTTCAGGCTGGCGGGAAAGCCCGAAGCATAACCAGGTGTTGCTGACGAAAGACGCCACCCGGCTTGGCATCGCGACGGCTTACGCGCCCAATGCCAAGCACAAGGTTTTCTGGTCGCTGGTCATGGCCGGACCGAAACCGGCCCGGTAACAGCTCGCGTCAATAGATACGCGGCTCGAAATACCTTTGCGGATAACCGGGAAATGAATCCCAGTAGGGCCGGATAATGATCGGCTGCGGCGGCGCGACCACGACAGGCGGCGCTTCGTAAAGCGGTTCCGGTGCATAGACTGGGCCCGGTTCAACCGGCGGCGGATCATAGGGAGGATCGCCCTTGTAGACCGGCCCGCCGCGATAGGCAGGCGCAGGCGCCTCCGCATAGATCGGGTAATCCCGGTAGTAGCGCTGCACACCCAGGTTGATGCCCGCGCTGGGGATCGGCCGGCCATAATAGATGCCTTCACCGCCATAGCTGAGATATTGGCCGGAAACCCAACCCTTCACATTGGTGAAGGCGGCATCGCACCAGCCGAAGTCGGCCGTACACCCGAAAATGGTTACCCCGCCCCCGCGCGGCACGGTGGCCATTACGGGATAATTGGTTCCCGGTCCGGCGCGCATGTTGAGATTGGCCGTCGTGAAGGCAATGGCCGGCCGTGATTGTGCGCTTGCTGGCAGCACCATCATCACGATCGCGGCAAATGCCAGCGAAAAGCGGATCAACATGTTCAAAACTCCAAAGTTCTGCGCCCTGACGCTTTCAAGAAGCGGCTAGCATCATGGCAAAAGTATAGCGCTGCAGGCGTCTCTATTCCTTCTCACGCCAAATGCTGCCCGCCCCAGCTTGCGCCCAGCTTGCGTCCGATTTGCGTTCGGCCTGCATTTCGGGCTTGATAGGCGCACAAACAGCCGGGGGGCTTTGTGAAGTGAAACGAATTCAATCTGTTGCGTCTGCCATGGCGCTGGCGGCGCTCTGGTTTGCTGCATCCATTGCATCGGTGTCGGCCTTCGATGCGCATTCGGGCTATTATTACCCGGAGGTGCAGACCCAGGAGGTTTATGTCTCAGAACTGGGCCTTGCACCTGACACGGGCAAGCGGTCGCGGGCAGCCTTCGTCAGCGGCCTTGCATCCCAGAACGCAAAACTGGGGTATCCGCCAGGATATCACCTGTTCGCCAAGGGCACAGAACTGGAAAAACTGATTGTGGTGGCAACCGGCGACGGGCGCTATGACACGCTGTTCAGGCTGCGGGCCCTGCTTGCCTCGCTGACCTCGATGGCCCGCACGACGGAACTCTTCGCGCGGTCAAATCAGCCGCAGGACCTGAACTTCCTCGATCTTTGCAAGATGATCGGCTTCACCCAGGTCACAGTCAGCAACGGCAAGGACGTCACGCACCAGATCAAGGTGCGCTAGCGGTATTGGCCCAGGGAACAGTCAGCGCCTCAGCTTGCCGTTCAGCCAGTCGCGGTACTGCGACTTGGTTCCGAAGAACGCATTCCGGTCGACGTCGCCTTTGACGCCCGGCACCCGGCCCTCGGCCGTATACTGCCAGAAGACCCAGTCGTCGCGCTGCTCATAGATGTTGTTCGGGAAGCTGGCGACCGAGCGCAGCCAGAATTGCTCGTTCCTGAGCGCACCGACCAGCCTGTCTCGGTGAAAATCGACCGAGGAATAGATCACCGGGCGCTTGCCGTAGTGCTTTTCCATTTCGTCAAGGAAGATCTTCATGTCCCGCAGGATCTGCGGTCGTTCCGGCCGTTCCCTGCAGGTCTTGGAATGCGCATTCCATTCCATGTCGAGAACAAGCGGCAGGGCTTGCGGGTCGACGGGAACGATTTCCTTCACCCACGAAATCTGTTCTTCAACCGGACGGCAGAAATAATAGAAGTGATAGGCCCCGCGTGGCATGCCCGCCTGGCGCGCTGCCACCCAGTTCTCGACAAAGCGCGGGTCGACGTGGTCGCCGCCTTCGGTCGCCTTGATCCAGGCAAAGGCGACACCGCCCTGTTTTGCGGCCGCCCAATCGATATCGCCCTGCCATCGGGACACGTCGATGCCGTGTACCGCGTAGTCTTCTGGCGTTGGATCCGGAAAGTCGTAAGCCGCGCACGAGCTTAAAAAGATGAACCCGAAAATGGAACAAAACGATTTTACGATTGCCAGCACAGCGTCCTCGGCAGGGTTAAGAAAGGCTTTCACTCACCGCACAAAATGCGCGGGATTTCCTAACGGAGCGTAGACGAAATCACGATTTCTCCGCATAAACACGTATCTGTTATCGTGCGGGCAATCGAATAGGGCGGGATTGCGGCGGATCAAAGACGTCTGGTCTCTTTCCCTCAATGTATGAGCATGGAAATCGCGACCACCCTGATCGCCATTGGCGCCCTGCTGCTGCTCGGCATGCTGGCCGACGAAATCGGCCACAGGACGCAGATGCCCCGCGTGACGCTGCTGATCCTGTGCGGACTGGCCGCGGGCCCCGCCTTTCTGGATCTTCTGCCTGAAAACCTGACCCAGCTTTATGAAACCCTCGCCGTTCTGGCCCTGTCGATGGTCGCCTTCGTTCTGGGCGGCAAACTCTCCAGGGTCCATCTGCAGAACAGCGGCAAGGCCGTAACGGTCGTTTCGGCTTCAGCGGTCGTGTCAACCGCGATCGTCGTCTTTGCAGGCCTCGCCCTGCTCGGCTTTCCCCTGGAACTGGCACTGATTCTGGCAGCCCTGGCGACCGCCACCGACCCGGCGGCCACCAGCGATGTCATCCGCCAGTACCGCGCCAAGGGGCCCTTCACAACCATCCTGTCCGGCATCGTTGCGCTGGACGATATCTGGGGCATTCTGGTCTTCGCATTCTGTCTCATGGGAGCACAGGCGCTCATGGGCGGCGACGGCTCGGGCGCCCTGCTGCATGCGGTTTGGGAGATTGCCGGATCGCTCCTGCTTGGCGCGATTGTCGGCCTCCCGGCGGGCTACCTGTCAGGCCGCCTCCAACCCGGCGACCCGACCCTTGCCGAGGCGCTTGGCATCGTGTTCCTGACGGCGGGTCTGGCCATCTGGCTCGACCTCTCGTTCCTGCTTGCCGGCATTGCCTGCGGGGCCATGGTGGTCAACACCGGGCGTCACCATACCCGGCCGTTCTATGAAATCGAACATATCGAATGGCCGTTCATGATCTTCTTTTTCGTGCTGGCCGGTGCAGCGCTGCAGCCGGACCTGCTTTTGAAGCTTGGCCTCCTTGGCGCGGCATATGTTCTGCTGCGGCTCGCCGGGCGTCTGGCTGGAGGCTGGCTGGGCGGCAAGCTCAGCGGCGGGGCCGGAACCGACCGAAGCTATCTCTTCGGCCTCTCGCTTCTGCCCCAGGCGGGCGTCGCGCTTGGCATGGCCCTGGTTGCTGCCGAAGTGCTGCCGCAGTTCCGGGACGAAATTCTGACCGTCGCGATCGGATCAACCATCGTCTTCGAACTGCTCGGCCCCGCGGCCACTCAGCTCGCCCTGAAACGGGTCGGCGAAACCGGCAAGGCCGGGGAAGACGATCCCGAGACCTGAATTCGTTTGCACTCGGTGGCCGAATCCGTATGACTTGGCTATTCTCGCAACAAGCCTTGGCAAATTTCCCATGACAGACCGGATCAAACTCGTCACCTGGAACATCAATTCCGTGCGCCTGCGCATGCCGATTGTGGAACAGTTGATCGAGGAAGTCGCACCGGACGTGATCTGCCTGCAGGAAACCAAGTGCCCGGACGCCAATTTCCCGGAAAACGCCTTCCGCAAGGCGGGATACGAACACATGGCCATCCACGGCCAGAAGGGCTACCACGGCGTCGCAACGCTTTCCAAGCTGCCGCTGAGCAACATCGAGAAACGCGACTTCTGCCAGGTGGGTGACAGCCGTCACGTGGCGGCGGACGTGCCGTTCAACGGCTCCAGCATCCGGCTGCACAATTTCTATGTGCCGGCAGGTGGCGACGAGCCGGATCGCACGATCAACCCGAAATTCGGCCACAAGCTCGACTTCATGGCAGAGATGCTGGGATGGCTGAAAGGCGAGGAAACCTCGAAACCCGCCATTCTGGTCGGCGACCTCAACGTCGCGCCTTACGAGCACGACGTCTGGTCCCACAAGAAGCTCCTGAAGGTGGTCTCACATACCCCCGTCGAAACGGAACTGTTCGAGCAGGTGCGCGAGGCAGGCGGCTGGCTGGACGCCATGCGCCAGTTCACCCCGCTGGACGAAAAGCTCTACACCTGGTGGAGCTACCGCGCCAAGGACTGGTCTGCCGCCGACAAGGGCCGCCGTCTTGACCACGTCTGGGTGTCTCAGCCGCTCGCCCCGTATGTGAAGGGCACCACGGTCCTGCGCGACGCACGCGGCTGGGAAAAGCCGTCCGACCACGCCCCGGTGATCGCCGAATTCGCGATCTGAGGTCAATTCTAACAAGCGGCCCATCCTTCGAGACGGACCTTCCGGTCCTCCTCAGGATGAGGCTGTAATTTGGACAGCCCGGAAAGGTGCAACAGTGACGACCTCATCCTGAGGAAGCGCAAAGCGCTGTCTCGAAGGATGGGCCACACCCCCGGAAGGCCGCGCCGCGCATACTTCCGCAGCACTCAAGGCGTCACAATCACCTTGCCCTGCACCCGGCGCGCAGCGATTTCCTCAAGCGCGGTTGCCGTTTCTTCCAACTTGTAAACGCCGTGGATGTGCGGCTTCAGCTTGCCTTCAGACACCCAGGACAAAAGTTCCTTCATGTTGCGGCGATGGCCTTCCGGATCCCGGTCGAGTGCGGCGCCCCAGAAGACACCGCGAATGTCGCAGCCTTTCAGCATCACGATATTCAGCGGAATTTTCGGAATGTCGCCCGCGGCAAACCCGATCACCAGGAACCGCCCCTCCCAGGCGGTTGCCCGGATGGCCTGTTCCGACAGTTCTCCGCCAACCGGGTCGTAGACAACATCAACGCCCTTTCCACCGGTCAGCTCCTTCAGGGTTTCCTTGAGCGGCTCAACCGAATAGTCGACCGTCATGTCAGCGCCGAGCGAGCGGGCGAAGGCGAGTTTTTCCTCAGATGAGGCGCAGGCAATCACCTTTGCCCCCATGATCGCGGCAATTTCCACTGCAGCCTGGCCGACACCGCCCGATGCGCCCAGAACGGCAACAGTCTCGCCAGGCTTCAACCCGGCCCGGTCGCGATAGGCATGCAGCGTGGTGCCATAGGTCACGGTCAAACCTGCCGCGACTTCAAAGGAAATATCGTCCGGCAGCGAGACGAGATCGCCTGCTACGATCACCACTTTTTCCCGCGCCGCCCCCCAGCGCATGTAGCCCATGACCCTGTCACCGGGCGAAACCCCATCGACGCCGGAGCCCACCTGATCGACCACACCGGCGAATTCGGCACTCGGCGAAAACGGCATTTCCGGCTTGTACTGGTACTTGCCCCTGATGATCAGCGTATCGAAAAAATTGAGCGCACAGGCCTTCACCCGCACCACGACCTCCCCCGGCCCGGCAACCGGATCGGCAATCTCCTCGACAACCAGGCTGGAAGGCGGACCGAAGGTTTTGCAGAGACAGGCTTTCACGGCATCCTCATGACATTCTACGGGTAAAGCGCCGCTCGCGCTGCGCGGGGTGAGACGTTAGCAAGCCCTGTTCGAGGCGGGAATTGGCTTTCCGGATAAGCTGAAAACTTTCGGCCATGGCGAAAGTCGGCTATGAGGCAGCCAATTCGAAAACGGACAAACTGATGCGCGGATATTTTGCAATCGGGGCCGAAGGCCTCTCGAAACGGATGAACCTGGGCACCTTGATGCGCTCTGCCCATGCCTTCGGCGCCAACTTCTTCTTCACGGTGGATGCCGACCAGAAGCTGCGCAAGGCGCCCCCCTCCGACACCTCCAAGAGCCCCGGCCACCTGCCTGTCTTCACCTGGGACAGCGTAGACACGATGGACCTGCCCAGAGGTTGCCAGCTTGTGGGCATCGAGCTCACGGACGAATCGATCGAGCTGCCGAGCTTCGGACATCCCCTTCAGGCAGCCTACGTTCTTGGTCCTGAAAGAGGCTCGCTTTCACCGCAGATGCTCGCGCGCTGCGACCACGTGGTGAAGATCCCGACAAAGTTCTGCATCAATGTCGCCATGGCCGGCGCGATCGTCATGTACGACCGTCACAGGGCGCTGGGTCGCTACGCAGACCGCTCAACCACGGCCGGCGCTCCCAGGATCGAACGTCCGAAACATGTCAGCGGCGGTCCGGTGATGCGCACGGGACGGAAAGTGCCGGGAACCTGAATGAGTTGTGCCTGAACTTCAGGCCGCCAGAATTTTGGGTGTCTCTTGCACGGGGTCCCAATTAGTCCACATCCACGGACGTGTCGGTTTCCAGAAGCTGGCGCAACCGTCCGAAGGCAAGCCGGATACGGGATTTGACCGTGCCAAGCGGCAAGCCCGTGTGTTCGGCGATCTCGCTGTGCGACTGTCCTGCGAAAAAAGCCAGCCGAACCACGTTCCGCTGCTCTTCAGGCAACTGCGACAAAGCAGCACGCACGCGTTTTTCCCGCAGCTTCGCATCCATCTCTTCGGCAATGTCCGGCAGCGGCGTCGGGTGCAGGGACGGATCTTCGGGATCGAGCGCGGCAGACTTTTGGCGGCGGATCCTGTCGATACGCCGGTTACGGGCAACCCGGAACAGCCAGGTGCTGGCGTTGGATTTTTTCGGATCGAACAGATCGGCCTTGCGCCACAGCGTCATCATGACGTCCTGGGCGACTTCTTCGGCAAGGGCCTCATCGGCGCCCTGCTTCATCAGGTAGCCCTTCAGGCGCGGCGCAAAGTGATCGAACAGCTCGATGAAAGCCGCCTTGTCCCGGTCTTCCGCCACTTTGACAATGAGATCGGAAAAATACTGCACCTGCGTCAAAGACAATCAATCCCCCTGCCGATCCATCTTCTTTATCAGGTTCGGCATAATTCGAAAGGGGGGTCAAGCAGGTCTGCCACACTGTTGCCGCGTTTAACCGCAAAGCGATTAGGTTGGTGCACGCACCGAAAAACAGAAAATACAATTGTCGGGCTTCAACCCTTTCGTAACCCGCTTTAAGTTATCATTAAAGCAAGGTTTATATGTCAGACGGCAGTTGAACTAAATTTGACGGAAACTCAAATCCAACGGTGTGGAGATGATGAAAGCAAAATCGCTGGTTCTGGCCATAGCAGGTCTTGCCGTTTCGAGTGCAGCGGCTTTCGCACAAACCCCGACACTTCTGAAGCAGCACAAGGACTGGGCGGCCTATGCGCTGACCAGTGGCGGCGGCAAGGTTTGCTACGCGCTTACCAAACCGACGACGTTGCTTCCGGGAGATCGAAATCACGGGGACGTATTCTTTTTCGTGACCACCCGCCCGGCGGAAGGCGTCTCGTCCGAGCCGAGCCTGCTGGTCGGTTATCCTTTCAAGGACAAATCCTCGGTCAGCGTAGACATTGACGGCAAGGGCTTCACGCTCTTCACCAACAATGACGGTGCCTGGGTCGAAAATGCTGCAACCGAAGCGCAACTCGTTTCTGCCATGAGGGCAGGCCGGGAAATGACGGTGACCGGCGAATCCAGCCGCGGCACCCGCACCACCTACAAGTTCTCGCTGTCCGGCGTCACAGCCGCGATCGACGACTCCAACGCTGCCTGCCGCTAACGCGTTCAGGCAGCAGCTTCTCCGGCTTTCCCCTGCATCCGCAGGGCGAAAAGCCGAAGTCGGCCGGTGGTTTCCTTTCAGTCTCGACGTCACCCTGGACGGGCCAAACGGCCTATCCGGGTCGTTGTCGTTGCGTAAAAACAGCTCTGCATAGCTCCCCTGCACGTCAGCAAACTTGATTTTCGGCGCTTTTTGTGGTTTTGGGAGCGCTTGAAATCAGACCTGCAAGTCAGGTGCCCGGCGACCGCGTAGTCTTGTTCCAAGACGCCTGAAGACCCTGCCGGAAGAGATTACGGATCACGACATGGCAATTACGCTCGACATCGCGCGGGACAATCCGAACGCGCACACCGTTTCAGCCGAAGCCGTCCTGCCCGGCGAAGACAAGCCGACGCTGATCGGCCTGTCGCGCGAAGAGCTGGGTGAAGCGCTCGGCACCATCGGTGTGCCGCAGAAGCAGTGGCGCATGCGTGCCTCCCAGCTCTGGCACTGGCTTTATGTGCGCGGCGTGTCCGACTTTGCGCAGATGACGAATATCGCCAAGGACTTGCGCCAGAAGCTGGACGAAGCCTTCACGATCGCCCGTCCGGAAATTGTGTCCGAGCAAATCTCCGTCGACGGTACCCGCAAGTGGCTGTTCCGCTTTCCCGCGCGCGGCGCCGGCCGCCCGGTCGAGGTTGAAACCGTCTATATTCCTGAAGAAGGCCGCGGCACGCTCTGCGTTTCTTCCCAGGTCGGCTGCACCCTCACCTGCACTTTCTGCCACACAGGCACCCAGAAGATGGTCCGCAATCTGACGGCTGAAGAAATTCTGTCGCAGATCCTGATTGCGCGCGACCGGCTGGGCGATTTCCCGCATGCGGACACCCCGCAGGGCGCCATCGTGCCGTCCGAAGGCCGTCTGGTGACCAACATCGTCATGATGGGCATGGGTGAGCCCCTCTACAATTTCGATAACGTCAAGAAGGCGCTGCTGATCGCGTCCGATGGTGACGGCCTGTCCCTCTCCAAGCGCCGCATCACCCTGTCGACCTCCGGTGTCGTGCCGGAAATCTTCCGCACCGGTGAAGAAATCGGCTGCATGCTGGCCATTTCGCTTCACGCGGTTCGTGACGAGCTGCGCGATGTGCTGGTGCCGATCAACAAGAAATGGAACATCAAGGAACTGCTGGACGCTTGCCGGCAGTATCCGGGCCTGTCCAACGCCAAGCGCATCACCTTCGAATATGTGATGCTGAAGGGCGTCAACGACAGCAATCAGGACGCGCTTGAACTGGTCCGCCTGCTGAAGGGCATTCCGGCCAAGATCAACCTGATTCCTTTCAACCCGTGGCCGGGTACCGATTACGAATGCTCCGACTGGGAGCGGATCGAGGAATTTGCCGACATTGTCAACCGGGCCGGCTATGCCTCTCCGATCCGCACACCACGCGGCCGCGATATCTTCGCCGCCTGTGGCCAGCTGAAATCCGCGTCCGAGCGCATGCGAAAGAAGGACCGTGAGGCCCTGGCAGCCTCCTGAGGCAACATCATCTGCTGAACGAAAAACGGCGGCTCACTGGAGCCGCCGTTCCTGTTTTCAGATTCTGATCCGTCAGGCCGCAGCGACCTCGCGCAGGAAGTCGTTTACGGCCGTATTCAGCGAACGCAGTTTCTCGGAGGCGACCTGCGTCGCCTGATCCACCGACTGCGCCGAATTGGCCGTCGTTTCCACGGCAGTGCTGACATTCGACATGTTGTCGCTGGCCGCGCGTGTGCCTGAGGAAGCTTCCGAAGCACTGCGGCTGATCTCGCCGGTGGCCGCATCCTGTTCCTGAACGGCAGCGGCAATCGAGGTGGTGTTCTCGTTCGCCCGAACCATGATGGAAGCGATGCCTTCAATCGCGGTCACTGCCTGCTCGGTGGCAGACTGGATTTCCGCAATCTGGTTGGAAATTTCCTCGGTCGCCCTGGAGGTCTGGGTGGCCAGCTCTTTCACTTCGGCAGCCACCACCGCAAAGCCCTTGCCGGCTTCGCCGGCCCGTGCCGCTTCAATTGTCGCATTGAGCGCCAGAAGGTTGGTCTGCTCAGCGATTGCCTGGATAAGGCCGATCACTTCGCCGATCCTGGCAGAACCCGACGACAGCAATTCCATTTTCTGTGTGCTTGCCTGGGTCTGGCTGGTCGCATCGGCAATCACCCGCGTGGTTTCCTCCACACGTTGACCGATTTCGGAAATCGACGATGACAGCTCCTCAGTGGCGGCCGCAACAAGCTGTACGTTGCCCGATGCCTGGGTTGTTGCCGCAGCAGCGCTGCTCACCTCTTCAGAAGCCCCTGAGGCCGTTTCCATCATGGAACTTGCATTGGCTTGCATTTCAGACATGGCAGCGTCAACGGAACCGAGCATTTCGGATGACTGCGTGCGGAAGCCCTCGATCAACGCCTCGATCCGGAGCTGACGGTCCGTACGAGCCTGTTCTTCAATCTTTCGTGCTTCTTCCAGACGCGCCTGCTCGGCGACGCCATCTCTGAAGCCTGCAATGGCGGCCGCGATTTCTCCAACCTCATCCTTTCGGTCTGCTTCCGCAAAGACGACGGATACATCACCACCGGCGAGGCGAGCCGCATTGGCGACAAGGCTTTTGATCGGGGCAACGATCGAGCGTGCAGCCAGCCAGCCGATTGCCATCATGATGCCGAAAATCCCGAGGCAAATCAGTGCGATCTGATTGCGCAGCGCCCGCACCGGCGCGAGAATTTCATCGCGTGCCTCGACCGTAACAACCGCGAGATTGGCTCCAAAAAACGTCAGAGGCACTGCAGCGGCCAGATAGTCCGTGTCGCGGAACCCTTCCAGGTTTCCGGAAGCCGGCTTGCCGCCAAGGGCCTGATCCACCAGAGACGAATCGAGGCTTGCGGTCAGGATATCGTTCTGTCCGGGTGTCTTGGAAGAATCGTTCCGGAACAGCTTATCTGCGCCGACAAGGATGGCCTCCCCTGTTTCTCCGAGACCCGCCGCGCTGCTCATCACGCTGTTGATGTTGTCGATGGGCATCTGGAAGGCCAGCACGCCGACACGCTTGCCGCCTTCAAAAACCGGTGTCGCAATGAAACTTGCCGGCGCATCCGCGCTCGGAGCATATGGTTTGAAATCGAAGAAGCGAACTTCGTCCCGTCCACCGTTCAACGCCGCCCGGAAGGCATTGCCCAGATCCGTATCCTTGTATTTGCCGGTGGTCAGGTTGGTTGCGTAGTCGAGTTCCTTGAACACCGTGTAGACGAGCGAGCCGTCCTCCGCGAACAGGAAGATGTCGTAGTAACCGCGGGTCTTCAGCATCTTGCTGAACCACGGATGATACTGTTCATGCGCCTCGTCGTAGGCGGTGTCGCCAGCGCGCATCAGCGCGTCTTTCTGGCCCGTCGGATGCGGATTGTCGTGAATGTAGGCCTTCTGCAGGCTCGCCGTGGCATCGCCCTCCTGGCTTGCCCACCCTTCCTTGAAATCCGCCAGTGCGGATTTCACGAACGGACTTGCGGCGGTGACCTGCAGATCCTGCACGATGGAGTCCAGATAGTGCGAAAGATCTCCGGCGCGCGCACTTGCAAGAGCCGAAAGCCGCTCTTCCGCCTGCTCTTCCAGATCCGTTGAACTGACCCAATAGGCAAGGGCGCCTACAAACAGCGCGGCCACAACCGAACAACCGGAGATGATGGCCGGCAGACGAAAACTGAGTTTTGAGATTCGGGTTCCCAAGGCACCCTCCCGAAGTAGAATTATTACGAGAAGGCTAGATCTCAGCAATTTAATGTTGGTTAATATTGATAAAATTAGAAAAATAGAGAAGTTGAAAACAATAATAATGTAACTAACGGTAGAAAATAAGATTAATTCCTACATCAATGCTTATACCTGAAGATTCATCTTGAAATAATACCACCATAGATAGATCGCACATTTGCCTCTAATCCGGCGCTTGGCGCCTTCGGCAAAGGTTACGCTCTCATGAAAAAGGCCGCCCGGAGGCGGCCTTTTTGTATTCTTCGGCGAGGCTCAGACAAGACCGGACTTTGCCAGCGGCAGGCTGGTTGACCACTCGCCCTTGGCAGCGGCGATCGCGTTGGCGACTGCCGGGCCGATTGGCGGAGTACCGGGTTCACCGATGCCGGTCGGTGCTTCGTTCGAAGGAACGATATGCACCTCGATTTCCGGCATGTCGGACATCCGGATCGGCTCGTAGGTGTCGAAGTTGGTTTCCTCGACAACACCGTCGGCGAGCGTCACCTGGTTCCGCAGGATCGCACCAAGGCCGTAGCCGATGCCGCCTTCGACCTGTGCCCGGATATTGTCCGGGTTGATCGGCGTGCCGCAGTCGACCGCTGCCGTCACCTTTTCCACCTTCACAGTGCCGTCGTCGCGGAAGGAGATTTCCGCCACTTCCGCCACAAAGGAACCGAAGGACTTGTGCACGGCAACACCGCGGTGGCGCCCTTCGGGTAAGGGCGTGTCCCAGCCCGCCTTTTCAGCCGCCAGCTTCAACACGCCCACCTTGCGCGGATCGTCCTTGATCATCTCGAGGCGATAGGCAACCGGATCCTTGCCGGCTTCCTTGGCCAGACGATCGATCATGGTTTCCATGACGTAGGCCGTGTGGGTGTGACCGACCGAACGCCACCACAGAACCGGGACCTTCGTTTCCTGGAAGGACTGGTCCATGTTCATCAGCGGAAACGCATAAGTGGTGTCATGCGCGCCTTCGGTCATGTTGTGGTCGACACCGTCCTTCATCAGCATGGCTTCGAAAGGCGTGCCCTTGACGATGGACTTGGCGGCGATGTTGTACTTGAACGCCGTCACGTTGCCCTGGTCATCAAGCCCAACCCGCAGCCGGTGAGCCGACATCGGACGGTAGTATCCACCGGCCATGTCATCCTCACGGGTCCAGACGATCTTCACCGGAGCCGGCGCCATGCCGGCGGCCTGCATCGCCTTGGCCAGGGTGGTGATTTCCACGACCGGATGCGCATCGGCCTGAGCGCGGCGCCCGAAGGACCCGCCTGCCCAAAGGGTGTTGATCTTGACCTTCTCGAACGGAATGCCGAGTACGGTGGCCGCCACGTTGTGATCGATGGTCGGGATCTGGGAAGCGAACCAGAATTCCGCTGTTTCACCGTCGAACATCATGGCGATGTCCAGCGGTTCCATGGCGCCATGGGCCAGGAACGGGAAGTCATAGTCGGCTTCGATGACCTTGGCCGAAGCTTCCAGCGCCGCGTCGACATCACCGTCTTCGCGAACCTTCACACCCGGTTTGGTGGTCATATCCTTCAGTTCGGCGATCATCGCATCGCTGGACCGGTTTTCCGCCTCGGCATCATCCCACTCGATTTCGAGCAGGGACCGGCCGTTGATTGCCGGCCAGGTGGACTTGGCGATCACCGCTACCCCGTTCGGGATCTGCAGCACGTTGACGACGCCCGGCACCTTCTTGGCTTCGGTGGCGTCAAACGACTTCACCTTGCCGCCAAAACGGGGCGAGCGGGCAACGACGGCAACCAGCAGGTCATCACGCTGGAAGTCCATCGTGTAGGTCCTGGGCGCGCCGACGGTCTTGTTCTTGACGTCCAGACGCGGGAAGGACTTGCCGATGTAGACCCACTGGTCCGGTGTCTTCAGTGTCGGCTCTGCCGGAACGTCCTCGTTGGCGGCAAGACCGGCAAGCTCACCCAGGGTCGCGGACTTGTCCGCACCATGAGCAACGACGCCACCCGACACGGTGATTTCACCCGCCGGCACACCCCATTCCTTTGCCGCGGCGGCAATGATCATTGCCTTTGCCGCGGCACCGGCCTGACGGTACTGCATGAACGAGTTCGCCATGGCCGTGGACCCGCCGGTGCCCTGCACGCCGAACAGCGAGTTGGCATAGACCTGCGGATTGGACGGTGCGAATTCGACAGTGACCTGCTCCCAGGAAGCGTCGAGCTCGTCGGCGACCAGACTGCACAGACCACTGGCCGTGCCCTGTCCCATGTCGAAGTGCTTGGACAGCACCACGACCGTGTTGTCCGGACGGATGTGAACGAAGGGCTGGATGAACTCGCCTTCGGCGGCCGAGGCAGTCGAGCGCGGCAGGTTCATGGCAAGCACCAGGCCACCAACGGTACCGGCGGACATCTTCAGGAAGGTGCGCCGTGTCGGCATTGCGGCTGCCAGCGGTTGTTTCAGGAGATGCAGCATGGCTCAGGCCTCCATCTTGTCTGAAGCAAGGTGGATGGCCTTGCGGATCCGGGCATAGGTGGCGCAGCGGCAGACATTGCCGTCCATGGCTGCGTCGATGTCCTCGTCGGTCGGCTTGGGCGTTTCGGCAAGCAAGGCAGTCGCGGCCATGATCTGGCCTGACTGGCAATACCCGCATTGTGGCACGTCCAGCTCGTTCCAGGCGGTCTGGACAGCAGCAGCCGCCTTGCCGTCGATACCTTCGATCGTTGTGATTTCAGCACCTTCAAGGTCGCCGACGAACGTCTGGCAGGACCGGACCGGAATACCGTCCATGTGAACCGTGCAGGCACCGCAGGAAGCGATGCCGCAACCGAACTTTGTCCCCGTCATTCCCAGCTCGTCGCGCAGAGCCCACAGCAGGGGGCTCTCGGGATCCGCGTCGAGCGTACGCGTTTCCCCGTTGATTTTTAATGTCACTGACATGAGGAGGCGTCTCCTTTGGCTGGCCAATTCTGGCTAAAGGATGTAAACTACACCGTGCAGTTTAGTTCCTAACTGCACATCTGTAAACGCCAGAGTTTACATAGGGCGCGATTTTTGGGATTAAAGAGGCGGGGGTCCTGTCGTCTGACAGATAATGCAACGGGGTATATATGAGTAGGTAATGTCCGTATCGGATCAGAAAAAGAAGCAGATCGTCGAGGCTGCAATCGCGGAGTTTCAGGAAAAGGGTTATGCCGGAGCCAGCATGGACCGGATTTCCGAGCGAGCCCAGGTTTCCAAGCGCACGGTCTACAATCACTTTGAAAGCAAGGACGTGCTTTTCAAGGAGATCAACCAGTGCCTTGCCGATCAGATCAACTCGGCGCTTGAAGTCGCTTACGACCCGGCGGCGCCCATTCGCGATGCCCTGGTGCGTCTCGGCTGGGCCGAAGGCGAGCTCATGATCAACCCTTGCTTCATGAGCCTGGCCCGCATGGTCATGAGCGAAACGATCCGCGACCCGGCCCTTGCAGCCGATATGGACAGCCGCATGACCAAGATCTCCGTCTTTACCGAGTTCATGGATCGCGCCACGCGTGAAGGCAAGCTCACGGCCGACGACCCGTCCCTGGCGGCCACGCAATTTCTCGGCCTGATCAAGGCCCGATCCTTCTACCCGAACATCCACAGCGGCCGCGTGACGACCCGCCCCGAGATGGAACGGATCATCGAGGAAAGCGTCGACATGTTCCTGGCCCGATACGGCGCCAGGGCAACCGCGCAAACGGTGGCGGCGCAGTAACGGGCGCCCGCCAAAATTTCCCGACATGGCAGATCGACCCGCGTAGAGCGAAACGCGACGAAATGAGTGCATCGCGGGGCTTGCGCCATGCATAGAACCGGCTAAATTGCCGCAAATTTTCATCGGCGGGAAACCGCCAGGAACATCGAACTGGATTTTTCCCAAAATGGCGCATGGTGACATCAAAAAAGTCGTGCTGGCCTATTCCGGCGGCCTCGACACCTCCATCATCCTGAAATGGCTGCAGACCGAACTGGGCTGCGAAGTGGTGACCTTCACCGCCGATCTCGGCCAGGGCGAGGAACTGGAGCCGGCGCGCAAGAAAGCCGAAATGCTCGGCATCAAGGAAATCTACATCGACGACCTGCGCGAGGAATTCATCCGCGACTTCGTCTTCCCGATGTTCCGCGCCAACGCTGTCTATGAAGGCGTCTACCTGCTCGGCACTTCCATCGCCCGGCCGCTGATTTCCAAGCGCCTGATCGAGATTGCCGAAGAAACCGGCGCTGACGCGATTGCCCATGGCGCAACCGGCAAGGGCAACGACCAGGTGCGTTTCGAACTGTCCGCCTATGCCCTCAACCCGGACATCAAGGTGATCGCGCCGTGGCGCGACTGGACGTTCAAGTCCCGGACCGACCTTCTGGAGTTCGCCGAACAGCACCAGATCCCGGTTCCGAAAGACAAGCGCGGCGAAGCTCCGTTCTCCGTCGACGCCAACATGCTGCACTCCTCATCGGAAGGCAAAGTGCTGGAAGACCCGGCCGAGGAAGCACCGAACTACGTGTTCCAGCGCACGGTTGACCCGACCGAGGCACCGGACGAAGTCACCTATATCGAAATCGGCTTCGAAAAGGGCGACGCCGTCTCCCTCAATGGCGAGAAGATGTCGCCGGCAACGCTCTTTGCCAAACTCAACGACTATGGCCGCGACAACGGCATCGGCCGTCTCGACATGGTCGAGAACCGCTTCGTCGGCATGAAGAGCCGCGGTATCTACGAAACGCCGGGCGGCACCATCCTCCTGACGGCGCACCGCGCCATGGAATCCATCACGCTCGACCGCGGTGCCTCGCACCTGAAGGACGAACTGATGCCGCGTTACGCCGAGCTGATCTACAACGGGTTCTGGTTCTCGCCGGAGCGCGAAATGTTGCAGGCGCTCATCGACAAGAGCCAGGAGCATGTCACCGGCTCCGTCAGGCTGAAGCTCTACAAGGGCAACGTCATCCTCGTCGGCCGGTCCTCGCCCTATTCGCTCTATTCCGAAGAGCTGGTCACCTTCGAGGACGACCAGGGTGCTTACGACCAGAAGGACGCCGCCGGCTTCATCAAGCTGAATGCCCTGCGCCTGCGCACCCTCGCCAAGCGCGACCGGATCGGCTGAGATCTCTGACATGACAAGACCGGCGGCAGCAAAGCTCGAACAGGACCTTGCTGCCGCCGGTTTTTTGTTGCTCGGCGGCTTTGCCCCTGATGGCACGGTTGCCGTTCCGCCTCTTGCCAGCGGCAAGCAGGCCCGAAGCCTTCTCCTGATCGGCAGCACCGGACCATCAATCTGGCCGCACCTGACGGCAAGTCCGGAATACAAAAACGGCCACCCGGACCCGCTCGACCGCTACACGCGGCGCAGCCTTTTAGACCTTGCTGAGGCATCCGGCTACGAACCGGTGTTTCCCTTCGAAGGCCCGCCCTATTACCCGTTCCAGCAATGGGCGATGAAATGCGGCGGCTTCTCCCAAAGCCCGCTCGGCGTCCTCGCCCACCGAACCTTCGGCCCCTGGGCCGGCTTCCGCGCAGCGTTTCTGAGTGCGGAACCCTTTGACGGACCGACGCCGGACACGATGGACGGCCCCTGCCCGACCTGCACCGACGCACCTTGCCTCACGGTTTGCCCGGTCGGTGCCGTTACGGTGCACGAAGGCTACAAGGTCACTGACTGCCGAAACCATCTGGCGACCAGCCGCAACCTCGATTGCTGGTCCGGCTGCCTGGCAAGACGGGCCTGCCCCTTTGGCCAGGAGCACCGGCAAAGCCAGGCAACAGCCGGGTTTCACATGGAGAGTTTCCTGGGGCTTTAATTGCTAGTTTTGAAGTAGTGACGTTAAGTGGTGGCTTCCTCAATGCCTACATTTCTCACTGCCAAAGAGGCCCCGATAACAGGGACGCCGGGCATTCAGCACCGAGACGGCCACGGCCAAAGCACCGCCAGCAAAGAGGTCGACAAAGTAATGACCGCCGAACACCGGGGTTGCAGCTATCATGGTCACCGCGAACAATGTCACCAACCAGAACCAGCGTGTCTTGTAGAAGCCAGCGATTAGCAAGATGCCCCCAGCAGTATGGAACGATGGAAAGGCAGCAAGCCCTTCTGCGTCGAGAAGATTGACCGTAGCGCCGGATGGTTCCCGCAAGGCAAGAAGTTGCTCCACATGAGCGATACCGGGAACGCTGCTGAAACCGTCGATATGGGCGACATCGCCGAAATAGTAGGCGACGGTGGCGACCGCGGGGAAAAACATCGCTATTGAAACCGACACCGTTGCGGTGATCAAAAATATTTCGCAAAAATAACGCGCCCGAGCAGGCCTTCCCATCAGAATCAGTGCGAGAAAACCAAACAGACTGGCACCGTCGAACCCGATATAGGCAATATGCAAAATCTTGTTCAGCAGAAAGTTATGTTGGACGAACGTGAAATAGGCCATCCAGTCGAGCCCGAGCACCTTATCCCAGTTATCAAGTAGAGGATCCGCAAGAGGAAACACTACGCTCATGGTCAAGTGGTTGAAGATGCGCAACGTCGCCAGGGCGACGAATATGAAAACAATGCCTTTGAGTAACAGCTGCATCCGTTCCCGGAAAACGTCTGGAAATGTCCCCCGGAGTTTGACGTAGCAACTCAGCAGCGCGCAGACCGTGATGATCCCACCGAATAGTATTAGTGACTTGGGATCGACGCGCGCCGTAACAAGCGTTTGAAGAACGAGCGTTGTGCCGACGACAACACTCATGAGAACAACGTTGAGAACTCCTGGAAAAGGCAGACTTTGTGTTTGAAAGGGCGCAGCCTCTTCAAGAGAGGCTGTCTGCGCTTGAGCAGGCGGGTCAAAATCGCCTTCATTTTTCAATCCCAGGGCGGAAGACATGTCCGCAGCACCCCGCGCAACGCATTTACAGGTTGCTGTTTTTCTATAGCTGATAGGCTTAAGATCAGGTTTCTTTCAGTTGTTCTGTCACCCGTCCAGCTTCACCACGCCATCCTGGTCCGGGCAGGTTTCCAATGCTTCCATCGCGGTGCGGCCGTCGCCCAGTGGGGCGTCGGGCCAGATTTCGGCGAGCGGGATCAGAACGAACGCCCGGTCGCCCATGCGCGGGTGCGGGATTTCGAGGTCGTTTTCGGCAACCTTTTGCAGACCGTAGATCAGAACATCGATGTCCAGCGTTCTCGGTCCCCAGCGCACGTCGCGCACACGTCCGAGTTCGGTCTCGATTTCAAGACAGCGCTTCAGCAGCGCCTGCGGGCTCATGGTGGTATCGATCACCACGCAGCAATTGCGGAAATCGTCCTGCGGCACCGGCCCCCAGGGCGGCGTCCGGTAATCGGAGGACCGGGACACCAGCATGACGCCGGGCGTTTCCTCCAGCCGGCGGATGGCCTCATCCAGATTGGCCTTCGGGTCACCAAGGTTGGATCCGAGCCCGAGCGCACAACGGGTCGGGGCGTCAGCCATCGCATTTTCGGCATTCATTCGACAGGGTTCCGTTCCAGGCGGGTTGCCTCGATCATACGCACGCAATCGGCATGTGGACTTACGTCATGCGCCCGCACAATCGCGGCCCCTTTCAGCATGGCCGTCATGTGAACGGCAACGGATCCGAACAGCCGGTCTTCCGTTTCCGCTTCCAGCACGGCACCGATCATGCGCTTGCGCGACGCACCCGCCAACAGCGGAAGGCCGTGTTTCTTCAGCGTTTCGAAACGGTTCAGAACGATGAAATTCTGGTTGATGGTCTTGCCGAAGCCAAAGCCCGGATCAAGGATCTGCTTTTCCCTGGCGATCCCTGCCTTTTCCGCCAGGTCCATCGAGATTTCGAAGAAATGGTCGATGTCCGAAAGAATGTCCAGTCCGGCATCGGCGGCAAGACGGTTATGCATCATAACCACATGCACGCCGGCCTCGGCAACAACCTCAGCCATGGCCGGATCCTTTTGCAGACCCCACACATCATTGACGATGACCGCCCCTGCCGCGCAGGCACGGCGCGCGATCTCCGCCTTGTAGGTATCGATCGATACGGGCGTTCCCATGTCGATCACCTGATCGAGGATCGGATCGAGCCGCGACCATTCCAGGTCCAGCGGCACCGGTTCGGAGCCCGGCCGCGTGCTTTCGCCGCCGACATCAAGAATATCGGCCCCTTCCAGAATCATTTCCTGTGCACGCCGCAAGGCGGCATCCGCATTGGCGTGGCGCCCGCCATCGGAAAAGGAATCCGGGGTCACGTTCAGGATCCCCATCACGTGGGGGCGTTGGTGTCCGGCGTCGAAACGCGGCGGCTCGTAGGCTGTCGGGGTCGGCATCATTGCGTCCTTTTGACGGTCAGGCACGTGTTTGGCCCGTCTGACACCGACGGTCAAGCGGCACCAATGCGACTTCGCCCTGCTTGACCCCGCTCCAAGGCTGTGGACGATCACGATTTGGAAGCAATTTGGAGGTTCAATCGTTCCGCGGCGGTTTTCCGGCAATCCGCACACGCCGTCATCAAAAATTCGGGAAACGGTCTTGGAACAGACATCCGTCTGTCACGGAGCTTCAGCACCTGATGTTTTTGCCAAGGGACTCGCCCCTGCGGTCCCCAGCCACGGAGCTTGAAAATGTCTTCAAACGTTTCTCGACGCAATTTTCTGAAATCATCGGTTGCGACCGGTCTGGTACTGGCCTCACCGCTGGCCATGCCGGGCCTGTCGCGTGCGGCCTCTCGCCCGCAGATCACGCACGGTCTTCAATCCGGCGACGTTGATGCCAATTCCGGCATGATCTGGGCCCGCTCGGACCGTCCGGCGCAAATGCTGGTTGAGGTCGACACCACCGGCACGTTCGAAACGCCGCGGCGCCTTGCCCCGATCAATGCGCTTCCCGACTCGGATTTTGCCGTCAAGCGACTGCTTGAGAACCTGCCGTCCGATCAGGATGTCTTCTACCGCGTCGCCTTTGCCGACCTGAACGACGTCAATGCCGTATCCGAGCCGATGACCGGCCGCTTCCGCACCGCCCCGGCGTCCCGCCGCAACATTCGTTTCGCCTGGTCGGGCGATACCGCCGGTCAGGGCTGGGGGATCGATACCGACCGCGGCGGCATGAAAACCTACGCCACCATGGCAAAACATCAGCCGGACTTCTTCATCCACTCCGGCGACACGATTTATGCCGATGGCCCGATGAAGGAAACCGTCGAGCTGAAGGACGGCACCGTCTGGAAGAACATCGTCACGGAAGAAAAATCCAAGGTTGCCGAAACGCTGGACGAATATCGCGGCCAGTGGAAATACAACCTCATGGACGAGAACCTCAAGGCGTTCAACGCGGAAGTCCCGACCTTCTTCCAGTGGGACGATCATGAAGTCGTCAACAACTGGTCGTCCTCCAAGGATCTCCTGTCCGACGATCGCTACAGCGAGAAGAACATCCACCTTCTGGCCGCTCGCGCCGGCAGGGCTTTCCACGAGCTGGCTCCCATCCGCTACACCCCGGCCGAGCCGGGCCGCGTCTACCGCAAGATCGCCTATGGTCCGCTGCTGGACGTATTTTTCCTGGACCTGCGCTCCTATCGCGGGCCGAACGGCGCCTCGATGGAAGACACCATGACACCGGCTTCGCGCATCCTCGGCGCCGAGCAGCTTGCCTGGCTGAAGCGTGAACTTCTGAATTCCAACGCCACCTGGAAGGTCATCGCCTGCGACATGCCGATCGGCCTGATCGTCTGGGACAACTGGAAAGACCAGGCCGGCGCCGAAGCGGTTGCCAACGGCGATCACGGCGCACCGAAGGGCCGAGAACTGGAATTCGCCGATCTGCTGCGCTTCATCAAGACGGCAGACATCGACAACATCGTCTGGCTGACCGCCGATGTGCACTACACCGCCGCGCATTATTACAATCCGGACAAGGCCCAGTTCCAGGACTTCAAGCCGTTTTGGGAATTCGTCTCCGGCCCGATCCATGCCGGCACCTTCGGCCCGAACGATCTCGACATGACCTTCGGCCCGGAGCTTAAGTACATCAAGGCCCCGACCGCCGAACAGGGCGCCAACCTGCCCCCGTCCATGGGGCTACAGTTCTTCGGCCTGGTCGACATCGACGGCCAGAGCGAACAGCTCACCGTCCGCCTGATGGACCGTGACGACGTCGAACTGCACACCGTCACGCTGGATCCGATTCGCAAGGCCTGATCAGAGTTTCCAGAAAAAAGAGCGGGCCGGGAAACCGGCCCGTTTGTTTTAAAAAAACCTACCTTCGTCATCCCGGACGCAGCGAAGCGGAGATCCGGGACCGGAGAGCCGAGGTGTTTCCGATGGAGACTTATCATTCGGCGCTGTGCCTCCCCGGTCCCGGCTCGCGCTGCGCTTGGCCGGGATGACGACGGAGAGGCGGATAATGTGCGCCTACTCCGCTGCCGCCGGCTGACGGATCTGGCTGCGCAGGATCAGGAACAGAATGATGCCGGCGATGGGCATACCCGGCAGAATGAAAGCGAGACCGAGGATCGGCTCTCCGAGTGCAGCGATCGCGAGGCTGGCGACAATGCCGCCGCCGAACTGCAGAAAGCCGAGCATGGAACTTGCCGAACCGGCGATGTGCGGGAACGGTGCCATGGATTCGGTGAAGCTTGCCGGCAGAACCAGTGCCAGCGCGAATGTGAACAGCGCCACCGGCCCCATCACCGTCAGGATCGTCGGTTCATGGGTGAGCGTGACATAGCACATCAGAGTTGACGCAACGACCCAGAGGCTAAGCCCGTAGGGCACCAGCTTGCGGGCTTCGAAAAAGCGAAGCAGACGACCCGTGAGGATGGTTCCAGAAATGAAGGAGCCCGACTGGATGATCATGGTCAGCCCGAAGGCGGACGGCGTGAGACCGACTTCATAGATCAGGATGAAAGGCAGGACGGTCGCCAGGGCATAAAGGTTGCCGAGCCCGAAACCGATGAGAAGGCTTGGCGCCAGAAACCTCGGGTCCTTCAGCAAGGTGCCGTAGTTGATCGCCAGTTGCCGCGGATTGAGGTGATGCTTGCCGGGTTGCGGGTTGGTTTCAACCTGAAACACGAGCACCGCAACCATCAGCAAAGCACCGTAGATCACCATGCACCAGAACACTTCCTGCCAGCCGAACAGTTCCAGCACGATTCCGCCGATGGTGGGTGAGATCGCCGGGCCAAGTGCCAGCATCATCGCGATCGTATTCATGATCCTGGCAGAGGCCTGGCCGGTAAACTGGTCGCGGACGATGGCGCGCGACACCGCGATGCCGACCGCAGCCCCCACACCTTGGAGGGCTCGGGCAAAGACCATGAACTCGACAGTCGGTGCGAAGGTCGCCAGCACGCTTGAGACGAGATAGAGAACCAGGAAGGCGACCGTGACCGGCTTTCGCCCAAAGGCGTCCGTCAAAGGGCCGCAAACCAGCTGCGTGACGGCAAAACCGGCAAAATACGCCGTCAGGGTTAGCTTGACCGCTGAATCGGTGGTCCCGAAGGCTTCGACCAGGGCCGGCATGGCCGGGGTATAAAGCGCCATCGAAATGGGGCCGATAGCGACAAGCCCGGCCCCGAGAAGCGATGTACGTCTTGCGCTCATGATTGAGCTGTCGGCGGTCATTTCTGTTTCCCTTTGGAAACCTCCTGCAGCAGGCTGTCCTTCATGGTCTGCAGAAGCGATTCCAGTATCTGCCGTTGGTCGGCGGGAATGTCCTCAAGCGCCCTGGAGCGCACCTCTTGCAGGGCAGTCCCAATTTTCTCAAGCAATGGATCGGCCGACGGCGTCAGCTCGATTATCTTGGCCCGGCGGTCGTTCGGGTCCTGGCAGCGGCGGATCAATCCGGCCTTTTCGAGCGTGTCGAGGTACCCGACCAGGGTCATAGGCTCGACATACATCGCATCTGCCAGAACGGCCTGCCGTTGACCCGGAAGTCGCCAGACATAAAACAGCGTACGCGCTTCTCCGGCAGTCAGACCAGTGTCGACCTTGGATAACTCCGCCTCGAAGTTTCGCCGCAGCAACCGTGCCAGATCAACGACCAGCATGGTGACACCGACATTCGGAGTTGGAACTCCCATCGCCACCCCATTTTAGTAAGGTTACCTTACGAATACGGCGCTTCAGGAAGCACTGTCAATGCGTAGATGTGACATTGCGTTGCACAATTCCCTCGCGCCACGTATAAAGGCGCCAAATTCGGCGCGGATGCCGATCCATAGCATAATCAACTTCCAGACAAGCTGCGGGTCCCCAAGGGCCCGTTCTGTCTTTTGGAGCCACTCATGAACCTTCGTAATATTGCCATCATCGCGCACGTTGACCATGGCAAAACCACACTCATCGACGTTCTTCTGAAGCAATCCGGTGCCTTCCGCGACAACCAGCGCACCGAAGAACGGATGATGGACTCCAACGATATCGAGCGTGAGCGCGGCATCACCATTCTGGCCAAGGTCACCTCGCTGGTCTGGAAAGACACCCGCATCAACATCGTGGACACGCCGGGCCACGCCGACTTCGGCGGCGAAGTCGAACGTATCCTGCACATGGTCGACGGCGTGATCCTTCTGGTGGACGCTGCTGAAGGCCCGATGCCGCAGACCAAGTTCGTGCTCGGCAAGGCCCTCAAGCTCGGCCTGAAGCCGATCGTCGCCATCAACAAGATCGACAAGCCGGAACAGCGTGCCGATGAAGTGCTGGACGAGGTCTTCGACCTGTTCGCAGCCCTCGACGCCAATGAAGACCAACTCGACTTCCCGGTGCTCTACGGTTCGGCCAAGCAGGAATGGATGGCTCTGGAGCCGAACGGCCCGCAGGACAGCATGGACCCGCTCTTCGACATGGTCCTCGACAAGGTGTCGCCGCCGGAAGCCCAGCCGGGCGATTTCCGTATCCTGGCAACCACCATCGAATCCGACCCGTTCCTGGGCCGCATCCTGACCGGCCGTATCGTGTCGGGCACCGCTCTGCCGAACATGCCGATCAAGGCGCTCTCCCGTGACGGCAGCGTGGTTGAAAACGGCCGTATCTCCAAGATCCTTGCTTTCCGTGGCCTGGAACGTCAGCCGATCGAAAAGGGTGAAGCGGGCGACATCGTCGCCATCGCGGGCCTGACCAAGGCAACCGTTGCCGACACGCTGTGCGCCCCGTCGGTCAATGAATCCCTGCAGGCTCAGCCGATCGATCCGCCGACGCTGTCCATGACCTTCCGCGTCAACGACAGCCCGCTGGCCGGCACCGAAGGCTCCAAGGTTCAGTCCCGCGTCATTCGCGACCGCCTGAAGAAGGAAGCAGAAGGCAACGTCGCCCTGAAGGTGGAAGACACCGACGAGCCGGACGCATTTGTCGTCTCCGGCCGCGGCGAACTTCTTCTGGCGATCCTGATCGAGAACATGCGCCGTGAAGGCTTCGAGCTTGGCGTTGGCCGTCCGCGCGTCGTCTATCAGTATGACGATGCCGGCAACCGCCTGGAGCCGATCGAGGAAGTCATCATCGACGTTGATGAAGAACATTCCGGCGTCGTGGTTCAGAAGCTGCAGGAACGCAAGGCCGACCTTCTGGAAATGAAGCCGTCCGGCGGTGGCCGCACCCGTCTGGTGTTCCACGCTCCGACCCGTGGCCTCATCGGTTACCAGTCCGAACTGCTGTCCGACACCCGCGGCACGGCGATCTTCAACCGTCTGTTCCATGGCTATGAGCCGCACCGGGGCCCGATCCAGGGCCGTCACACCGGCGTGCTGCTGTCCAACGGCACCGGCGAGGCAGTTGCCTATGCCCTGTTCAACCTGGAAGACCGCGGCCCGATGATGATCGATCCGGGCACCAAGGTTTATCCGGGCATGATCATCGGCGAACACACCCGCGGCAACGACCTGGAAGTGAACGTGCTGAAGGGCAAGCAGCTCACCAACATCCGCTCCGCCGGCAAGGACGACGCTGTCAAGCTGACCACGCCGAAGAAGCTGACGCTGGAAGCAGCGCTTTCCTACATCGCAGACGACGAGCTGGTGGAAGTCACACCGGACTCCATCCGCCTGCGCAAGGCCGTCCTCGACCCGCATGAGCGCAAGCGCGCCGAACGTGCGGCGAACAAGGAATCGGCATAAGCCCGATTGAACCAACAAGAAAAGCCCGGGCAATGTCCCGGGCTTTTTACTGAGGGCCAGTATCCATTGCACCTCATCCTGAGGAGCCGCGTCAGCGGCATCTCGAAGGATGGGTACTTGCTCCGAAGACTGCCACCCATTCTTCGAGACAGCGCTTCGCGCTTCCTCAGAATGAGGTTTTGGTTTCCCTTTTCCGGTTTTCAGGGCCCACTTGTTTCGCCGGCTGACCAGAAGACTTGAGACAGCCCGCAAGCCTTTGCCGCAACCAATTGCCACGGCGCATGTCCGCCTTGGTTTAAATTGTCAGTCCGGTGACGGAAATTGAAACGCCATCCCACGCTTCCCGACCGGGAACTCCTTAAAATTCCGCCTGAGAATTGAAGCGCGTGGCCTCAGGGCAACCGCGCACAAGGAAGGCTGAACCAATGAAACATTTCGCTCTCGCACTGGCGATGACCGCAAGCCTCGCCACATCCGCCACCGCCGCAAGCTTCGGTCCGCTGGTGGAAGCTGCCGAGCTGTCCGCGTCGCTGGACACCGTAGAGCCGGTGCTTCTGGACATCCGCAACGAGGGATATGAGAAAGGCCATGCAGACGGCGCGCTGTTTGCGCCCTATCGCATGTTCCGCGGACCGGCGGAAAACCCGGGCGGCCTTGTGGATGTTGAAAAACTGGAAGCTGAACTGGAAGAACTCGGCCTGGAACAGGATACGCCAATCGTGATCCTGTCCGAAGGCAAGACCGATACGGACTTCGGCTCTGCCGCGCGTGTCTACTGGACCTTGAAATCCACCGGCTTCACCGACCTGTCGATCCTGAACGGTGGCCTGGAGTCCTGGAAAGCCGCTGGCCTTCCGGTCAACGCCACGGCCGAATCCGCCTTTCCGAGCGAGCTGGAACTGACCTTTGACGATACCTGGCTGGCCACCACGGCAGACGTTTCCGCCGTCGCTGCAGGCGAGTCGAACGCGCTTCTGGTAGATGCTCGCCCGGCGGATTTCTTCAACGGCAAGAAGGCGCATGAAGCTGCCTCGCGTCCGGGAACCCTGCCGACCGCCATCAACCACACCTACACAGCGTTCTTCAAGGAAGGCTCGCCGGCAATGTCCACCGCCATCGATCCTGCCGCGCTGAAAGCATCGCTTGGTGTCGAAGACGGCAAGGATACGGTTTCCTTCTGCAACACCGGCCACTGGGCCGCGGCTCACTGGTTTGCGGTGTCCGAAGTCGCCGGAGTGGAAAACGCAAAGCTTTACGCGGGCTCCATGGTCGAATATTCCCAGTCCGGAAACGAGATGGCCAACACACCGGGTCTCGTACAGAACCTGATAAACCAGATACTGAACTGACGTGACCACAGCCGCAGACATTCACACCGCCGCTGCGACGCCAATCTGGCGCCGCGGCGGTCTTGTTTTGGCCGCCCTTGCAGCCGTTCTGGCCACCGCCCTTCTGGTTGGTGGACGGTATGGCCTGTTGCTTGCCGTCGGCCTTGGCTTCGGCATCGTGCTGGAAGGCCTGCGCTTCGGTTTTGCCGGCCCCTGGCGTGCGATGATCCTGCGCCGGGACCCGGGCGGCCTTTGGGCGCAGCTTCTGTCGATCGCCCTTGTCTCACTGGTGGCCTTTCCCCTGCTTGCCGCAAGCCAGGGCGAGCTGAGCGGCGCACAGGGCCCAATCGGCTTTGCCATGATCGCGGGAGCCTTCGTCTTCGGCGCTGCCATGCAGGTCGTGCTCGGATGCGGGTCCGGCACCCTGGTCAATGCCGGGTCCGGCAACGCGGTTTCCCTTGTCGCCCTGCCTTTCTTTGCCATCGGCAGCTTTGCCGGGGCCTATCACCTGATCTGGTGGACAGATCTTGGGGCATTGCCCGTTCTGACCCTGTCCGGCTGGCAAGGCGCGGCGATTACCCTCCTCGGACTTTCGGCAATCGCCGCAGTGCTCTGGAAACTGGCAGCTCCCGAAAACCGGCGCCTGCCTCGCCGGCTGATAGTTGCAGCTGTGCTGCTGGCCGCCCTTGCCATCCTGAACCTGATCGTGGCCGGTCAACCCTGGGGCGTTGTCTATGGCCTTGGCCTTTGGGCTGCAAAGGCGGCATCTGCAGCAGGGGCGGATCTTTCCGGATCCGCTTTCTGGAGTGCACCTGCCTCCGTCGAGCGCCTGACCCATAGCCTGCTGACGGATTACACATCCCTCACCAATATCGGCATCATCCTGGGTGCCTTTCTGGTCGCCAGCTGGCGCACCGGCGGCCTGTCACAGAAAATCCAGTCGCTGCCGGCACAGGCCTGGCTCGCCGCAATGGTGGCGGGCTTTCTGCTGGGCTATTCCTCGCGCCTTGCCTTCGGCTGCAATGTCGGCGCGTTCTTTTCCGGCATCTCGACCGGCAGCCTGCACGGCTGGGTCTGGTTCGCGGCCGCCTTTGCCGGATCGATCTACGGCGTGAAACTGCGCCCGCTCCTGAAGCTGGAGGCAAGATCATGACCCGGTTGGTAACAGCCTTTATCGCCCTTGCCGGACTTGCGGCAATGATTGCTCTCGATGCATCTGCGACACCGCCCAATCCCTACAAGGCCCCGAAACTTCTGGCTCTGGGGTCCGGCACCGCCCCGAGCGGCGGCTTTTGCGGTGCGCTGCCCGACCCGGCCGGCAAATAGCCGAGCGACCCCTGCCAACCGGCAACCGCTCCCGGGTTGGCACGGGATGCCAAAGCCTCGACTTGCTTTCACAAGGTCATCGGCAAAACGTCTGACTTGCTTGTGTGCACCGCAGCGGGCTTAATCCTCTCCGACAAATCAGAACCGGGAGGCACAGGTGAGCAAGACCAATCGCGGCAATTTCTTCGAAGACTTCAAGGTGGGACAGGTCATCCGCCACGCAACGCCGCGCACCGTCACCAGCGGTGACCAGGCGCTTTACACCGCGCTTTACGGCTCTCGCTTTGCGGTTCAGTCGTCAGACGCTTTCGCAAAATCCCTGGGTTATTCCCACGCCCCGGTCGACGACCTGCTGACCTTTCATATCGTCTTCGGCAAGACAGTGCCGGACATCTCGCTGAATGCCGTCGCCAATCTGGGCTATGCGGGCGGCCGGTTCCTGGCACCGGTTTTCCCGGGAGATACCATTTCCACCGTCTCCGAGGTGATCGGCAAGAAAGAGAACTCCAACGGCAAGACCGGCGTCGTCTATGTGCGCTCGACCGGCTACACCGAAAACGGCACCGAGGTGCTGGATTATGTCCGCTGGGTGATGGTCAACAAGCGCGTTGCCGCCAATCCCGCGCCGGAACCGGTGGTGCCGGAACTTCCCTCAGCGCTCGATCCGCAGTCTCTCGGCACCGCCGTGCCATTGCTCGACACCGCCAATTGGGACAATGACCTGGCCGGATCCGAGTACCGTTTCGACGATTACGAGATTGGCGAGAAGATCGACCATGTCGACGGCATGACGGTGGAGGAAGCCGAGCATCAGCTGGCGACCCGTCTTTACCAGAACACCGCCAAGGTGCATTTCAACCAGCACACGGAAGCTCACAACCGTTTCGGCCACCGCCTGGTCTATGGCGGCCACGTGATCTCCATTGCCCGTGCACTGTCGTTCAACGGGCTGGCCAACGCGTTTCATATTGCAGGCATCAACGGCGGTCGCCACGTCGGCCCGCTGGCGGCCGGTGACACGGTTTATGCCTGGTCTGAAGTTCTGGATAAGGCGGACATCGACGGCCGCTCGGACGTCGGCGCGCTGCGTCTGCGGCTTGTCGCCACCAAGAACCGGACCTGCCATGACTTCCCCGGACAGGACCATGAGGACAACTACCTGCCCGAAGTGGTCCTCGATTTCGACTACTGGGCCCTGATGCCGAAATAGGCATGACACCCGGACCGATCCTTTTGGATGACGGATCTCCTCTTCCTCGCTACCATGACGCAAGAGGAGGTCTGGCATGCTGACAACGCTTTCGGGCCGGGAAACAAATCTGATCTTCGCGATCATGCAGGACATGATCGCCATCCAGGACGCACGGCAACTCAGGCTGCAGCTTGGCACCCGCTTGCTGGACCTTCTGGAGGCGGACTACTTTGCCTCCTACGTCTGGACAAGGACCGACGGCGACACGGACGGCGTGTTCCTGAACATGGACGAGAGTAATCTCGCCGCCTACCAGCACCATTTCCAGCACTGCGATCCGATTACACCCAGGTTCCGCATGTGTCGGCGCGCCACCCACCTCGACCAGGTCATTTCCCGGGAAGATTTCCTGCGCACCGAATTCTACAACGACTTTCTGGCAAGGGACGGCCTGCATCAGGGCATGAACTTCCATGCCTATGCGGCGACAGGCCATCTGGGCGACCTGCGCATCTGGCGCGGCGCCGGCAAGGAAACCTTCCAGCAGCGCGATCTGGAAATACTGAACGCGATCGGCACGTCCTTCGGACATGCCCTTGCGAACATGCAAGCACACGAACGCAAACAGCGCGATGCCGACCCCCGCTTGCGCTTGACGGCCTGGGCCGGCCACCACGGGCTCACCGGCCGGGAACAGGACGTGCTTTGCCTGGTGAGTGAAGGCAAGCGCGACCGAGAGATTGCGGCGGATCTTGAAATCTCCGTCACGACCGTTCGTTCCCACCTCAAGGCGGTGTTTCAAAAATCGGGGGTGACCAGCCGGGCGGAACTGCTCGCCAGCGTCAACACGCGACTTTCTCTCCAATAAACGAAGCGCCTCCTCATTTTCGAGGATGCGCCGGAAAAGGCACAGGCGTTTGCTGTTTCCCTCATGCACAAGAAGGGGAACAAACATGAAAGTGCATCTCACAGCAGGACTGACTGCGATCGCAGCCGTCTTTGCCGGTCCGGCGTTTGCCGCCGACGACATCACCACCATGAGTGCGGCGGAAACGGCGAGTGCCATAGCCGGACAGACGCTGACAGCCACGGATCTCGTCAACGCCCTCATCGCCAGAACCGGCGATGACCCGGGCAATGTCTACATAACGTTCGACAGCGAAGGCGCGCTTGCAGCCGCTGCAGCCGCCGATGAAAGCGTGAAGGCAGGTGAACCCCTCGGACCGCTGCACGGCGTGCCGATTGTCGTGAAGGACAACATTGCCTCCGCTGGCCTGCCGACCACCGGTGGCACGCCTGCCCTGAAAGGATGGGTGCCCGCAGAAGACGCACCTGTCTTGAAGAAACTGCGCGATGCGGGCGCGATCCTGCTCGGCAAGACCAATCTTCACGAACTTGCTTTCGGCATCACCTCGAACAACGCCGCCTTCGGCGCGGTTGCCAACGCCTATGATCCGGACCGCTTTGCCGGCGGCTCGAGTGGCGGCACCGGCGCTGCGATCGGTGCCAGGCTGGCACCCGCCGGCCTTGGAACCGATACGGGCGGCTCGGTGCGCATTCCCTCGGCACTCAACGGTGTTTCCGGTCTGCGCCCGACCACAGGCCGCTACCCGGCAGAAGGTATCGTGCCGATTTCCGCGACCCGCGACACGCCCGGTCCGATTGCAAGAACGGTTTCCGACCTGGTCCTGCTCGATGCGGTGATCACGGGTAGCACTGCGACACTCGACCCTGCAGACCTCGGCACCGTCCGCCTGGGTGTTCCAGGCGTGCTGACGGACAACCTCTCACCGGAAACGGATCGTCTCTTCAAGGAAGCCCTGGACAAGCTGCAGGCCGCCGGCGTGACCCTTGTTCCCGTCGATATCAGCACGGAGCTTGAACTTGCCGGAAAAGCCGGTTTCCCGATCGCCCTGTGGGAAGTGAAACGGGATCTTGCCGCCTTTCTGGAGACGCATGACACCGGGCTCGGGCTGCAGGACATAGCCGATGAAGTCGCCAGCCCCGACGTCAAATTCGTCTTCGACAATCTGGTGCTGGGCAACCAGGCGATCCCGGATGCAGTTTACCGGGAGGCAATGGACGACATGCGGCCTTTGATCCAGGCCGGATATGCTGAAGTCTTTGCAGCCAACAAGCTGGACGCGCTGGTTTTCCCGACAACCCCGCTGCCGGCACAGCCCATCACCGGATCCGATGAAACCGTGTCGCTGAACGGAGAAGACGTACCGACCTTCCCCACCTTCATCCGCAACACCGATCCTGGTTCCGTCGCCGGTATTCCGGGCCTGTCCTTGCCCGCGGGGCTGACATCGGACGGCCTGCCCGTCGGCCTGGAGCTTGATGGCCCTGCCTATTCCGACCGGCATCTGCTGGCACTCGGCCTGGCTGTCGAAGCAGTTCTGCCGCACCTGCCGACGCCAGCGTCAAACTAGGCAGAAGGCCTTCACAGAAGCAGCGTGTTTCCTGTCTGGACTTTATCGGAAGTCCTGGCGCACACTCCGGCAAAACAGGAGTGTGCGCCATGAAAACCGTGTCCTTCACCCAGATGAAAGACGGTACCAAGGAAGACTACGATCTGCTGGCGGAAGCGGAACGGCCCTATCACGCCCTGACACCGGAACGGATCCTGTCCGAGCTGAAGCGCCAGAACGAAGACACGCTGTCCGGCTACAAGATCACCCGAATGCAGCATGGCCTGCAGGCGGCCACAAGGGCGCGTCGGGAAGGGGCGGACATCGACTGGATCGTCGGCGCGCTTCTGCACGATATCGGCGACGGGCTGGCCCCGCAGAACCACGACCGATTTTCTGCCGAGGTCATCCGCCCCTTCGTGCGGGACGAGGTTGCCTGGGTGGTGGAACATCATGGCATCTTCCAGATGCTCTATTACGGCCGTCACTATGGCTGGGACGAAAACGCCCGCGACCTGTTCAAGGATCACATGCACTTCCAGGCCTGCGCCGACTTCTGCGAACGCTGGGACCAGTCCTCCTTCGATCCCGATTATGAAATGGACACGCTGGAAAGCTTCGAGCCTCTGGTGCGCGAAGTTTTCGCGCGAAAGGCCTACGACCCGGCCGTGCTGCAGGAAGGCATTTCAAGGGGATTGCCGCCGCTGCAGTAAAAGACAAGCACGTGATCGACGCGGTAGCTTTTGTATTTCAAAACACCGATCGACACTCCATCGCAAACAACCCGTCTACCGCCCCCTGAACCTTTCAATGGTTCGGGAGACTGCCCCCCGCTGTTGCGACGAATGCCGCCGTTGCCGCGGATCGTAGCCGGACTTTTCCTCGTAAAATCAGTTAGATCGAGAAAGACATGCGTCAGAGAATTATTGTTTGCCCTTTGATCGAAAACCAAGGCGCGTACCTTCTGTGCAAGATGCCAAGCGACCGGGGTGTCTTTCCCGGACAATGGGCACTTTCGGGTGGCGGTCTGGAACAGGGTGAGCGGATGACAGAAGGGCTGCTGCGAGAAATCTCGGAAGAACTGGGATCAGACCTGACGATTGAGGACGTCCAACCCTGGACGTTTCGCGACGATGTCCGGACAAAGACCTACCCGAACGGCACCTCCGAGCAGATTTACATGATTTATCTCATATTTGATTGCAAGGCGGCGAACCGCAACGTTTCCATCAACGAAGAGTTCGAGGACTTCGCATGGGTCCTTCCCGAAGATCTCGGCAAATATGATCTCAACGAAGCCACAAGAATGACGCTTGAGGCAAAGGGCCTGCTGCCGTCCTGACAGGTGTCGAGGATCCCGAGATCTGCCCACCTTCTCCACCAGAGCAATCTCGCCCGCCAGGAATGCTCCGCTCAAATCCCGGCACGATAGGTTCCTTCTTCAACGACAGCCCTTCCAGGCCAACTTTGCGCCGCAAACAGCCGCCACAACTTCAAGTTATGCGAATTTGAAATCGAACCTGATGGGGAGGGGAGAGCGTCATCAATGACCAGCGAAACAGTGAATTTTTACAACACCACTGCCAAGGAATATGTTGCCGACAAGGAGACGCCTAATCCCAGATTGCCTGCCTTCCTGGAGCGATGCAAAGCAAAGGGCAGAATTCTGGAACTGGGAACCGGAGGCGGTGTGGACGCCGAGGCCATACTCAAGTCCGGCTTCGTTCTGGATGCGACGGATGGCTCGTCCGAACTCGCTGCGATAGCTGCGCAACGGTTAGGCCAGCCGGTTCGGACCATGTTGTTTAACGAGCTTGATGCGGTTGCGGTTTATGACGGCGTCTATGCCTGCGCCGCACTGACACACGCTCCAAGAGGTGACCTCGGCGATGTGGTGGAGAGAATTCATCGGGCGCTGCACGACAACGGGGTCGTTTGGGCCAGTTTCAAGGTTGGCACCAACGAAGGCACAGACGCGTTTGGTCGCTACTACAATCTTCTGCCTCAGGACGAACTGACTGCGATCTGGCGAGAAGCGGCAACCTGGAGCATCCTGGAAACAGAAACCTGGTTGGGAAGTGGCTATGACCGCAAACCGACCCAATGGGCCGCCATCACCGCGATCAAATAACGTCCGTTGAGGCAGGCTGTGCCGGCGGGCTTGCGCCGCGAGCTTCCTACATCACGCAAGATCTGCTCAATCCACCGTCACGCAGTTCGGATCGCATCCCCTCCACATCCTGAGGACTTTTCTGTCCTCTGGATGTGGACATCATCCGGGGGGCGAAATCTCCATGGGGCTGAAGACCGGGTATGAGGCTGAAGCCGGGACCGATCAGTTCGGCTTGGTATCCGGAACCACTTCGGTTTCGATCGGGCCAACACCAGCGCCTTCTTCCGAGGCTTTCGGACCGAAGGGTACCCAGCGCTTGAAGAAGCTTCCGACAGAGCTGCCGCCAGACTGGTCCTGCGGGGCAAAGGCGGTCTCGACCGCCGAACCCGGCCGCCGCTGTGCCGCCGGAGCCGCTTCTGCAGGAACTGCAGCCGTCGCCGTTTCGGCTGCGGGCTGTACGTCAGGTGCAGCCGTCTCGGCCGTGGCAACAGCCGGGTTGGTGTCGTCCTCACCACCGCCGAGCGCTTCGGCAAGCCGGTTGGAGCGCTCTTCCCAGCGCTTCTGGCGCTCGTCACGAGCATCGAAGCGGGCAGCAAGCTGCTGGTATTTCTCGTTGTCGCGGCGCTGCTTGGAGGCAACTGCCGTCGCGATGCTCGGGCTCACCTGATAGTCGGGGCATTTGGCGCTGGCCCGGAAGGGTACGCCTTCCACCAGCGTGGTGGCATCGAACACGTATTTCTTCTCGCAGACGGAAATCTGCGGCGGGGTCTGCGTGATCTCGAAATGGTCGTAGCCGGTCTTCAGCATTTTCCAGAATTCCATGTGCTCGCTGTCGCGGTGGCGAGCCATGTTTTCCGGCGTCATGCGGAAGGGAAAGGCCTGGACCTGGAAGGAGCGCTGACCACCCTTGAAGCTGTCGCGGGCAAGCGCGTAGATGTCCTGGACCTGCTCGTCCGTCATCGCGTAGCAGCCACGGGACGAACAGGCGCCATGCACCATCAGATGCGAGCCGGTGCGGCCGTGGGAGCGGTCATAGGAATTCGGGTAACCGAGGTTGAAAGCCAGGTGATAACTGGAATTCGGGTTCATCAGGGCAGGCGTGATCTCGTAGAAGCCTTCCGGGGCCTGACGGTCGCCTTCCTTGAACTTCGGGCCGAGCTTGCCGGACCATTTGCAGATCTCGAACTCGTCCAGAAGCTGGTATTTGCCCGTGCGGGTCTGTTTCCAGACTTCCAGAGCACTTTCTTCCTTGAAGATCCGGATCATGATCGGCGAGGTCGAGCTCATGTTGAGATCGTTCATCTTGCGCTTGATCGACGCGCTGACGGGCTGCTGCGCCTTGTTGGGGCCTGCTGTGAATTCGTCTGCCTGGCAAGCCGCCAGCACACCGGCAATCATCAGCGCCGCACCAAGACGGGCTGCCTTGCGGCCACTCAGGCCGCTGTTGCCAAGAAGAAGGCCGGCTGGCGTGTTCATAAGGCGCCGAAAGACCATGATACTGTCCCAAACTAAGCGGAAACCGACAAAGGCGAACGAACTGCCTTGCCGCACTTCCTGCGTCCTCGCCCCCGCGCAAAGGCTAGGGAATGATGGTTGACGATAAGTTACTGAAACCGGATTGTGCCTGCGACCAAAATTATGGTGATAGGAACAAAAACTTGCCCAAGCGTCATCTTGCGCGTCCCAACTTCGCCTGAATGACGGCAAATTCTGGCCACAGGATGGCAAAAAGGCCGCTTTTACGGCGGCCTTGCATCGTTTTTTCCCGAAATACAGCAGTTTGGTGCACAGCGCGGTTGCCAGCGCGGCGATATCGCCGAAGCCGGCAACCGGAAGACCTAGCTCAGGGTTCTGCCGATAGAGATGAATTTTTCGCGCCGCTGCTTGCGTATTTCATCCGGCGACAGGCCTGCCAGCTCTTTCAGCGCAGATTCGATCGCCTTGCCCGCGTTGTCGATAACGATTTCGCGTGCACGGTGCGCACCGCCGACAGGCTCCTTGATGATGTCATCGATGACACCGAGCTGCTTGAGATCCTGTGCGGTGATCTTCAGTGCTGTCGCAGCGTCCTGCGCCTTGGCGCTGTCGCGCCACAGGATGGAGGCGGCGCCTTCCGGTGAAATCACCGAATAGATCGCGTGTTCCATCATGAGAACCTTGTTGGCGGTCGCGATCGCGATCGCGCCACCGGAGCCGCCTTCGCCAATGACGACGGAAACGGACGGCGTTCCAAGGCCGAGGCCGACATCCGTCGAGCGGGCGATGGCTTCGGACTGGCCGCGCTCTTCAGCCCCGCGTCCCGGATAGGCGCCGGAGGTGTCGACAAAGGTGATCAGCGGCAGGCCGAAACGTTCGGCCATTTCCATGACCCTGACCGCCTTGCGGTAACCTTCCGGACGGACCATGCCGAAGTTGTGCTTCAGACGCGTTTCGGTGTCGTGGCCTTTTTCCTGAGCCAGGACAGCCACCGATTGACCGCGAAAACGACCGATACCGGCGATCAGCGCTGCATCTTCGGCAAACTTCCTGTCACCGGCAAGCGGCGTGAAATCTTCGATCAGACCGGCGATATAGGCAACGGCATGCGGGCGATCGGGATGGCGGGCAACGAGCGTTTTCTGCCAGGGCGTCAGTTTGGCGTAGAGGTCCTGCAGCGTTTGCGAGGATTTCGTTTTCAGCCGGTCGATTTCACTGTCGACATTGACGGCTTCGCCATCTTCCCCGGCCAGAGCGCGCAGCTCCTGGATCTTGCCTTCAATGTCTGCAACGGGCTTTTCGAATTCCAAATAGCTGTGCATTTACTCGGTTACCTGAAACAAGCCGGCACCGCCCTACGTCCGGCGGCCGCTCCGGAAATTCTGTCACAAGATCGAAGGATTACCAGCCGAAAGCGACCAGCCACCCGAATGTCGATCATTTCAAAGACGTTCAAGCATCTTTGCCGCGTCTGAACAACGCAAGATGCTCCAGGCAACGCAAGCGTGCCTGAACGCATAGTTGGAGGGCTGTATCAAGAGACGCAAGTGGGCGCAAGTCTCGGTGTGCCGGCAAACAGGGATTGAAAGCCTCTCGCACCCGGCAAACCCTTCCCGGATTTTTGCCGGAAAGGGCCGAAGAAGGGCCGGTGATCAGTCGACGGATGCCTGATCGCTGCCGGCACCGTCGATCTTGAGCTTGTCTGCTTCCACGATCAGGCGGCCGTTCTTGGTATCGATGGAAATCCGGTAGGGGACGAGCACGTTGTCACGGCCCATCGGCGCAACCCACACTTCCATGTTGGCCTGAGCCATGTATTTGACCGAATCCTTGGACGGGTGGTGCCCGGCGACAGGTACCCAGCGGGCCTTGCAAACGACGACCTGGCCGTCATAGCCGTGGCCCGAGACTTCCTTCGTGCCGGAATAGCTCAGCTTGATATCGAACCGTGTCCAGCCGTCGAACACCGGCAGACGACGCGAACAGGCCTTCGGCCCGAGACTGTCCTTGGCACGACCGACCGGCATCAGAGCGGCGCTCAGCGGATCGATCGCATTGCGCGTATGCCGGTCCGTCACCTTGATCCGCTCCGGATTGGGCTTGAACTGCGGCGCAACTTCCATTGAGCGGATGGACCCTGAGCCCTGGCTCAGGTTGACGTAGAAATCGAGATTGGAGGCGTGCGACGCCATCCTGTATTTCGACGGTACGACCCGCGATCCGACCATCCAGCCGGATGCTTCCGCCCCACCCTTGCCGGTGGTGAACAGCGTGCCGATCCCTGCCGGCTCCAGGCTGACCTTGGCCGAATAGGCATTGCCCTGCATGACGAGCGACAGCGTTCCGCGCCCGACCTTGAAGCCGGCAATCGAAATATTGTAAAGGCCGCCGACGCTGTTTTTCTTGGCTTCCGCCGGTGTCGTCAGCAGCGCCGCAGCAAGCATTGGCAGGGCGACCAGCCGCCCGAGAGACATCAAACCAAACACTTCAAAACCTCCGGACTGCCGTCTGGCAGCGAATTGCGCCCCCGCGCCATGAGTGTTCCGCGACGGAAAGATACCATAAATCCCGCTCGATGAACGACCCCAATCATTCTAAATTATGGTAACTCAGTGGTTAACAGCCGGGTGTCCTGCAAATAAAAGCAGTGAATCTCCGCAAAGCGGCGGAGATGTCTTGACGTTGGCCCTCACTCCCATTATAGCGGGGCAACTTTTTCCGAGAAATGCCGGAGACGATGTCGCCGGGCCTCAGGTCCGCGCCGGTTCCGGTTGGACTTGCTGGGTTCAAAGTAACGGCCCAGCCACGAAAACAAAAGGTGATATCATGGCACGCCGTTGCGAACTCTCCGGCAAAGATGTGATGACGGGCAACAACGTCTCCCACGCTAACAACAAGTCCCGCCGCCGGTTCCTGCCGAACCTGTGCAACGTGTCCCTCATCAGCGACACGCTCGGCGAAACCTTCAAGCTGAAGGTCTGCGCACACGCACTGCGCTCCGTCGAACACCGCGGTGGTCTGGACGCATACCTGATGAAGGCAAGCGACGCGGACCTGTCCGATGCTGCTCGCAAGATCAAGGTCGACATCAAGCGCAAGCAGGCTGAAGCCGCTGCCGCTTAAGGCCTGAAGCGCCTGCACGGCTCGCTCCGGCAGCAGGCAGCTCGCATACTTGCAAAGAACCTTTTCAGGACGCCCAATCGATATCGGTTGGGCGTCTGTCGTTATGAGGTGAACACATGACCGAAACCCGGACCTTCTCCGCGAGCCATCACGTTGTCGCCATTCTGGCGATGGCGGCCGTTGTCGTTGCATCCAACTTTCTGGTCCAGTTCCCGGTCGAGCATTTCATCGGCGGTGTCAATCTTGCCGATACGCTCACCTGGGGTGCGTTCACCTACCCGGTCGCCTTCCTGGTGACCGATCTCACCAACCGCCGCTTCGGCCCGACCGCCGCACGCAAGGTTGTGATTGCCGGCTTCCTGATTGCCGTGGTCCTGTCGATCTGGCTGGCGACGCCCCGCATTGCCATCGCCTCCGGAACCGCGTTCCTGGTCGCGCAATTGCTGGACGTGACGATATTCGACCGCATGCGAAAGCTGGCCTGGTGGAAAGCGCCGATCACCTCTTCCTTCATCGGCTCGGTAATCGACACGCTCCTGTTCTTCGGCATCGCCTTTTCCGCCAGCTTTGCCTTCATCGATGGCCTGTTCGGGATGGACGACAGCTCGCTCGCCTTCCCGGTGCCCTTCCTGGGCATCAGCGACGACACCCAGGCGCTGCTGTGGGTGTCGCTGGCGGTGGGAGACTTCCTGGTCAAGATGCTGGTTGCCGTCGCCCTGCTCGCCCCTTACCGCTTGGTGCTCGGCCTGTTTCAGGCCATGCCGAAGGGAACTGCCGCCTAGGCACCAGGTACGAAAAAGGCGGGGTTGGTCGTCCGGGGATCGACTTATAGGGCAGAAGTGCTCCCGCGCCTCAATCTTCCAGCCGAAACCTCAGGAACAAGGTCCTCTGCAGGATCGAACGGTTGTTGTCGGAGACAAGCGTCAGGATCGTTTCGCCGTTTTCATTGGTGTGAATACCCAGAGCTTCCATGTTGTCGATCTGGGAGTTGAAGTCGGCCTCCAGCAGCAACTCGCCTTCCAGAACGGCCCCGGCAGCAATGTCGGCTCCTTTGAACCGCCGCAGCCGCAGGCCGATCAGATCACGCAGGCTGAAGCGGCGCTCCACCAGCACCATGTCGCCACCGGGCAGAAACGCCGCATCCGTCGCATCGAAGCGCTCATACCGGCGGATGGTGAAGCGTTCCGTTCCGTCCGGACCGATGATGAAGCCAGACAGATCATGCAGGTCGCTTGGCGCTGATTCCGCGACAGCCACGAGCTTGCCGGCCAACGGGCCGTCCTCCGGCCCGGCCGCCAGAGCTTCCAGACCGGTGTTGCGCGGCAGATCGCGAATATCCTGCGGCAGCGCGACTTCACCGATCATCCTTTCCTTGCCGGTCGAAATCGGCCACGGATACCGGTAGATGGCGTTGCGGGTTTCAGCAGTGACATAAAGACCGGAGCCCGACAGCGTCAGCGCCTCGGTATCATGACCCCAGCGTGCATCGAGCGTTTTGCCATCGGCCCCTAAAAGCGGCGCGAACCGCAAGTCTTCGATCTCAGTCGGCTTGCCATCCGCTGTCTGCCCGATTCGGCCACTGACCCAATGTCCGTTGTCGGTGACCGCCAGAAACGCGCTTCCCCCGTCCAGACTGATCAGACCGGAAAGCCCGCCGACCTTGCGGTCCGCGGCTATCAGCTCCAGACCGCCAAGAAAAGTCAGCTTGCCGAAGGTCGTATCGGCAAGCCCTATGCGGAATGTGTCGATGGATCGGGTACGGGCCTTGACCGGCTGTCCGCCCGAAAGCAGCTCCGGCGCCCCGGCGGCGGCAGGCGCAGCAAACCAGAAAGTGGAGAGAAAGACGGCAGCCAGCGCAAAGCTGCCTGCCGAAAGACGCCTTTCTGCTCCCATATTTTCCAGACCCTGCCGACTAACGATGACCCGCGCGGCGACGGCGGCCACGCGTGTTGAAGGAGGTGTCCACCTCGTCGTCGAAAAGGTTGGCAAGCTGGTCGGTCATGGCACCTGCCAATTCTTCGGCATCGACAATGGTGACGGCCCGCCGGTAGTAGCGCGTGACGTCATGTCCGATACCGATGGCGATCAGCTCGACCGGCGACCGGGTCTCGATTTCTTCGATGACGTAGCGCAGGTGGCGCTCCAGATAGTTGCCCGGGTTGACCGAGAGCGTGGTGTCGTCCACCGGCGCGCCGTCGGAAATCATCATCAGGATGCGACGCTGTTCGGGCCGCGCCATCAGCCGGTCATGAGCCCACAGCAGGGCTTCGCCGTCGATGTTTTCCTTCAAAAGGCCTTCGCGCATCATCAGGCCGAGATTGCGCCTGGCCCGGCGCCAGGGCGCATCCGCAGACTTGTAGATGATGTGGCGCAGGTCGTTGAGCCGGCCAGGTGTCGGCGGCTTGCCCGCACCGATCCAGCTCTCCCGCGACTGGCCGCCTTTCCAGGCCTTGGTGGTGAAGCCGAGGATCTCGACCTTCACGCCGCAGCGCTCCAGCGTGCGCGCCAGAATGTCGGCACAAGTGGCGGCAACGGTGATCGGACGCCCGCGCATGGATCCCGAGTTGTCCAGAAGCAGCGTCACGACCGTGTCGCGGAAATTAGTGTCCCGCTCCTGCTTGAACGCAAGCGGGGCCATCGGATCGGTTACGGCACGGGTCAGCCGTGCGGTGTCCAGAAGCCCTTCTTCAAGGTCGAAGTCCCAGGCCCGGTTCTGCTGCGCCATCAGCTTGCGCTGCAACCGGTTGGCAAGGCGCGCCACGGCCCCTTGCAGGTGGGTCAACTGCTTGTCCAGGAACCCGCGCAGACGATCAAGCTCCGCCATGTCGCAAAGTTCTTCAGCGGTAATCGTCTCGTCAAACTGGGTGGTGAACACGCGGTAGTCGGATTCCGGCCGGTTGGAAAACGGCGTATCGGGTCGGTCGCTTTCGCCCGGTTCCTCGGTATCCTCAGACATGTCCTGATCGGCGAAGTCTTCCATATCGGCTTCGGCAGCTTCCGTATCGCCGCTTTCCTGCTCTTCGCCGGAAAGTTCCATCTCCTGCGGAGAGGCTTCCTGTTCGCCGGAATCTTCTTCGCTGTCGTCGCCCGATTCAGCTTCGTCGTTGTTGCCCTGGTCCTCGTTTTCTTCCGGGTCCATGTCCTGGTCGTGATCGCCAAGCTCATCGCCCATGTCGAGCGATTTCAGGACGTCCCGCAGACGGGCCGCGAAAGAATTCTGGTCCTCGACTTCGGCTTCCAGCCTGTCGAGGTCGGCACCGGCCTTGTCCTCGATCCAGCCACGCCACATGTCGACGAGCTTGGTCGCGCTTTCCGGCGGCTTTGCGCCGGTCAGGCGTTCACGCACCAGCAGGGACAGGGCATCCTGTAACGGCGCTTCTTCCCGGCTGGAGATATCCGGCGCACCGGATTTGCGGAACCGGTCGTCAAGCATCACCGACAGGTTGTCGGCAACCCCTTGCATCCGGCGTGCGCCAACGGCTTCGCAGCGGGCCTGTTCGACCGCTTCGAAGATCGCCCGCGCGTCCGGGCCCTGCGGCATGTTTTTGGAATGAACAGCCTTGTCGTGGCAGGCAATGCGCAGGGCGATGCTGTCCGACAGGCCACGGGTGATCGCGATCTCGCGCGCGTTGATCTTGCGCGAAGGCTCGGGCAAGCGCGCGGACATGCCGCTGAGACCGGGCCGGTCACCGGAAAAGATGACTTCCAGTTCCGGTTCTCCGGAAATCGCCCGCATGGTACCGGACACCGATTGCTTGAATGGCTCGGTGCTCGGTGCGGGCTTGTTGCCCGGAAGGGAATTGTGACCCGGCCGCGGTGCCATCGGGACCTCAGCTCATGACTACGTTGACGGAGGATTCCGGCAGATCTTCACCGAAGCAACGCTGATAGAACTCTGCCACCAGTGACTGTTCCATGTCGTCGCACTTGTTGAGGAAGGTCAGACGGAAGGAAAAGCCGACATCGCCGAAAATCTGGGCATTTTCCGCCCAGGTAATGACCGTACGCGGGCTCATGACCGTGGACAGGTCGCCGTTGATGAAGGCGTTCCGGGTCATGTCCGCCAGGCGTACCATCTTGGAAACGGTGTTGCGGCCTTCGTCCGACTGGAAGTGCTTGGCCTTCGACAGAACGATATCCACCTCGTTGTCATGCGGCAGGTAGTTCAGCGTGGTGACGATCGACCAGCGGTCCATCTGCGCCTGGTTGATCTGCTGCGTGCCGTGATAAAGACCGGAAGTATCGCCGAGACCGACCGTGTTGGCGGTGGCGAACAGCCGGAAGGCGGCATGCGGACGGATGACCCGGCTCTGGTCGAGCAGCGTCAGGCGGCCGGAAGATTCCAGGATACGCTGGATCACGAACATCACGTCCGGACGGCCGGCGTCGTATTCGTCGAAGACCAGCGCGACATTGTGCTGATAGGCCCAAGGCAGGATCCCGTCGCGAAACTCGGTAACCTGCTTGCCGTCCTTGATCACGATCGCGTCCTTGCCGACCAGATCGATACGGGAAATATGGCTGTCCAGGTTGACGCGGATACACGGCCAGTTGAGACGCGACGCCACTTGCTCGATGTGGGTCGATTTACCGGTACCGTGATACCCGGTCACCATCACGCGCCGGTTATGAGCAAAACCCGCCAGGATCGCCAACGTGGTCGCGCGGTCGAACAGGTAGTCTTCGTCACGCTCGGGCACATGTTCTGACGGCGCGGAAAATGCAGGTACCTTGAGGTCGGACTTGAAACCGAAAACCTCTTCTACGGAAATTTCAGTGTCCGGCATGGCCATGGCCGCAGTCGTCGTCTCAGTCATCAGTCCTCCGCAGTCCCGGAAGTTCGGGAAGGGTCGTTTGGGAAAAGCCGGCAGGACCCTGCAGGCTCTAAAGGAAACCGGCTTTTTTCAGAACGTTATACGCCTGAATGATTTCCCGCAGGCGGTCTTCGGAAGACCTGTCACCGCCATTGGCATCCGGATGGTTCAATTTAACAAGCTCCTTATAGCGCGCTTTGATTTCGGCGCCACGGGCTGTGTAAGGCAGATTGAGCACATCCAGGGAACGTTTTTCAAGCGTTAGTAGCTTTCTTTCGCGCGGGCGCCGAACTTGCTCGGTGCGCCGCTGCGCATTGGAGCGCATGCTGGAGCGGGCGTCGAACCCGTCCGGCCCCTCGGCTGCCTGCCGGTTTACGCCCATTTTCCAGGTCGGCCGGTGCCCCGTCAGACTGTCCTTCTGATAGGTGCGCACGTCGTCGTCGCCCATACCTGTAAAATAGTTGTAGGACTTGTTGTATTCGCGCACATGGTCGACGCAGAAATTGAAATACTGCCCCTCCCGGTCACGCCCTTTCGGCGCCCGGTGCGTGCCTGGCCGCTTGCAACCCGGATGGTCGCACGAAGGATGGCGGTCCTGTTCCACCCGTTCCTTGTCCGGTTTCACACGGATGCTGTCGAAGAGTTTTGAGTCCAGTTTCATGCGCCGAAATATTGAAGTGTGAGGGCCGACGGGCAAGCCGCAGGCCGTTGCATTGTCCCGGTATCCAAAGTTAATTTCCCCGCACCGGATTTCGGAAGTCGAAGAGCCCGGCACTGTATCAGGCAGGGCCGGACCACGAAAGACTTGAACTTCGAAAACAGCTACGCCAAGTGAGACACATGAGCACAAAGCAGACGATCACCGACAAACTCTCCGCAGCCTTCTCGCCGTCTTTTCTGAACGTCATCGACGAGTCGGAAAAGCACAGGGGCCACGGTGGCTGGCGCGAGGGCGGCGAAACCCACTTCCGGGTACAGATCGCCGCAGCCGCTTTCGAAGGCATGAACCGGGTTGCACAACATCGAGCGATCAACGAGACGCTCTCCCATGAACTGGCGACCACCGTGCACGCTTTAGCGATCGAAGTTCAACGCCCAGAATGAGATTCGCTTAATTACCCCGATGGATGAACTAAGACAAACAGCAAATTACATAAGCTGCCTCACGGTAGTTATATGTTTATTTTTAGTATATTCGGCATCAATGCTGATCTACGATCTACCGTTCTCATTTAACGAAATACTTTTACACTACGGATGCTTATCACTCGCCGCAACTTTCAGCCTGTTTCTGATTTTCGGAAACGTGAAAAGATATTTCATTGTCAAAACAACCCTTAGCGCGATTTCAACGAAATATCTCTTGCGCTGCTGCGTGTTGTTTCTATCTACCCTGATCGTATTGGCAGCAATAACAGAGCTTCTTACTCTTTTCGAGGTCACCAATATCGCTCTAGCCAGCATATTTTTTTCTTCAGTTCTACTTGTATACGCCGTACTTAGCAGAGCAATCCTGAGATTTGTTTTCTTACGCACTCTATAAGTTAACAGATGCAAGCATCCACAAGCACAGCTGAAGACAACACGCGCCCCTTAACTCGCTCAACGATCAAGCGCCTTGCTCAACCGCCCGCTTTCGCAGCCGCGCCCGCAACGGCCTGGGCAGCTCCGGCCGGCATCTTGACGCCGGGTATCTGGCCAAGCGGCATGATGCGCAGCCGCGTGATGCGGTTCTTCTCCCGCCGCAGCACCGTGAAGCGGAAGCCGTGGAAGGTGAAGATCTGGCGCTCGTCCGGAATCATCCGCGCTTCGTGAATGACCAGACCGGCGATTGTGGTCGCCTCGTCGTCCGGCAGGCTCCAGTCGGCAGCGCGGTTGAGGTCGCGAATCGGCACCGAGCCGTCGACAATCACCGAGCCATCAGCTTGCGGCCGCAGGCCTTCCAGCTCCACGTCGTGCTCATCGGCGATCTCGCCGACGATTTCTTCCAGAATGTCTTCCAGCGTGACCAGGCCCATCACCTCGCCATACTCGTCAACCACGAGCGCGAAATGGGACTTGTGCCGCAGGAATGCATTGAGCTGATCCTGAAGCGAGGTCGTGTCGGGAACGAACCAGGCCGGGGCAGCGATATCCAGAACGTTGATCTTCGCAGCATCGCCACCGGCCGCCTGCAACGCACGCAGCAGATCCTTGGCATGCAGCACGCCGACGAAATTGTCGCTCTCCCCGCGCCAGAGCGGCAGGCGGGTATAGGGCGATGCCAGAGCCGCGTTCACCAGCTTGTCCGGCGCATCGTCCGCATTCAGCGCCACCATGTTGGTGCGGTGGACCATCACGTCCGAGACTTCCAGTTCCGCCAGGTCGAGCAAACCGCCGAGGCGGTCGCGCTCACCCTTTTCCAGGCCACCTTCGATATGCTGCAGATCGACGGCGCCGCGCAGTTCCTCATGCGGCGACAGGATCGAGGTGTCGTCGCCGATATTGACGCCAACCAGCTTCAGGATGTTGCGGACAATCCACTCCACCCCGACCACGATCGGGCCGAACACGGCCACCACGAAGCGCACGATCGGCGCCACCGCCAGCGCAAACCGCTCCGGATTCGAAATGGCCCAGGTCTTCGGCAGCACTTCGGCAAAAACCAGAACGAGGGCGGTCATCACCAGGGTGGCAAGCGCAACGCCAGCGTCGCCGAACAGGGACAGGAACACACTGGTTGCCAGCGCAGACGCCAGAATGTTGACCAGGTTGTTACCCAGGAGCAGCGCGCCGATCAGACGTTCCCGGTTGGCGATCAGCAGGCTGACCACCCGGGCGCGCCAGTCGCCGGTTTTTTCCATCTGGTGCATGCGCGCACGCGATGCGGCGGTGAGCGCCGTTTCCGAACCGGAAAAGAAGCCGGACAGGAACAGGAGAACGAAGATGGCGACAATCGCCAGCCAGAGAGCCGTTTCCGTCATGCCTCGAGTTTCTCCTTCAGGAAGTCAGAGACCAGTGCGGGATCGACGCCTTTTTCGACAAAGGCTTCGCCGATACCGCGCGTCAGAATGAAGGTCAGCGCCCCCCGGCTGACCTTCTTGTCCTGCGCGATGATATCCATGAGCGTTTCAGCCGGCGGCAGCTGACCGGGGATGTCCTGCACCCGCACGGGCAGGCCGACATCGCTCAGATGCTTATGGACACGTTCGACGGTGTCCTCACCGATCAGGCCGAGGCGCTGAGAGAATTCATGTGCCAGCATCATGCCGATGGAAACGCCTTCGCCATGGACCAGACGCTCGGTCTCGTAGGCGACCGCCGATTCCAGGGCGTGGCCGAACGTGTGACCCAGATTGAGGAGCGCCCTGCGGCCGGATTCCAGCTCGTCGGCAGCAACCACATCCGCCTTTGCCTGACAGGACCTTGCGACGGCCTCGTCCCGCTCCGCGCCACCTGCAAAAACCGCCTGCCAGTTGGTCTCCAGCCAGGCGAAGAAATCCGCATCACCCAGGAGCCCGTATTTGGCGACTTCCGCATAACCGGCGCGGAAGTCGCGCAGCGGCAGCGTATCCAGAATGGCGGTATCGGCCAGCACCAGGGCGGGCTGGTGGAAAGCGCCGATCAGGTTCTTGCCATGACGTGAATTGATGCCGGTCTTGCCGCCGACGGAACTGTCGACCTGGGCAAGAAGCGTGGTCGGCACCTGAATGAAGGCCATGCCACGGCGCACGGCCGAGGCGACAAAGCCCGTCAGGTCACCGACGACACCGCCGCCAAGGGCGACAACCGCGTCGCCGCGCTCCAGCCGGGCGGCCAGAACCTCGTCGCACAGGCGCTCGAATTCGCGGAAGCATTTGGTGCTTTCGCCTGCCGGCACCGTGATGGCGGTGTGCTCCAGACCGGCGGCCTTGAGGCTCTGCGAAAAAGCCTTCAGATGAAGGCCCGCAACGGTTTCATCGGCAACGACCGCAAGACGCGCACCGGGCATAACGGCGGCGATTTCCGCTCCCGCTCCTTCAAGCAGCCCCCGACCGATCTTGATGTCGTAACTGCGCGCGCCAAGATCGACCCGGACGATCTTCTCGTCCCGGCCCAACAATGCTTTTGCCACTACCGTGTCTACCATGCCGTCACGCTTCTAAATTCAGGTCATTGATGTTTGCGCGGCGCTGGTGGCCTCGCGTTCGAACAGGTGATCCGCAAGGGTGGCGACGATCTGATCGACCACCGCCTCATGCGGAACGTCCTTGGAAGTGACCGTCAGCGCCGCCTTGGCATAGACGGGCTCGCGGTCAGCCATCAGCTTGCGCATCGTTCCCTCGGGATCGGGGTTCTGCAGCAGCGGACGCGTGGATCTGCGCCGAACCCGTGCCATGACCGTGTCGAAATCGACTTTCAACCAGATGGACAGGCCAAGCTCGGCGATTTCCGCCCGCGTTGCCTCGCTCATGAAAGCGCCGCCGCCCGTTGCCAGCACCTGCGGTCCTTCACGCAGAAGACGGGCGATCACCCGTTCTTCACCGCTGCGAAAATAAGGTTCGCCGTGTTCAGCGAAAATTTCCGCCACGCTCATGTTGGCCGCGCGCTCGATTTCGGTATCGGCGTCGACAAATTCAAGGCCCAGCCGGTGCGCCAGCCGCTTGCCGACGGTCGACTTGCCACAGCCCATGATTCCCACCAGAACGATGGACCGATGCCCCAGGGCAGCTACCAGGCGGGCCAGATCAACGGGTTTTACGTCTGTCTCCGCGGATCCTCCTTCGGAAGACCGCGCCTTGTCGTGTTCTGTCATGGCGGCGTTTTAGCATATTCGTCAAAAAAGACACGGGGGAACTCCGCCTGCCGGACTGCTGCTTTGCCTTGCATGCGCCCCCGCCTTGTTGAAACAATCGCCTATCCGATTCGCTTGCCCGTGAGCGGACCGACGCCCTGACCTGGAGACAGCCGACGTGCCGACCCTGACCCGCCTGTTGCTCGTGCTGCTGCTGCTCGGCGCGCTCGGTTATGGCGCGATCTACTCCCTGGCCAACCTTGTCGATCCGCGTGAACGGGAAATCGAGGTTAGGGTGAAGAAAGACGGCTTCGGCCGCTAGCGCACGCTTTCAAATGGCGGGTTATCAACGGGACAAGTTTCAGGTCCTTTGCGAAGGCATACGCAATGGCAACCGGTTTCGATCTTGAAAACTTCCTCGAAATGCTGGCCGCCGAACGCGGCGCGGCAGAAAACACGCTGGCCGGATACCGCCGCGACCTGGAGGATTTTTCAGGCTTCCTCGGCCGAAAGATGCTTGCATCAGCGCAATCCGAAGACATTTCGGCTTACCTGGGCGATCTCAACCGGCGCGGATTTGCCGAGACCTCGCAGGCAAGACGCTTGTCCGCGCTGAAGCAGTTCTACAAGTTCCTTTACGCGGAAGGCTCCCGGGAAGATGACCCGACCCGCACACTGTCCGCCCCGAAAAAACGCGCGAGCCTGCCCAAGGTGCTGTCGATGGAAGACGTCGACAGGCTGATCGAAACCGCCAGGGCGGAAACCGAAAAGCCCCAGAAAAGCGCGGCGGCACGCTTGCGTACGCAGCGCATGTACACACTTATCGAAGTGCTTTATGCGACCGGCCTGCGCGTTTCGGAACTGGTTGCCCTGCCGGTTACCGCTGCGCTCCGGGACGCCCGCCTGATCGAAATCAGGGGCAAGGGCGGCAAGGAGCGGCTGGTGCCGCTGTCCCGCGCTGCCCAGGCTGCCATGAAGGACTACGTCGGTCTGCGTGCTGCCGAAGGGGCATACGAAAAAAGCCCGTGGCTGTTTCCCTCCCATGGCGACAGCGGACACCTGACGCGCCAGCATTTTGCACGAGACCTGAAGGACCTTGCCGTCGCCGCCGGTCTCGATGCCGGCAAGATTTCCCCGCACGTGCTGCGCCACGCATTCGCTTCCCACCTGCTGCAGAACGGTGCCGACCTCAGAGTGGTGCAGCAGTTGCTGGGCCATGCGGACATTTCCACGACGCAGATCTACACCCACGTCCTGGACGAGCGCCTGCGCGAACTGGTGGAAAGTGCACATCCCCTTGCGAAGAAGTAATTCTTTCCGCAGCCACAACCTCGCGAAAGACAAAAAACCAGCCTTCCTGGCGGAAGGCTGGCCTTGTTCGTCGTGATGTCGCGCGGTCAGGCCGCGCGAACACCGGAAAGGAAGTTGGAGATCTCGCTGCGGATAAGGGCTGCCTGTTCGGACAGCGACGTTGCCAGGATCTCGACCTCGCCGCCGGTTGCCCGGGCGTGTTCGGTGGCAGAACCGACCGCGGTCATGCATTCGGCCCCTTCATGCGAGCGGGTCGAGGCATCGACCACGTTCTTGGCGATGGATTGAACCGCGGCATCCTGCTGGATGACGGCCGATGCCACGGCCGAGGCCAGGCCTTCCATTTCGGAAATGATACCGGTCACCTCATCGATCGCTTCAAGCGCATGGCTGGACGACATCTGGATTGCTTCCACCTGGCTGGAGATATCTTCTGTCGCACGCGAGGTCTGGTCCGCAAGCTGCTTCACTTCGGCGGCCACGACCGCAAAGCCCTTGCCGGCCTCGCCTGCCCGGGCAGCCTCGATGGTAGCGTTGAGCGCCAGGAGATTGGTCTGATTGGCAATATCGCGGATCAGCCCCATGACTTCGCCGATCCGGTCGGCCGCGCGGGACAGTTGCCCCATGGTCTGGGACGTGCCTTCCGCGCTGGCAACCGCCTTCTTGGCCACCGTCGTGGAGTTTGACGCCTGGTTGGAGATCTCGTTGATTGACGCCGCCAGTTCCTCGCTGGCCGATGCGGCCGAGTTGACGTTTTCAGCAGCCACGCGCACGGCGTTGCCGGCCCGGTCCGCCTGCTGGGCAACATCGTCCGCCGCGGCTTCGACGGCGGCAGAGGTCTGCGTCAGGTCAGAGGTAGACCGGTCGAGACTTTCCAGAGCTTGCCCGACCGTTGCCTCGAAATTGGCGATCAGTGATTCAAGACGGGCCACACGGGCGTCGCGCTGCGCGTTTTCTTCTTCCGATGCGGCCGCGAGGCGCTGCCGTTCGACAGCGTTATCCTGGAAAACGGAAACGGTGCGCGCCATGGCGGCGATTTCGACACTGCCTTTGGCGGCCGGCAGATTGACGTCCACATGCCCGGACGCCAGTTCTTCCATGGCGTTCTGGAGACGCGAAAGCGGATTGGCGATCGACCGGCCGATGAGCATTCCGGCCAGGACGCCGGATACCAGGAAAGCGGCGATCACGCTGACGACGGCGAGGGTCGAGTAGGCCCGGACGGTTTCAAGATCCTGCTCGGCTGCCAGTTCGGCGTCGCGCGCGGCGTTGTTGAGCGCTTCCAGGCGTGGCGGCACGAGATCGAACAGCGTTTCCAGAAGTTCGATCGACTTGTCCTTTTCGGCGACAGCCGCCGTATAGGCGTCAAACGCTTCCCGGTAGATCGCCATCTTGGTGCCAACGTCTTCCTTGATCTCGTTCGGCAGATAAGCCTTCTTCAAGAGGCGCTCATACCGACCGAATGCCACCTCGAAGTTGCCGAGGGCAACGTCGTTGCGGTCGAGAATGAATTTCTTTTCCGACAACTGAACATCGAGCATGGTGGTGACCATCTTCTCGAAGTCCGGACCGCCACCGAAGCGCATTTCCTTCTTCAGGCGCTTCAGCACCTCGTCGGCGTTTTCGCTGAGAGTTGCTCGAAGGCCTGTTTCGGAATTGAAGCCGATTTCCCGCTGAACTGTATTGAGCGACGAAAAGGCACCCGACGCACCGTCAAGCGTGTCGCGAACGTCTGCGATCTCCGCATTGAAGGCTGCGGCAACAGGCTTGGCGGAGATGTCATCCAGAACCCCATGCGCCTCACTGAGCTTGGCCTCGAAAAGTTCGTGATCCTTTTCCTCCGGCCGCGCCAGGTAGCCCTTGCCGATGTTGCGCATGCCGTTCGCAATATCTGAAAGATCAGCGACGCTGCGAGCCAGTCCCGCGCTTTGATCAAGCTTGTTGAAGGCTCCGGCCACCTCGTTCTGGCTCCACCAGAACACCCCGCCGATCGTCAACATGCCGATTGCGGTCAGAAGGCTTAGAGAAAGGATTTTCAGTTTCACGGAAAGCGCGCCGACACGAGCGAGCGCGGACTGCCCAAACATCTTCATGGATCTACAGGTCCCCAGCCGGACTATTTTTTATCCTGGCGGGATTTTGATCCTCATAAGTTAAGGAAATCTCGCATTTATTAGTGAATACGTTGCTACCGGATGCTGATTTTCTCACCACAAAATCGCAGTCAAAGGCCAACCGGAATGGTGGCGTTATGCCCCTGTTTCACGCAGGCGGGCGTTAACGATTTCAGGACCATCGCGCATGGCTGACCCACTCGGACAATCGATAATTTATAAGGAATAATGACAGTATAAGATTTTATTACAGCCACACTTGCCGGCGTGTTTCAGAAGCCCGGTTAAGGATTTCATCGCTGCTTTCAAAGGATGGATTTCGGCTCTATTGCGCTGCAGCAATGACCGCCCTACACTCCGCTGCTCAAAATTGAAGCACCGGACGCTCTGAAATGCTGCAGCCTACTGGCAACTACGACGCGCTGAGAGAGACATTCCGCTGGCCTCGGCCCGCAACCTACAACATGGCCGCAGCCGTCAGCGATGAATGGGCTGCGAGAGACCCGGAGCGCCTCGCGATCCGTCAGGTTCTCGAGAACGGTTCCTGCCGGGACTGGAGCCATCTTGCGCTGAACCGGGCGGCCAATCGCCTTGCCAACGCCCTTGAAGGCCTCGGGCTCAACCGTGGCGACCGGGTTGCCCTGCTTCTGCCGCAGATCCCACAAACCGCCATCGCACATCTGGCAGCCTACAAGACCGGCGCAATTGCAGTGCCTCTGGCAGCCCTGTTCGGACTGGAGGCGCTGCGCTACCGGCTCTCAGATTCCGGCGCCCGCGTTCTGGTGACTGACACGGCCGGCCTGGCAAAACTAGCGGAAATCCGGTCCGACCTGCCCGGCCTCGACCTGGTGATCTCGGTCGACGGACCGGAAACCGGCGTGTTCGGATTTGACGATCTGCTGGACAAGGCGTCCGACACCTACCGGACCCTTGCGACCACACCCGACGATCCGGCTTTGATGATCTACACATCCGGCACCACGGGGCAGCCCAAGGGCGTGTTGCATGGCCACCGGGTGCTGCTCGGCCATATGCCCGGCATCGAGCTTTCGCAGAATTTCCTCGGCCGTGAAGGCGACTTGCTCTGGACGCCCGCAGACTGGGCCTGGGCAGGCGGCTTGCTGAATGCGCTGTTTCCGGCTCTGTCTCTCGGTGTGCCGGTGGTCTGCCACGCGTCTCGCAAGTTCGACCCGGAATTCGCCTTACATCTGCTTGAAAGACAGAAGATCCGCAATGCCTTCATTCCACCGACGGCTTTGAAGATGCTGCGCGCTGTGGAGCGTCCGGCCGAGCGCTTCGACCTCACCTGGCGCAGCGTCGGCTCTGCCGGAGAATCCCTCGGCAGGGAAACCTATGACTGGTTCGCTGCGGAATTCGGCTTCAACGTCAATGAATTCTATGGCCAGACGGAATGTAACGCGGTGCTTGGTTCTGCGGCCGCCCTTGGCGTCAGCCGCTCTGGCGCCATCGGCAAGGCAACGCCTGGCCATCAGGTTGCGATCATCGACGATGAAGGCAATGAGCTGCCGGCAGAAACCCTCGGCCAGATCGCCATCCGCCGGCCGGACCCGGTAATGTTCCTGGAATACTGGAACAAGCCGGAGGCGACGCGGGAGAAGTTCATCGGAGACTGGATGATCACCGGCGACCAGGGCCTGATGGACGAGGACGGCTACGTCCATTTCGTTGGCCGCGACGACGACATCATCACCTCGGCAAGCTACCGGATCGGCCCAGGCGAGATCGAGGATTGCCTGCTGAAGCATCCGTCGATCGCGCTTGCCGCGGCTGTCGGCAAACCGGATCCGCTGCGCACGGAAATCGTCAAGGCCTTCATCGTCCTGAAGCCGGGCACGGAAAAAAGCGCGGCTCTGGAAAACGATATCCGCACTTTCGTCCGCGAACGTCTGTCGGCGCATGAATATCCGCGGGAAATCGAATTCGTCACCTCGTTGCCCATGACCACCACCGGCAAGATCATTCGCAGGAAATTGCGGGACCTGGAGAGCGTTGAAGGCTAGCTTCGCCTGTTTCAGGCGCGCAGGCGCTTTCTCAGCGTCCGTGCGGCTCGGCGCAGGGCTTGTTCAAGCTTCAGGTCCGTCTTGCACATCGACCGCTTCAGGCCATCGGCAAAAAGCATCGTGCCGGTTTCCAGCCGGCCTCGCCACAAGGGCTCGATCATCGAATGCCCGGGAATGGCCAGGGAATCCGCTCCCCTGAAGCCAGGAATGGCAAGATTGATCTTCAAGGCCTGCAGCGCGATCTGGGCTCCGGGAGAATAGCGGGCAAACTCCTCGTCAAAGGCGATCTTCCAGGAATACACCTTGCCGGACTGCTGAAACAGCACCAGGGCGGCAACCAGTGTCTGTCCTGACCAGAGCTGATCGATCCGGACCCCGTTTCGACTTGCCAGATTGGCGACGGCCGTGCGGGCAAAGTCCGCCGTCCCGGACTGACTGCCCAGCGCGGTTCCGGACCGGCCCTTCCAGCCGGAGGCCTCGAGCTCCAGAAAGGCTTCGAACCCGGCAATGGCATCAGATCCGGACAGACTGCGGAAGGAGGTCTTGCCGTGGTCACCCATCCGGCGCATCAGCCGGCGCATTTCCTTGCGCCTCTTGCCGCTGTCAGCCTCGGCAAGTTGTGACTTGCCTGTCGCTCCGGCGCCGTGGCTCGCCCGGAAGGACTTCGCCAGAACCGACTTCTTTCCCGCGCCCACCGCCCTCAAGCGCGTTGCCGACTGAGAATGAAGCGGCAGATAGGGGATAGCGAGCGCATTCCCGGGCTCTCTGGCGGCATTGATGAATGCGGCGATTGCCTCGGCACTTGCGTCCGGGTGGATCAGCGGTGTTCCGAGCGGCGCGTATTCGCTTGCCCAGGTGGTGTTGACCGCAACGGCCAATCCAAAACGACGTCGGCCGACGGGGGCCGCCACCAGCCAGCGGCCACCCGGCCGCTCCCGGACCACGACAAGTCGTACCGCCTGTTTGCTCATCTTTTCCAGAAAAGGACGAAGGAAATCCGGACCAAAGAAAGGGTTCGGACTGAGGGCAGCCGCACAAAGCGTCTGCCAGTCCTCAAGCGGTATGGCGGCGCTCAACGGATCGAGGGACAAGACCTCGAGCTGCACGGAAGAGAGCGTATCATTGGTCAACCGGACGGTTCCTGGCGAAAAGCAAGGGCAAAACGAACGTCGTGATATTGAGCTTCCGTTTTGCCACAACCGCAAGGGCAGTGGCCTCAAAAAGGATCGCAAGACTTGTGGCAATGGCCGCTCCGGCAAGGCCGAGCAGCGGGATCAGAACAAGATTGAGGACGACATTGAGAACAAATGTCCCGGCATAAATGCCGGCGCAGGTGTTCTGGTGCCCTGTCATCGTCAGAAGCGCGTCGGCCGGACCGACGGATGCGCGCGCAAGCACGCCGATCATCAGGAGGGCGATCAGCTCGTAGCCGCTTTCAAAGTCGCTGCCGAAAAGAGCAAGCAGAAGCGGCGCGATCAGAAGCAACCCAACGCCCGCGGCCACAGACGGCCAGAAGGTCCAGAGAGTTGCCTGCCGCATGTAACCGGCAAGCCCCGAAAGATCCTGATTGTGGGTGTAGCTGGAGAAGCGATGCGCCGAGGCGGCCCTTACGGCGAAATAGACAAAATGCACCAGCGCCAGGGTTCTGGATGCAGCGAAATAGACCGCAACCTCGTCCGGATCCTGAAAGAAACTCACCATGATCACGTCAGCACTGGTGATCAGCTGCAGAAAACCGTCGACCATCAGCATCGGCATGGATACCGCCAGCCAGGATCTGAACTCGACCTTGTATGGCCCCTTCGGAACGCGTGGGCCCAGCCGCCTGCGAAGATGCACAAACTGGTAAAGCGCGACCAGCGCGGTTGCCACGACGGCCACGATGGCAGCTGTCAGCGCATCGGGCCGAAACCCGGCCAGAACGGCACCGACGAGCAGGAACAGGATCGCCAGCGGCCGCCAGATATAGGTTGGCAGCATTGCCAGCGACGACCAGTCGTAGCTGCGCGCGATACCGTCCTGCACCAGTCCGAAGGCAAAGAAGGGCAGCGCCAGCAGGACGACCGACAAGGGCTGGAAATAGGACGTATCAATAAGCGGGCGAAACAGGGCGAGACAGCCGATTCCGATCACCGCCGCAGCTCCCCCGAGAAAAAACGCCATTTGCCGGCTCGTTCGCAAGAACCCGCGCAGGCGCGCCATATCCCGGTTCTGCAGATATTGCGGGATGAACCTGCTGGCAGAGGTGGAAAAGCCGCCGCAGGCCATGACACCCAGAACGATCACGAAAGTCCAGGCAACCGAATAGAGGCCATAGTCATGCGCCCCCAACAGGCGCGCGAGCACGATTTGCGACAGATAGGCGAGCGCTGCACCGGCGATCCGCACCGCAAAGGTCGATACCGCCATCCGGCCCGCAGCGTGCCGTTCGCTTCCACTTCCCTTCAGGAACTCCAGGATCTGATCAGCACCTTTCCCCAATCCCAGAGGCGAGGCGATGCCTTGCAAACGCTTGGTCCAGGAGTTGGCGGAAAAACGCACGTAGGGGTCCCTTATGAGTACTCTTCCGTATTTGTGACATGAGTGACTTAATATTCTATGGCGATCAGTCAAACGCAGCCAGCAACGTTTCACAGATGTGTGAGGACGATGGAAAGTTGGTCAAGACGTTGATTTTACCTTCTATCCTGCCAATTCCGTTCTCAGCGTTCGAACATCCATGAAGACAGCTTCCCTGCTTGACATCGGCACCGGGAATCATGCTAATGAGAACAAATAGAGAACGAGATTCGATTCGACCCTGTCGACCACCCTCGGCTGACCCTGCCGCGGGCTTTCCCGATCTCCTTGTTGCGGATGTTGAGGGCTGCCTCCCCTTCTATCTGCAAATTGGTCCGGTCCCTGCTCCCGCCGCCAATCGCAGGGACCGGACGATTTTTTTCAAAGTCAAAAATGAAGACAGCCAGCCGACCTATTCCGGCACGGCCTCCACGTAATACCAGCGACCGCTTTTCTTGCGAAAACGGCTCAGTTCGCGGTGCACGTGAAGCTTGCCGCCGGACAGGTATTTTGCCTCGAAAAGAACGGTGCCGTCCCTGTCGGCAGGCCCGCCCTTGTCGGTGGCCAACACATTGAGGCCCGTCCAGTGGCTTTCCGCCGCCCAGCGCGCGGTGCCTTGCGCATCGAAACTCGGCTGATACTTCGGCCAGAGCGTTTCCTTCAGATACGGAATGAGTTGCCGGACGTAAGCACTGTAACGCGAGCGCATCAAGGCCTCTGCGGTTTCGGGCAGGGCCTTTCCGGCAAGATAAGGTTCACAGCACAGATCGAACCCCTTGCCGCTGCCACAGGGGCATCCCTCTCCGCTCATTTGCCTCTCCCCGTCTTTGGTTGGCTCATTCCTGCATCTGCGCTCTCTACCACTTGGCCCGATGCGCGGCTATGGTTTCAGGTACGCTTTCCAGCTTCGGGCCTGCTGAATGAGACTTGCCACTTTCAACATGGAATCCTTTGGTGCGGACCGGCACGATCCGGACGCACTGACACCTCGGCTGGACGCGCTTCGGCCAAAGATTCTGGAGCTTGAGGCCGACATCCTTTGTCTGCAGGAAGTCAACGCGCAGAAACGGAAAGGTGTCTCAGCACGGCAGTTCCAGGCGCTGGAACTTCTTTTGGAGGGAACGCCGTACGAGAAATTTCACCGGGCAACCAGCGAACGACCTTCGGGGAAAGGTCCCGGCGACCGCCATAACCTGGTGGTTCTCTCGCGCTTTCCGATAACCAGGTGCTTAAGTCTTTACCAGGCACATGCCCACCCGCCTCACTGGCAGCCCAAAACCGCTGTACCGGCCTATCGCAGCCCGCAGACGATCCTGTTCGACAGGCCCGTTCTGCAGGTGGAAATCGACATCGGCACCGGCCGCCCCCTGCACGTCTTCTGCGTACATTTGCGGGCGCCAATCGCCGCGATGATACGCGGCGGCAAGGCAGAGGACCGCACGTGGACATCCGTTTCCGCATGGGCGGAAGGGTATCAGCTATCAGTGTTGAAACAGACCGCCCAGGCACTCGAACTGCGCCTTGCGGTGGAAGACCTTTTCGATGCAAACAAGGATAGCCAGATCGTCCTGGCGGGTGATTTCAACGCGACCGGGGAAACCGGAACCTTGAGGCTGCTGCGCGCCGACCCGGACGACACCTGTTCGCCGCAACTTGCCGCGCGCCGCCTCTACCAGCTGGACGCTTCATTGCCGCCGGAAAAGCGCCAGACCGTCATTCACAAGGGCAAGGGACAGGCTCTGGACCACATTCTGGCCAGCGCATCCGTCGCCCACCGAACGGTTGACTTCAAGGTGTTCAATGTCGGTCTTCCGGATGAAGTCTTCGACGCGGATGAAGACGCCTATGCCGGATCCTTCCACGCCGCGATGCTGGCCGAGTTCGAGTTTTAAGGGGCCAGTGGCAAATCTTGCGGTGCCCCTAGACCACGTCCTGACGAGGCACGAGTGCGCAGTCTCGAAGGACGAGCTTCGTGCCCCACCCCTTGCAACGAGGTCTAGTGTAGCGAAGAACCTCAGGGCGCCAGGGATTCGATGTAGCTGGCGAGATTGGCGATTTCGATGTTGCCGAGGGTCATGTTCGGCATTTGCGGATGGGGATCGGCAAGGAAGGTCGCAAGTTTTTCTTCCGTCCAGCCGGGATCCTTCGCAATGTCGTAAAAGCTTGGCAGCGACGCGCTGGAGGCGCGATCCTGGTCTTCGGACACGAGGTGGCAGGCAGAGCACCATTGCAGCGCCAGCGCTTTGCCGGCAGCAGCATCGCCCGCCTCAGCTGCACTCGTACCGGAGAGGGCGGCGACGGCCATAAGAGTGGCCCCACCCAGGAATGATCGCACACCCGAATGGAGACGCGGTTTCGAAACGGCAATTGCCTTGCTCATGAATCCTCCTTCAACCAGTCGCGTTCTGGCCCACGTGCAGCTTGTCCCTTCAAGACTGCAGCCTATCTGATCATCTAGCCTTGCGCTGAATCAAGAACGACTTAAAGTTGTCGGACAGAGCGCCACGCCCGTTGCGCGTCCTGCCCTCCACTTGCCAACTCCCGCCATCCAGGCGACCGGAGAGACACATGAAACATCTTTTCAAATCCAGCTTTGCCGCGGTTTCCCTGGCGACCGCCCTTGTTGTCGGCATCGCGGCACCTCTCGCTGCGCAGGATTCGCCGATCTATTCGCTGAAAGACCGCTTCCAGCCTGAAACGGCGCAGAACGGCATGGTTGCCAGCCAGGAAGCCGTCGCAAGCCGCGTCGGTGTCGACATCCTGAAGAAAGGTGGCAACGCAGTCGATGCCGCCATAGCCACCGGCTTCGCGCTTGCCGTCACGCTGCCGCGCGCCGGCAACCTGGGGGGCGGTGGTTTCATGATGATCCACCTAGCGGACAGCGGCGACACCAAGGCGCTCGACTATCGGGAAATGGCACCTGCCGCAGCCTTCAAGGATATGTTCCTGGGAGAAGACGGTGAACCCGATAACCAGAAATCCCGCTTTTCCGGTCTTGCTGTCGGTGTGCCGGGCACGGTCGCCGGCTTTGCCGAGGCCTTTGAAAAACACGGCAGCGGCAAGCTGACCTGGGCAGAGCTGGTCGCACCTGCCATTGGCCTTGCGGAAAATGGCATCGAAGTGACACCGGATCTCGCGGCATCGCTGACCGCATCCGCAAAACGCCTTCTTCAGGACCCGGCCACCGCCGCGATCTTCTACAAGACCGGCGGCCTGCCGTTTGTACCGGGCGAGACACTCAAGCAGACGGATCTTGCCGCAACGCTGAAACTGATCGCCGACAAGGGGGCAGCCGGGTTCTACACCGGTGAAGTTGCCGAAAAGATCGCACAGAAAGTAACTGCCTCCGGAGGCGGCATGACCACGGAAGACCTGGCCGGATATAAACCGATCTGGCGGAACCCCGTCGTGGGCAGCTACCACGGCTACGAAATCGCATCGATGCCCCCACCGTCTTCCGGCGGCGTGCACATCGTGCAGATCCTCAACATGCTGCAGGGCTATCCGCTTGCCGAATATGGTCCGAATTCCGCCGACAGCATCCACGTGATGGCCGAAACCATGCGGCGCGCCTACGCGGACCGTTCCAAGTATCTGGGCGACCCGGATTTTGTCGATGTTCCGGTAAAGGGTTTGACCGATCCGGCTTATGCCGCTGAACTGGTGAAATCCATCAAGATGGATGTGGCAACGCCTTCCGAAGAGGTGAAGCCCGGCGATCCTTTCCCCTATGAAAGCAACCAGACCACGCATTATTCCGTTGTCGACAAGGACGGCAATGCGGTCTCCAACACCTACACGCTGAACTTCTCCTACGGCGTCGGCCTGACCGCCGACGGTACGGGGGTCTTGCTCAACAATGAACTGGACGACTTTTCCGCAAAGCCCGGCGTGCCCAACGCCTATGGCCTCATCGGCGGAACGGCCAACGCGGTTGAAGGCGGCAAGCGGCCACTTTCGTCCATGAGCCCGACGTTGGTGTTCAAGGACGGCAAGCTGTTCCTTGCCACCGGTTCGCCCGGCGGCAGCCGTATCATCACCACCACGCTGCAGATCATCCTCAACGTCGTCGATCACGGCATGAACATCGCCGAGGCGACAGCTGCTCCGCGCATCCACAATCAGTGGCTGCCGGATGAAATCCGCATCGAGGAAGGTCTTTCTCCGGACACGATCCGCTTGCTGGAAGCCCGTGGGCACAAGGTGGAAGTCAAGAACGCCATGGGGTCGACCCAGTCGATCATGCTCGTTGACGGTGTTCTGGCGGGAGCTTCCGACCCGCGGCGCCCCGGCGCGCTTTCCGCCGGCTACTGAGGCACCAACAGCCTCCGCATTACCCCGGGCGCGCTAGGAGCGCCCGGATTTTTTTATGGCTCTCCGGTCGAGGATTACTTTCTCGACCCTGTTTCTGTCGCCATTGCAACCAGCTGCGCAAAGCGCCGATCGAGGGCAACACGCTCATCTGCCGGCATATCCGGCCAGACAATCTGGCTGCCGACAAAAGCCGCGTATTCGATTTTAGCAACATCTGCTGCAAGCGCAGGCTCCATCCCTCCAGCTTCGTAGAGCCGCGCGACAAACCCGGTTCGCAAATCATCGACGTCCCGGACGATCTCCTGCGCCCGAAGGTCTGATTGCGCGAATTGGCGCACGGCCTGCTCCAGTCGGTGGTCCAGACGATTGGCGAGATCCGACAGCTTCCGCGCCCGCAGATCCCCCTTTTCGGCCAGTGTCTGTTCAGCAATGTCGAGCGTGTGCCGCTGTTTCCAGGCAAGCATCAAGGCTTCGACGAAAGCCCCGTGATCCTGAAAATGGTGATAGAACGAGCCGCGCGTGCGGTCTGCTGCGGTGCAGAGAGCCTCGATGGTCAGTCCCGCCGGCCCATCCTTTGCAAGCTGTGTCAGACCGAGATCAAGCCAGTCCGATTTTCCGAAACGCTTCCTCAGGTCAACTCACTCCACCCAGAATACCAAGACCACCCAGCAGGACAATCGGCAGAAACAGCCAGCCCTGCGGCATCTGGCTGTATTTCTGCTTCTTCAGAGGTGGCACCGCAAGGCCCAGCAGACAGAAAGAAGCTGTCAACACGGTCGCTACCAAGCCGAGATCGAGGCTTTCAGACCGCACACCAGCGATAGCAAACATGACGGCAATCATTGCCAGAACGATTGTCACGATATGCCAGCAGTAATAGGCGACATATTTCGGCACCGGGTGGAGATCCGACGCTTTCAGCAACGGTACGGCGATCGTCCGCCCCCCTGCGAATGTATGCAGCAGGCAGACTGCAGCCGAAAGACCCGCGGCTGCAAGCAATAGACCATTCATTTCACCACTCCTCCAAAACAAACCATAACATATGGTATGTTTTCATGACCTGACCTGACTGGAAATGCGGCGGTGGGTCACAGCCCCAGGCTTCTCGTTCCGATCGGCTCCTTCTTTGCCTCGGCAGTGTCCACCCCTGAGGCCCCGCCCTGAACGACGGACATCTGTCGACGACGCAGAGCGTACCTGCCGGGGAGCAACCGGCGAGAACTGTGATCGAATATTACAGCCCCTCCGATTGACAGCACAAAACCTCGGTGCTAGCGCTATCCAAAGCGCTTTGGAGGAACTTTTCAAAAGAAAGCGCTTTCTATCCTTAGCTCGCCAACAATTCTGCCAACATCTGAAGAACGGGAGAGGCTGAAATGCCGATCAGAGCCGTGGTCTGGGGCGAAAACGTCCATGAACAGCACAACAAGATCGTCGCGGGTGTCTATCCGGACGGCATGCATCAGTGCATTGCCGATACGCTGAACACCGATCCCGAAATCACCGCCACCACCGCCACCTTGCAGGAACCCGAACACGGCTTGACGAAGGAACGCCTTGCCGAAACGGATGTGCTGTTGTGGTGGGGTCACGCCGCCCATGGCGACGTTTCCGACGAAGTGGTGGAGCGCGTCTGCGACGCCGTCTGGTCCGGCATGGGCATGGTGTTTCTGCATTCGGCCCATTTCGCCAAGCCGTTCAAACGCCTGATGGGCAGCCCGTGCAATCTCACCTGGCGCGAGGCCGGGGAGCGCGAGCGCCTGTGGGTGACCAGCCGCAACCATCCGATCACCACCGGTCTTCCCGACAGCTTCGAGCTGGAGATGGAAGAAATGTACGGTGAGCCCTTCGGTGTGCCGGAACCGCTGGAGACGGTCTTCATCAGCTGGTTCCAGGGCGGCGAGGTTTTCCGCTCGGGCCTCACCTACAAGCGCGGCGCGGGCAACGTCTTCTACTTCCGCCCGGGGCACGAAACCTATCCGACATATCACAATACACATGTGCAGACGGTGCTGAAGAACGGCGTCAAATGGGCGTTCAACCCGATGGCCCGGATCGCCGATCCGAACATTGCGCCCAATGTTCCGGTGGAAGCGGCTCCCGAAAAGATCGAGGAACGCGGCCCGAAGCTGCACGCCGACGGCGAAGAAGGTTTCCGCTGATCCACTTTCCCTTCCGGACCGGCAGACTTTCGCCGGTCCGTCCTGCCCTCAAACGCTGAGGAAGATCCCCGTGACCTCTGCTGCACACCCTCTCCGGATCCTGATAGTCGGCACCGGCAATATGGCGCGTACCCATGCGGATGCCTTTTCAAGGATCGACGGCGTTGAAATCGTCGGCGGCGTCGACCAGCGCCCGGACGTGCTCACCCAGTTCTGCGACACCTTCGCCATTCCGAACCGCTTCGCAACGCTGGAAGAGGCAATTGCCTGGGGCGATTTTGACGCTGCGGCCATCGTGACGCCGGACGCGGCGCACCATCCGACCACGATGGCCCTGATGACCGCGGGCAAGCACGTCCTCTGTGAAAAGCCGCTGGCGACCAACGCTGCCGACGCCCGGGAGATGGCGGATCTCGCCCGCGCGAAGAAGCTGATCGGCATGGTCAACCTGAGCTATCGCAATGTTGCCGTGCTGCAAAAGGCCGCCGAACTGGTTGCGGGTGGTGCCATCGGTGCGCTTCGTCACTTCGAGGCTTCCTACCTGCAAAGCTGGCTGACGCAGCCGGCGTGGGGGGACTGGAAGACCGAGAGCCAATGGCTCTGGCGCCTGTCGACCGCGCACGGTTCCAAGGGCGTTCTCGGCGATGTCGGCATCCATATCCTCGACTTCGTCATCTTCGCCGCCGGTAGCCCGGTGAGCGAACTTTCCTGCCGGCTGAAGACCTTCGACAAGGCAGAGGGCGGCAGGATCGGCGAATACACGCTCGACGCCAACGACAGCGCCACCTTGCAGGCCGAGCTGGAAAACGGCGCGCTCGGCACGATCAGCGCCACCAGGTTTGCCTCCGGCCATCTGAACGACCTGCGCCTGCGCCTTTATGGCGACAAGGGCGGCCTGGAAGTGCGTTTCGAAAAGGGCATCGAAGGCCTGCGCATCTGCCAGGGCGAAGATCTTTCTTCTGCGACCTGGACTGACATCGAGGTTGGCACTGTTCCGACAGTCTACCAGCGGTTTGCCGCCGCTATCCTGACCGGGGCTCCGGCCGACCCGGATTTCGACCACGGCGCCCGGCTTCAGGTCGCCCTCGACCTTGCCGAACGCTCCCACACGGAGAACGGCTGTTTTCTGAAAGTCTGAGGCTGACGTCATGAGAAATGTGAGCGGAGCCGCTCAATAAAGCCCCGCTCACACGCTTCCCTCTCGATCGTCATCCCGGACACAGCGACGCGAATTTTCGGGATCGGAGAGCCACAAATAGGCAGCATCAAGAAACTGGAGAGGCTGGAGAAGGACGACAGGCTGGTCGGAGGTACGGGCTATCCAAGCCCAACCTTCTCGGCCTGCATGGAGCCTGACCTGTCTGCCGGCTCAACCTTCCCGCAACGCCTTGAGATAACGCCTGCGGTTGGCCTCTGGCGTGACGGCGTCAGCCGGTGCAACCGGAACAAGGGCTGCAAATCCGTTGACGCCGATCAGCATCAGCCAGGTCACGATCACGAAGGTCGAGGTGAGCACCGGCATGCCGATGGGCTCCAGAAAGATCGCGACGGACGCCCAGAGCCAGGTCGACACAACAACGCCAAACAGCGTGTAGAGGGCAGACGCAGGCGTCAGCACCAGGAAGAAGCCCCCGAGCGCGATCGCCGTCAGGGCGGCATTATACCCGAAGAGACCGTCACTGATCGCCCCTTCCGGCGCGCCGTAAACAACGGCGACAAAGGCCGCCACATTGGCCCCGAGCAGCGCCATGATCGCACTGACCCGTGAATTCACCGCAATGCCGAGCACGATCAGATATCCGCTGATCCAGTTGTCCTGAAAGAAGATCTGGCCGATGGCGTTGCCGATGCCCTTGTACCAGGTCGCCAGCGTGTACTGGACCGTGCCGTCATACTGGGTGGGCGAGACAGGCTTGGCGAGCGGGCCGGCATCGATGCTGTGGAACTTCAGGACGGCAAACAGGAACAGCCAGCCGACCAGCACGAACGGCATTGTCAGCGGCGCGACCCTATGCGGGCCAACCAGGTTTGCAAGACTGGTGAAGACCATGGCCGTCATGGCGGAACCGAACGCGATATAGACCGCCAGATAAACGGACGGAACAGCGCCGTAGTGAAAATCCTCGCTTGTAAACGCAATCAACGCCAGCGCGACAAGCGCTCCGTTGAAGCCGAACAGCCCGTCGCGGATCAGCCCCTTGTCCGCCTGCAGCAGAACCGCCGTCGCGGTGGAGATGATCACTCCGAAAACGGCAATGGCGCCATAGATCGGCGAATTGAAGAAAAGCGCGCCCAGGATGATCAGACCCGAGACCGGATTGTTCTGAAACACGACCTGCCCGATGCCACGCAGGCACCAGTCGACAAAACCGAAAACCGGATGTTCCTTCAATGCGTTCAATGCCTTCCCCCCGACTGCAAGCGGCACGCGGGCACGGTAACACGGCCCGGCAGAAGGCGCGGAACTATTGACCGCGGAGATATCATTTTTTTGAAACGCAACCAGACGTGCCTGACAGCCGGGTCCGGACGTGTCCCGTTGGGCCTGAAAAGCTTCGGGTGTGCCAGGCAGGATCTGGATGGATCGGCACGAGACGTCAAGCGCTGGCAGGCACTGGAACTGCAGCGGAACCGAATGGTTCCACTGCAGCCAAGTTGGGTACTTGAGGCAAAGCAAAAGACGGAGACAACCGGTATCCGGCTTCTCCGCATAATGCTCGCTGACATTACTCCCTGGCCCCTGCAACTTCGTTCAGGTTGGGAGCCGGGTTTGTATCAATGTTTAGACGAACCTTGAAATACTGCCGAAAAACATGGACTTTTGCCGCGACAGGGACTGAATTTGACTATGACAGCAAGCCCCAAAAAACCTTGAACTGCCTCGACATCTAACGCGGCCATGGTTCACAAGCGATCCCGTCATTGTCAGCATCGTGTTTCGGCCAATACCCAGGTTCGCCACGATTTGCCGGTGCCAAGCCAACTGAACGTGCTGCAACGCAATTCGGAGCAGATGCAAGATGCAGCAAGGTAACGCTTCGGGACCAGGGACTGAAGAATGGCAGAGCCCAATATGTGAGCGAAAGAAACGCCAGAACAAATGCCATTGCCAACAAGGGGGTCCAGGCTCTGAAAGCCTCCGAAGAACGACCCCGAAAGCTTTTGGACGACACTTCACGGAACCGATTTTTAAGCCGCAAAGCTTTTTCGTCTGCCGTGTTGCGGTCGGCCACTCGCATGTTGCGCAAGATCTTGCTCATGTCACATCGAATTTGTTTTCGACAACATCAACATACTAGGGAGAATATGATTTAGTTCCGATTGAGCTTTTCGTTCGATTTTTAGCGGATCCGGGTCGCAGGTCCGATGATCTGACGGCTGCACGGAAATTCATTGAGGATCAAGAAACAAAAAAACCAGCATTCTTTCGAATGCTGGTTTTCCGGACCCTTCGGTCGAATTGGAGCGGGCGATGGGATTCGAACCCACGACCCCAACCTTGGCAAGGTTGTGCTCTACCCCTGAGCTACGCCCGCATAGCGTCCCTGGTCCGTGGCGGTGACCGCCTCGGCGTCGGTGGCGCAGTATATGAACTATGCTGAGACGGATTGCAACACCGAAATTGAAGAAATTTTTTTAGCCGTCGATTTGTGGATTTCCTGTGAAATCAAAGCCGGAAAATCGCAGATTTCTGCCGCTTTTTCTACCCTTCACCTCTTGTGGCCGGCAGCCAAATCGCGTTAGACAGCGCAAAAGCTCTCAAAATTCTCAGGAAAACCCATGCCGGCGACACGCGACGACCTACTGGCCTATTTCGAGGAACTCGGGATCCCTGTCACGACGGTGGATCACGAGCCCGTCTTTACAGTTGCCGAGTCCGGCGACCTGCATGACCGCATTCCCGGTGGCCACACCAAGAACCTGTTCGTGAAGGACAAGAAGGGACGGCTGTTTCTGATCGTTGCCCTGCACGACGCGGAAATCGACCTGAAGAAAGTGCATCAGATCATCGGCGCTCAAGGGCGCGTATCTTTCGGCAATGCCGATCTTCTGATGGAGGTGCTGGGCGTGGAACCGGGTTCGGTGACCCCCTTCTCGCTGATCAACGACCGTGAAGCTCAAAGGGTCACGCCCGTGTTCGACGCAGCCATGATGCAACATGAAGTACTGAATTATCACCCGTTGAAGAACAACGCGACGACGGCGATCTCCGCAGCCGACCTTCTGAAATTCGCCTCTGCTTGCGGCCACACGGCGCAGGTTCTGGCGGTCAGCGAAGAGGCCAAGGCAGCCGGCCTGTAACGGTCACCCACTTTCGGCAGGCGAAGGCGTTTGTATTTCGCGCGCAGTGGCTCCATGTTATGGGCCAAATCAACCCTTCAACGGCATTCACTTTGAGCCGGCAGGCCCCAGGCACCGGCAGGAAAATTCGAGGCGGCACATGAGCAACGGCAATTACAGCATCGGCGGCCAGGTCGGCGGCGGCTTTGGCGCCAGCATGGGTGGCGGTTATGGCGGCCAAATGGGCGGTGGCAGCATGGGCGGCGGCAACGGTGGTGGCGACACCCCTGCAGGCGACCTCATCTTCGACGTGACGACGCAGACCTTCATGGCCGATGTCATGGAAGCTTCCCGCCAGCAACCGGTTCTGGTTGATTTCTGGGCGCCCTGGTGCGGTCCGTGCAAGCAGCTGACACCGATCATCGAAGCTGCGGTGAAAGCCGCCGGCGGCCGCGTAAAGCTGGCCAAGATGAACATTGACGACCACCCGGAAATTGCCGGCCAGATGGGTATCCAGTCGATCCCGGCCGTGGTGGCCTTCAAGGATGGCCAGCCGGTGGACGGTTTCATGGGCGCACAGCCGGAAAGCCAGATCCAGGCATTTATCGAGCGCGTTGCCGGCCCTGCCCCGGTCAGTCAGACCGACACCTTCCTGGAGCAGGGCGCAGAGCTTCTGCTGGCCAAGGATTATGGTCAGGCTGCCCAGCTTTTCGGCGCCGTGATGCAGATGGAACCGGACAACGTGACCGCGATTGCCGGCCTGGCACAGTGCTATATCGGTGCCGACGATCTGGAACGGGCCAAGCAGGCATTGGAACTGGTTCCGGAAGAAAAACACTCCGACGAAGCCTATGTGGCCGCCAAGGCCGCGTTGGAACTGGCCGAACAGGCAGCATCCCTCGGCGACCTTGCCGAGCTTCAGGATCGCATTGCCAAGGATCCGCTTGATCTGCAGGCCCGCTTCGACCTGGCTCTTGGCCTCAACGGCAAGGGCAACAAGGAAGGCGCAGTCGACGAACTGATCGAGATCGTTCGCCGCGACCGCGAGTGGAACGAGGACGGCGCGCGCAAGCAGCTGCTGCAATTCTTCGAAGCCTGGGGCTTCAAGGATCCGGCCAGCGCCTACGGCCGTCGCAAGCTTTCCTCCGTGCTGTTTTCTTGACGACCGCCGCAACTGACACACATTTAGGAAACAGCACGAAGCTGGCAGTCATGCTGCGATAACGAAAACAAAGAAGGCATTGGAATGCAGGCGGGAAATGCCATTTACGAGACCATTGCGGATCTGCCGCCGGTCCTGCCCGTGTTTCCGCTTGCCGGTGCGTTGCTGTTGCCTCGCACACAGCTGCCGCTGAACATCTTCGAGCAGCGCTATATCGACATGGTGGATGCCGCATTGGCCGGCAACCGCCTGATCGGCATGGTGCAGCCTTCACCCGACCGTCATTCGGACGATCCGGACAATCCGGCTCTTGCCAGCGTCGGCTGCGTCGGAAGGCTCACCAGCTTTCAGGAAACCGGCGACGGGCGATACCTGATCACGCTGCAGGGCATCACCAGGTTTGCCGTTGGGCGCGAGCTCGAGGACTACAGCAGGTTCCGCCAGATCGAGTGCGATTTCTCCGCCTTTGCACATGACCTCAAGTGCGGACAGGGCGAGGAGGAAGTCGACCGGACGAGCCTTCTGAGAACCTTGCGCGACTATCTGGACGCCAACAACCTGGAAGCCGACTGGCAAAGCGTGTCGGAAGCCGAAACCGAGGTGCTGGTCAACGCCCTGTGCATGATGTGCCCCTACGGCCCGCAGGAAAAGCAGGCCCTTCTGGAAGCCCGCGACCTGAAGACCCGTGCCGAAACCCTGATTGCCATCACCGAAATGGACATTGCCCGCTCGCAGAATGACGGCGGCACCACCTTGCAGTGAGTGCTCCGAACATGGCGCACCAACCTGAAAGACACTCCCAGATGACAGAACCGACCGAACGCCCGGTTGACCGCAAGCTGCTGGAACTGCTGGTCTGCCCCGTGACCAAGACCACGCTGGAATATGACGCGGATGCCAAGGAGCTGATTTCGCGCACCGCCAAGCTTGCCTACCCGATCCGCAACGGCATCCCGATCATGCTGCCCGATGAGGCGCGCAAGCTGGAAGGCTGAAGCCACCGGCCAGCAAAAAACCCGGGCGATTGACCCCAGTCCCACACCTAAATGTGGGCGTAGCGTAAAAGATTAAGCCGAACCCCTTGGTCCAGCAGAGCCTTCGGGGTTCGGACCTGCCTTGAAAATCTGAAACAAGTAAGAAACTGCGACTTCCCCGGCCCTGAAAACCGCCATTCGTTGCACGGGAACCGGACATTCGTCGCGACGTGTACGAACGGCAGCAGAGCTGGACAAAGCGGACCTAGGGTCAGAACGCAAGCAAGCCTGATGTGAAGTCAACATAAGGGAACGACTGGGTTTACCATACTCTGGAGACAACTTTGTGTGGTCTTCCCATGCCAACTCAATCTTGAGTGTGTATGATTGCGCGCATAGTCAGCCAAAGGGGTTTTGATATGCGTCTGTATTCGGTTCCCGTGCTCGCTCTCGTTTTGATCCTTGGCCTGGCCCTGCCGCTCAGGGCGCAAAGCACCGATCCTTGTGCCGCCCCGCCAAGCGTGGATTCGACGTTCACCTGCCTTTTCAACATCTTCCCCCGAAGCCAAGGCAGTGCAGACAACCCCAGCATCGGCTGGGCGCTGGCCCAGGTGGTGGCCAAGAACGGCGGGTCAGGCCCTATTGCCTCCGATGGTCCCTTGGTCATCGTGAATGGCTACGGTGTATTTGTTTATGACGGCAAACAGGCCTCCGCTGGCAAGCTGCTGGACCATGTGCTCACCCGCAACGACCCGGCCACAGGTTTCGTGCAGGCGACGGCGCTGTCGCACATTGGCCCCGCCCTGGCCTATCTTGCGGCGCTGAAGGCAGACAACTCTCCGCTCTTTGACAAGCTGTTGTCGGACCTCGAGACCCGCATCGCCCATGCTGCATCGCAGCTGAAGCTTAACCCTGACTGGATCAGCAAGCTGGAGGCGCCCTCCTGGAAGGAACGTCCGGACGAGATCAACGCCATGATGACCTATGGGATGTGGATGGCGTTGGATTATGTCCAACGTGTCCGTGCCGGGAAGGTGAAGAATTTTGACGCCAAGTCGGTCGCGGAAGATTTCTACAATGGCGGTGACAAACGCTATGAAGTGCCGTTCAACAACGTGATGATCGGCACCTTCATGCTGGCGGCACTCAACAGTGTCCAGGAGTTGCAAATGATGATCGCCAACAACACCGACACAATCAACTGGGCTGACGCCCGTGTTGTGGTGCACATGCCCATCGGCACCAATTATGGGGCGGGGCTGACCTTGTCGACCAACCAGCTTGCGGCGGCCCTGCCTGTCTTGAGCGACGGCAAGATCGGGGCAGAGAACATCCTGATCATGCCCTATGCGGTGGCCCCCTGCACGAATGTTTCGGTGATAACACAATGCCCGCTTGAAGTGTTTACCAGTGATCTCAATGCTGCGACTTACGGTTTTTATTCGCAGACCGCTTGGCTGGGTGTCTACAATCGCACCCAGATCGCGCGGAATGCGTTCTACAACGTCGACGACATTGAAACGGTGTTATCGAAGCAAATCCCCGGAGATTACCCGTTGACCTCGGCGGATGACATCGATGCCTTCATGATGCGGCTCAAGTATTCGCTGATCAACGGTGACCAGCTGCTGTCAAACTCGGTTGGGTTCTGGCTGCCGGGCGCGCTGAAAGCCAACGGGTGGGACACCAGCACGCTGAAAATTCCCGGCGTGAACGCGGGGTTCCCGAAGGGAGTCAAGCGATACCCCAAGCCAAAAAGCTAGAGCATCCTGCGGTCAAGGGAACTGCGGTGAATGCCATAACCGTCATCGCTGCGGTCGATTTGTATCGGTCTGCAGTACCGCGCAGACTGCGCCGCCGATCTTGCCCCTCCAATTGCCGTACGGAGTGGTTTCAGCATGCTGGAACCGTGGACTAATAAAACCACACCAAGGAGTATTGAATGGCAACTGAGCGGACCAAGTTGCTTTCGTTTCTGGCAGTGTCGGCACGCTGCCGCCGTTCATCTGCAGCAGTGTGCCGTTCGCTCAGCGGAATCGAGCGGCGTTCTCGGCTGCTGCCACCTTGGTATCGCCCTTGCCAAAGACGGAGGGACGTGGCTCGGGGAGTTGGAGTGCCTCCTGCACTCGTGGCATGGCGTCCAACCGGTCAAACCAGGCCTGTAGATGCGGAAGCCCGTCAACGCTCACCGTTGCCCAGAAATGGCTGCGAGCCCAAGGATAGGTGGCGATGTCCGCGATCGACATGGCCTCGCCGACGAGCCAATTGCGGCCTGCAAGACGCGTATCGAGCACTTCGAGCAGACGTCGGCTCTCGGTCACGTAGCGGTCGATGGCATAGGGTACCACGTCGCCGTTTGGTTTCGCGATGCGTTGGAAGTACATAGCCTGGCCCATCATCGGGCCGATCCCTCCCATCTGGAACATTAGCCATTGTAGCGTTTCAGACCGCTCCTTCGGATCATGGCTGAGAAACCGGTCGTACTTCTCGGCGAGATACCAGAGGATCGCACCGCTTTCGAACACTGCGAAGTCTTCGGCGCTCCGGTCAACGATGGTTGGAATGCGCCCATTCGGATTCAGTCGCAGATATTCCTGCGCCTTCTGTTCCTTCTTGCCAAAGTCAATCGGCACCAGCTCGTAGTCAATTTTCGCCTCGTGCAGGAAGATCAGCGGCTTCCAACCGTTCATGGTGTTGGCGCTGTAAAGGATGATTTCAGGCCGCGTCATTTGCAAGCTCTCCAAACGTCATTGCAAGATGGGTATCGAAGCGCGCAAGGTCACCTGCCACGTCGGCGTTCTTCATGACATCGAAGGCGCCGAAGCTCGGCAGCGGCATCATGCCAAAGAACTTGGCATTCAAATGGACAGGACGCAGGAGGTCATCCAAGGAGAGGCCTTCGAAAAAGGGTTCTCCAGCATCAGCAAAGGCTTCAGCCGGCGCATTCAACGTTGTCGAGATCATGTACCGAGTGCCGACCAGCTTGCCGCCCATGCCATAGTTTGCCTTTGGCGCGTTGGAGGAGCGACCGTCGCCATCGCTGAGCCGTCCGCCCATTCCAGCGGTGTAGACCTCATCCATGTATTTCTTGAACGACCAGGGTACGCCCATCCAGTTTACCGGGAACTGGAGAAGCAGGACATTCGCCCACAGGTGATTTTCGATCTCCGCCTCTACGTCATAACCTTCCGAGACGGATGTCAGTCGGACCTTGTGCCCCATCGTCTCGAAGGTTGCCTTGGCACGGTTGGCCAGAGTTGCATTGAGCGTCCCTGGGGCGAAGGCGTAGGGTTGTGCGCCGTTCAGGATATGGATCTTGCTCACGTCGAATGTCCTCTCTTGTTGTCGCTCGCTTGACACGAGCGGAGTCAGCATGAGATGAGCCAGAAGGGATACAAAAACAACCAGTATACTTTTTGTAACCTAATAGTACGAAATCCGCAGAGGACCGTTTATGGACGCGAAAATTGAAGTGGACGCTAAAGGTCGTCGCACTGCACGTGGCGTATGTATGGAACCCTGTGTGATAGAGCGCGGCATGCGGATCATCGGGGGCAAATGGACCGGGTCCATCCTGTGGCACGTCAAGGATGGACCCGTGCGGTTCAACGATCTGGCGCGGATGATCGGTGGTGCATCCAAAAAGATGATCACGGAACGCCTGCGTCAGCTTGAAGATCAGGGACTGGTCAAACGTGAGGTGCGGGACACAGCGCCAATCACGGTCGTCTACGAGATCACGGATTTCGGTCGGACAGCGCTCGCCTTCCTGGATGAGTTGCGCAAATGGAGCGAGGGGCTTCCACCATCGATCATCGGGGACGGATAAACCTAGTACAGCCGGGCGACGGAACGCGGCGAGGTCGCAATGGCCTCCAGGCAGACCTTCGCCGCAGACTGATCGAACGTCCCGTTGGGCCGGAAGGCGCCTGCGAGCCTACCTGGCGCGAATGTCTGCTTCGCCAAACGCTGGAGCCGTTTTGCTTGCAACCACACTTGGGTTAGAGGCCGGGTGATTGACCCGGGCTTTCTTAAAATTCCGATGCAATCCGGCATCCCGATGCAAATGCGCTTGAAGCATTTGGGACGAGGAGGCCGGAGCAACCGATTGAAGCCCGGCACACCGGCCCGGGCCCTTCATGGCGAGGGCGTCAGTAGCCGCGGAACATCGGTAGGATGTTCAGGATGATCAGCTGGCGGACAAAGATGATCGCCAGCAGCAGGATCACCGGAGAAATGTCGACACCGCCGAGATCGGGCAGGAACCGCCGGATCGGCCGGAGCGCGGGCTCCGTCAGATTGTAGAGAACCCGGCCAATGGAATTGATGATCTGATTGCTCGAGTTGACGATGTTGAAGGCATAGAGCCAGGAGAAGATCGCGCTGGCGATGATCACATACGTGTAGAGTTCCAGGGCGAGCAGTATCACGTTGAAGAGTGCGGTCATGGTCCGGTCCGTTGCCGTTCGAAATCTGGTCTTGCCCTCATGTAGCTTCCTGACAGCCCTGCTGCAAGACGGCAGCGTCACCGACATTTGATTGTGCTTAAGCTTCGCACCAGCAACAGGGCGGTGCGGAAATGCAACAGTCCGGCAAAACCCTCTCAGCTTAGGGTTTGTGTAAGCCCTTCTCGTGCTATCTTCCTGCCAACGGAATTCCTTGTCGGATGGGGTTGAATGTTCAAGTTGATGACGCGCGCCGCGCTGGCGCTTGCTCTAAGCGCTGTGTCTGGAGCCGCTCTGGCGCAGAGTGGAGACCTGTCTGAGCAGGATGCGAACCGCCAGTTCGTGGTTGACCTCGGTGTCGGCGCCATTGTCCAGCCGCGTTACGAGGCTGCAGACTCCTATCTGGTCTACCCCTTCCCGATCGTTTCGGTCGGCCGCTTCTACTTCCCCGGCCTGGGCCAGGTTGTCGATGGCCGCCGCAAGTCTGGTGTGTTCTTCTACCCGTCGTTCAACTTCATCGGCGAGCGCAAGGCCAGCGACAGCACCGATCTGACCGGCACCAACACCATCGACTGGGCGCTTGAACTCGGTCTCGGCGGTGGTTTCCGCACCGAGCATTTCCGCGCTTTCGCCGAACTGCGTCAGGGCATCAACGGGCACACGGGCCAGGTTGGTCAGCTCGGCCTCGACGGCATCGTCTATCCCGCTGAAAAGTGGGAAGTCAGCTTCGGTCCGCGTGCGGGCTTTGCCTCTGACGAATACATGGACACCTATTTCGGCGTGAGCTCGACCGAAGCAGCCAACAGCGGTGGCCGCCTGACGAAGTTCAACCCGAGCGCCGGCTTCAAGAGCGTCGGCCTGGCAGCCCGCGCCAGCTACGATTTCAACGACGACGTCCGCCTGCACCTGCAAGGTGGCTATGACCGTCTGGTTGGCGACGCAGCGGACAGCCCGATCGCCAAGAACGGCAGCGAAAACCAGTTCAGCATCGGTGCCGGCGTCACCTACCGTTTCGCCTTCGACCTGTTCTAGGAAACCCGTTTCCGCAATGTTCAAGATGCTGCCGCACTATGTGTGGCAGCATTTTTGTTTCCGGTCGACCGACATGCCGGTTGATCCGCCTGTTCGGGACATACATCCCGGGAACGCATGGAAGTTCTTCAGTTCAAGCCGGCTTGACCTGTCCTGCAGGCACGATCATTGCGCAACCCGTGCCTGCGTTTCGGCAAAGCCGGAACGCTCACTTCGCGAAGTGGCAAGTCGGATGGACGGAGAACCGCTCGGACGCCCCTAGTAGGCGCAGGGGACGAGCTTGATGCCGTTCGGCAGCTTGGTGTTCTCGTCGCCGCAAGCACCGAGGATGCGGCTGGGGTCGAGATTATAGGCACCCGACAGATCCGCCCCGGCAAGACGCGTACGGCGCAGAAGAGCGCCATCGAAATCAACGCCCTTCAGATTTGCGCCCGTCAGGTCCGAACTGACCAGCCGCACGCCTGTGAAATCCGCCCCGGAAAAATTGGCGTTATGAGCCTTGACCCTGTCGAGCTTGGCCTGGCGCATGCGGGCATCCTGGAAGTTGGCGCCATTCAGGTCCACGCGCTCAAGGTTGGCATCATCCATCTTGGCTCCCTTGAAGGAAGCTGCATCCGCAATCGACCGGGTCAACAGGACATTGCGCATGTCCGCGCCGTCAAAAACGGCTCCATTTGCCTCAACCGTGTTCAGGTCCGCGTCCCGAAGGTCCGCATCCTGGAAATTCGATTTGTTCAGATTGGCTTTTTCAAGATCGACGGAGCGCATGTTCGCACCGGAAAAATCGCTGCCGGAGAAATCCGCCCGCTCGGCTTCCGTCCGCCGGAAATCGGAGCCCTTGAAGTTCGCGTCTTTCAACAGGGCTTCCTTGAGGTCGACTTCCCGCAGATTGGCACGGCCAAAATCACCGTTTTCAAGAACCAGACCACGAAGTTCCGCCAGCCGAAGATCGCAACCGGGGCAACCGCCCTTTTCCTTGATCTCGGCCATGCGCTCTTGGTCACTGCCAGCCTGTGCTCCACCGGCTGCCACCAGCAGGGCCATGGCGCCAACGCAGCCTGCAAGAACCCGGGTCACCCTGTTTTTCATCGCGAATCCCTTTGCCAATCTCCACCTAAAGATAGGTCGCACTTGTGGCGGTTGAAGGACTGTATCCGATCAGAAGATTGAAAAAGTGAGAAAATGAGGCAGATCCGCTTCACATCGTGGCGATCCTTTGCCGCAGGGCGGGCATCATCGCCGGGAAGCAAGGGAGGGAGGGAAGAAGCAGGCGGGGTCGCGAGTGCCCACTCCTTCCGTCCATCTAAGCGCTGACGACGCACTACCTGACAATCAGCGTGCCAATCAAAACGCAAAAGCCTTGCCAATTTGTTTTCAAAGCCATTCAAACCAGATCTGGTTCAGCTAAAATCGCCTGACACAAGATGCTGATTCCGTTTAGACTTTCTTCACATCTGCTGCATTGCAAATTGCAACGCCACCTGCAAACACGGCTAACAAAAGGTTAAGAAATTGAGCTGTCCGTCCGTCAGGAAATCTCTTCCTTGACGTCGATGGTCGAGCGCTTGCCGATGTCGTCATAGTGCCGCTCGAGCCATTCCTGCGCGGTCTTGCGCCCAAGATCCTTGAGATCGGTGAGAAACGCCCATTCGGCGTTGAGTTTCGACGAGGCTTGCAACGGCTTCAGCTCCCCGGCGGAAATCCGGTGCATGTTGACCTTCATGTATTCCTCGCTCGACAGCTTGCCTTCCTCGATCAGGCGCGTGACGAAGTCGATGGCCCGGAGCTCGCGAAGAAGCGTGGAATTGAAGGTGATCTCGTTGAGCCGGTTGACGATCTCCCGCGCGGTTTTTGGCACCTTGCGCCGTTCGATCGGGTTGATCTGGATGAGCATCACATCCGGCGTGTCGGTGTCGTAGAACAGCGGATAGAGCGGCGGATTGCCCATGTAGCCGCCATCCCAATAGGGCTCGCCCTCGATTTCCACCGCCTGGAACACCTGCGGCAGACACGCGGATGCCATCACTGCATCCAACGTGACTTCCTTTTCGCTGAACACCCGGATCTTGCCGGTGAAGACGTTGGTTGCCGAAACGAAGATCTTCATGTGTTCGCATTGGTGAACACGGTCGAAATCGACGGTTTTTTCCAGGACATCGCGCAGCGGATTGGCGTTGAGCGGATTGAATTCGTAAGGCGACGCAAACCGCGTCAGCACATCGAAAAACAGATAGCTGGGGGAATGATCAAGGCTCCACTCCCCCAGGAACACGTCCAGCGGCGAACGCTGGATCGGGCTGTATTTCGCCTGCCGGCTGACCTCGTACCAGAAAGCTTCAAGGCGTTCTCTCGCACCGTCTTCGCCGCCGTCCTGCATGCCGCCGGCAAGCACCACCGCATTCATGGCGCCGGCCGACGTGCCGCTGATGGCGTCGATCTTCAGCCGCTTGTCTTCCAGGAACCAGTCCAGAACGCCCCAGGTGAAGGCGCCGTGTGCGCCGCCACCTTGAAGGGCAAGGTTGATCTTCTTAGGCGCGGCCATGACGGCTCCCTTGTTCCGGTGGTTCGGCGACGGTCGCGGGCGGACATCAGCCCGCACCGCGAGCAGCGTGGATCAGTGTGCGGTCCAGCCGCCATCGATGGGCAGGATCGAGCCGGTGATCGACGATGCCGTATCGGAGCACAGGAACACCGCGTAGCCCGCCACCTGTTCGATGGTCACGAACTGCTTCGTCGGCTGCGCGGCCAGCATGACGTCGTTCTTGACCTGCTCTTCGGTCATGTTGCGCGCCTTCATTGTGTCGGGGATCTGCGCTTCCACCAGCGGTGTCCAGACATAGCCCGGGCAGATGGCGTTGACGGTGATACCCTGCTGGGCGACTTCCAGCGCCACGGTCTTGGTGAGACCGGCAATGCCGTGCTTGGCGGCCACATAGGCGGACTTGTAGGGCGAGGCGACCAGCGCATGGGCGGAAGCCGTGTTGATGATCCGCCCCCAACCCTTGGACTTCATGCCGGGCAGCGCGGCACGGATCGCATGGAAGGCGGACGTCAGGTTGATGGCGATGATGGCATCCCACTTGTCGACCGGGAATTCGTCGACCGGCGACACGAACTGGATGCCGGCATTGTTGACCAGGATATCGACACCGCCGAATTCCTTTTCCGCATCGGCGATCATGCCGGCGATCTCGTCACCCTTCAGCATGTTTGCCGGCGAATAGGTGCAGCGCACCCCGAAATCCGCCTCGATGGCGGCCCGGGTCTTTTCGATCTCATCGGCATCACCCAACCCGTTGATCACGACATTGGCGCCTTTTTCCGCGAAGGCGCGGGCGCATCCGAGCCCGATGCCCGAAGTGGATCCGGTGATGACGGCGGTTTTGTTGGCAAGCATTTGGGATCTCCCTTGATCGGCGGATCATCGGCCGGGAGTGTCCGGCCATCCGGAAACGGATCGTTGAAAGGCTTGGCCTCGTTCTGCCTTCCACGAAAGGCAACAAGGCGTCAGAACAGAAAATTTCAGGCACACATTCGACCAGTTATCGCCGCACTGCAACATCGGAATGATGAAATTTGATCCATGTTGCCTTCATCAACGCCGGTTCATGCGCTGCGCCCCTTCAAGCGCCTTGCGTGCACGGGCCCTGGCGGCATCCCGCGTTTCCTCCACTTTGGAAAGATCTTCCTGTCGAAGCCCGAGTTGCGCGGCAAAGCGTTCGCGGATCAGGCCGTAGAAGGTCGCGTGCAGGCTGGCAAACGCCCAGACCAGGATCAGCATGGTGCCCATCGGAAAGATCGCAGAGCGGATCTGCTGCCACAAGACGCTGGCAGGCATCAATCCATCGCTAACGCCAAGAACGACCGCCCAGATGCCGACCAGGAAACCTGCAAGCAGGCTCATCACCAGCGCCGCAAAGGCCATGGCCCAGCCAAGCCCGGACGTTGCCCGCCAGCTTTCCTTGAGCGTCAGCGGATCGTCCACCGCCGATGCCGGCAGCACGACGGAAAAGCGTTGCACCACCATCAGTGCAACGAACGGTGCCAGAAACAGTAGCAGCAGTCCGATGCCCGCCGTGACCGCGGCCAGCAGCAGGGAAACAATCACCAGCGGTATCAGTGACAGGGCGCCGATCAGGCTGAGGACGATCTGGTTGAGAATGACGCGTATGTTGCGCGCCCCGAAGGTGACCGGAAAATCCCGCGCGTCGATCAGGATGCGCCGCACATAGGCAATGGCGATGGAAAAGCCGACCAGCAGGTTGGCAATGGCTGCCAGCGCCCTGAGCGCGCCTTCGTCGGCAGCGGCGACCGGCTCGGTCATGTAGGAAACGGTCTTGAAGCCGCTTTCCGGCATCAGCGACCCGCCGATGGCGAAATTCAGGGCAACCAGAAGCAGGATATAGGCCCAGCCGGTTTTCAGAAGCGTCCCGAAATTGTGCTGCGCCAACGACAGCGAACGTTCCAGAACGGTGAAAAACATGGTCTGCTCCGGTTGCTTGCAACGGCCGCAGGATACGCGATTCAGGCCGGCGCACCAGCCCCCTCCGGCCGTTCCATCGCGATCCGGTACCCTGCCGTCAGGATCGAGATTCCCAGCACGGTAACGATGATCTGCACCAGCACGTTCAGCACCAGGATCTTCATCTGGATGAGGGCCGCCGGAAGGCCTCCGGACAAAAGACCAAGAAGATACTGCAGCCCCTCGCCAACGGCGACAAAAGGCAGGATCAGGATGAGCGCAGCCAGGAACATCGGCATGCCGAGGCCTTTTCCGAACTGAAGCATCTGACTGAAGCCGAGCGGTCGCTCAACGGCAACGGCCGGCAGGCTGAGGTTCAGACGGAACAGGAACGGGGCGAGAATGAATAACGCGACGATCCACAAAACCACCGTCATGGCGGTGCTGTTGAACAGGCTCGACAGCACACCAATCACCAGCCCTGCAGGCAGCACGACAACGACCGCGGCCAGCGACAACAAAAGCATTTGCCCGATGAAACGGAACTCGACAGCGCCAACGCGAAAGTGCAGAGGTCCCGGCCGCTCGTTCAGCAGACCGAACCGGTGCCAGGCGACCGAAATGGATGCGGACGACAGCAGCGCAATCACCATGGTCGTTACCAGCAGCAGGACCGTCGTTCCGGAAATATCTTCAGGCGCGGTCGCCTCATCGATCTGCGCGCCATTCGCCAGAATGAAGAGAGACAGCACGAACTGCAGGAGAAACCAGCCACCACAAACCTTGAACACGGTTTCCAGATTGCCAAAGACAATGGAAACAGAGTCCGACAGCAACCGTTTCAACATGCAGCACCCTCCATAACAAGACGGCCGACGGTTTGGGCCGGCCCATGCAAGCTCATAGCGGGCTGAAAACCATGTGGCAACGTCCGCGAGCCCCAAGATCGACCTGCCTTTGCGGCGGCTCTGCCATTGCCCTTTTTTGCCGCACGCCCTAATCATGCGCTGGAAAGTCGGCCCCAGTTCCCTCATATGAGGGGCAAACGCTCAAAACCCGTTGGTTCCTGTGATGATCGATGATTTCGCGAAAGCCCTGCCCCGCCGCTCCTCCGTCGGTGTGAAGGTCGGCAATGTGATGGTTGGCGGCGATGCACCCATCGTGGTGCAATCCATGACCAATACAGACACGGCGGATGCCGATGCAACCGTCGCGCAGGTGGCCGCGCTCGCCCGCGCCGGCTCTGAAATCGTCCGCATCACCGTGGACCGTGCGGAAGCGGCCGCCCAGGTGCCGCGGATCAAGGAACGGCTGGAGCGGATCGGCATCACGGTGCCGCTGGTCGGCGACTTCCACTACATCGGCCACAAGCTGCTGACCGACTATCCCGACTGCGCCGCAGCACTCGACAAGTACCGCATTAACCCGGGCAACGTCGGCTTCAAGGCCAAGCGCGACACACAGTTCTCGCAGATCATCGATATTGCGCAGAAGCACGACAAGGCCGTCCGGATCGGCGTCAACTGGGGCTCACTCGATCAGGAGCTTCTGACGAAGCTGATGGACGAGAATGCCGAAAGTGCAAATCCGGTGTCGGCAGCGGCTGTCATGCGCGAAGCGATCATCCAGTCTGGACTTCTGTCCGCCGAGCGCGCCGAAGGCCTCGGCATGGGCCGTGACAAGATCATTCTCTCGGCCAAGGTCAGCCAGGTGCAGGACCTGATCGCCGTTTATGCCGATCTCGCCCGTCGCTGCGACTATGCCCTGCATCTCGGCCTCACCGAAGCCGGCATGGGCACCAAGGGCATCGTTTCCTCCGCAGCTTCCATGGGCATTCTCCTGCAGCAGGGCATTGGCGACACCATCCGCGTGTCGCTGACGCCGGAACCGGGCGGCGACCGCACACGCGAGGTGCAGGTGGCTCAGGAGCTTTTGCAGGTGATGGGCTTCCGCGCCTTTGTGCCGGTGGTGGCCGCCTGCCCGGGCTGTGGCCGCACAACGTCCACCGTTTTCCAGGAACTGGCCCAGGACATTCAGGACCACATCCGTGTTTCCATGCCCAAGTGGCGTGAACAATATCCGGGTGTCGAAAGCCTCAACGTGGCCGTGATGGGCTGCATCGTAAACGGTCCGGGCGAATCCAAGCATGCCGACATCGGCATTTCCCTGCCCGGCACCGGCGAAACCCCCTCGGCGCCTGTCTTCATCGACGGCGAGAAGGTCATGACCCTGCGCGGGCCCGGCATCGCCGACGAGTTCAAGCAGATGGTTCTGGACTATATCGAAAAGCGCTACGGCACCGGCAGCAAGTCGTCCTCCGACGCTGCCTGACCCCGGAAGGAACACGACCCCATGATGCAGCCGGGCGCTCCCGAGCCACAGAGAAAGCCGGTTCTGGTGATCACGTCACAGGTGGTGCGCGGCGGTATCAGCGGCCGCGGACTGACCTTCGCGCTGGAGCGGATCGGCCATGATGTCTGGTTCCTGCCGACCATCCTGCTGCCCTGGCATCCGGGACAGGGCAAGGGCACCCGCATCGTTGCCCCTGCAGCAGACTTCATCGCCATTGTTGAGGATCTTGCCGCGTCCCCGAAACTGGCCGAAGTCGGCGCGGTGATTTCCGGCTATCTCGGCAATCCGGAACAGGCGACTGCCATCGCGTCACTTGTGAAGGCGGTCAAGACCCACACTCCGGATGCGCCATACCTGTGCGATCCGGTCATGGGCGACCAGCACGACGGCAGCGGCAACCTTTATGTGCCCACGGCAACGGCCGAGGCAATCCGAGACCAGCTCGTGCCCCTGGCCGATGTCGTCACGCCCAACGCCTTTGAACTCGGCTGGCTGACGGGCCGTGAGATCGACAGCGAAATGCAGGCTCTCGCCGCCGCCCGGGTTCTCGGCAACGAGCGCGTGATGGTGACCTCCTCGCCAGCCCTGCGCCGCAATGCCATTGCCAACCTTCTGGCAGGCCCGCGTGGCGCCGTTGCCGCCGAGCATGCTTCCATCGCCAATCCACCGCACGGCACCGGAGACCTGATCGCAGGCCTGTTCCTGTCCAACCTTCTGGCCGGACAAAACGACGAGGAAGCGCTGAAACGTGCGTCGGCCTCCGTTTTTGAACTGGTTGCCCGCAGCGTGCGCAAGGGCGCGGACGAATTGCTGTTCGCCGAGGAGCAGAACTCCGTGGTGAAGGCAATGGCCCTCGTCACCTCGCGCCGGGTTCTGGAAGCAAAGGCCCGTGCCTGACGAGGCAGGCACAAGGGTTGCCGGTATCGACGGCTGCAAGGCCGGCTGGGTTGCGGTCATCCGCAGTCTGGAAGACCCCGCCGATCTGGATCTGATCGTCTTTCCGACCTTCGCGGATATTGTCGGACACACCCCGCATCTTGCCATCGTCGCCGTCGACATGCCCATCGGCTTGCCGGACCGCATCGGCCCTGGCGGTCGCGGCCCGGAAAAGGCTGCTCGCAAGCACCTTGGCATGCGCCAATCCTCGGTGTTTTCTGTGCCCGCTCGCCCCGCCGTTTATGAAGACGATTACCTGAAGGCCTGCAACACGGCGCTCGCCACGTCCGACCCGCCGAAAAAAGTCTCCAAGCAGTGTTTCTTCCTTTTCCCGAAAATGCGGGAAATCGACGCCCTGATGACACCGGAGCTGGAGACATGCGTCCACGAGGTGCACCCGGAACTTGCCTTCTGGCGCCTCAACGGCGGAGCGGAAATGAGCCTGCCCAAGAAGGTCAAGAGCCGCGCCAACCCGGCAGGCCTCGACCAGCGGCGGGACCTTCTCGTCTCCAAGGGGTTGCCCGGAGAGTTTCTCGACCAGAAGCCCCCGCGCGGCTGCGGCCGCGACGACCTTCTGGATGCCGCCGCCAACAGCCTGATTGCCGAGCGGATTTTTCGGGGAGACGCGGAACCGTTTCCGAAGGACTTCCGCCGCGATGAGCGCGGCCTGAGGATGGCGATCTGGGCGTAATGCGCTCGCGTTGTCCATTTTCCTGCTTTTCCTGAAAATCCTTCAAGGCATGCCCCACCCTTCCCTTTTCGCCAAAACCTGCTAAAACGCGCGCCGTTCCCCAAAAGGGAACCACCGGTCGCAGCCTACCCGGTGCCAGCGAAAACAAGGGACCACATCGTTGAAAACACTTGTCATCTGTTCCGGCGGAATGGATTCCGTCACCCTTGCGCACAAGGTTGCGCGGGAACACGAGCTGATCGGCCTCGTTTCTTTCGACTATGGCCAGCGCCACAAGAAGGAGCTGGACTACGCGAAGGCCTGTGCCGATGAGCTGAACACCGAGCATATCCTGATCGACATTTCCAATATCGGCCGCCAGCTGACCGGCTCGGCGCTGACCGACAACGTGGACGTGCCGGATGGGCATTATGCCGAGGAAACCATGAAGATCACCGTTGTACCGAACCGCAACGCGATCATGCTTTCCATTGCCTTCGGCATTGCCAGCGCGCGCGGTGCCGAAGCGGTCGCGACCGCCGTCCACGGCGGCGACCACTTCATCTATCCGGACTGCCGTCCGGCCTTCACCGAAAGCTTCGAGACCATGCAGCGCCACGCACTGGAAGGCATGGGCGAGATCAGCCTCTTCACGCCTTACGTCCACACCTCCAAGGCGGACATCGCCGCCGAGGGACTGAGGCTTGGCGTCGACTATCGCAAGACATGGTCCTGCTACAAGGGCGGCGAGGTTCACTGCGGGCGCTGCGGCACCTGCGTGGAACGGCGCGAAGCCTTTCACCTGGCCGGTGGCATCGACCCGACGGTCTACGCAGACGAAGCGTTCTGGAAGGAGGCGTGCAATGTTTAGGATCACCAAGGAATTCCACTTCTCCGCCAGCCACCAGATCCTTGGCCTGGGAGAAGACCACCCCTGCGCCCGCCTGCATGGCCACAACTATGTGGTCGAGGTGGAGCTGATGTCGGAAGAGCTGAACGGCATCGGCTTCGTGCGCGATTACCGCGAACTGTCCGAATTCAAGCGCTTCATCGACGACACGCTCGACCACCGGCACCTGAATGACGTGCTGGGCAATGATTGCGTGACCGCCGAAACCATGGCGCGCTATTTCTACAACTGGTGTCGCCAGCGCTGGCCGGAAACCTCGGCCGTTCGCGTGAAGGAAACGCCGAAGACCTGCGCCGAATTCCGTCCCCTCGTCTATCCGGGGGCGCGTGCGGCATGAGTATCGAACAGATCCGGGTCAGCGAAATATTTGGCCCCACCATTCAGGGCGAAGGCGCCCTGATTGGCCAACCCACCGTGTTCGTGCGCACCGGCGGCTGCGATTACCGCTGCTCCTGGTGCGACACGCTGCATGCGGTCGACAGCGCCCATCGGGACGAATGGTGTCCGATGACGCCGGAAGCCATCCTGATGCAGGTGGAGATCCTGTCCGGCGGCAATCCGCTGACAGTGTCGCTTTCCGGCGGCAATCCGGCGATCCAGCCGCTTGGAGGCCTGATCGAGCTCGGCCGGAAAGAGGGCTACCGTTTCGCGCTGGAAACGCAGGGCAGCCTCGCCAAGGACTGGTTTGCCGATCTCGACGTCCTGACGCTGAGCCCGAAACCGCCGTCCTCGGGCATGGTCACCGACTGGCAGCGCCTGGCGGAATGCGTCGAGGCCGCAGGGCCGGAGACGCAGACAGTGCTGAAGGTCGTCGTCTTCGACGAGGCGGACTATGCCTTCGCGCGAGACGTCTCAGACCGCTACCCGCACCTCAGCTGCTTCCTGCAGCCGGGCAACCACACCCCGCCGGCGGCAGCCGACACCGATGCCACCATCGACATGGCCGGCATCATGGAGCGCATGCGCTGGCTTGTGGACCGGGTTACCTCCGACAGATGGTACGCAGCCACCGTCCTGCCGCAGCTTCACACGATGATCTGGGGCAATTTGCGCGGGGTTTAGGAACCGGCCTTTCCGGCGTCATCCCGGCCGAGCGTAGCGTGAGCCGGGACCGGGAAGCCAATGGTGTCGCGAGCAGAATCGACAGGCCTTCGCCTCTCCGATCCCGGATCTTCGTCCGGGATGACAACGGAGAGGAAGCTTTTCAAAACCACTCCCTCATCCTGAGGAGCCGCTCCAGCGGCGGCTCGAAGGATGGGCGGCACGCACAGAACAAGCGGCCCATCCTTCGAGACGGACCTGACGGTCCTCCTCAGGATCAGAGCACAGGGAAGCGAAAGCCCAAATTTTGGGTCTTTGCGAGTTCATTCAAGAACACGGAGCCCACCCACCGACAGCGCAAAGCGTGTCCCCGGAACGGGCACAAAATCAGGAGACAGTCATGTCCGACAAGAGCATCTACGAGAACCTGACCCAGCTCGGGTCTTCCACCGAACTTCCCGACGATCCCGACAAGGCGGTTCTGGAAAAAGTGCCGAACCCGCAGGCTGGCACGGGCTATATGGTCCGCTTCGTTGCCCCGGAATTCACCTCGCTGTGCCCGATCACCGGTGCGCCGGACTTCGCTCATCTGGTGATCGATTACGTGCCACGCGATTTCCTGGTCGAGAGCAAGTCGCTGAAACTATTCCTCGGCTCCTTCCGCAATCACGGCGCCTTCCACGAGGACTGCACGGTTTCCATCGGCAAGCGCCTGGTCGACCTGCTCGATCCGGAGTGGCTTCGCATCGGCGGCTACTGGTATCCGCGCGGCGGCATCCCGATCGACGTCTTCTACCAGACCGGCCCAGCTCCGGACGGCGTCTGGATCCCCGACCAGGGTGTTGCCCCCTATCGCGGGCGCGGCTAAGGCAAACGGGCAGCCTGCGCGGATATGACGACCCCAAGGTTCGGGCAGGAATTCGGCACTATCGATCAACACCAGGCCGCACCCCACCCGGAAGTGTCACCCCGGGCGAGCATCGCGAGACCCGGGGCCCACTCGTTTCCAGAGCCTCAAGACTTGCCCGCTTGTAAGCTGGCTCCCTGAACGCAATAGAGATTTCCGAACGCGCCGCGATGGGCATTGGATCCCGGGTCATGCCCGGGATGACATCTGCGGATGGGGCAAGCCTCGCTTGCCATCCGCTTACCAGAAACACCTGTTGTTCCACGCAAGAGATCGCGCAACCGGTACACCCGCCGTCCGCCCCGCGATCCTTCCGCCTGGCTGGCTGCCTTACTCCGGTACCGGCAGGTTCAGGCCAGGGGCTTTTTCGATCACCTGGGTGGTCACCATCTCGAAAGACGGGGCCTTGCTGTCGTAGATCGCCTTGACGATGAAATCGTCACTGCGGCGGACATAGTAGGTGTAGCGGTTTTCTGTGACCATGCCCTGGCTGACGGTAATATCCGCTGCCACCACCTCCACGGCCTCACCCTCCAGCTCTTCCTCGCTGCAGGCCGCGTTGCGGATGCTGGCTGCGTTCGTTTCCTTGTCGGCACGTGCCTGATCCGCGTTCTGGCCGGTGTCCATCTCGCGGATCTTTTCCCAGGTCGACCCCTGGTCTGCGGATTGGTAGAGCACGTTGCCGTAGCCAAGCACCCACGGGCCTTCCGGTGAGGTCGGCACGGTCAGATAGTGATCCTGCGACAGGTAGAAAAAGTCATTGGTGGTCGGCGGCGCGCCCTTGAAGGCGGTGGTCACCTGGGTCTTGGTCGGCGTCGTCTGATCGAGTTGCAGATAGAGTTCCGTGAAACGATCCTGACACGGGTCAGCCAGTGCGCTCTGCATAGAGCCGGCAAGAAGAAAAAGAACTGCGGGCACGCGGTATTTCATGAAAGCCCCCATGGAAATGAATTTAAGAAATCGGCCGAAATCACCGGCCATTCCCATGGAACACTTTTTCCTGCCGCCAAACAATCACCTCGTTGGCTTCAACGTCCCGTCCCGACCCGCAAATGCAGCAGGGCCGCCCGATCGGCATCGATCGGGCGGCCCCAGATTGCGTCTGTGTTCTGAATGAACGAAGCTTGCTCTTAGAAATGAACCGACCGTGCGTCGAGCGGCTTCTGGTTCGGCGGAGCGAACTTGGTCAGATCGATCCCTTCGACAGCTGCCTTGTATTCGTCGAGGCTCGGCGTCCGGCCAAGGATGGCCGACAGAACCACGACCGGCGTCGAGGCCAGCAGGGATTCGCCCTTTTTCTCGGAGGAATCTTCCACGACACGGCCCTTGAAGAGGCGCGTGGAGGTTGCCAGAACCGTGTCGCCCTTGGCGGCCTTTTCCTGGTTGCCCATGCAAAGGTTACAGCCCGGACGCTCAAGGTAGAGAATGTTCTCGTATTCGGTGCGGGCGGTGTTCTTCGGCGAGTTGTCGTCGAATTCGAAACCGGAGTATTTCTGCAGAATGCTCCAGTCGCCTTCTTCCTTCAGCTCGTCGATGATGTTGTAGGTCGGCGCAGCCACCACGAGCGGTGCCTTGAACTCGACTTTCTCGTTGGTCTTTTCGAGGTTCTTGAGCATCTGGGCGACGATCTTCATGTCGCCCTTGTGCACCATGCACGAACCGACGAAACCCAGATCGACCTTCTTCTCGCCGCGATAATAGGAAACCGGGCGGATCGTGTCGTGGGTGTAACGCTTGGAGACATCCTCGTTGTTCACGTCCGGGTCGGCGATCATCGGCTCGTCGATCAGGTCCAGATCCACCACGACTTCCGCGAAATACTTCGCGCTGTCGTCCGGCGTCAGGGCCGGCTTCTCGCCGGAGCGGATTTCGGCAATGCGCTTGTCTGCCTTGTCGATCAGGCCCTGCAGAACCTTGTTGGCGTTGTCCATACCCTTGTCGATCATGATCTGGATACGGCTCTTGGCGATTTCCAGGGATTCGATCAGGGTGTCGTCGTTGGAGATGCAGATGGAGGCCTTGGCCTTCATTTCCGCGGTCCAGTCGGTGAAGGTGAACGCCTGGTCGGCGAGCAGCGTACCGATGTGCACTTCGATGATGCGGCCCTGGAAGACGTTGTCGCCGAACTGCTTCAGCATCTGTGCCTGGGTGGCATGAACGACGTCACGGAAGTCCATGTGATCCTTCATGGTGCCCTTGAAGGTCACTTTCACCGATTCCGGGATCGGCATGGTTGCTTCGCCCGTGGCCAGTGCCAGCGCAACCGTGCCCGAATCCGCACCGAAGGCAACGCCCTTGGACATGCGGGTGTGGCTGTCGCCGCCGATGATGATTGCCCAGTCGTCGACGGTAATGTCGTTCAGCACCTTGTGGATCACGTCCGTCAGCGGGTGATAGACGTCCTTGGGATCGCGTGCGGTGATGAGGCCGAACTTGTTCATGAAGCTCATCAGCTTCGGAATGTTGGCCTGTGCCTTCAGATCCCAGACCGAAGCCGTGTGACAGCCGGACTGGTAGGCGCCGTCGACGGTCGGTGCGATCACCGTTGCCGCCATGGCTTCCAGTTCCTGGGAAGTCATCAGGCCGGTCGTGTCCTGCGAGCCGACGATGTTGACCTTCACACGAACGTCGGAACCGGCATGCAGCACCTTGCCTTCCGCAACGCCGACAGCGTTCCGGTTGAAGATCTTCTCGACCGCCGTCAGGCCCTGGCCTTCGTGCGACACTTCCTTGTTGGGTGCGAACACCGGCGGCGTCTCGATGCCGAGGGTTTCCGCGGCAAAGCTCTGCAGCTTCTTGCCGAAGACGATGGCGTAGGAACCACCAGCCTTCATGAACTCGACCTTCTGCGGGGTCAGCGCGGAAGCGACATCGGCCAGTTCTTCGTCACCGGCGTCGTTGTAGAGCTTCTTGGTCTTGGTGTTGATGGTCAGCACCGTGCCGGTCTCGACGGAATACTTCTGTTCCAGAACCGGGCTGTCGTCATTGTTCAGGATCGGCTTGCCGTTTTCGTCCAGCTTCTTGACCCAGTTCTTCAGGTCAATGCCGATGCCGCCGGTCACGCCGACGGTGGTCAGGAAGATCGGTGAAATGCCGTTGGTGCCGGCAACGACCGGGGCAATGTTCACGAACGGAACATAGGGGCTGGCTTGTTTGCCGGTCCACAGGGCGACGTTGTTGACGCCGGACATGCGGGACGACCCCACACCCATGGTGCCCTTTTCGGCAATCAGCATGACGCGCTTGCCCGGATGCTGCAGCTTGAGCGCCTCGATTTCCTTCTGGGCCGCTTCGGAGATCATGCACTTGCCGTGCAGCTCGCGGTCGGAACGCGAATGCGCCTGGTTGCCGGGGGACAGAAGGTCGGTGGAAATGTCACCTTCGGCGGCGACATAGGTGACGACCTTTATTTCCTCGTCGATGTCCGGAAGCTTGGTGAAGAACTCGGCCTGAGCGTAGCTTTCCAGAACGTCCTTGGCGATTTCGTTGCCGGCCTCATAGGCGGCCTTCAACCGGTCCGTATCGGCATCGTAGAGGAAAACCTGCGTCTTCAGGACTTCAGCCGCATCCCTGGCGATCTGGGCATCGTCGCCAAGAGCCAGGTCCAGCAGAACCTCGACGGAAGGGCCGCCCTTCATGTGGGACAGGAGTTCGAAGGCAAACGCCGGGGTGATCTCATCAACAACAGACGTGCCGAGGATGATTTCCTTCAGGAACTTCGCCTTCGCGCCGGCAGCGCTCGTGGTGCCCGGCAGCGTGTTGTAGATGAAGAACTTGAGCGACTCTTGCCGGTGCTGGTTACCGGTATCCTTGATCTGCGCGACGATCTCTTCAACGAGAGCAGCGTCTTCGATGGGCTTGGGATGCAGACCCTGGCCTTTGCGCGTTTCGATCTCTTTCAGGTAGTCTTCATACAAGCTCATGATGATCCCGGCGTCCTGGTGTTGTTTGAAGCCTGGCTTCCGGATCGCCGTGAGGTCTGGCGGGCCGGGACAGGCTAGCTGAGCGGCGTTTTAATTCAGTATACAATGGTATGCAATATCTTCCCATCCAATAAATGATGTCTATATACCGGTTGGCGCATCTGCATGCACCCAAGATCGCATTTTCGAATTTCCGAAGGTGTTTTCTGGCTTCGATTTCCGGACGATGCCGTTTCAAGAGGCTGAAACTTCAACCGAAGTCTCGACAACGGCGACGGCGTCGTGTCTGGTGGTCGTAGCCAAAGATTGCTATAGGTGCGGCGCATCAATTTGCGGCGGCGACTGAGGGAGAGGCTCTCATCGTATCCGCGCGGAAGGATGCCGGATGACAGAGCGCTGCAGCTCCGTTTCCGGAGCCTTGAGAGAGTATGCCAGGCACCGGCGCACACACGGCCCGGGCCTTTTGGACAATAAAGGAGATCGCACGTCGTGACCCAGTCCCTCGACAGCTTCAAGTGTAAGAAAACACTGACCGCCGGCGGCAAGACCTACACCTATTTTTCCATTCCCGAAGCGGAGAAGAACGGCCTCGAAGGTGTTTCCAGGCTGCCGTTCTCGCTGAAGGTGGTGCTTGAGAACCTGCTGCGCTTCGAAGACGGCCGCACGGTGACCAAGGCAGATATCCTTGCCTGCGCCGAATGGCTGAAGACCCGCAAGTCCGATCACGAGATCTCCTATCGCCCGGCCCGCGTGCTGATGCAGGACTTCACCGGTGTTCCGGCCGTGGTCGACCTTGCCGCCATGCGCGATGCTGCCGTTAAGCTCGGCGGCGACCCGGAAAAGGTCAACCCGCTGGTTCCGGTCGACCTTGTCATCGACCACTCGGTGATGATCGATTATTTCGGCACCAAGGACGCCTTCAGGCAGAACGTCGAACTGGAATATGAGCGCAACCGCGAGCGCTACGAGTTCCTGCGCTGGGGCCAGTCCGCCTTCAACAATTTCCGTGCCGTCCCCCCGGGAACCGGCATCTGCCACCAGGTGAACCTGGAGTACCTGGCCCAGACCGTCTGGACCAGGGACGAGGACGGTGAAACCGTCGCCTATCCCGACACGCTGGTCGGCACCGACAGCCACACCACCATGGTCAACGGCCTGGCGGTTCTGGGCTGGGGCGTCGGCGGCATCGAGGCGGAAGCCGCCATGCTCGGCCAGCCGATCTCCATGCTGATCCCGGAAGTTGTCGGCTTCAAGCTGACCGGCAAGCTGAATGAAGGCATCACCGCGACCGACCTCGTGCTGCGCGTCGTGGAAATGCTGCGCCAGAAGGGCGTCGTCGGCAAATTCGTCGAATTCTATGGCCCCGGCCTCGACAACCTGTCGCTGGAAGATGCGGCCACCATCGCCAACATGGCGCCGGAATACGGCGCGACCTGCGGCTTCTTCCCGGTCGACAAGGAAACCCTGAAGTACCTGGAAGCCACCGGCCGCGACAAGGACCGCGTCGCCCTGGTTGCCGAATACTCCAAGGCGCAGGGCATGTACCGCTCCGGCGGCGAGGAGCCGGTCTTCACCGACACGCTGGAACTCGACATTTCCACCGTCGTTCCGTCGATTTCCGGACCGAAGCGTCCGCAGGACCGTATCAATCTTGCCGATGCCGCAGCCGGTTTCGCCAAGACCATGACGGACGAGTTCAAGAAGGCGGGCGAGCTGTCCAAGCGCGTTGCCGTTGAAGGCAAGGACTACGACATCGGCAACGGCGACGTTGTGATCGCCGCCATCACGTCCTGCACCAACACCTCCAACCCGTCCGTTCTGATCGGCGCCGGCCTCGTGGCCCGCAACGCGCTGAAGAAGGGCCTGAAGGTGAAGCCATGGGTGAAAACCTCCCTGGCGCCCGGGTCCCAGGTCGTGACCGACTACCTCGAAAAGGCCGGCGTTCAGGACGATCTCGACGCGCTCGGCTTCACGCTGGCCGGCTACGGCTGCACCACCTGTATCGGCAACTCCGGTCCGCTGGACCCGGCGATCTCAAAGGCGGTCAACGACAACGACCTGATTGCCTGCTCGGTGCTGTCCGGCAACCGCAACTTCGAAGGTCGCGTCAATCCGGACGTGCGCGCCAACTACCTGGCCTCGCCGCCGTTGGTGGTCGCCTATGCCCTTGCCGGCAACCTGAACATCAACATCACCGAGGATCCCCTCGGCGAGGATCAGGACGGCAACCCGGTCTACCTGAAGGACATCTGGCCAACCACGGAAGAGATCACCGACCTCATCCGCGCCTCGATCAACGAGGAGATGTTCCGCACCCGCTATTCCGACGTCTTCAAGGGCGACGAGCACTGGCAGGGCATCAAGGTGGAAGGCGGCCTGACCTACTCCTGGCCGGTGTCCTCGACCTATGTCCAGAACCCGCCCTACTTCGAAGGCATGACCATGGAGCCGAAGCCGCTTCAGGACATCGAGAATGCGGCGGTCATGGGCCTGTTCCTGGATTCGATCACCACCGACCACATTTCACCGGCCGGCTCGATCAAGCTGGACAGCCCGGCAGGCAAATACCTGTCCGAGCACCAGGTCGCCCAGAAGGACTTCAACTCCTACGGCTCGCGCCGCGGCAACCATGAAGTCATGATGCGCGGCACCTTCGCCAACATCCGCATCAAGAACCAGATGGTTCCGGGTGTCGAAGGCGGCGTCACCATGAAGGACGGCAAGAAGGAATGGATCTACGACGCCTGCATGGAATACAAGGAAGCAGGTGTTCCGCTGGTTATCTTCGCCGGCAAGGAATACGGCACGGGCTCGTCCCGTGACTGGGCCGCGAAGGGCACCAACCTCCTCGGCGTGCGTGCGGTCATCGCGCAGTCCTTCGAGCGTATCCACCGTTCCAACCTGGTCGGCATGGGCGTCATCCCGCTCACCTTCAAGGAAGGCGAAAGCTGGCAGTCGCACAACATCACTGGCAAGGAACGCGTGACCATCAAGGGCATCGCCGACATCCAGCCACGCCAGATGATGGACGTGGAAGTCACCTATGAGGACGGCACCACCAAGACCATCGAGTGCCTGTGCCGTGTCGATACGCTGGACGAGCTGGAATACATCAAGGCCGGCGGCATCCTGCACTACGTGCTCAGGAACCTCGTGACGAGCTGAGGGCCGGCTTTTCAAGTCAGATGAGATCGAAGCGGGCCCTGAGGGGCCCGTTTTTTTGGATAACACCCCCCGGTGGGTCATTCCGGACAAGTGCAGCGAAGCTGCGCGCTGATCCGGAACCCAGCGCGTGCTTCGCGCCGCAAGCGCGTCTTTTTTAAGTGTCGGATGCTTGTTTGAGTTTGCGCTCGCTTTCGCTCACGCTGATTCACTGGATTCCGGATCGGGCCATGCAGCTGCGCTGCAGGGCGCTTTTGTTATTTGCCACTGGTGGAAAAGTCCGTCAGGCTCAACCTCAGGCAGTTCCGGAGGTTTCCTCATGCCAGATACCAAACCACCGCATCTCTCCCATATCGCTCCGGTTTTTCCGGTTTCCGACCTGAAGGCGGCAGTCGCCTATTACCGGAACAGGCTCCTGTTCGAGAGCCGGTTCGAATGGGCGGATACGGAGGCCGAGCCCGTCCGCTATGCCATTTTGTGCCGGGACCATGTCGAATTGCATCTGTCGGCCGGGGCCGGACGGCATCCGGCGACGGCCTATTGCTTCGTGGCCGGGATCGACGGCTATTACACCTCGGTGACAGAAGCGGGCGCCGATATCGCCGAGGCGATCACCGACCGGCCCTGGGACATGCGCGAATTCGGTGCAAGGGACCCGGACGGGAACATGCTCTATTTCGGCGAGCATCTGGAGCGGATCGGGCAGTGAATGCCCTGGGTAAAAACGGGGAGCGAGATCCTAACGGAACCCTGGCAGCAGCTGTCGGTTGCGAAGCTCAGAACGAGCCGCTAATAAACCCGTCATGCGCCGATTTTTGATCGTCTGTTTTTTATTGATCCTTTCAGGGACTTTGCTCCCCTCATATGCACAAGAAGCCGTTCAGGAACCGCTTGAAATCGGCGACTCGGGCACGGAGTACCTGCGCGCAATCCGTCTGCGCGGGATCGATACGGACGTGGCCTATTTCGACCCCTCCGCACCGCCACCCAAACTGGACACCACCCAGGAACCGCCGAAACCTGCGGCGGATCAGGCGGACCCGACCATCGACAACCGCTGGATTCCGGGCCTGATCGTAGGCGGCATCCTTGTTGCCGTTGCCTATTTCTTCCTGCGCTTCGGTGGACGGTTCACGGTGTCGCTAGGCCGTGAGGCAGGCAACCCCGACAGCACCCGCCCCCGCATCCGCGGACAGGCCCCGATCTGGGCGGAAAAGCTCGCCCCGCTTGACGAGATCCTGCGCATGGAAGATCGGCAGAGAGCCCTTGTGCTGCTGACGCAAAAGGTGCTGGCCACCGCCATTGCAGCCAACGGCATCCTGATGCAGCGCAGCTGGACGGCACGCGACGCCTTGCGCCAGTTGCCCGAAAGCCAGGCGAGGGAACTGCTGCGCAAGCTTGTGACCATGGCCGAACGGGTGCAATTCGGCGGCAGGCACGTCAGCGAAGACGAGTTCAACGACCACGTTGCGAACTGCCGCTACCTGCTTGGTCCGGAGGCGGCATGAGCGAGAGCGCTGCAAATACGCGGCCGAAGGGCCCGAGCCTGGAAACCGCCGTCATCGCACTGATCTGCGTCGCGGTTCTGATTGCCGGCTGGTACATCCTGTCCCAGCGCCAGCAGGTCTTGCGCCGCTCGCCCGCCGGGCTGGACGGCCTGCAGGTCTGGCTGGCGACAAATGGGGCCAGTGCGCAGAATTTTGCCGGCGGCTGGCTGATGGACCAAACAGCGGTCGGCCTGCTGGTGGTACCGCTTTACGATACGCTGCCGGACAGCGAACGCAGCAGCCCGCGCACCAAGGAAGAACTGCTGCTGCAGCAGGACGAGTACGATCTGGCGACCGCGGTCGTCCTGGAAAAGGCCGAGCGTGTTCCAACCCTGCTTGTGCTGCCGAAATGGCGCAGCGGCATGCGCCTGACCGGCCTTGCCCACCCTTTCCTGAAGGTTGAGGCGGACCGTCTTCAGACAATCGTCAACAAGGTGATCGGCACCAGCAGCACGAAAATTGCCGTCGCAAGTCGGCCCTTCTCCGACTTCCGGTACCAGTCACAGCAAGGCGAGCCCTTGCGGGCGGAGATCTACGCCGCCCAGACCTTCGCAAACGAGGCCTGCCGCCCGATCGTCGGTGACACCGGCGCAATGCTGCTGGCCGATTGCCCGCTCGCCGATGCCGGTGACGGCGAACAGGAGCGCATTCTGGTGCTGTCCGATCCGGACCTGATCAACAACCACGGCCTGCGATTGGGCGACAATGCCGGCATTGCCCTTGATGTTCTGACCGAAAAGGCCGGCAACCGGAATATCGTCATCGACTACAGCCGCTCTTCTTGGCTTCGCGATCCCGTGAACGAACCCAAGCGCGAGCGCACCTGGGAAGATCTGCTCCGTTTCTTCGGACCGCCCTTCCTGACCCTGTGGCTCGGCACAGCACTGTTGCTGGGGCTGGCGCTCTGGCGCAGCTTCATCCGCTACGGCCCCATCCGCGACGAAGAGGCGGGACCTGGCGCCGGCAAGGATCTGGCGGTCCAGGCGCGCGCAAGGCTGATGCGGCTTTCCGGGCAGGATGGCGCCCTCATTCGCGAATATGCGACCGCCCGTATTTCGGCGACGGCCTCTGCCCTGTTCGGTCCGGCCCATGCCCGCCACTATGCCGGGGAAGACGCCTTCCTGACCTACACCGAACGCCGGCATCCGGCCCTTGCACCGCGCCTGCGCGCGATCCTGGCCGACATACGAAAACTGCCTGCCCGGCTTCCGGCCACGGAAGCCATCCAGCAAATCGACCAATTGGAACAGGTATTGGAGCAAATAACCCATGACGCTTGAAGCGCTGCGCGAACGGACCGATGCCTTGCGGACGGAGATCGGCCGGACCGTACTCGGTCAGGACGACATCATCGACCTGTTGCTGATCGCCTTGTTTGCCCGCGGCCACGTGCTGCTGGAAGGCCCTCCCGGCACCGCCAAGACGCTGCTTGCCCGCAGTTTCTCCGCGGCTCTGGCACTCGATTTCGGCCGTATCCAGTTCACGCCGGACCTGATGCCCGGCGACGTGCTCGGCACCTCGATCTTCGATTTCCGCACCAACGCCTTCGTGCTGACCAAGGGCCCGGTGTTCTCGCAGGTGCTGCTGGCCGACGAAATCAACCGCGCCCCGCCCAAGACCCAGGCCGCCCTGCTGCAGGCCATGAGCGAACGCATGGTCAGCATCGACGGCACGGATCATTCCCTAGGACGGGAATTCATTGTCGTGGCAACGCAGAACCCCATCGAGCAGCAGGGTACCTATCCCCTGCCGGAAGCCCAGCTCGACCGGTTCCTGTTCAAGCTGGTGATCGACTTCCCGCCCGAGGACATCGAGATGGCGATCCTGCGCCAGCACGCGGACAAGCCGTTGGAAGCCGGCATGGAAACCGCCACGCTGTCCAAGGTACTCGATTCCGCCACCCTTGAGGAAACAAGGGCGCTGGTCGATAGCATCATCCTGAAGGATGACATCCTTGCCTATATCCTGCGCCTGATCCGCGCGACCCGCCAAAGTTCCGAAATCGCCTTCGGTGCCTCGACCCGCGCGGCCGACGCGCTGGCAAGTGCGGCACGTGCAACGGCGGCACTCAACGGACGCGATTACGCCATTCCCGACGACGTCAAACGTCTGTTCGTGCCGGCCCTTCGCCACAGGATCGTTCTCGGCCCGGCGGCGGAAATCGAAGGCCGCAGCCCGGCGCAGGTCCTGGAAAACATCCTCAACCAGATCGAGGCTCCCCGCTGATCCGGCCGTCCAAACGACTGCTCGCCTTTGGCGCATTGGCTCTGGCCATCTCGGTGATCACGGTTGTCACCGGGGGCGCTGCGCGTGAAATCGGCGCGGTTCCCTGGATCGTGCTCGTGCTTCTGGTCGTCATCGACATGGCCATGTCACTCCGGCGACCGCAGAACCTGACGTTTGAGGCTCCGGCGGAGGTATTTGTCGGCGAGACGGCAAAGCTTCAACTGGAACTTGCCCAGGCGCCCTTGGCCCTGCGAGCGAAACTGGACTGGCCGGAAGGCCTCGGCGGCGACGCGGAGTTCGCGTTTGCCCCGGCAGCGGACGGCAGCTCGCGGGCGGAGGTTGCCTGCCGGGCGATCCGGCGCGGCGTCTGGCGCGTGGACCATCTCTGGCTTTCCTGGCACTCGCGCCTCAAATTGCTGGAGTTCGTGCCGAAACTGGCCGTCGGCGCAGAAATCCGCGTGGTCCCGAACATCCGCATGGTCCAGTCCGGGCAGATCACCACCACCGTTCTGTCGACGCTTTACGGCGTGAAGGAAAACCGTGCTGTCGGTGAAGGATCGGAATTCCAGCAACTGCGGGATTTCGTCCAGGGCATGGACATCAAGACGATCGACTGGAAGCGGTCGGCCCGACGGCGTTCCCTTGTCGCCAAGGAATTGCGCGCCGAGCGAAATCACCATGTCATTGTCGCACTCGACAACGGCTATCTTATGCGCGAGGAGATCGGCGGCCTGCCGAAGATCGACCACGCCGTGACCGCAGCGCTGGCGACCGCCTGGGCGGCTGCCATTGGCGGTGATCTGGTCGGCTATTATTCCTACGACGTCAAACCGCGCACCTTCTCCGCACCCGCTCCGGGCAGGACGGCGTTTGCACGGCTGCGCAGCTGGACGGCGGAGCTTTCCTATGTCAGCCGCGAAACCAACCACACCCTCGCGCTCACCGAGTTGAACGCCCGGACGCCCAAACGCAGCCTGCTGATCATCTTCACTGATTTCGTCGACACCACATCGGCCGAATTGCTGGTGGAGAACATCGGCATCCTGGCCAAGCGGCACCTGCTGATCTTCGTCGCAATCCGAGATCCCGACCTTGAGAAGCTGGTGGAAACGGCACCGGGAGATCTCGATGGCGCAGCCACGCTTGTTGCCGCCAACCAGGCACTCAATGAACGCCGCCTGGTGTTCGAAAAACTGTCCCGAATGGGCGTTACCATCGTCGACGCCAAACCGAATGCCGTGACCGCGCGGCTGATTTCCGCCTATCTTGAAATCAAGGCCCGGGAGCTGATCTGATGGACACACAGGATCTGATGCGCTCCGCCCGGTTCCGAAAGGAGCGGGAAGCCGACTGGCAGAGGCTGGAAACCCTGGTTCGCAAGGCCGAAGGCCAGGGCCTTCAGCATATGGAATTCGCGGAGACCCGAGATCTTGCCTCTCTCTACCGGCAGGCGACGACCTCGCTGGCGATTGCGCGCGAAATCTCGCTCGACAAGGCCCTGCTCGGCTATCTGGAAGCGCTCACGGCCCGTGCATATCTGTGCGTCTACGCCCCGCAGGAACGGCTTGGGGGCCTGCTGGAGCACTTCCTGAGGGAAGGCGCGCCACGGGCGATGCGCCGGTCCTGGTTCTACATTCTGATCGGGTTCCTGTGCATGGCGCTAGGGGCCCTCACGGGTTATCTGCTCTATTTCGAGAACAACGACTGGTTCTACGTGATGATGCCGGCCGAACTTGCCGGCAACCGTGGGCCGGACGCGACCACGGAATCCCTGCGCTCGGTCATCTACGGCACCGACCAGGCAAGCGGGCTCGGAGCATTCGCGACCTATCTGTTTTCCCACAACACCCGCATCGCGATCTTCGTTTTCGGTCTTGGTGTCTTTGCCTGCGCCCCTGCCGTCTTGCTGACATTCTATAACGGCCTGTCGCTCGGTGCCTTCCTCGCCCTTCACGTCGACCGGGGTCTGGGTCTCGATCTCGTCGGCTGGCTGTCGATCCATGGCGTCACCGAAATCTCTGCCATCTGCATTGCCTGCGGCGGCGGGTTGCAACTGGGGTCCGCGGTGCTTTTTCCGGGTGACAGATCGCGCAGCGTTGCCTTGCGCGAAGCCGGTCGCGATGCCGTGAAACTGGCGATTGTCGCAGCCATCATGCTGGTGGTGGCCGCACTTCTGGAAGGCTTCGGCCGGCAACTGGTGCAAAGCCTTGACGCCCGGCTGATCATCGGCTGGGGGATCGGTGCGCTCTGGCTGTCCTGGTTCCTGTTGGGAGGCCGGAGCCGGCGATGAGAGTGCGTTTCTGGAAACGAACCAAGACCGATCAGCCACCGGCATCAACGCTTGTGCCGCCGGAGGGCGTTGCACTGACGCTGCCCATCGCGGGTGTTGGGGTGCGCTTTTCTGCCCAGCTCATCGATATCATCCTGACCGCGATTGCCGCGACCTGCCTGGTGATCCTGCTCGCTCTGATCAACCTGACGACACCGCAGACACTGATGGCCATCGCCGCCCTGCTGTTCTTCCTGATCCGGGTTCCCTACTATGTGCTGGCCGAGCTGGCCTGGAACGGCCAGACCCTCGGCAAACGGCTGATGAAGATCAAGGTGGTTTCCCATGACGGCGGACCACTGACCGCCCGCGCGCTTGTCCTGCGCAACCTGATGAAGGAGGCCGAGATCTTCCTGCCCGGGACGCTTCTGCTGACGCTGGATTCGGCAACGCCGCTTGCCTCGCTCGCCGCTTTTGCCTGGGTTGCCATGTCGCTGATGATCCCCCTGTTCAACCGCTACCGGCGCCGGCTGGGCGACATGATGGCAGGCACCCATGTCATCCACCTGCCGGTGCCGGTGCTTTTGAAGGATCTGGCCAGCGAGACGGTCGCGACCGGGACAGCACGCAAGAAATTCGTCTTCCTGTCCCATCAGCTCGACCACTACGGCGCCTTCGAACTGCAGACACTGGAAACGCTGCTGCGTGGCCAGAATACACCGTCCGGAGCCGAAGCTGCCCACCAGCGGAACGCCACCCTGGAAGCAATCGTGGAAAAGATCCGCAAGAAGATCGGCTATGCCGCTCCGGTGCCTCCGGTGGATCGTTTGCCGTTCCTGCAGGCGTTCTACAACGCCCAGCGGGAACATCTCGAGCAACGCCAGCTGTTCGGCGACAAGCGGGAAAACAAGCACTACGCCCAATCCGGCGAGGAAAAATAGACCTTTCGCCCTCTCCAGCTCCAGTCATCAAGTGGATCAGCCAGATTGCAGAAACAGGACAATCATAGTCTCAGAGCCTATTTCCTTGATCGGGTTGGCCAGTCCGAGGGGTCGCAGGGGCGCCATGTCCGGCAGTCACTTGGGATCGGCGCGCTGATAGGAACCAGTTTTTCCATCACGATCCGGAATCTTGTGCCGGTGCTTGCGATCGGTTTTGTAGTCAGCCTCCTGGGCGCTCTGCTGGCCGGATCGCTTGTCGGGGTCGATGCCGCGCTCAATCTGGAAACGGACGACACCAGCGACCTGGCCGGCCTCGTCGACCTTGCGACGGCCTTTGTCGATGTGATCGTTTTTGCCGTGACTGCGGCCTTTCTCGCCCAGCTGACCTATGACGCCCGGTTGAACCGCCCGGTCTCGATTGCCCGCTATTTGCTGCCGGCCCTCAAGGCCAGTGCGCCGATCTGCCTGCAAAACGGGCTGCTGGTCGTCATCTTCGTGTGCATTGCGCTGCCGCTGGTCTTCATTGCGATCTTTGTGAATACGACCCTGATTTCCATCACGGCGCTTGCGGTTCTGCCTTTTGTCGCCCTGTGGGGATGTTCGGTCTTCTCGGTTTTGGCCCCCGCTGTCGTCATTGAACGGGTTGGCTTCAGCGGCATGAGCCGCAGCTGGGCGCTGACGAAAACCTATCGTTGGCAGATTGCCGGCGCACTGCTGCCGGTCTGGCTTTGCTCGCTGGCTGTCACGATTGCCGGCGCCTTTCCAGTGGAGCTTCTCGCCCGTGAGGGAAGTTACGTCTGGGCCCTGCCCGTCTTTGCCGCAACCAACGCGCTGGCAAGCGGACCGTTGGCAATCCTTGCCACGTTGGTTTACGCGCGACTGCGCGAAATCAAGGAAGGTATCAGCGTTGACCAGGTCGCCGATGTCTTCGACTGAGTGTCAGGAGGGTTGAACTTCCGCGCAAGGCCCGGCTTGTGACCTGCTGCAGAAGGATTTATGGTGAAAAATCGCAAGAGTAACTGTCTTCAGCAGAGGGCGGGCAAGATGCTCATGCGATCGGGATCTACCGGTTTTCGGACAGTCCACGGCTTCAGGCGGATGATCGTCGCTCCTCCCGTTTGGCGGGCAGCGTTCGTCGGTATGTGGGCTGGAATTAGATAACCACTTTTGAAAAAACTATTGGAAGTTTTACGGAGCAATTGAATGACCGACACGACCCTAAGCCAGCCCACGGCCTCCCTTGGCGTTGGCTCCATCATCGGCGAGAGCTTCTCGATCCTCCTCAAGCATTTCATTCAGGTCGTCATCGTCGGCTTCGTGCCGAACCTGATCGGCTTCCTGATTTCCGGCCTGCTGGTCGGCTTCGGTGCCGCACTCGGCATCCAGCCGCAGGAGTTCACCGGCCCCGGCAGCGCTGTTGCCAACGTGCTGTCGATCCTCGTCAGCATGGTGGTCTATTCCATCACCACCGCACTTCTGGTGCAGCTTGCCTATGACGCGAAGCTGTCGCGCCCGGTACAGCTTGGCCGTTACTTCGGTCCGGCCCTGAGCGCCGTCGTGCCGCTGGCGATCCTCTCGATCGTCGTCTCGATCCTGGTTGGTATCGGCCTGGTCCTGCTGGTCGTTCCGGGCCTTTGGGTCTATGCGGTATTCGCCGTCATGGCACCGGCCGTGGTGATCGAACGCGCCGGCTTCGGTGGTCTTGGCCGCAGCAAGTATCTTACCAAGGAATACCGCTGGCCGATCCTGGGTGCGCTGGTACTGGCCATCATCTGTGCGACCATCATCAACATCGTCGCTCTGTTCGTCGTCGGCCTCGTGGCCTCGGCCGGCAGCATCGGCATGGTCATCGGCATCATCCTGTTCGCTGCCATTTCCACAGTCGGCGCAGGTTTCCTGAGTATCCTTGTCGCACTGATTTATGCGCGCCTGCGTGAAATCAAGGAAGGCGTCAGCGTCGACCAGATCGCATCTGTGTTCGACTGATCGCCCAGCAACGCGGGCAAACCGCGCTGCTTTTTGAAATTGTCCGGCAAGCGGGTCCGGACACCAGAGCACCCGGGGCAAGCCCCGGGTGTTTTGTCTTTGAGCAAAGACAAGGCGGGGAATTTTCCTTGCATCATAACAGTGCGGCCAACTAACAAGGTTCAACCCAACCTGCCGCCGGAGCATTCCCCTGAGACTGATTGCCGAAAACCTGACCATCGATCGCGGCGGACGCCGGGTGTTTCAGGACCTGTCCTTTGATCTTCCCTCCGGCACGGCACTGGTCGTGACGGGCGCGAACGGCATCGGCAAGTCGTCGCTGCTGCGGACGCTGGCAGGTCTTGTCGCGCTGGCTGGCGGCACGCTTTGGCTGGAACAGGGAGAAGCCGACCGGTCGCCGGCTGAACACGCCCATTATTTCGGCCATCAGAACGCGGTCAAGGCAGCGCTTTCGGTGCTGGAAAACCTGACGTTCTGGCAAGGCTTCACCTCACCGGTTTCAGCATCTGTCTTTGGCGCAACGGCAATGTCTCCCGAGGCCGCGCTTGATCTCCTCGGCATAGGCCACACGACAGACCTGCCGGCAGGATTTCTCTCCGCCGGTCAGACGAGGCGTCTGGCCCTTGCCCGGCTTCTGGTCACGCCCCGGCCGATCTGGCTGATGGATGAGCCGACGTCGGCGCTGGACAAGGCATCGGAAGGCCAGCTTCTGGACCTGATGAACGGACATCTGACCGCCGGCGGCATGATCATAACCGCTACCCACACCGATCTGGCCCTTGCCAATACCAAGATCCTGCATCTGCGCACCGCTGATCCCGTTTCGCTGCACGAGGAGGATCTGACCGCATGAGCTCCTGGGCTGTTGTGCTGTTTCGGCGGGATCTTCGGCTGTCTGTGCGCGTCGGCGGCAGCGCGCTTGTCGGTGTGCTGTTCTTCCTGGCCGTTGTCACTGTCATTCCCTTCGGCGTCGGTCCGGATCTGAACCTGCTTTCCCGCATTGGTCCTGCCATCTTGTGGATCGGTGCACTTCTGGCAACGCTCCTCGGGCTGGACAGGCTGTTTCAGGCTGATCGGGAGGACGGCACGCTGGACCTGATGCTGATGGCCGGACGGTCGCTTGAACTGCTTGTGCTGATCAAGTGCCTGGCGCACTGGGTCGCAACAGGCCTGCCGCTGGTGATCGCCGCCCCCCTGCTCGGCATCTTTCTCAATCTCGACCCCGTCGCCACGGGAGCTGTCACGCTCACGCTGCTGGTCGGCACACCGGCCCTGACGCTGATCGGCGCCATCGGCGCGGCCCTCACCGTCTCGTTGCGCCGCGGTGGACTGCTGCTGGCCGTGCTGGTGATACCGCTGGCCATTCCCGTGCTGATTTTCGGCGTCAGTGCCGCGGATGCCGCTATTCATGATCCCGTGCCGTTTCTGACGCCGTTCCTGATCCTGTGTTCGCTGTCGTTGATTGCGGCGGTGATCGGCCCGCTTGCCGCTGCCGCGGCGCTCCGGTTTGCAGGAGATTGACGGCAATTTGACACCCCGCAATGCACCCTGCGGCATACTCGTCCATTGAAGCGGACAACGCTCTAGATTAGAACGGTTCCATGGCAATTTGGGATTATGCAAATCCGACGCGATTTTTGAGGCTGGTCCAGGTGGTTCTGCCCTGGCTTATCGGCTTGTGCGTCATTGCGTTCGCCGCCGGGCTCTACATGAGCTTCTTCGTTGCGCCTGAAGACTATCAGCAGGGCGACACCGTGCGGATCATGTATATCCACGTACCGGCCGCCTGGCTCAGCATGATGTGCTATTCCGTGATGGCGCTGTCGTCACTTGGCACCCTTGTGTGGAAACACCCGCTGGCGGATGTTTCCGCCAAGAGCGCGGCCCCCATCGGCGCGGCCTTCACCTTCATGGCACTCGTGACCGGATCGCTCTGGGGCAAGCCCATGTGGGGCACCTATTGGGTCTGGGACGCGCGACTGACGTCGGTCCTGGTCCTTCTGATCATGTATCTTGGCCTGATGACGCTGTGGCGCACGATGGAAGATCCGATCAAGGCCGGCAAGGCGGCAGCCGTGCTGACGCTCGTCGGCGCGCTGAACCTGCCGATCATCAAGTTTTCGGTCGACTGGTGGAATACGCTTCACCAGCCGGCCAGCGTCATGCGCATGGACGGCCCGACCATTCATCCGGACATTCTCTGGCCGCTGCTGGTCATGGCGATCGCCTTTACGCTGCTGTTCTTCGTGTTGCATCTGATGGCAATGCGTAACGAGATCCTGCGCCGCCGCGTGCGTGCCCTGCGCCTGCGCGCAGCCAGCGCTGCCCAGCCGGGCACTGCGGCAGCCACGGCTCAGCCTGCGGAGTAATTCTCATGGATCTAGGCCCACACGCTGGCTTCATCTGGGCGTCCTACGGCCTTTGCCTCTTCACGGTCATCGGACTGATCGCCTGGGTGCGCATCGACAAGGCCCAACAGGAAAAAGCCCTCAAGGACCTGGCAGCCCGGGGCATTTCCCGCGCCCGGCCGGCCGGTGAAGGAAAAGCAAGCTCATGACGTCCCACGATACCGGTGCCGGCCGACACGGGCAGCAGACTGCCAAACGCGGTTTCCCGGTTCTGGTGCTGCTGCCCTTGGTGGTGTTCGCAGCGCTCGCCGCTCTGTTCCTGTTTCAGCTGACCCTCGGCGGCGATCCGCAGAAAATTCCCTCTGCGCTGATCAACAAGCCGGCGCCGGAATTCGACCTGCCGCCGGTTGAAGGCCTCACCGATGGTGACACCGCCGTTGCCGGGTTTTCCCGTCAGGATCTCATCGGCAAGGTTTCCGTCGTCAATGTGTTTGCATCCTGGTGCGTGCCCTGCCGCCAGGAGCACCCGCTTCTGGAAGAGCTGGCAAAGGTCGAGGGCATCCAGCTTCTCGGTATCAACTACAAGGACAAGCCGGAAAACGCGCGCCGCTTCCTGGGCAGTCTCGGCAATCCGTATCAGCGCGTCGGCGCAGATACCGGTGGTCGCACCGCGATCGAATGGGGTGTCTACGGTGTGCCGGAAACCTTCGTCGTCGATGGCGAAGGCACGATCCGGTACAAGTTCATCGGTCCGCTGAGCCCCGAAAGCTATTACGACGTCTTCCTGCCGGAACTGCAGAAGATCATGGACGGCAACAAATCCTGATCTTGCCAACCTTGTGGTGCCTGCCTGTCACCTGCGCAGGCCATTGTCCCCGCTGATTATCTGCGGTGACAACGGCGAACCGGCCAAGCCCCATTTACAAATCGCCACGGGGCCGTTCTAAAGTCCGGATCATCTTTTTCAGCCGATTCCGGAGAGGCCCGTCTTGAAAGTACTTGTGATCGGTGGCTGCGGGTTCATCGGGTCTCATGTCGTGGACAAGTGCCTTCAGCAAGGCCTGTCGGTGCGGGTCATGGACACCCGGCCGGAACTGTATCGGCCGCCGCTTCCCGGTGTCGACTACGTCTTCCACAGCCTGTCCGATCATCACCGGCTCGCCGACACCCTGTCCGGTGTGGATGCGGTGGCGCATCTGGCCAGCACGACCGTTCCCTCGACCTCGAACCTCGATCCGGCCGCCGACATCTCCGGCAACCTCGTTCCCACGGTTCGCCTTCTGGAAGCCATGCGGGCAAGCGGAACGAGGAAACTCGTCTTCTTTTCCTCCGGTGGCACAGTCTATGGCATCCCGACAAAGGATCCGGTGCCGGAAGATCATCCGCTGAACCCGATCTCATCCTACGGCATCGTCAAGCTGGCGATCGAACAGTACCTGCGCATGGAACAACAGCTCCACGGGCTCGAGTTCGTCGCCCTGCGACCGGCGAACATCTATGGACAGCGCCAGGCACAGGTCGGCCTTCTGGGCGTGATCGGAACCTATCTGCGCAAGGTGGCGGAGGACGCCCCCATCGAAATCTGGGGGGACGGCAGCGTCGTGCGCGACTTCGTTCACGTCGAAGACATTGCCGACCTATGCCATCGCGCCCTGATCTCCGGCGCGTCCGGCAGCTTCAACGCCGGAAGTGGCGAAGGCACGTCCATCTCGCAGGTCGTCGACATCATCGGCCAGACCACAGGGCGCACCCTGGAGCCGGTCTACAAGCCGGGCCGCAACTTCGATGTGCCACGGGTCGTGCTGGATATTGCCAGGGCACGAGCGACATTCGGCTGGCAGCCTGCCGTTCCCTTGCGGCGCGGCATCGGAGAAACCTGGGAATGGGTGAAGCAGCACAGCGCACCTTGATGTGCCGTTCGCGCTGGAACCTGCAGAAAATCGGCGACTGACTGAAACGGACCCGCCGCATCAGTTCATTTACCCATAATAAAATCGACGCTGGCATAGATTTCCCGGAAGCCTGCGGGCATTAGTGTCCCTGGGTCAATCGAGGGGATGATTTGCGCATGAACGTGACCGACAGCGCGGCAAAGGTTCGACTGGAACAACTGACCGGACTGCGCTTCTTCGCAGCCTTGCTGGTGTTTGGCGTTCATTTCCGCTGGGATACCAGCGGCGACTTCGTCAAGACAATCGCCGAACAGGGCTATGTCGGCGTCTCTTTCTTCTTCATCCTGTCCGGCTTCGTGCTGACGCAGTCCTACAAGACGAGAATCCTTGCCGGCACGATGTCCTTTCGCGACTACTTCCTGCTGCGCATTGCCCGTCTGACACCGCTGCATTTCCTCACCGGATTGCCGTTTCTTTATTTCTCGATCATGCAGGTCGAGGCGATCTACTCGGAAGAATTCAGCGTCATCAAGACGGTTCTGAACCTGACCTACCTGCAGAGCTGGATTCCGGTCTCCTCGATCTATTTCTCTCTCAACGCACCGTCCTGGTCGCTGTCGGATGAAATATTCTTCTATGTGTGCTTCTTCGGCCTGGTCGCGTTTTCACCGCGAAAGCTAGTGGCGGTCACACTGGGGCTCGGTGTGGTGGTGTTCGTTTCCGCCCTGCTGGTTCAGGTATTCCTGGGAGATGTGATCTTCTTCGGCAAATACCCGTTCTCGCATTGGCTGTTCTATGTCTTTCCCGGCTTCCGCATTCTGGAGTTTCTGGTCGGCATGGTTCTGCATGAGGCCTGGCGTCGCGGCGTCCGGCTGCCCGGTGTGGTGCAGCCACTCAGCTATCTTCTCCTGTTCCTGGCGATGTGGCTGGCACCGGATGTCCCGGATCCCTTCCGCTATTCCCTGTTCTACCTGCCGATCATCACACTGTTCTTCTATGCACATCTGACGGAAGGTGCCAAACTCACCAGGGTGTTTGCAACCCGCCCGCTCGTGCTTCTCGGCAATGCCTCTTTCGCCTTCTATCTTGTGCACCAGCCGTCGCTTCACCTGATGAACATCTTCCTCAGGCCGTCCATCCCGGCGGATATCGTTTTCTTTCCGGTATCGCTGTGCATCACGGCAGCGTTTTCGATCTTCCTCTACCGCATTTATGAGATGCCGGCGGAGCGGGCGCTGAAATCATGGGTCAAGGGAAAGCGGTCCGCACAAACACCGAACGAGGCAACATCCTGACGCGTCGAATTCCGTGTCTCGCTGCGGCGAGCCGCTTAACATAATCTCAATGCTGACAGCGGATTATTGCGGCGAACCGGCCAATTTCAGGCCGGATACCGCCAGCCGCCACCGGTCAGATTGGCGCCAACCATGAGTATTCTTGTTGCTTTCCGAACTCGTCCTTTCAGCCCTGACTGATGTGATCCTTGCCTGCGAGCTGTTTTTTCTCGCCGGCCTGAGCCTGCGTCCGGGCATTCAGACCTTCTCACCTGCCTGGATCTGGAGCCTGACACTTGCATTGATCGGGCTTGCCTCGATGCTGGGTGCCATTGACCACGGGTTCTTCGAAACAATCGGTCACGAAGCGCACCGTCCGCTTGTGATCGCAACGCGCATCGTCATCGTTCTGGGCAGTCTCAGCATGATCGTCGCGGCCAGCTTTCAGTATCTGTCCTCGCCGCTGCGCCAGGGATTTGTGGCTGTCGGCGTCCTGGGTGCACTCTGGCCGGTCTTCATGATTCTGACTTCCGACGATTTTCTGTCCGTGATCCTCTATTATTCCATCGGCCTGATATTCCTGCTGGTGCTGAGCGTTGTCCGGTTCCGCCAGAACAAGGGAACGCTGCCGATGATCGCCGGCATTCTCCTCACTCTGGGTGTATCAGCGATGATCCCGATGCAGAGCCCGGGGTTCTGGGGTCTTGGCCTCTATGGAAGCTATCACGTCCTGCTGATGCCGATCGTCGTGCTTCTGTATTTCGGCGGCCGCTGGTTCAGGACCACGAGGTAGAGTAACGCCATGCGCACAGCTTCCATCCCCGTTGAAGAAAAGGTCCAGGAAACGGAAGACCTTGAAACGATCTTTCATCGGATGACGGAGTTCATGCCGCAGCGGGTCGCCGATGCGGTACGGGCGGCCTCGCGCAGGGTGCCGGTCGCGGCGCATCAGGACGTCATCGTCGAGGGTGAGACAAGCGACGGGCTCTACATCGTTCTCGAAGGCACCTTCGGCATTTACCGCAAGGGCGACGGCACGGCCTCGGACCACCGTGTTGCGGAAATTGGGCCGGGGCAACCTTTCGGCGAAATGGCGCTTCTTGACGGTGAACCACGCTCGGCAACCGTGCGTGCTGAAACAGCCGGTGCCGTGCTTGAAATCGAGCCGGAACGGATCCTCGAACTGGCCGATGGCGAAGCCAGACTTGCAGAATTCAAAGGGGCTCTGGCATCCTTCGTGACACGGCGCATGCGCGCCTCCACGCAGGAGCATGTCGCAGCCCTGCAGCGTGAACTGGACCTCCGGAACGAACAGCAGCAGTTCGGCAAGTTTTTCGTCTATTCGCTGATCATGATGTCCATCGGCACGCTGGTGAACAACGTGTTGGCGCGGACGATCGTCAACGTGGACGTCTACACCGAAGTCTTCGCCTGGCAGTATCTCGCCATCCTGATGGTGCCAAGCCTCTTTGTCATCCGGCACATGGGCATTTCGATTTCGGCGCTCGGGCTGACAACCGTCGGCCTGAAGAAATCCCTGATCGAGGGCGCGATCATTTCGGTCGGGCTCTGCATCTTTGCCTGGGGACTGGCGGCAGTGCTCAAATATTTCGACGCGCTGCCCGGCAAACCACTGCCCTTCAACCTGCTGGGAACACTGAGCTACTTTCTTCACAGCGCCTTGCAGGAAATCATCGCCAGAGGCTTTCTGCAGTCTTCCTTCCAGCGTTTCCTGGGAGACCAGGGCAAATGGCGGTCGGTCCTTCTCGCCTCGGTGCTGTTCGGAATGTTCCACCTTCATTTCGGCATTCCGGCCGTGCTGATGACAATCGGCACCGGATTTATCTTCGGCTGGATCTACATCAGGCATCAGAACATCGCCGGTGTGATCCTGATTCACTACATGATGGGTGTCGCGGCCTTCAATACAGGCTTGATCTGAGACGCAAGCCTAAGCTAGTGCTGCTTGCTCGACCCTATCGCTGCAGGTTGGAACGACATGATTGCCCGTGACTATTTCATACCGCGACCAGCCATCTACTATCGCGATTTCTGCTTTTATCTGGCGCTTTTTGTCGTCGGGTTTGCGTGGGGTCTGAACGCCTCCTGGCCGATGGTTATCCTGCCCTGGCTGCTGGCGACATTCGGCCTGCATCGCGCAGGACTTTTCTGCCACGAAATCGTACACATCAAGGACGAGAAGCTGCGCGGTTTCCGGGCGCTCTACACCTGGACCGTGGCGCTCATCGTGATGGTTCCGCCGCTGCGGTTTCAACTGCCGCATCTGGCCCATCATCGGCTCGGCATTTTCGGAACGCCCGAGGATCCGCAATACCCGCTCGTGCGCGGCAATGCGTTTGCCATGGCCATGGTTCTGCTCGTGATCCCCTTTGTGGTGCCCTTTACCAACCTTCTGATGACGGTGACCGCCGCGCTCGGCGCGTTCCGGGTCGAAGCTGCGCTCGATCGCTGGGCGACGGAGAAGCTCGGCTTTTCGCTCAGCTCCGCCCTGACACCGGAACAGCAGGCCGAAGTGACCCGGCACGCCCGGGTTACGCTCGCGCTCTTCATTGCGGCAATCATCTTCTTCCCCGCGGCGCTGCCTTTCTATTATGCCGTCCTGGTTCTGGGCTGGGCGCTTTTGACCGCGCGTATCCCGCTGGAACATGAACTGGAACGCCTGGCCGAAACCTCCGGACGGGAAGACCAGATGATCGACAGCTTCACGATCGAGTCTCCGCTGGCCCTGATCGTGCAGCCGGTTGGCTTCCGCTTTCATACGGCGCATCACATGTATCCCGGGGTGCCCTATCACAATCTGCCCGCGCTCCACGAGGAGCTGAAGCGCACCATTCCCGAGTACCGGGACAGCATCATTTCGCTCTGGACCGCGATCAGCGGACCCAAACGCCGTCCTGCAAATTCTCTTCATTGATTTAGAAAGCCCGCCGATGAAAGACGTTATCCGCCAGCTCGCAGAAGCCATGTCTGCGGCCTCTCCCGATGCGCAGTTCGAGGTCCGATACTGGGACGGAACCGGCTTCTCCATCGGGACCGAGCCAGAGTTCATTCTGCATTTCAAGAACGAGCGGGCCCTCTCCAGGGTGCTTTCGGACGCCTTCATGGGCTTTGGCGAGAGCTACATGCTGGGCGACATCGAGGTGGAAGGCGACATCAAGAAGCTCTTCTACCTGGGCTTTGCCATTGATTTCGCGGAACGGCCCATGTCGTTGATGCTGCGGATCAAACTGGCCTTCCACTTCTTGCGCGCACGCAACACCATTGCCCGCTCGCGCGAGAACATTTCCTTCAGCTACGACATCGGCAACGATTTTTACGAGATCCTGCTCGGAAAGGGCATGATCTACACCTGTGCCTATTTCACCTCACCCGACAACACGCTGGATGAAGCACAGAACAACAAGCTGGAACTGGTTTGCCGCAAGCTGTGCCTGAAGCCGGGCGAACATGTTGCCGATCTCGGTTGCGGCTGGGGCGGGTTCCTGATGTATGCCGCCGAAAACTACGGCATCACGGGCGTAGGCTTCACCATTTCGGCTGAACAGCGCGACTATGCTATTCAGAAGATCGCCGAGCGCGGCCTCTCCGACAAGATCGAGATCCGCCTGCAGGACGCACGCGAAGCGGACGGCCTTTACGACAAGGTTGCCTCGATCGGCATGGTCGAACACATGGGCAATGCCCAGATCGCACCGGTCTTCGAACGGATCGCACACATTCTCAAGCCGCAGGGCCTTGCCTTCGTCCACACGATCGGCAACGAAATCCCCCGGCCGATCGACCCCTGGATCGACAAATACATCTTCCCGGGAACTCAGGCATCGCCGCTGACGACCATGGTCGAGGCTGCCGGCAACAATGATCTCTACATGATCGACCTTGAGAATATCCGGCTGCACTATCCGCCGACGGTCAAATACTGGCTCGCCAATTTCGACGCCAATATCGACCGTATCCGCGAAATGTATGACGACACCTTCGTCAGAAGCTTCCGGCTGTATCTGGAAGTCGCAAGTTCCTCCTTCAGCTGGGGCGACAACCGGCTTTACCATCTGCTGATGACCAGGGGCCTGAAAAACGATGTCCCGATGACCCGGGAGCATCTGGTCCTGCCGAAGTCCGGCACTTCCCCGGCCGGTACATCTTCAGAAGGTGGTGCATGACGGAACCCGTCCATGTGGCAGTGATCTATACGGACGCAGGCGGTGGCCACAGGGCCAGCGCCTTCGCCCTGAAAGCATGCCTCGAAGGGTCCGGCAGATACCGGGTCAGCCTGATAAATCCCTATACCTCGCTGATCCCGCATCTCGACCTCTTCAGCCGCTTCGGATCACGCACAGGCGAGAATATCTACAACGAGGTCATCTTGCGTCAGGGACGTACCGGCCTCACCTGCTGGCTGTTTTATGCAGCCTTGCGTCTGAACTACGTCTTCTGCGAACCGCCGGCCATCAGTATTCTTTCCCGGCATTTCGAGGACATTCGCCCGGACATCGTGCTGTCGGTCATGCCGCTCGGCAACCGGGTGATGCTGGAGGCGCTGAAACGCTACCGCGCTGGCATAACGGAAGGCCCGCTGCCGGAAGGCGCCGTGATGATCACGGACTGGGCAGAGCTGGCGAAGGGTGTCTGGTTCCCCAACCGGGCGGACTATCACGCAATTTGTGGCACGCAGGACGCCCTGCGGAATGCCGAAAAACTGCCAAAGCTTGCCGGCAAGATCCATGCGATGGGCGGCTTGCTGATCCGGCCGGAATTCACCGACCCCACCCAACGCTCCAGCCGGGAAGCGCTGAATCTCGATCCTTCCAGACCTGTCGTGACCGTGCTCTATGGTGCCCAGGGCAGCATGCGCATGATCGAACTGGCAACCGCGATGCGCGACATTCCGCATAACGCCCAGGTGGTGTTTCTTTGCGGCCGGAACGAAGCGCTTGCCGATCAGCTGCGCGCCATGGACCTGCCGTTTCCGGTCCAGGTTCTCGGGTTTACCGACAGGGTCGCCCAGTATCTTTCCGCCAGCGATCTCTTCATCGGCAAGCCGGGTCCGGGCAGCACCAGCGAAGCCATGGCACTTGGCGTATCCATGCTGCTCGACAAGAGCCTGGCGCTGCCGCAGGAAGCTGCGGTCCTGCGCCACGTGACGAAGACGGGAGCCGGACTGGCCTTTTCGACGTCCTCCGATTTCAGCGAGAGCTTCAAGGCGGCCATGTCCGCCATCGAGTGCGGCCAGGCGCGGCAACCGGTTGCCGCCAACACATCGCCCGCCGACATTCTTGAGATCATGGACCGCATCGCCGCTTCCCGTGTTCCGGCAGCAGGCTCCTTGCAGCCGGCCGGTGAATTGCCGCACGCCCGGCACGTGTCCAGAGCCTGAGCGATGCCTGAGGACGACCAGGGCCCCGCGACGGGCAGCAGCCGCCCTCAAGAGCACACCCTGAAGATCAGGGTCGTCTACAATCCCCGCACAGGCCGCAAGCGCGAGAAGCGTTTCAAGGCGGTATTGGCGCTGCTTGAGGCACGCGGTCACACGTGCGAAATCCTGATCACGACGAAGGCGGGCGATGCCGCCGGTTTCGTTCGGGAAACCACATCAGACGACGCCGATATCCTGGCAATCGCCGGCGGCGATGGCACGATCAACGATGCAATCCAGGGAGCCGGCCCGCAGACGCCGCCCCTGGGGCTCATACCGCTCGGCACAGCGAATGTGCTGGCGCATGAGCTCGGCATCGGCACGGATCCACACCGGGTTGCGAACTGCCTTATGGAAGCGCGCATCCTTAAGATCCGGCCAGGCCAAGTCAATGGGCACCGCTTCATGATGATGGCCGGCATCGGGCTGGACGCGCAGGTGGTTTCGGATCTCAGCCGCGCCACCAAGACCCGCTTCGGCAAGGCCGCCTATCTGATCGAAGTTTTCCGGACACTGCGGCGATGGTCCTGCCCGCCGGTGGACGTCCGGCTGGACGGTGAGCCCGAAAAGGCAGCGACACTGATCGTCAGCCGTGGCAAACGGTATGGCGGGACATTTGTCCTCGCACCGAATTGCGACCTCGCCAACCCGTCTTTTTGCGCAACAATATTTCCTCCAGGCAGCGCTCTGTCTGTCTTCGGACGTTTTCTGCTGATACCGGCAGGCCTGCTCCTGCGGCTTGGTCTCGTTGCCCAACGGCCGGCCAGAACAGTCGAAATCCTGGGTCCCCTGGGCGACCCGATACAGGCCGACGGCGATATCGTCGCGCATGCCCCTGCGCAGATCTCGGTTTGCGAGCAGCCGATACGCCTGTGCGTCCCGATGTCCCGGCGATAACACGAGCCTGGAAGATCAATCTTCGCTTTCCAGCCCGGCAAGATGGACCAGCCGGCGGCATGCGCCCATCCAGTCGAAGTCTTCGCGCGCGGCAATGGGAGGCTCCGGCACAGTCGTCAACGCATACTCCAGCGCCTCGAGAGCCCCTTCCAGTTCGGTGTAGAAATGGGCGTTGGGATAGGCCTTGTAGGGAAGGTTGCCCGGACAGTCCGGCAGGATGACATGCCGGCCGGCAACCAGCGCATCGGCGGTTGCCGTGCACAGGATTTCGCTGCGCGAAGGGTTCACCATGACGCGGTATCGTCCGATATCGGACCAGAACCGCCGGTTCGGTCCGAAGAACCGTAAATCCGCGCCTTCCTCTCGTGCGAAGGCGCGAAACTCTGCTTCATCCCGCCCCCCGCCAATGACATCGATGGGCCGTTTTGCACGGGCAGCGATGCGGGCGAGGTCGTCCAGGCCCTTCTCCCAAAGGAAAGCTCCGAGAAAATAGATCCCTTCGGTTTCCTGCGTAACGAGAGGCACCTGCGCGTAACCGGGCATGACACCGGTCACCCGTTCCACAGGCATTGTGATGCCCGGCAGTGTGAGGGCGGGCGACAGGCTGAGGGGCAGATCGATGCGCAGCCGCAGGGCGCGGCCGTGAAGAAAGGACACCAGCCGGGCGAGGCTGTTTGGAAACGGCAACCCGGACATGCGGATGTAGGTTTCATAATCCGTCATGCTGAGGCCGATCGTCTTGTCCGCCCGGATGCCCCTGCGCCCGGTCGTTACCGGATACCAGCACAGATGCTCCGGCTCGCTCGCGATCAGGCACCGGGCCGGCGGCGCGGCGCGGTAGACGTCTTCCATCGGCACGATCGACCCCATGCCTGCCACAAACCTTGCCCGATAAGGCCGGCATTCCGGAAATTTGTAGGGTCCGAAGGCTTCAAGTTCCGTCCGGAGCCAGTCGACCTGCTCGTCAAAATCGACGAAACGGGTCTCGCCCCACAGCCGTTGCTGTGAAACCTCATCCAGCCAGGGAAGAACATAGACAACCCGATAGCCAAGCGTTGCCAACCCACAGGCGTGCCACAGCGAGATGAAGGACGGTCCGGTCATCCACGGCAGGGCGGCACTCGTCAGAACCGCAAAGTCATGGATCTCTTGACCTTTGGTACGTTCGCCAGACAGGGGCACTTGTCTCCAGTTTCAACAGCCAGAACCACGGGCAACGATCAGCCAGCGCCCTGAAGCGAAGGTGGCGGCCGGCTGGCGTGAGACACCAGAACACATGATTCTCCCCCCGAGACAATCCACCATCGCAGGTCCGGAAAGCCAGACAGGCCAGAACGCTAACGCCCGTTTCGACCTGTATTTTCCACAAGACGCCTGGCACGCCAAATGGTGAGGCCTTGTCACAAACGCGCGAATGAGGCCGTCTAAGACGAAAGTCACCCGCTCGTGACTTTCGGTTGAGTGCTCCATTGCATATTTTAGGGGCAATCGAACAAGGAATTGAGCCAAATGGTGGGATCGTTTTCCCGGAAGGCCGGCAAGGCCCTCCGCACCGCGCTTATTGTAACCGGCGGAATAGTTGCCCTGGCCGCGCCAATCAACGGCGCGCAGGCGCAACCCGAAAAAGTCATCGAACTGTTTACCAGCCAGGGCTGCTCCTCGTGCCCGCCGGCCGATCGGCTGGCGGAAAAGCTGGTGCAGGAAGATAACAACGTCCTGACCATGGTGATGCCCGTCGACTACTGGGATTATCTCGGCTGGAAGGACACGCTGGCAAGTCCCGTCAACTCGCAGCGTCAGCGGGCCTATGCCGCGCGGCGCGGCGACCGGTCGGTCTACACCCCGCAAATGGTGATCAACGGCGAGGAACACGTCGTCGGCAGCCGTGAAGGCGATGTAAGGGCCGCGCTGGCACGTACCGACCCCTTTACCGCGACAATTGACCTGAAGATTACCGACATGGTCGTCCAGGCAACGGTGAATGGCTCCCTGCCAAAGGGCTTCAACATGGCGACCGTCTATTTCCTGCGCATGCAGGATGAAGCCCTCGTTGATATCGGCCGTGGCGAAAACGCGGGCCGCAAGGTGCGTTACGTCAACGTGGTGCGCAATCTGCAGCCGATGGGGATGTGGTCCGGCGGCCAGGAGACATTCCGCATGCCGAAGTCCAAACTGATGCTGAAAGGCGACGCCCGCTGCGCAGTTGTCGTGCAGCTTGAAAATCCCGACGGCCCCGGCCGGATCATCGGCGCGGCAACCATGAACAAGAGCGGCGGTCTGTGAACCGCCGCTGTGGTGTGGCCAAATATCAATTCTCTCTGAAAAACGAGACCACCGGCCTCAAAGCCGGGTTGTAACCCCCGAGAAAACTGCTACCCCTTGCCCCGTTCGACCCGCCTCGGGATCGTAAACGCCCAAAGCACGGGCAATTTGCGAAACGCAGTGGCCGGTCAGGTTCTCTGCTTTGCCGGCGTCTGGTGAAGCAAATCGGTCCTGGGGGAACGCATGAAGTTGAAGCGCAGGCTTCAGATAGCCTTTTTGAGCATCGTTTTCGGCGTGGTCGTTCTCGGTCTCAAGATCGGCGCCTACCTGTTGACCGGCTCCATAGCGCTTTATTCAGACGCGTTGGAAACGACGGTCAATATCGCGTCCGCTATCGCTACGCTTGCAGCCGTCTGGTTCGCCGCCAAACCCGCCGACAGCAACCACCCCTACGGCCACGACAAGGTTGAGTATTTCGCGGCGGTTCTCGTCGGTGTGATGATCGTGCTTGCCGCCCTGTCGATTTTCCGCGCGGCTTGGCTCGGCTTCATCAGTGGCGACAGTCCCGAATATTCGCCAGCCGGTATCGGCATGAACCTGCTTGCCGCCGTCATCAACGGCGCCTGGGCGCGGTACCTGATGAGATATGGCAAACACGCAAGATCACCTGCCCTTGTTGCGGACGGCAAGCATCTGATGACCGATGTGGTCAGCTCCGTCGGGGTTCTGGGCGGTGTTGTGCTGGTGATGCTCACCGGCTGGAAAGTCATGGATCCCGCGCTTGCGGTTCTTGTCGGCCTCACCGTTCTCTGGTCCGGCTGGGGCCTCGTCAAGGAATCCGTCGGCGGACTGATGGACGAAGCCGCCTCGCACGACACATTGGACAAGATCCGTGTTCTGATTTCCGAACATGGCGAAGGCGCCCTGGAGGCACACGACCTGCGCACTCGCATTGCCGGCAAATCCACCTTCATCGATTTTCACCTGGTGGTGCCGGGCGAAATGTCCGTCGACAAGGCACATGAGATCTGCGACCGGATCGAGATTGCCATTGTCGAAGATGTCCCCGGAGCCCGGATCACCATTCACGTCGAACCGGAACACAAGGCCAAGCATTCCGGCATTGTGGTGCTCTAGGCGGTGGCCCGAACCCTCTGGTCTTAAAAATAGTAGGGATAACCGCGCATGAGCGAGGCGTTGTTATACTCGAAGACACCGGAGGTCTGGTCGCCCAGCCCACCGCAAACTCGCTTGCCACCACCGATGGCGCGGCAGAGATGCCGAAGCAGGTGCCCGCCGGCGCGCCCCTCCGCGATCGAACAGGCATTGAGGGAAAGGACGCCGCCAGGGCGGATATATTGGCCCAGCGTTCTCCAAAAGTTCTCCATCCCGGAACTGTGCGACACCATCCCGACCGGACTGGCCGCCGTGAATCCGCCTACGCAGTCTGCATCCAGAAGGGTCACCTGACCGGGAACGCCGCTGTGAAAGACCAGCTCGACCACGCCGAAGCCACCCGATGGCGCGTTTTGAACCAGATGACCCAGAATTTCATCGGTCGAGGAATAGCTGTAACCGGAATGCGCGGCCATATATCCCCGCGTCAAAAAATCAAGCTCACCATTATAAAGGAGTATCCGTGTCATATCGCGCCCCCCGGCACCAAATGTGCAACATGGCTTTCAGGATGAAGAAAGTCTCGTAATACCGCGAAATATTGCCTGAAGAACTGCTTCCTGTCACTCAAGGGACAGGATCGGGGTAAAAACAACTTCCAGAACGCCCCCCTTAAAATGGCAGCACTTTCGGAACGCTACGTCATCGGACAAGGTCTTTTCCGGCCCGGCCAACCAGCCTGTCTCCCGCCGGCGACACCTGCAGGCAGACCGAATTGCGTCTTGCCCTCGCCCGTCACAATCCATAATACTCTGCACCCGGCGATCCTCGCCGCCGTCTCACCGACGGGTCTGAACCGGGCATTTGCTCACTGCGGAACTGTCTTGGCGCCTGCCCCGGCAACGTCGAGATTTCCCCGCTCCGTCCCCGCAGCACGCCCCGGTTACTTCGGAACGATTTGAGGAACCAGTCTCATATGCCCAACTGGCGGCGCTGGCAGGCCCAGCTTCTTGATCATCTGATCCTGATCGGCGGCGCGCTTGTGATGACGCTGCCGGTCTATTCGATCTTTGCTGCGACCACCCATGAAGGCGGAAGGGTTCGGCCAAGGCTCGATCTGGGCAGTGGCACGCTGGAAAACTACGGACACTTTCTGCAGACCGGCGCGGGCTTTTCCGGTGACGTCACAGCATTGTCGATGATGTGGAATTCCTTCCTGCTGGGCGCTGGATTTGCGACCTTGAAGGTCGTTCTGTCCCTCATGACAGCCTATGCGCTGATCTATTTTCGGGTCCGCTTTGCCAGCGCCATCTTCGCCGTGCTTCTGCTGACCCTGTTGCTGCCTCTGGAATCCCGGTTCCTGCCGACCTATGCCGTGACCGTCGAACTTGGCCTCGTCAACACGCGTGCGGGCCTCATCCTGCCGCTAGTCGCCTCCGGCCTTGGGACGCTGTTCTTCCGCCAGTTCCTGATGACGGTTCCGGATGCACTGCTGGAATCGGCCAGGATCGACGGCGCTGGTCCGCTGAAGTTCTTCAAGGACATTCTGGTTCCCCTGTCGGCGCCGACAGCGGCCGCGCTGTTCCTGGTCATGTTTGTCAACGGCTGGAACCAGTATCTGTGGCCGGTAATGGTCACCTCGGAGGAAAGCACCTACACCTTGGTGCGCGGCATGCAGTTTTTCGGCAATTCCAGCCTGCGCGGACTGATGCTGGCGGTACTCGCGTTCGTGCCTCCGGCCCTGCTTGTCATATTGTTTCAACGACAAGTCGTTAAAGGCCTGTTCGACGGCTCACACTGACGACATCCGGCATTGAAACCGGCGGTCCCTGCCCCAATTTTCCCAGAACGACCCGAAAGGCACCTCATCCATGGCATTTGAAGCGATCCTGTTCGACTGTGACGGCGTTCTGGTGGATTCGGAAATCATCTATGTCGATGTCGAACGCGAACATCTGGCCCGGATCGGCCTGAAGTACGAGCTTCATGAGTATATGGACCGGTTCCAGGGCCTGGGCAGCACGGATTTCTGGGCGGCGCTCGACGCGGATTACCAGACCCTTGGCAAGGGACCGCTGCCTGAAACATTCGGACCGGATCTGGACGCTGCCACCCAGGCGCGGATCGACCGCGAACTGGCGGAAATCAAAGGCATCAAACAGCTGCTGGCAGCCCATGACGGCCCACGTGCCGTCGCCTCCTCCTCCCGCCTGCACCGGCTGACCCACAAGCTTCAACACACAGGGCTCTTCCCTTACTTCGAGCCGCATATCTATTCAGGCGAGCAGGTAACCAACGGCAAACCCGCGCCCGATCTGTTTTTGTTCGCGGCGGATAAGCTGGGTGTAGACCCGAAAGCCGCGCTTGTCGTGGAAGACAGTGTCAACGGCGTGAAGGCGGGCCTTGCCGCCGGCATGACGGTTTGGGGTTTTGTCGGCGGCGGTCATTGTCACGATGGCCACGCGGAACAGCTGCTTGGCGCCGGTGCACATCGGGTCGTCGACAGCCATGACAACCTGGCCGCTCTGCTGATCAGTGAAAGCACAGCAGCCTGAGGCTGTTTTGGGTCGATCCAAAAATCTGACAGAACCCGAATGCTCCTGAGAGATCCGCGCGCCGTTACCCGGCGCGCGGCAGGCCATTCTAGCGCCCGAGATCGTGTTCCGGATTTGCGCTGATCTTGTGGATCGAAAGATCCGCTCCGCGGTGCTCGTCTTCCTGAGACAGCCTCAGACCCATCGTCGTTTTCAGGATACCGTAGACGGCAAGACCCGCCCCAAGGGCGTAGACCGCCCCCAGAACCGTACCGATAACCTGCGAAACGGGAGACACACCGCCAAGGCCGCCCAGGGCCTCGAGCCCGAAGAAACCAGCGGCGATACCACCCCACGCTCCGCAGATGCCATGCAGCGGCCAGACACCCAGAACGTCGTCGATTTTCAGCTTGTTCTGGCAGATCTCGAAACCGATTACGAAGACGCCGCCGGCGACACCCCCGACGATCAGGCTGCCGATCGGGTGCATGACGTCCGAACCGGCACAGACGGCAACGAGACCGGCCAGCGCACCGTTGTGCACGAAGCCCGGATCATTCCGGCCGACGACCAGCGCCACAAGAATGCCGCCAACCATGGCCATCAACGAGTTGATCGCCACAAGACCGGAAATGCTCTCAAGTGAGGCAGCCGTCATCACGTTGAAACCGAACCAGCCGACACAAAGCATCCAGGATCCCATGGCGAGCCAGGGCAGCGATGAGGGCGGAATACCGATGGGACGGCCGTTGCGGTCGTAACGGCCCATGCGGGCACCCAGCAGCAGAACGGCGCCGAGCGCGATCCAGCCGCCGACCGCATGCACCACCACAGAGCCTGCAAAGTCATGGAACGGCGCGCCGAAGGTCGCTTCCAACCAGCCCTGGAAACCGAAATTGCCGTTCCAGACCAGACCCTCGAACAACGGATAGACGATGCCGACCAGCGCAACGGTGGCCAGGCATTGCGGCCAGAACTTCATGCGTTCCGCGATGCCACCGGAGATGATCGCCGGAATTGCGGCGGCAAATGTTGTGAGGAAGAAGAACTTCACCAGGCTCAGACCCTGAAGTTCGAAGCCTTCACCACCACCTGACAAGGTCGCCGCGTTCACCAGGAACGTGGTGCCGTAGGCAACCGCATATCCGACGAAGAAATACGCCACTGTCGACAGGGCAAAGTCGACAAGGATTTTTACCAGCGCGTTGACCTGGTTCTTTTGCCGGACGGTGCCGACTTCCAGAAAAGCGAAGCCGCCGTGCATGGCGAAAACGAGAATAGCTCCCACAAGGACGAAAAAGACGTCCGCCCCGACCCCGGTTTCATTCATTTTGACCCCCAGATAGGCAATTTGCCGTTTGTTTTTGCGTTTCGGAGCGCACAGCATTCAAACTGCATGCCAAACGGGCAAAAGCTCAAAAAAGACCCGGAAATCCGCCGGTTTTTTAATCGAAACCTTCAGAGACCCCACCGGCGGAAGTGTGTGGATCGATTATTTTGTAATCATTCGCAAGTTTTTTAGGCAAAAACAGAAACTCAGGGCAACCAACCAAAAAAAGAGCCCGGGGTTGCCCCCGGGCTTTCCAAGTTTGCGGTCTGAGCCAATAGACCGCCTGGGAGATTTTTGTCGGTGCCGCCTTAGAGGCGGCCGGAGCCGGTTCCGAATTCCGGATAGGCTTCCACACCGATTTCGACCTTGTCGAGACCAAGGGCCTCTTCTTCCTCGGACACCCGGATACCCATGGTGGCCTTGAGGACGAACCAGATCACCGAGCTTACGACCAGGGTGAACGCACCGATGGAAACGATACCGATCAGCTGGGTGACGTAGGAAGCGTCGGAGTTGGACAGCGGTACGATGAGCGTGCCCCAGATACCTGCCAGCAGGTGAACCGGGATGGCGCCAACGACGTCGTCGATTTTCAGCTTGTCGAGCATCGGAACCGCGAAGACCACGATCACGCCACCGACGCCGCCGACGAAGACGGAAACCCATACGCTCGGGGCAAGCGGTTCTGCGGTGATGGCAACCAGACCTGCCAGAGCGCCGTTCAGAGCCATGGTCACGTCGACCTTCTTGTAGAGGATCTGGGTGAGAACAACCGCGACGACGACACCGGCAGCAGCAGCCATGTTGGTGTTGGCGAAGATGCGGGAGATGTCGGAGACGTCACCGATGGAACCCATAGCGAGCTGGGACGCACCGTTGAAGCCGAACCAACCCAGCCACAGGATGAACGTGCCGAGGGTTGCGAGCGGCATGGAGGAACCCGGGAACGGGTGCACGGAGCCATCCGCACCATACTTGCCTTTACGGGCACCGAGGATAACCGCACCGGCCAGAGCAGCCCAGCCACCGACGGAGTGAACGAGAGTGGAACCGGCAAAGTCGGAGAACTCAGCGCCGCCGATAGCCTTCACGGCTTCGCCGTTGAGCCAGCCGCCGCCCCATTCCCAGGAACCGGTGATCGGGTAGATGATGCCCGTCAGGACAACGGTGAAAGCCAGGAAAGGCCACAGTTTGATGCGCTCGGCGAGCGTACCGGACACGATCGACGCGGTGGTCGCACAGAAGACCATCTGGAAGAACCAGTCGGACGCCGTGGAGTAACCGGTGTCGAGTGCGTCGCCGCCGACGGCGTCAAACGCGTAAGGACCGAAGGAACCCATGAAACCGCCGTCAACGCCGGTGTACATCAGGTTGTAGCCGGTGATCCAGAACATCAGGCCAGCGATGGCGTAGAGCGTAATGTTCTTCAGGCACTGCATCGAAACGTTCTTGGAGCGGACGAGACCTGCTTCAAGCATTGCGAAGCCGGCGGCCATCCACATGACCAGGAAACCACCGATGAGGAACAGCAGCGTATTGAAGATATAGGCAACCTCGGGAGAGACTGCGGCTGGAGCTGCAGCGGCAGCCTCGGTATCCTGCGCAAGCACCGGCAGAGCCGTAAGGCTCAGCAGAGCCAGCGCCGTCGCGCCCTTAGCGACTAGTTTTTTCATGATACGTTTCCTTACCTAAATCACAGAGCTTCGGCGTCGGTTTCGCCGGTACGGATGCGCACGACCTGATCGATCGAATGAACGAAGATCTTCCCATCCCCGATCTGGCCGGTCTTGGCAGCGCCGGAAATCACTTCGACGACCTTGTCGACGGAGGCGGCATCCACAGCGACTTCAATCTTCAGCTTCGGCAGGAAGCTGACGGCATACTCGGTGCCGCGATAGATTTCGGTGTGCCCCTTCTGGCGGCCATAGCCCTTCACTTCAGTCACCGTCAGCCCCTGGATGCCGATGCTGGTCAAGGCATCGCGCACTTCGTCGAGCTTGAACGGCTTGATGATGGCCATCACTATTTTCATTGCTCGTTCCATTCCCCTTCTTAGCGCCCCTTCCCGTCGAAGAAGCTCGGCCTACCACCCCGGAAACTGCGCCTGGTTCTGTCCCCCTCTGGAAGGATCTTCTCAGGTCTTCGGCTTCACCACGTGTCGTGGCCCCGGGCCGGTGTCGGCTCTTACTAATCAAGGACCGTGCCAACTTGGCTTTTTCGGAGAGTCTTTCGCGGAATCCCGCGGTTTTGCAGTGCAAAAAACGCCAGAGCCAACTTTGTGACATAAATGGGATGGCGGCTTTTCAGGCAGTTTTTCTGCCCATTTTTTGCACATCGCATACTTTGAGGGTTAAAAATTGTGCACAAAAGACCGGCAATCGCTCCTCGCATAAAAATGCGGCACCTGACCCGGTCAACAAAGTTACGGCAGTGCAAATGGCCGTGCTTCGCCACTGCGGCGGCAGCCCGCCGCGAAAGCAGCTACTGCCTTAGTGCGGAGGCACAATCCGTATCTCAAGTTCCAGGTGGAGAATTGGCGCTGCACGCCTGTTTCCCCCCTCCCCAGAGAAAAGGCCGCCACATCGAATAAGTTCGAGCTTGTTCGGGATCCTGGAGTATACTTTTCAGACGCAACCCTGGCAGATGCAGCCATTAGTTGCTTTGCCATTTTCAATGACCCCATCCCAACGGACCAACCGGCAGAGGCTGAAATGAGACACAGTGCCAAGCTAGCGGCCATCGCCCTTTCGTTCTTGCCGGGTCTTGCGAACGCGCAGGACGTGGCCGACACCATCTATTCCGGCGGTCCCATCCTGACCATCAATGACGGCCAGCCCAAGGTTGAAGCCGTCGCGGTGAAAGACGGGCGAATACTGGCGGCAGGAACGTTGGCCGATATTTCGACCTTTAAGGGCGAAACGACGGAGGCGTTCGATTTGAACGGCCGGACGATGCTACCGGGGTTCGTAGATAGCCACGGACACGTGGTCATGGGCGGAATTCAGGCCCTTTCGGCGAACTTGCTTGCGCCGCCGGATGGCAACGTCACGGATATCGCCAGCTTGCAGGCAACGCTGAAAGCCTGGGCGGAGAAGAACGCTGCGACAGTCGACAAGGTGAAGATGATCATCGGCTTCGGCTACGACAACGCACAACTGGCCGAACTCCGCCATCCGACACGTGAGGATCTCGACGCGGTCTCGACGGAAGTCCCGATCGTGATCGTGCATCAGTCAGGCCACCTCGGTGTTGCCAATTCCAAGGCGCTCGAACTCGCAGGGATCACCGCTTCGACCGAAAATCCGGAAGGCGGTGTCATTCAGCGCTCTTCGGATGGAACTCCCAATGGCGTTCTTGAAGAATATGCCTTTTTCAATGTGCTCATCCCGCTGCTCGGAACTCTGGGGCCGGAAGGACTGTCTGCTTTCGCAGAAGCCGGAGCAGACCTCTGGATGCGCTACGGATATACGACCGCACAGGATGGCCGCTCTTCCGGGGCGGTGGTCGAAGCCTTGAAGGCGGTGGACGCGGACAAGGGCCTTCCGGTGGACGTTATCGCCTATCCCGACGTGCTCGAAGCGAAGGAATACATCGCCCAGCATGTTTCGCGCGACTACGAAGGCAAAGTGCGCGTGGGCGGATGCAAGCTGACAATCGATGGCTCGCCACAAGGCTTTACCGCCTTGCGAGACCGGCCTTACTACGATCCCGTCGGCGATTATCCTCCCGGTTATGCCGGTTATGCGTCGGTGACGATGGAAAAGGTTCAGGACGCCGTGAACTGGTGCTACGAAAACGGCATCCAGATTATCACGCATGCCAATGGCGAAGGCGCCTCCGACATGCTGATTGCCGCCATTGGCGCGGCCCAGAAAAAATATGGAGACCCCGGCAACCGGCCGGTGCTCATCCACGGCCAGTTTCTGCGTGAAGACCAGGTGGACAGCTACAAGCGGCTTGGCGTCTTCATGTCCCTGTTTCCCATGCACACCTTCTACTGGGGCGATTGGCACCGAGACCACACGGTTGGCCCGGTGAACGCGGACAATATTTCGCCAACTGGCTGGGTGCGCGAACGCGGCATGAAGTTCGGCTCCCATCACGATGCTCCCGTCGCCTTCCCGGACAGCATGCGTATTCTCTCAGCGACGGTCACACGGCGCACCCGTTCGGGCGACATCCTCGGCCCGAGCCAGCGGGTAGACGTCATGACCGCCTTGAAAGCCATGACCATCTGGCCCGCGTGGCAACAATTCGAGGAAAACGACAAGGGGTCGATCGAAGTCGGCAAGCTGGCCGATTTCGTTCTGCTGTCCGAAGACCCGACGGCGATCGATCCGGAGAAGCTGGCCGGGATAAAGATCGAAGGGACAGTGAAAGGCGGCAATCTGGTCTATGACGCACAGAAAGACAGCCGTCGGGGCGACCTCTCCCCGCAATTTCCGGTCTTCGGTAATCCGGAGGCCGCGCATCATCTGATGCATGCAATGTATGACGGCTTGAGCGGTGCTTCCAATCAGTAAGCAGACCGCATGCTGCGTCGGGACGGCTTCCGAAGGCCGTCCTGAAGACATGGCAACTCGGTCAATGCCTCAACCGCAGAAGCAGCTCCCGGGCAGATCCTCAGGCTGAGAAGCCGCCGCTTTCCAGATAGGCGATTTCTTCCGGTGTCGATTGCCGGCCGAGAACGGCATTGCGATGCGGAAAGCGGCCGAAGCGGCGGATGACGTCGAGGTGGATCAGCGCGTAGTGATAGAGTTCCGTGTCGCCAAGGACGCGGCACAGGTCAACAGACCTTTCCTGGTGCGCCATGTCTTCTGCGTGCTCGAACGGCAGGTAGAAAAAGCCGCGCGCCTCCTTGGGAAACGCCCTGTCAAAACCACGATCAAGCGCTTTTTCGGCGACCTCTACGGCCTTCGGGTCCGCCCGGAAAGCCTTGGGGCTGCCGCGGAAGACATTGCGCGGAAACTGGTCAAGCAGGATCAGGAGCGCGAGCGCACCATCGGCCGTATCCGCCCAACCATCGAGCTTGCCCTCAGCCGCATTCTCGATAGCGGCCAGGAACCTGTCCCGGCACAACTTGTCGAACTTGTCGTCCTTTGCGAACCATTTCGCCGGCCCGGCGTTCCACCAGAAATCGAGAACGTCGAGGGAGGTGATCGGCTGGTCTGTCATGGCGGCAATTTCCGGAGATGAAGGAGTGGAAGGGGTGCGATCCGTTCCTGCCAGCTTCACTTGCCCGCTGTCAACGCGCCGCAGGCCAATGTCTGCCAGTTGACCTGGTGTTGCCGTGTCTGGGCATCCAGAAAGCCACTGTCCTTCAGGGCGGTCATTTCCTGCCTGAACGCCTCGACCAGCGCGGGATCCGTCCCCTGGCTGAACACGGCCCACAGCGGGTTGGCAAGTGCTTCGACAAAGACCACCGGCTGCAGCAGGCTGCCGTCATATCCCTGCTTGCAGGCGCTCGCCTCTGCCAGGAACCCAGTCAGCGGCAGCACATCGATCCGCTCCAGGTAAAGCATCTCGATACCTTGGTGAAAATCGGTGATCGGCATCAGGTTCCCGGTTTTCTCGAACCCGAGCTGTTTGAGGTGGGACAGAAGATTGGAGCCGTCCTGAACACCGATCCGCACCTTCTGATCACGCAGGTCCTCGACCGTGTCGGCTTCGATCCTCGGTCTGGTCGAGAGCTGGTAGAAATTCTGCCCATAGGGCGAGACCTCGCCCAGCCAGATGAATTTATCTTCTCGCTCCGGCGTTCGCGACAGCGAGAAAAAAAGCACATTCGGCATGGTTTCGGCCAGGAGCATTGCCCGCTTCCAAGGCAGGAATTCGTAAGCGCCGATCTTCAGCGGGATTGTTTCCCCGACCCGCCTGGCAACTTCGAGCATATAGGCCGTGACATAACCGTCCGGCTTGCCCGCGTTGTCCCATTGCAGCGGTGCGAAACTCTGGGTGACGAACTGGATTTCGGCTGGGTCTGCCTTTGCCGGGCCGGCAACAAGCGACAGGGCCGCGGCCGCAAGCATGATTGCGCTCCGGAGTCCTGCTTTCATTCCTGCACCATGCAATCGTCCCGCACCTTTGAAAAAGCCGTTTCTCGCAGTTAAACCCTGCCGGCGGATTGCGGGTGCGCTATTGCGACAGCCGTCAATCCGGAACCGGACCTACCTGGCCTCAAGTCTGGAACGGTTTTCATCCCTGTACCCCGATGACACCGGCAAATCAGGCTAGTTTTGACTTCCTAATCTTGTATGAATGGCCAACAAAGGGAAGAAATTTCGACCCGCCACCGGCGCCCCTGAAACGGAGACTTTGTTGACGACCGGAACGACACTCGATCTGAAGGGCCTGAAATGCCCGCTGCCCGTGCTCAAGACCCGCAAGGCCCTCACCCGGTTATCCAGCGGCGAGCAACTGACCGTTTTGACCACGGACCCGATGGCGGAAATCGACATTCCCCATTTCTGCAACGAGCAGGGCCATACCTTGCTGGAAGCAGAGCGCATAGAGGGCGGCCACCGTTTCGTGCTGACCAAGGGCGGCTAGATCAACAAACGATCAGCACCCGGCTTGAAGCGTCACTGCATCTTGCCGGCAATCTTGTCGATATCCGCCGCAAGCTGGAGGTCCAGTTTGCTGAGACCGCCAACGTCATGGGTCGACAGGGTGATATCGACACTGCGATAGACATTGAACCATTCGGGATGGTGGTTCATCTTTTCCGCCACCAGCGCGATCTGGGTCATGAAGGCAAAGGCTTCGCGGAAGTTGTGAAACTTGAAGGATTTCGATATCGCCTCCCGGTCTTCGCACATGTGCCAGCCCGGCAGATCGTTCAATCCGGCGGCGCGGTCTTCCGGCTTCAGTCGTTCAACCATCTGGTCCTCCTGTTTTGCGTAACGGCCCGGCTCGAAAACGAGCCGTCTGCCTGCCGTGCACCTAATCCAGTTCTGTGTCAGCCCAATGGCGGGCTGCCAGCATCCGCTTGGCGCCTGTTTCAAGGATAACCCGCTTGCCCCACGCCGTCCTCTTCGTTTGCCTTGGCAACATCTGCCGGTCGCCACTTGCGGAAGGCGTCTTCCGGGACATTGTGCAGGAGGCTGGACTGGCAGACAGTTTCGTGGTCGATAGCGCGGGAACCGGTGCCTGGCACATCGGCAATCCACCGGACCCACGCTCCATCGAGATAGCCGCGCGGCATGAGGTCGATATCTCCGCCCAAAGGGCACGGCAGGTGCGGGCAGATGATTTCCGCCGCTTCGACACCATCGTCGCCATGGACAGGGACAATCTCGCGGCCCTCAAGCGCATGGGCGGAGCGAGCAGCCCCCGGCTACGATTGCTTTTGAACAGACCGCCGCAGGATGTTCCCGATCCCTATTACGGCGGCCCGGACGGCTTTGAACAGGTGTACCAGCTCGTGCGCACTGGTGGTCAACGTCTCTTTCAGGACCTGATGACGAGCGCCTGACAAAGCCAGGCACGCTGCTTGACCACACGACAAGCCGGGGATTGCCGGGCACGGGTTCATAAATCCGTCTCAGACACCGGTGTATGGGTGTCTGATCTGCACGACTTCCTTGGCACCAAAATGAAAATTCTGTGGTGGTCTCTTGCGGCCGCGCTGATCCTGGCCGGGCTGGTAACGGTCTGGCTGCCGATCCCGACCGGCGTCCCCCTGCTTGCGCTCGGCATGATTGTCATTGTCGGCACGAACCGGAGTGCGGCACGCATGCTGCGCAGCCGAAGACGCAAGACGCCGCCGCTCAACGATGCCATTACCTGGGTGGAAGACCGCTCGCCCTTGCGCTTTGCCCGCATCCTGAAACGCACAAGACCACGCAAGAAGTAGGGTGTTTGTCAGCGTTCGGCAAAAACGCGACCGATGCCGCGAAGTGCCCGTCGGACCCGAACCGCCAGCCGTTGCAACACCCGCTGCAAGCGCCGCCCCTTCACGGTGAACCACTCGTCAAGCTGGCGATCGCTCACCAGCGGTGGGGTCTTGCGATAAAGCAGATGGTGGATCGCCAGGATCAGGAGCAGCGTCACGCCCCAGGACAACAGCGTATCGGACAGGAAGTGCCCGCCGAAAGCCACCCGATTGGCTGACAGGATCAGGCCGAGCGGGATCAGAAAGACGAGTGCGCCTTTGCGCCAGGTTGCGGGCACCAGCAAGGTAATTGCCGCCACCAGCCACATGGCAGCCGACCCTTCCCCGGACACAAACGAACAGTTGCTGTCGCAATAGTTCGAGATTTTCCAGACCGGCTGGTACGGCAGATCCCCACCGAAGATCTCGACATTGCGGGGCCGCGGGCGGCCCCAGTTGTCTTTCAGGATCAGGTTGACCAGAACCCCTGGTCCAAGGATCAGCGTCGACAGCAGGAACACCGGCTGACGCAGTGGCATTAGCGGCTGACGGCCCGGCACCAGCAGCTTGATGAGCAGAACCGCCACGCAGACGATCGCGATCACCCGGACAAGAAACGGTCCAAGGTGCCGGACATCGCGCAAGAACGCGACGTTCTCGGCCTTGAAGCCCTCATCGCCAAAATGGAAAAGCCCGCTCGCCCAGAGATCGACGCCGGGAAAGGCCAGAAAGAACAGGGACACAAGGCAGATATAGAGCCCAACGCACACCATCGAATGGTTAATGCACCAGATGGATAGTTTGCTCAGTCCGGTCTTGGGATTATGCTGCTGGGGCTGGGTTTGCATCATGGCTGCTCTTTAACGCATCCAATTGCCCGATCCAATCCCTTCCTGAAACCGGCCGGTTCAGATTTTGCGGAGATGCGGAATGTGAAAAACAGTCAGCCGCCTGCGGCCCCTACCGGCACGAATATAGTGTCATTGCGGCAGGACCGGAAACCGGTGGTGGAATTCTGGTACGAGTTTGCATCCACCTACAGCTATCTCTCGGCCATGCGGATCGAAACGCTTGCAAGCGACTATGGCGTTGAGATCGCCTGGCGGCCATTTTTGCTCGGTCCGATATTCAAGAAGCAGGGCTGGCCAACCTCTCCCTTCAACCTGTATCCCGCCAAGGGCCACTACATGTGGCGCGACATGGAAAGGCTTTGCAGACAATACGGCCTGCCGTTCACCTTGCCGTCTCCCTTTCCCCAGGACGCACTGCTGGCCGCCAGGATCGCACACGCAGCACAGAACCAGCCCTGGATAGGGGCCTTTACCCGTGCGGTCTTCATCGCTGAATTCGGACAGGGACTGAACATCGCCGACGAAAGCCTGATGGCCGAACTGCTGCTGGAAATCGGCGCTCCGGCCCGGACGGCCCTGTCGACCGCCCACAGCCGGGAAAACAAGATAAGTCTGCGCGCAGCCGTTACCGAAGCCGAGAAACTCGGCATCTTCGGCGCACCGAGTTTCGTCATTCCAGGCGGAGACCTCTACTGGGGCGACGATCGGCTGGAACAGGCCCTCGAGGCAGCCGGAAACCTGGTTGAAACAGACGCCTGAAGACCGCCTCGCATTCATCCGACATCCCAACTCAAAACCCGGCTTGCGGGACCCGAGATCGAAGGCTATATACGAAACATATACGTTTCATATAACCAGCCATTTCGGGAGACAGTCATGGGCATCGTCAAGATCGACGAGGGTCTGCACGAGGAAATCCGCCGAGCCAGCACCGTCATGTGCCGCTCCATCAATGCGCAGGCCGAATTCTGGATGAAGATCGGCATGCTCGCCGAGGCAAACCCGACCCTGTCCTTCAGCGACATCATCAAGATGCAGCTCGAAGCAGCGCAGGCTCCCTCGGCAGATGCGGCGGTTGCCTGACATGGTCAAGACCCCGGACGAACTGGAACTCATGCGCAACTCGGGCAGGTTGCTTGCCTCCGTCTTCGAGATGCTCGATGGCGTTGACCTTGCCGGAATGTCGACACTCGCCGTCAACGACATGGTGGAGCGTTTCATAACCGAGGACCTTGCCGCCCGTCCGGCCAGCAAGGGTCAATACGGCTTTGAATTTGTGCTGAATTGCTCGATCAACCAGGTCGTCTGCCACGGCATTCCGGACCGGAACGAGATCATCCGCGACGGCGACATCATCAATCTGGATATCACGCTCGAAAAGGATGGCTTCATTGCCGATTCCAGCAAGACCTATGTCGTCGGAAACGCCAGTGCGGCCGCAAGGCGGCTGGTGCGTGTTGCCCAGAAAGCGATGTGGAAAGGGATCGAGCAGGTAAAGCCGGGCGCCTATCTGGGCGATATCGGCCATGCAATCGAAAAACACGCCAAGAAGAACGGCTACTCGGTGGTGCGCGACTATTGCGGGCACGGCATCGGCCGTGAAATGCACGAGGAGCCCAACGTGCTGAATTTCGGACGGCGCGGTACGGGCATGAGATTGCGCGAAGGCATGGTCTTCACCGTCGAGCCGATGATCAACCAGGGCACCAGCCGAGTTTCAACCGAAGAGGACGGCTGGAAGGTTGTGACCAAAGACGGCAAGCTGTCGGCGCAGTTCGAACACACGGTCGCCGTTACCGCCGATGGCGTCGAGGTTCTGACCTTGCGCCGAGATGAAACAGTCCTGACAGCATAGAGGCCGTAAGGTGTGGCCCTCAGCCCGCTCTGCGTCCGCTCGCCAGTTTCATCGCCTCGAAAAGGGCGGCAGGTGACAGGGGCTTTGTCAGGATTTCCCGGAACCCTGCATCCCGCAAACGCGTGTCGCCAACAGACTCCAGAGCCGCCGTCACGGCGATCAGCGGCAGGTCCGGGCGCAGAGAGCGGAGTGCCTCGGCCGTTTCGACACCGCTCATGCCGGGCATGTGCAGATCGAGCAACGCGGCATCGAAGTCGCTCTTTTGAACGAGACCGACAGCCTGCTCGCCCGATCTGGCGGCCTCCGACGAAATGCCGAAGGATTCCAGCAGCGCTGCCAGCAGACGGCAATTGGTCTCGTTGTCATCAACAATAAGCACATGCGCCGACAAGGGCCCGGTGACAGACGCATCCTCGGATGTTTCCGACGTTCCATGCTGGTCTGCCTCGGCCTGCAACAGGCCGTCATCGCCCTCACCGAGCGGAATTTCCACGTTGAACCGGCTGCCGCCGGTCTCGGAACGCGCCAGTGTCAACCGGCCATTCATGTCCCGGACGAACTGCGCCGTCCCCCAAAGACCAAGACCCGTTCCAGGCGCGGTTTCCCGGCCGTGCCGGCCCCGGACGAAGGGCCGGAACAGCCGTGCACCTTCCTCAGGCTCGATGCCGGGGCCGCTGTCTGCAACGGAAATCAGGATGGAGGACGGATCACCCTGACCGGATGCATCCTCCGATTTGTGGCCGGCTGCGCGAACCTCAACCGTGACCCCGCCCTCAGCAGTGTATTTGACGGCATTGTCCAGCAATGTTGTGATCACCCGGCGCAGTGTCCCACCACTCGATGTAACCGCCTCGCGGGCCTCGTCGTCTATTTTCAGCGTCAAGGTCAGGTTTTTTGCTTCGGCCGCGACCTGGAAAAGGTCGGCGATTTCCGAAACGACATCTGCGATCCGACTGGGTCTTGTTTCCGCTTGCGATCCCGGTTCGGCAGCCGTGACAAGTTCGCCCGTCATCTGCGTAAGTGCATCGATGGAGCGAATGAGGATCGACAGTTGATCTTTTTGTGTCCCGTTCAGCGGACCGGTGCCGATCAGCTCCGCCGTCAGGCGCATGGCGGCAAGCGGCGTTCTGAGATCGTGGGCCAGAAGCGCAAGTTTGACGCTGTCCTCGTCATGATTTGCCATGCGGCCGGAGATCCTTCGCCTGAATGGGTCTCAACCGGGCTTGCCAGACACGCGCCAAAAAGCCAAGTTGGTCGAAATTCTGCTTACCTTGCCGTGTGGCCGCTGTCCATCCAGACCGGCATCCACCTGCACCCAGTCCCAAATCAACCGGAAACAGCCTTTGGGTTGCCGCATAGATGCTTGCTCAAACACTTACGATCGTCGCCCCGGTTTTCCTGCTGATCGGCATTGGCTACTGTCTCGCCAAAACCCGCATTCTGAACCAGAGCATCAGCGAAGCACTCGGGCAGTTCGTCTATATCGTGGCGATCCCGGTTCTGATCTTCCGATCGCTGATCGGCGCTGACCTCAGCGCGGGTGTTCCGCTGGCGCTCTGGGCAACCTACTTTATCGGCGTCGGCTTTGCCTGGCTGCTCGGATCGCTGATCATTCGCAAGGGTTTCGGCCGCGATGCCCGGGCAAGCGCAATCGGCGGGATATCCGCCGCCTTCGCCAACACGATTCTGGTCGGCCTGCCACTGGTCGCCTCGGTATACGGCGACGAAGGCCTGGCCCCGCTGCTGCTGATCATCTCGATCCACCTGGCCACGATGACAGTGCTGATGGCGGTGATGATGGAGAGGGCAGCTGCGATCGACAACGGCACGGCCTCCCCTCCCATTTCCCAACTGTTGATGGGAGCCGGAAAAAGCCTGGTGAAGAACCCCCTCGTCGTCACCATCGTCGCCGCCTTTATCTGGCGGCAGACAGGCCTGGAGCTGCCGGAGATCGGTCTCGACGTTATCAGCCGCATCGCCGCCACGGCGCTGCCGTTGTCACTGCTGTCACTGGGCATGAGCCTCGTGCAATACGGCATGCGCGGCAATATCGTGCCAGGACTGATCCTCAGCATCATCAAGATGCTGCTCATGCCGATCGTCGTTTTTAGTTTCGGGGCTTTCGTGTTCCACCTGCCGCCTCTGTGGACAGCCGTTGCGACCTTGACGGCCAGCTGCCCGACAGGTGTGAACGCCTATATTTTCGCCAACCGCTACGGCACTGGCCATTCCATGTCCGCAAATGCGATTACCATGACCACGCTCTGCGCCATCGTTACAGCCAGCTTGTGGATCTGGTTCCTGGATCATTGGTTCGGCATGAGCCTGCGCTAATCCCTGAACGCGCTAGAGCCCGATCCTCTTGCGCAGTTCGGCATGGGTCATGCCGGCCTCACGCAACGACCGGAGACTGGTGTCCTTACTGGACTTCGAGAGCTTGCGTCCGTCCGCCCCCAGGACGAGCCTGTGATGCCGGTAGACCGGTGACGGCAGGCCGAGCAGTTCCTGCAGGACCCTGTGCACGCTGGTTGCGTGATAAAGGTCCTGTCCGCGCAGCACATCGGTGATGCCCTGCCTGGCATCATCGACCACCACCGACAGATGATAGCTCGTCGGCGTGTCCTTGCGGGCAAGGATCACATCACCCCACGCTGCCGCCTCGACAGGCACCGCGACAGGTTCGGCAAACAGGCTTACGCCTTCCGCCCCCGTTTCCTGCCACGACAGCGCCCTTCCGATCTGCGCGAGGGCGCGCTGCATGTCGAGACGCAGTGAGAACGGCGCATCGCTGGCCGCCCGGCTCCTGAGCTCTTCCGCCGAAAGAACCGCGGCATCGCCAGGATAAAGCGGCGCACCGTCAGGATCCCGCGGCCAGCTTTCTCCATTAGCTTCCTTGGCAGACACGAACGCCTTGATTTCAGCACGCGTCAGATAGGCGGGATAAACCAGGCCCATGTCCTGCAACTTTTCCAGGGCTGCCCGGTATTGCGAAAAATTTTCCGATTGGCGCAACACGGGCTCATCGAGCGGCACACCCAACCAGGCGAGATCCTCGAACATCTCCCGTTCCAGGTCCGGTGTGCACCGGGTCTGGTCGATGTCTTCCACCCGCACGAGAAACCGGCCACTGAGCGCAACAGCTGCACGCGCATTCAGGAGAGCCGAAAGCGCATGCCCCAGATGCAAGTGCCCATTGGGTGAAGGAGCAAAGCGGAATACGGGCTGGGTCATGAGATCGGCAAAGGCTGTTGACGCGGAGCAGGCTGATGAGTGAAGTCCTACCTATCATTCCCCAGCCGCCGCGCAAGAGACAGTATCGCCCGGCAGTTCAAGACATATCCGGACAAGCCCCGCCGACATGACCCCGATTGCCACCGAAGAAGACATAGAAGCCGGTCTCAAGGCACTGATCCGTCTCGACCCGCGCCTGCAGGAAATTGCTGGAACAGCAGGCCCGATCCCCTTGCGCCGACGCGCGGCCGATTTTGAAGGTCTTGCACAGATTGTCACCGGACAGCAGGTGTCGGTTGCCAGCGCGGCTGCCATCTTCGCACGCCTTCAGGTGCTGATTGCGCCGCTGACGGCAGAAAACCTGGCAACCTTCACCGACGAGGAACTGGCAGGCGCCGGCCTGTCCCGGCCGAAAATCCGGACCTTGCGCGCGCTGACGGAAGCTTGCGGCAATGGTCTCGACCTGGCTCATCTGGCACAGGCGCCGGCGGATGAAGCCCACCGCGCATTATGCGAGATAAAGGGTATCGGCCGCTGGACCGCGGATATCTTCCTGCTGTTTTGCGCGGGACATCCTGATGTCTTCCCGAGCGGTGACCTGGCCTTGCAAGTCGCGGTTCAGGAGTCCCTCGGCCTCGCAGAACGTCCGGTACCAAAAGAGCTCGACGTCATCGCCGAGGCCTGGACACCGCACCGCGCCGTTGCCGCCCGTCTCTTCTGGGCTTGGTACAAGGTGAAAAAACAGGGCCGGGAAACCCTGCCGGTCTAGGGTGTGGCCCCTATCGGGCCGACATGTCCGCAACGGCCCGCAACAGAAGATCGATGTCCTCCGGCCGGGACAGACGATGATCGCCATCCGGCACCAGCGAAAAGGTGACATCGTCCAGCGGCAAGGCCTCAACCAGTCGGCGTGCATGGCTTTCCGGCACATCCAGGTCCTGCGCGCCCTGCAGGATCGTGATGGGAGCGCCGAGATGAAGCGGCGCCCCTAAAAGAAGGTGATTGCGGCCATCTTCGATCAGCTTGCGCGTGATCACATAGGGCGCGTCGCTATAGGCTGAAGGCTGCTCCCAGCGGCCATCGGCAAGAATAGCGGCACGGATCTCATCGCTAAAGCGCTGCTTCCACATCAGCTCTTCGGTAAAATCAACCGCGGGAGCGATCAGAACCAGCCCCTTGATGCGGCCTGTGTCCTTGCGGGCGAGCGCCAGCAACAAGGCGAGCCAGCCGCCCATGGAGGAGCCGACCAACACGGTTTCGCCCGGGCAACAAGCATCGAAAACGGCTAGCGCTTCCTCCAGCCAGTCGGAAACGCAGGCATCTTCGAAATCGCCGCCCGACAGGCCGTGGCCGGAATAGTCGAACCGCACCACACCCTGCCCGTTTCGTGCCCCTTCCTCGGCCAATGCCTCGGCTTTTGTCCCGGACATGTCCGACTTGAACCCGGACAACCACAAGATGCCGGGTAACGAACTTGCCCCGGAACCCGGCGCGTTCCGCACGGCAATCCGGCGTTTCACGTCGTTTTTTCCGATCTGGATGAATTGCGGTTCGGAATCACCCATATTAAGGCTCTCGTTCTGATAGATGTTTTCTGTTCATGCCATTTGGCACAGACGCCCCGCCTTGACCAGTTCACCGGAGATCCGATTTGGTTCATCTGCCTTCTGAGACCACGATTTTGCAAGTGATCCCGGATCTCAACTCCGGTGGTGCCGAGCGCACGACGCTGGACGTTGCCAAAGCGGTGGTGGAAGCCGGCGGAAAGGCTCTCGTTGCAAGCCAGGGCGGCCAGATGGTGCCGGAACTGGAAGCCCTTGGCGCGGAGCACATTGTCCTGCCCGTCAAGTCGAAGAACCCGGCAACCCTCTGGAAGAATGCAGCCAGGCTGGCGGACATCGTGACCACACGCAAGGTCAGCCTGCTTCACGCTCGCAGCCGGGCTCCGGCATGGTCGTGCCTTTGGGCCGCACGGCGCACCAGAACCCCTTTCGTGACCACCTACCACGGCACCTATAACCAGTCGAATGCACTGAAGAGCTGGTACAATTCGGTCATGGCGCGGGGGGATGCGGTGATTGCCAATTCGCATTTCATATGCGGGCTGATCGAAGACCGGCACCCGTTCGCAAAAGGCAAGATCACCGTCATCCAGCGCGGATCCGATCTGAAAGGCCTGCTACCCGACAATGTCAGCGCCCTGCGGCTGCAGGCATTGAAGGACCAGTGGGGCATCCCGACGGGACGGCCGATACTCCTCAACATGGCCCGGCTGACTGCCTGGAAGGGACAGCGCGTCGTGATCGAGGCGATGGCGCTTCTGCAAGACAGGCTGCCGTCCGACCCGATCGCCATTCTGGCGGGCGACGCCCAGGGTCGTGACGGATATCTGGCGGAGTTGAAAAAGCTGATTGCAGACAACGGCCTGCAGGACAAGGTCCGCATCGTCGGTCACTGCGCCGACGTTCCCGCCGCCATGGCATTGGCCGATATTGCGATTGTTGCTTCTGTCGAACCGGAAGCCTTCGGCCGGGCGGCAGTTGAAGCACAGGCCGCAAGGGTGCCTGTAATCGTCTCCAACCTCGGGGCGGTACCTGAAACCGTCCTTTCCCCGCCCGATGCGGCCGAAAGCGAACGCACCGGCTGGCGGGTGACACCGGGCGACCCTCAGGCTCTGGCGGATGCCATTGTCCGTGTGTTGGGCCAGGACGTGGACGAGAAAAACAAAATGGCGGACCGGGCTCTCGCCCATGTCCGCCAGAATTTCTCGGTCGAAACCATGTGCGCCCGCACGCTGGGTGTTTATGCCGGCCTGCTGGGCACCTGATCTCAGCCGGCGCGTACGCGTGCCAGGAAGCCGTCGACCTCGGCCTGAAGCGCCCGGGCATTGCTCGCAAGCGTGCCAGACGCCGCCTGCAGCTCTTCCGCCGCATGCCCAGACTGGGTGGCTGCTTCGCTGACGCTGCTGATGTTGCGGGTCACATCGCGTGTACCGGTGGAAGCTTCGTGCACATTGCGCGCGATCTCGGTGGTTGCCGCGCCCTGCTCTTCGACAGCCGCCGCGATCCCGCCGGCAATCTCATTGATCTCGAAGATCGTCTTGGTGATGCCGTCGATGGCAGAGACCGCGTCACGGGTCGCCGACTGGACACCGGAAATCTGCTGGGAGATTTCCTCGGTCGCCTTGGTCGTCTGGCTGGCCAGTTCCTTCACTTCCGACGCAACGACGGCAAATCCCTTGCCGGCCTCTCCCGCACGGGCCGCTTCGATTGTGGCATTGAGCGCCAGAAGATTGGTCTGCTCGGCGATATCGGAAATGAGCTTCACCACTTCACCGATGCGCGAGGCGGCTTCGGCGAGCCCCTGAACCTGGTCGTTGGTCTTCTTGGCTTCCGCCGTTGCCGTCGCAGCAACATTTGAAGACTGGGCGACCTGTCGGGAAATTTCCGAAACCGTCGACGACAGCTCTTCGGCTGCGGAGGCAACGGTCTGAACGTTGGCAGATGCCTGCTCGGCTGCCGCGGCAACGTTCGAAGATTGTTGCTGGGTCTGCTCGGCGGTGGCGCTCATGGAACTTGCGCTCGATTCCAGCTGGGACGACGAGGACGATACCGCCTGGACGATTTCACCAACGGAGCTTTCGAAACTGTCGGCAAGCTCCATCATCATCCGCTTCTGCTCGGCGGCGGTTCTTGCTGCCTGTTCCTTCTGCTCCGCTTCCAGTTCGCGGGTCCGGACGGCATTGGCGCGGAAAACTTCCACGGCGCGGGCCATGCTGCCGATCTCGCTCTTGCGGTCGGTGTACTGGACGTCGATGTCGATGGATCCGCCAGCGAGCGTTCCCATGGTTCCGGTAAGCGTTTTCACCGGCCTGGTAATGCTGCGGCCGATCAGCCAGCCAAGCCCGATGGACAGCACCAGCGCGATGGCGGAGACGGTCAGGAATGTTGTTTTGGAGAAGGCCTGGGCAGTGTCCAGCGTTTCCCCGGCGGCCAGCTTGCCCGCATAGGCAGCTTCAGACATCACCGCCCATTCCGGAGCGACCTGGGCGTAGATTGCCTCGATCTCGGCCAGGTCGGCAGCAATCTTCAGGGACAATTCGGCATAAGCCTGGAAGGAGGCCTGATAGGTATCCAGCAGCTTGCCGATTTCAGCCTGTTCGGCGTCGGGCAACCCGCTTTTCGGCAGCAGATCTGCGAATTCAGCCCGCCGTTCGCTGATCCTGCCGATATATTTCTCGTCACCGCGCAGCATGAAATCTTTTTCATGACGGCGCATCATCAGCATCTTGACGGTCAAGGCATCCAGATTGGCGGCATCCAGCTTGCTTTCCACGTCATGCACGGCAGTGCGAAGAGACCCCTGCAGCCCGGTGCTTTCATCAAGCCCCATTCGGGTAAGCTCACTGGTCAGAGCGTCGAACTTTGCCTTGTGCTGGTCAAGAACATCACGAAGCTTGGCGATGTTATCCTTGATGGAAGCCGATTGCGGCTTCGTATCGACATCGTTCAGGTTGCTCTGGGCTTTCTCGAACTCGGCCTTGTATTCCTCGACAAAGGCCAGGTCCTTGTTCAAAAGAAAGTCCTTCTGGCTGCGCTGCATGTTCTGGGCATGAGCCTGAACCTGCGACACCTTGAAGTCCATTTGCGAATATTCAGCCAGATTGTCGATTTCGTGCGACACGATTTGCTGGCTGTAAAGCGCCGTGCCAAGCAATACGCCAATGGCAACCACGGCGATTGCGGACAGCGCTCCGACACGCACCGCGATGGGCAGATCTGCAAAGAACTTCATAATGGTCTCGTTTTTTGGGGCAGCTCTTGTCGAGCCTTGCACAGTGCGCCCAGAAAACGCTCAAGCCATTAATTTTCCTTTACGCAACTTGAATACTGAGCCGACTAATCTTCTAAACCAGAGGTTTATACTTCTACCCACTCAATCATTCAGAGAATTCATTCAACTTATTATTTAGGCAAAACAGCCTTTTTCACTGCCCTGGAATTCCGGCCTGCCCAAAAACCGCACAGTTTCTCGCCCCCCTCCTGTCACTTTTGACCATCAAAAAAAGGAGCGCGGACGCCAGCGTGCGTCATTTTTTCGCGTCGGGTCGGTGCAATCTTTTTCAGGGTTTCAGCCAAAAACGACCCCAAACCGGCAAAGGCTTGGGTTCATTCTGCCGATACGCAAATCCTGTGGTCTCGCTGCACGCCATCAGAACGCGGGCGTCACGCGGCCAGCGGATAGGCCTCTTCCACCAGATAGGGACCGCCACCAACACTCGATTTCGCCGAGAACAGCACAAAACGTCCGGCAATGAAGGGCTGCGCCTGAAAGTTGCCGCGCTCGCTCAGCCACTTGGCCACGTCCTCGTTGGTCGAGGTCCTGCAACGGGCAAGGGTGACATGCGGAACATACTTGCGCCGCTCGGCCGGCAGATGCAGACGCTGGATGATGCGTTCCTGCTCCGCCTGCAATTCGGCAAGTTGAGCGGTCGGCTCAACCCGGGCCCAGACCGCATGCGGCTTGCCGTTGCCGAAAGAACCAAGTCCGTTGAGGCGGATTTCCACCGGATCCCTGCGGACACGATCAAGCGCGGCGGCGATCTCGTCGGCCGTACGGTCGTCGATGTCGCCAATGAAGCGCAAGGTGATGTGGTAGTTCTCCGGATCAATCCAGCGGGCGCCCCGAAGGCCTCCCCGGAGCATCGAAAGCATGAGTGCCGTCTGGGACGGAATCTCAAGGCCTGTAAATAGGCGCGGCATGGGTGTTCCCTCCGCTGTCGCTGATGAATCCCATGAGGAATCAACTTCATGAAAATCGCAAGACAAAAAGCTAAGTTTTTGAGCGCGTTCAAAAATTCAGCGCCGCACTCAAATGAAAACCGGGCTGGTTCATAACCAGCCCGGTCTCCGATCTGCAGATGATTCTCTAAAAAGATTTATCGATCAGGAAGTTACACCCGTTACGGCGCCGGATTGCCGAATTCCTGATGCAGCGCATCGATTTTCTCCAGAACATCGGCACTCAGCGTAACGTCCGCAGCTCCGATGTCGGTATCCAGCTGCTCAATGGTCGTCGCACCCAGGATGACCGATGTCATGAAAGACCGCGACATGGCAAAGGCAAGTGCCATCTGCGACGGATCAAGTCCCGCCTCCTGCGCCAGGTCCAGATAGGCATCGACCGCCTCGATGGCGCGCGGGTGCTCATAGCGCTGCAGGCGGTTGAACAGCGTCTTGCGGGCACCTGCCGGAAGGGCGCCATTGCGGTATTTGCCCGTCAGATATCCCTGGGCCAGTGCCGAATATCCCAGAAGACCGACATCTTCCCGGCGGGCAACTTCCGCAAGGCCGGTTTCGAAAGTACGGTTGACCAGGGAATAGGCGTTCTGGATCGAGACCACCCGCGGCACGTCATACATTTCGGACGCGGCGACGTAGCGCATCGTGCCCCAGGCACTTTCGTTGGAGACACCGACGTGACGGATTTTGCCGGCCTTGACCAGATCCCCAAGGATTTCCAGCGTCGACTGGATGCTGTTTTCGTCCGGAGCCGGTTCGACATCCGCCCAGCGCGTCGGGTTTGAACCGAAGCCGCCGACGTTCCGGTCCGGCCAGTGGATCTGGTAGAGGTCGATATAGTCTGTTTCCAGGTTCTTCAGGCTGCGGTCGACCGCAAATTCGATCTCTTCGCGAACCAGTTTCGCCTTCGCACCATTTTCACGGAACCAGTCCATGTCGGTCCGCCCGACCACCTTGGTGGCCATGACGATCTTGTCCCGCATGCCGGTTTTCTTGAACCACGTGCCGATGATGCGCTCGGTCCGGCCCTGGGTCTCTTTCTTCGGCGGGATCGGATAAAGTTCTGCCGCGTCAAAGAAATTGATGCCCTTTTCCACGGCGTGGTCCATCTGGGCGTGACCTTCCGCCTCGGAGTTCTGCTCCCCGAAGGTCATGGTACCGAGGCAAAGGGCGCTGACCTGTATATCCGTGCGGCCAAGACGGCGCTTTTCCATAAGACTATCCTTCAAATTTTGAAAACGGGGCGTCCCGGAAGCCGGATCGGCTTCCACCCCAGGTCCAGAGCAAAGCCCCTAGGATCGGGCTTTGGCCAAAAGCTCTTCCACTTTCGGCAGAATGTTTTCGACGATGACTTCCACCCCTTTGGCGTTGGGATGCATACCGTCGGAAAGGTTGAGATCGGGATTGAGGGCGGCACCCTCGAGGAAGAAGGGATAAAACAACGCATCGTGCGCCTTGGCAACATCGGAGTAGATCGGATCGAATGCCTCGGCATATTCCGGACCAAGATTGCGTGGAGCCAGCATGCCCGCGACAAGCACGGCAACGCCGCGTTCCGTCAGACGTCGGACGATTTCGTCGATGTTCTTGCGCGTCAGCTCCGGAGAGATCCCCCGCAACGCGTCGTTTGCCCCAAGCTCCACGATGACGGCACTGGTGTCCGGTCCCACCGACCAGTCCAGCCGCGACAGCCCGCCGCTTGACGTGTCGCCAGACACGCCGGCATTGACGACCTCGACCGATTGCCCCTTCGCATCAAGCGCTTTCTGGAGCTGATCCGTGAAGCCCTCTCCTGCCGACAGCTGATAGCCGGCGGACAGACTGTCGCCCAGCACCACCAGTTTCAGATCGGCCGACTGAGCGGCCATTGGCAGGAAAGACAGGATGATTATCGTCAGGCAGGCAATAAACCGGTTCACGTGAACACTCTTTTGGGACTGGAAGACGCTCTTCAACAGGCCCATATGGTCGCAGAGCGTCCAATTGTCGAGGGCTTGTGACTGTCAGGAAGACGATCACACGCCCATTGTAAAGGCCAGAGAATGACAAATTCGCCCGCGATCGCCCTGAAAGACGTCCACCTGACCCTCGGCGAAGGCGCCGGGCGGGTGCATATCCTGAAGGGGATCGACCTTCAGATCGAGAAGGGGGCCTCCGTCGGCCTTGTCGGCCCGTCAGGGTCCGGAAAATCGACATTGCTGATGGTCATGGCGGGGCTGGAACGCGCCGATGAAGGCTCGGTCAACGTGGCCGGATCCGAACTCGGCCCCCTGTCTGAAGACCAGCTGGCCCGGTTTCGCGGCCGCAATGTCGGTATCATTTTCCAGTCGTTTCACCTCGTGCCCAACATGACCGCCTTGGAAAACGTGGCCGTGCCGCTGGAACTTGCTGGGGATACCGCCGCCTTCGACAAGGCCAAGGCGGAACTGGATGCCGTCGGGCTCGGTCACCGCATGCACCACTACCCGGCGCAACTGTCCGGCGGCGAACAGCAGCGTGTCGCCGTGGCAAGGGCGCTGGTCGTCGAACCCGCGATCCTGATCGCAGACGAACCGACAGGCAACCTCGATGAAAGCACCGGTGCACAGATTGTCGACCTGATGTTCACCGCCCAGAAGAACCGGGGCACGACGCTGGTTCTGGTCACCCACGACCCGAGCCTTGCCGCCCGCTGCGACCGCATGATCCGCGTGCGCTCCGGAGAAATCGAAGAAGAAACGTCTGACCGCGCCCGCCGCGAGGTGTCTGCATGAGCGCGTTTGTCCCGGGCAGCACACCGGCAAACCACCAGACGATGCGCCTTGCTGCCCGGTTCGCCTTTCGTGAACTGCGCGGCGGCCTCAAGGGCTTTTACATTTTCATTGCCTGTATCGCGCTCGGCGTAGCGGCAATCGCAGGCGTCACGTCTGTCTCACGGGCTCTTACAGAAGGAATTTCGCGCGAAGGTCAGTCCATCCTGGGCGGTGATCTCGATTTTTCCTTGATCCACCGGCAGGCCGACGCCGATCAACTTGCCTATCTGAACGGCCTTGGTGACCTGTCCCGCGTTGCGACCACGCGGGCAATGGCAAGAAGACCGGAGACCGGCGATCAGGCATTGGTAGAGCTGAAAGCCGTCGACGGTCCCTATCCCCTTTACGGCACATTTGAACTTGCCTCCGGCGAGGCCCTGGAAACGGCCCTGGCCCGGAAAGACGGGACCTGGGGCGCCGTTGTGGACCCTTCCCTGCTGGCGCGGCTTGGTGCGAATGTTGGCGATAAGCTGTCCCTAGGGCGAGCCACCATCCGAATTGCCGACACCATTGCCAATGAACCGGACAAACTGGCCGGGGGCATGGAATTCGGTCCGCGCCTTCTGATTTCCGATGCCGCCCTGCCTGAAACCGGCCTGATCCAGCCCGGCAGCCTGGTCCGCTGGCATTACCGCGTTCGAATGGCCCCGGCTCCCAATCTGGAAGCAATGGAAGGGATCGTCGAGGAGGCCAAATCCGCCCAGCCGGACGCGGGATGGCGTATCCGCTCCCGCGCCAATGCATCCCCGGGCCTTCAACGCAGCATTGATCGCTTCGCACAATTCCTGACACTGGTCGGCCTCACCGCGCTGGTGGTTGGGGGTGTTGGCGTGGCCAATGCCATCCGCGCCTATCTGGAAACCAAGCGCGAGGTTATCGCCAGCTTCAAGTGCCTGGGCTCGACGGGCGGGTTCGTCTTCAAGATCTATCTGGTTCAGATGCTGGTGCTTGCGCTGCTCGGCATCGTCGTCGGCCTCGTGCTGGGTGCCCTGATCCCCTTTGCCGCAGCTGCCGCACTGGCGCCGGTTCTGCCGGTCAAGCTCGCGGCCAGCATCTATCCGACCGAGCTTGCCCTTGGCCTCGTCTACGGCCTCCTGACCGCTCTTGCCTTTGCAATCTGGCCGTTGGGGCGGGCTCATGACGTACCGCCGACGGCCCTTTTCCGGGATATCGTAACCGGTGGTGCCAAGCTGCCGCGCAAACGCTATCTGTTTGCCACCGCGGCAACAGTGCTTGCCCTTGCCGCCATCGCCATTCTGCTTGCCCACGACCAGCGCATGGCCGGCACCTACATCGCCGCATCCGCCGGTGCGTTCGTTTTGCTGGTGCTGGTCGCACGCGGGATCATGGCCATAGCCAGGCGCCTGCCCAGTGTCCGCTCGACCGAGCTCAGGCTGGCGATTGCAAACATTCACCGTCCCGGAGCGCTGACCCCGTCAGTCGTGTTGTCGCTGGGACTTGGCCTGTCGCTGCTGGTCGCGCTTGCCCTCATCGACGGAAACCTGCGGCGCGAGCTGACCGCAACCATTGCCGACAAGGCTCCGAGCTTCTTCTTCATCGATATCCAGAGCCATGAACGCGATGCCTTCGAGGCCTTGCTGAATGCTGAAGCATCCGACGCCAACCTGCAAAGCGTCCCGATGCTGCGCGGGCGCATTGTCTCGCTGAACGGTATTGCAGCCGACAAGTTCGTCCCCGCCCAGGAAGGCTCTGGCTGGGTGCTGCGCGGTGACCGCGGCATTACCTATGACGCAAGCTTGCCCAAGAACTCGAAGCTGGAAGAAGGCTCCTGGTGGCCGGAGGACTACACAGGCATTCCTCTGGTGTCCTTCGATGAAGAGGCCGCCACCGATCTCGGCCTCAAGATCGGAGACCGGATCACGGTCAATGTGCTCGGCAGGGAAATCACGGCGGAAATTGCCAACACGCGTACGGTGGAATGGCAGTCCCTTGCGATTAATTTCGTAATGGTGTTTTCGCCGAACACTTTTGCCGGTGCCCCGCATGCCCATCTGATGACCCTTGGCTGGGACGATGACGTACCGGAAGAGACGGAACTTGCCTTGTTGAAGACTGTCTCGAACGCCTTTCCGACAGTGACGGCAATCCGGGTGAAGGACGCGATCTCTCAGGTTAACGATCTGGTGGCACAGCTCGCCTGGGCCATCCGCGGCGCAAGCTCGATCACGCTGATCGCCAGTGTTCTGGTTCTGGCAGGTGCACTTGCCGCCGGTCATCGCAGCCGGATCTACGATGCGGTCATTCTGAAAACCATTGGTGCGACACGGGCCCGCCTGATCTTCGCCTATGCACTCGAATACGCCATTCTGGGCCTTGCAACGGCGGTGTTCGCCCTGCTGGCCGGAGGGGTCGCCGCCTGGTACGTGATAACGCAGATCATGGACGGGTCGTTCGTTATGATGCCGGTGACCGCAGCAGGTGCCGCGCTGGTCGCGCTGGTGCTGACGGTGGGTTTCGGCCTCATCGGCACATGGCGCGTGCTGGGTGAAAAGCCCGCACCTGTCCTGCGAAATCTCTAGCGCAAAATGCGGTCAGCTGCTGTAGCGGCCAACGTGCACACAGGAAATAGCGGATCAAAGGACGTTTGCCGGCTTCGGTCGCACTTCCTTTGATCAGCAAGGCTATTTCCGGTGAACCGGTAGACTTCCGAAAACAAGATCGAACGAATTCTTGACGAGCGCTGATCTATTTCGATCCGGCGCCCACAGCTCTTGGCAAACTTCGTTCAGGAAAAAATCCTGAAGTACAACCAAATCGCGACAAACTTCAGCTCCACACAACTTGCATACTGAATTGATCTTGGCTATCCGGTTCAGCTCCGGGCAGTTTGTTAAGAAGGGGCCATTCCATGTTCAAGTTTCTCCCGAAAATTCGTTTGAAGACCATTGCCGGGGCCGCAGCCCTGTCCGCAGTTGCCGCTATGGCTTTCGCCCCTGCCGCGTCGGCGGAAAGCCCGTTTCATACCGGGGTCTGGCAATTGAACACGCCGGAAGGCCCGCGCGGTCTCGTCGTCAGTGACTGGCTGGTCTTCGAAAACGGTTTGCCGAAGCGCTGGCTCTATCGCCGGGCCGGCACCAACGACGCCAACCAGTTCGATTTCTTCACCCGTTCGATGAATGATTCCGGCTATACGCCGGTCGGCATCCGGGTGTACCGGACCGGCGACAATGCGATGAAATACACGCTGGCGCCCAAGGGCGAGGATCCGATCGAGGTTTCCGCCGTCCGTCTTTCCATCCCGAATTTCGAGAACTCCTGCCTTTCCGTCGAGAAAAAAGGCAAGCGCTTCTACGGTAACTGGGTCGGCACTGAAGGCTCCAAGCTGAAGAAACTGAACGTGTCGAAAAACCGGCTGACCATCGACGGCGAAGCGCGCAAGGTATCGATTGCGGAAGTCCGCGTCGGCCGCATGGGCATCACCGAAAATGGCAAGCCGATCGCTTTCCTCACCGATGCCGGCGGCGACTATGCGGTTCTGCAGTGGTTCAAACCCGGTGTGACTGTCGAGCAGATGCAGGATCCGGAAAAGGAAATCCTCGATTTCGCGTCGGAAGAAATCGTTCGCAACCCCGGCGGCACCTGCGACCGGCAGATCGAATCCCGACTGAAAGCCATGAAATAATACGACTGAATCTGAGCCTGTTTTTAAGGATAGGTTCAAATAATACGTCCTGAGCGCAAAGATTACGAATTTTTCATCGAATTCGACTTGTGCTCGGGATAGGCTTTTCCCATATGTTGAGGGAGTTGTGTTGCATGCGCGATTGCATGCGCACGTCTATCTAGAAGGGGATTTTTACGACCATGTCGACCTATGACCGTCAATCTCAAGGCGCGTATACCGTCGCCGGCGCACGCGCCGAGGCCGGCATCGATCAGGGCCTGCGCTCCTACATGCTGGGCGTCTATAATTACATGACCATCGGCCTTGCGCTGACCGGCTTTCTTGCGCTGGCAACGGTCATGCTTGCAACTACCACCGATCCGAACTCTGCTGTCGCCAGCCTTGGCAACGGCCGCATGCTCACCCAGCTGGGTGTTGCCATCTACGGCAGCCCGCTGAAATGGGTTGTCATGCTCGCACCGCTCGGAATGGTGTTCTGGCTGTCCTTCCGCATTCAGTCCATGAGTGCCGGCGCAGCGCGGACCCTTTTCCTGGTCTACGCATCCGTAATGGGTATCTCCCTGTCCTCGATCTTCCTGGTCTACACCCCGGGCTCGATCGCTCAGGTCTTCTTCATCACCGCCGGTACCTTCGGTGCGCTGAGCCTGTTCGGCTACACCACGAAGAAGGACCTCTCCGGCTGGGGCTCGTTCCTGTTCATCGGCCTGATCGGTATCGTGATCGCGTCGCTGGTCAACATCTTCATGGCATCTTCCGCCCTGCAGTTCGCCATCTCCGTGATCGGTGTTCTGGTGTTCGCCGGCCTGACCGCCTACGACACCCAGCAGATCAAGGAAATGTACTACGAAGGCGACAGCGGTGAAGTCGCTACGAAGAAGTCCGTCATGGGCGCGCTGCGTCTGTACCTCGACTTCATCAACCTGTTCATCATGCTGCTGCAGCTGTTCGGCAACCGCGACTAAGCGCAGCCAAACTGAACAAACGGAAAAGCCCGGCCTTGTGCCGGGCTTTTTTGTGGCCGAACGACTGTCCGACACATCGCACGCCGACACTTGCGCCAATGGGCGTCAACGCAAGCCTTGCGCAAATCAATGGAATGAAGCGGCAGAACACTGCGCTGCCAGGCTTGGCCGAACCAATCGTCTGGTCCGCGGCCAGCGGGTAACCGACCAGCATCAGCCGGTCATTGATGCGACTATCAAGGAAATGCCTGTGACCGGATCAACGCAGGGGAAATGAACCTCACCCGGTCATCAGCTAACTGACCGAATGCCTGGTCAGGCGTCGACCACCCGAAGATGTTTTTTCTTCTCCAGAACCCTCAGCACCTGCGCCAGATCGTGGCCACGCTTCAGGATCATGCCCCCGGTCGCCACGACCGAATAAGCGCCCTGGCGGCGGGCCAGCTTCGGGTCCTTCTCGATCCTGTAAAGCGGCATTTCGGAAGATCTGCGAAACACGGAGAAGATTGCCCGGTCCTTCAGGAGGTCGATGGCATAGTCTCGCCACTCGCCGTCGGCGACCATGCGCCCGTAGAGCCTCAGAATGACATCGAGTTCGCGCCTGTTGAATGCAACAATGGGTTTGGGAGGGGGAGCCGGTTGATGTTGTGGCGACGGGCTTGCACCCGCACCACGCTGAAACGCGCTGTCGTCGGCTTCGCTCATTCCGCCTCCATTCCGTTCGCGGTTTCGCTGCTGACAGGTAACCGACAAGAGAATCGTCGGGAGACGCCTGTCACCTGGCTGTCATGATGCGTCTTCTTTAGCCATTCTGGCAAGCCCGCAACGTCATATTGACAGACAGAGGTCCGAAACCAGAGTAATTTTGCCAATAAGTTTTACGGGAAGAAGTGCAAAAACGAACGCAACGGCACTTTGCCAAGAAAGAATGCATAAATTTCCTTGATTTTGCCGCATTCCAGCCCTTGGCCAGCCATTTTAGACACCCATATTAGGATCATACCCTGATGGGTATGGCCCGTAGAAGCCGCGGAATGCATTAGCCCCCCAGCCCCCCGGGGTTTTTACTGGCCAACCAGATTTAGTGAGTCAAACATCAGGGCAACTGAAGGGCCGGCATTATGCCGGCCCTTTTCATTTGTGGACCTGCCTGTTCTTCTGCTTTCAAACTACTTCAGAAAATCCCTGAGGAACGACAGGAACCGCGCATCGGTTCCATAGGCGACATTGACCCGCATTGCCGGCTTCTGCCGGGTCTCGCGGTTCGGATAAAAGACGGCGCCCGGCGCAATGAAGATGCTTTGCTTGCTGGCAGCGGCGCACAGTTCCCTTTCATCCACATCATCGGGAAACTCCACCCAGAGATAGAACCCGGGTATGGAGCACTCACGCACAGACAACCCGATCGCCTCCAGCGTCCCGAAGGATGCCTTGTAGGCGTCTTCCACCCGGCTCCTGAGACGCCGCAGATGTCTCAGATAATGGCCGGCCTGCATCAGATTGAACACAAAGCGTTCGACGTGGTCGGATGAATTGACCACCGTCAGCATCTTGATATCGGCAAGTTGGCGGATGATGTCCGGATTTCCAGCCACGTAACCGCATCTGAGACTGGCCGACAGCGTCTTGGAAAAGGTGCCGAGATAAAGCACCCGCTCCAGCTGGTCCAGCGCTGCCAGCCTTGGCAGCGTGGCCGGAAGAATGTCGGCAAGCGCATCGTTTTCAACGAGGAGAAACCCCCAGCGCTCGGCAAGCTGCATCAACCCGAATGACCGCGAAGGTGACAGGGAACCGCCGGTCGGATTGTGGCCATGGGACTGGGTGACGAACATCTTCGGCCGGTAAAGAGCGAGTTTGGCGGTCAGGTCTTCCAGGTCCGGACCGTCCCTGTCCCGCCGGATACCGACAATCTGCACCTTGGCGAAGGTCAGCTTGGAAAAGAGCGGATAATAGCCCGGCTCATCGACAAAAACCGTATCGCCAGGCTCCGTCAGATGCCGGATGATCAGATCCAGTCCATGGTTGACGCCATGGGTCAAAAGAAGCCCTTGCGGATCGGCCGGGATCGACCGCTCCAGCAATTGCATCCGCAGCCGGTCCCTCAGCGGGCCATATCCCCACGAACTGCCGTAGCCGAATTCGATCGCTTCGGGAAAGGGCGTCTTGGCGTTAGCGAAATGGCGGCGCAGCTCCGCCCCCTCCATCCACGACGGCGGCGGGCGCCCATCTCCCGGACGCACTTCATAATGCTGTTCCAGCTGCTCCCGCAGCAACGACATGCCGTCGACAGCAGCCGTGACATGTGGCGCTGGCGGGGTCTTGGAAGCCGGTCCGACCTGTGACATGTAGTATCCGGAGCCGGCCCGCGCTTCCAGTAGCCCTCGGGCGACCAGCCGGTCGTAAGCTTCCGCCATCGTGTTTTTCGAAACGCCGTTCTCCCGCGCGGCCTGACGAATGGAAGGCAACCGCTCAAACGTCTTGTACGCCCCTGCCTCCAGCATCAGCGCGACTTTCTCGACGATCTGATCGACGCGAGACAGTTTCCGACCGCTACCCGTAACCCTCATTGTCCCTCAAAATTTACTGGGACAGTGCTGCCCATAAATCCGACAACTGTCCCTTGATTGTCCCAATCATTTTTATGACAGTTTGCCCCATTACGCCAGCAAATGGCAATTTCCTTGGGAGGGAAAAATGACCAAAGTAAGTAGACGCAGCCTTCTTGCAGGTGCAGCCGTTGGCGGCACCGCCCTCGCAGCACCGATTGCGGCCAAGGCACAGGATGCGGTTGAGTGGCGCATGCAGGCTCTCTGGGACGCCGGCACCACACCTTTCGAATTCGAGAAGAAGTTTGTCGAGCGCGTCAGCGAACTGACCGACGGCAACTTCAAGATCACGCTGTTCTCCGCCGGCCAGCTCGTGCCTGCCAACCAGGCATTCGATGCCGTTCGCGCCGGCGCCTTCCAGCTGATGAAGACCTTCGACGGCTACGAAGCCGGCAAGATCCCGGCATTTGCCTTCACGTCCACCATCCCGTTCGGCTTCCCCGAGTCCGACCAGTATGAAGCCTGGTTCTACGAAAAGGGTGGTCTGGATCTCGCCCGCGAAGCCTATGCAAGGGCCGGTCTCTTCTACATTGCCCCCACCGTCTATGGCGAAGAGCCGATCCACTCGACCGTCAAGATGGAAACCATCGCCGACATGGCCGGCAAGAAAGGCCGCTTTGTCGGGCTCGCTTCCGCTGTCATGGCCGACCAGGGCGTTTCCGTGACCCCGCTGCCGACGGCGGAAGTCTATACAGCGCTTGAAAAAGGCCTGATCGATTTTGCCGACCGCGGCGATCTCACCGCCAACTACGAAGCAGGCCTTGGCGAAGTCGCCAAGTTCATCATCCTGCCGGGCGTGCACCAGCCGACCACCGCCACCAGCTATGTCGCCAACCAGGGCGCCTATGACGCGCTGCCGGACGACTACAAGGCAGCGCTTGCCGTTGCGGCTCGGGAGATCTCCGGATCGCTGCGCCAGCACATCATGGTGCAGAATGTCGATGTCCTGAAGAAATACGGCGAACAAGGCGTCGAGATCATCCAGCTCGACCCGGCCGATGTCGCGGCCAACCGGTCCAAGGCTGTCGAGTCCTGGAAAAAGGCTACCAAGGAAGACGATCTGGCGAATCGCGTGCTCGCGAGCCAGATTGAGTTCATGACAGCCCTCGGGCTGATCTGACCCTTCCTCCCACCGGACGGTAGACGGCACCTCCCTGCCGTCTACCGTCCGGTCGTCCTTTCGATCGGCAAATGCTCAGCTTCATGAAATCCGTCAGTTCCATCGTCACCGGCGTCAACCGGTTGTTCTTCCTCCTTGCGGCGGCGCTCATCTTCGCGGTGGTGCCGATCCTGCTTTTCGAAGTGGTCGCAAGATACCTGTTCGATGCGCCGACGGTGTGGGCCATGGAAGCCAGCACGTTGATCTTCGGCCCGCATTTCATGCTGGCCGGACCTTACCTTCTGCACCTGAAGGGCCACGTCGCCGTCGACATCTTCAGCGAAAAACTGACGGGATTGCCAAAAGTGGTTCTCGACGTGTTCTCCTATGCCGTCATTGCGGTGTTTGCAGGCGTTTTTGCCTGGGTCAGCTGGCCGCTTGCAATCAACGCCTACTCCCTCGGCGAAACCAGCTTTTCCGCCTGGAACCCACCCGTCTGGTGGCTGAAATTCGTCGTGCCGCTGTCCTTTGCGCTCCTGTTTTTGCAGGCCCTTGTTGAAGCCTACAACGCAACGCGCCCGGCGCAGGAACAGACGGGAGCAAGCGCATGAGCTCCGAATTCGTTCTTGCCATCATGTTCGCCAGCCTGGTGGGTCTGCTGCTCACCGGCCTGCCGCTTGCCTTCACGCTTGGCGCACTTGCGCTCGTTTTCACGCTAACGCTGTGGGGCCCCGCCGCCCTCTCCGTTACCGTCCTCAACCTCTACTCCACCATGACGTCGGAATCGCTCCTCGCGATCCCGCTTTATGTGATGATGGCCAGTATCCTTCAGCGTTCCGGCGTCATCGAAAGCCTTTACCGGGCCATGGAGCTCTGGTCGCGGCGGTTACCGGGTGGCCTTGCGGTGGGCACCATCGCCATCTGCACGATCATCGCCGCCATGACGGGCATCGTCGGTGCCGCGGTTGCCGCCATGGGCATGCTGGCCCTGCCCTCCATGCTGAAGCGCAAATATAGTCCGGAGCTCGCGATCGGGACGATCTGCGCCGGCGGAACGCTCGGCATCCTGATCCCGCCCTCGGTGATCACCATCGTCTATGCCGTGACCGCACAGGCCTCTATCGGCCAGATGTTCATCGCCGGCGTGGTGCCGGGCCTGCTGCTCGCCTCGCTCTATATCGGCTATATCGTTCTGCGGTCCGCGCTCAACCCGTCCATCGCCCCGCGTCCGGACAACGACGCCCCGGCCAGCTGGGAAGAGCGCATTGCCTCGCTGAAATCCCTCATCCTGCCGCTGCTGATCATCGTCGGCGTCCTGGGCACGATCTACATGGGTATCGCAACACCCACGGAAGCAGCCGCCGTCGGCGTCTTCCTGGCGTTCCTGTCTTCGCTCATCGAGCGCCGGTTCGGTTGGGAGCTCATATCCGGCGTTGCCCTCGACGTGGTCAAGGTGACGGCCATGATCCTCTGGATCACCATCGGTGCGCGGGCCTTCGTCGCGATCTTCACCGGCACCGGCGGCGCGGACTTCCTCCTGTCCTTCATTCAGGATCTCGATGCCAACCGCTGGATCGTTCTCGCCATCATGCTGGGCATTCTGTTCTTCCTCGGCATGTTCCTGGACGAAATGGGCATCATCCTCTTGTGCGTGCCAGTTTTCCTGCCGGTGATCGACTTCCTCGAGTTCGACCGGCTCTGGTTCGGCATCCTGTTCCTCGTTTCGGCGCAGATGGCCTACATCTCCCCGCCCTTCGGCTACACGCTCTTCTACATGAAGGGCGTCCTGCCCGCCGGCATCGGCATGGGCACGGTCTACCGTGCCATCGTTCCCTTCATCCTGCTGCAAGCCATCGGTATCTTCATCTGCGCCCTGTTTCCGGAGCTGGTGTTGTGGCTGCCGCAATCCATGATCAATTGACAGACAGGTTTCCCCCGATGAGTGACGTCACTTCGTCCCGTATTGAAGGTTTTCACAAGCTGGACCCGGCCGGCCGGCTCCAGGCGGTCCAGCGCCAGGCGAATCTCGACAACAAGTCCGTCTCCGACCTTGTGGAAGCGGCATCCGGAAACATCGAACTGGCCGACCGCCTTGTCGAAAACGCCATTTCTTCCATGTCCATTCCTGTCGGCATCGCGACCAACATGACCGTGGACGGACGGGACGTTCTGGTGCCGATGGCCAGCGAGGAATCCTCCGTCATCGCCGCCGTGTGCAACTCGGCCAAGCGCTGCCGGCCGACCGGTGGCTTCAAGACCTCCACAAGCGGCCCGCTGATGGCAGCCCAGATCCAGCTTCTGGGCGCCAGCGACCCTGAAAACGTCCGCCTGCAGGTTTTTGAACGCATCGACGACATCCGCACCATCTGCGAAGAGATCGATCCGCTTCTGGTGAAGCTCGGCGGCGGTTTCCGTGACCTCGACATAAGGGTCATCGACACTGCCGAAGGACCGATGACCATCGTTCACATCATCGTCGACACGCGCGACGCGATGGGCGCCAACGCCGTCAACAGCATGGCCGAGGCCCTTGCACCCAAGCTGGAGGAATGGACCGGCGCCCGCAGTCTCCTGCGGATCCTGACCAACCTCGCCGACCGCCGCGTGGCACGCGTGCGGGCTGTCTGGCCACTGGAGGAAATCGGAGGCGAAAAGGTTCGGGACAACATGCTGTCGGCCTATCACTTTGCCGATGCCGACCCTTATCGGGCAGCCACCCATAACAAGGGCATCATGAACGGCATCAGCGCGGTGGTTCTGGCAACCGGCAACGATACCAGAGCCGTGGAGGCAGGTGCCCATGCCTTCGCGTCGAAAGACGGCCGCTACCGCTCGATGTCCCGCTGGGAAAAGGACGGCGACGGCAATCTTGTCGGCATCCTGGAACTGCCGATGGCTGTCGGACTGGTCGGTGGCGCAACCAAGATCCACCCCACCGCGCAGGCCAACCTGAAAATTCTCGGCGTGACCACGGCAGACGAACTGGCCCGGATCATCGTTGCCGTCGGCCTGGCGCAGAATTTCGGCGCATTGCGCGCGCTTGCCACCACCGGCATCCAGAAAGGCCACATGGCCCTGCACGCCCAGAACGTTGCCCTGATGGTGGGCGCGACCGGCGAGGAAATCGACCTGGTGGCCAACGAGCTGAAATCGCTTGGCAAGGTGCGGCAGGATCTGGCCGAGGAAATTCTCGCCCGGCTGCGGCAGGGCGCCAACGCCTGAGGCCTTTTGACAAGGTTCGACCGGAGGGGTCTCGGCACTATTACCGTGTTGCCCCTCCGGCCGATCAACTCCCGGATGCCGAAGGCAATGAAATCGGCATAATTGGCGTTTCTACGACGCGATTGCCTCTTTTCCGTCGGATTGCTTGTTGTATCTTTCTAAAAGCATGACAACCGACCTGATAGATCTGCGCGCGGCCCGGACCGCCGATTGTGAGGCACTCGCCGGCATCCATAGCGAAGCCTGGCTGGGCGCCTATCGCGGCGTCTTGCACGGTGTCGATCTTCAGAAGATGATTTCGCGCCGAGGCAGCAGCTGGTGGCGCGGTGCCCTTGCGAGGGGCGTCGACATCAAGATCCTCAGCATCGCCGAAATTCCCGCCGGTTACGCGACCTATGGGCCGTGCCGACTGCGGGATACCGGCATGGATGGCGAAATCTACGAGCTTTACCTGAAGCCGGAATATCAGGGCCTCGGGTTCGGCCGGGCCCTTTTCCAGAATGTGCGGGAAACGCTGTCGGCGAAGAGCATGCCCGGTGTCGCGGTGCAGGTCCTGAGCGCCAACGAGCCCGCGCGCGCTTTCTACAAGGCAGTCGGTGGCAAGCTTGCGGCAAAGTCCTGGTACAGGATCGGCGGCCGCAGGCTGGAGCTCAGCATCTACGCCTGGCCGCAAATCAGCACCTGAGCCACAGGGCACTTGCCTAGTAGAGAATTCCGGGATTACCGATGATCTGCGGCGGCTGCGTGCAATCGAAAGAACCGGCCATGGTATCAGCGGCCTGGCGCGCCAAATCGTTGGCGTTCTTGTTGGCCTGGGCATCGATCCGGGCAATCTGACAGGTACCGCCGCCGGGCTGCAATTGGGTCACGATCAGCACGCTGCCGGTCTTGGCCCCCTCATCGAGGCTCGGAAACCAGCGCAGGATGGTCGCAAACGGAACACCGCCCCTGAGGCGCCATTCCAGCGTTTCGTTGACCGTGTTGAAATTGGGCAGGGTCTGGCCTGCCGCAGGCTCGTTGGCGGCGTCGGGACCGAAGGAGACGAACATGCGCAGGTCGCCCTCGGCAACATAGACACCCTCTCCCTTGTAGCCGGGGCACTGCCAGGCACCGCCGAAGGTGCCTTCTTCCTCGTCCCCGGCCTCGATCAGCGGGCAGCTGTCCAGCAGGATCTTGGTATAGGCGCTGTCGACCGACGCCGCCCCTGCAGCCTGCAGAGACACAAGCAATCCGCCGAGCATCAAAAGGGAAACAGTAAGCCGTTTCATAAATCTATCTCCTCCAGAGCCTGCCGCGCGAATAGACGCATGTTAATCAATTAGGTGCAATGCAAAAATAAAGGACTTGAACTTCTTCGGCGGGATTGCGATAGACGCAGCAACGAATAACAGGAGTTTCCTAAATGCGTATCGACGCTGTGCCGATTGGCAAGAATCCGCCGGAAGACATCAACGTCATTATCGAGGTCTCCGTTGGCGGCGAGCCGATCAAATACGAGATGGATAAAGAAGCCGGTGCGATGTACGTCGACCGCTTCCTGTACACTCCGATGCGGTACCCGGGCAACTACGGCTTCGTTCCCCACACCCTGTGCGGCGATGGCGACCCGATCGACGTGATCGTGGTCAATCAGCGCCCGATCGTTCCGGGCGCCATCATGAGCTGCCGTCCGATCGGCGTACTGCTGATGGAAGACGAATCCGGCCAGGACGAAAAGATCCTCGCGGTTCCGTCCCGCAAGCTCAGCAAGCGCTACGACAACATCAACGACGTGACCGACCTTCCGGAAATCACCGTTGCCCAGGTGAAGCATTTCTTTGAACACTACAAGGATCTGGAGCCGGGCAAGTGGGTGAAGATCACCGGTGTTGAAGGTGTCGAATCCGCAAAGCGGCTGATCGTTGAATCGATCGCACGCGCCCAGAAGGAAGCCGCTGAATAAGCGCTTCCAAACGGACGAAAACAAAAAGGCCTCCCGAGTGTCGCAAGACGCGGGAGGCCTTTTTCGTTGCAAGGGTCAGAATTAGCGTTCCGCTGCCGCCTCGATGCGCTCCATATCCTGGTCGGACAGGCCGAAATGATGCCCGATCTCGTGGATCAGCACATGCGCAACCACATCGCCCAGCGTCTCGTCCATCGCGGCCCAGTAGTCGAGGATCGGCCGGCGGAAGAGCCAGATGCGGTTGGGCATCTGCCCGGTCATCACGGTCTCTTCGCCTTCGCTCAGCCCCTGGCCTTCGAACAGGCCCAGAAGGTCGTGCGGATCCTCGATGCGAAGTTCATCCAGAACGTCGTCGGGCGCATAGTCCGCAAGGCTGATCTGCAGGTGACCACAGCGCAGCAGAAGATCATCCGGAAGCCCGGAGAGGATCTCGCTCGCCATCGCCTCGAAGTCTTCCAGGTCAGGTGCTTTGCGTTCGGTCCAGCTGCTGTGGCTGACCGGCCGGACGGATGCCATATCGGTTCCTTTGACGGATCGGTTCATTCAGGTGTTGGGCAGTACGTAGGTGACCAGTAGATAAATCGCCAGTCCGATTGCGAACACAAGCCCGAGACCTCGGCCGATCCGGCTGCCCCAAACCTCGATCCGGTCGTCTTCGTCCTTGTCGGCGGCGCTCAGGTGATCCTTTGCCCGGTCGGCCATGCGGACGAAGGTAGAACCGGCAACGGTCTCACTCTCCGCATTCACCCGGTCGAGTGTGCGGAGCGCTTCATCGCGCAGTTTTTCCTTCGGGTGCTTGTTCTCGCTCATGCACCTACACTGGCCGTGTTGCCACGGCGTTTCAACCCGAAAGCGGCCAAAAGCGCCAGAAGGGCAAGCCCGCCGGATGCAACCGCGTTCCAGCCGGCAAAGGACAGGCCGAACATGCGCCAGCTAGCCTCGGTGCAGCTGACGACGCGCGTCGATTTCAACGCCTGCAGCATGTTGGCGGCAGACGTTGGTGTCGAGGTGCCGCCTCCGCAATCGCTCGGGCCGTCCCAGAACTGCCACTCGGCACCGGACTGATAGATACCGAGTCCGGAACCATAGGCAAACACAGCCGCAACGACCAGAAGCAGAGCCAACGCCAACCCGGTCCGCCTGGCCTGCATCAGGAAAAGCGCTAGCAAGGCCAGGGGAAGGCCGACGTAATAGGGAATGCGCTGCTCGAGGCACAACTTGCAGGGCACATAGCCGCCAATCAGCTGAAAGCCCCAGGCGGTCGCGATTGCCGCCAGGCCGCCCACCAGCAAGAGCCCCGTCAGATTGCGCGAAATCCGGTCGGCTGTCATCTCACCCTCTTATTGTCAGATATACCTAAGCACAACAAATCCGCCGACCAGCAGCACCACAAATATGGTGAACATGAGACCAAGCCGCTTTTCGATGAAATCGCGGATCGGCGGGCCGAACAGATAGAGCAATCCGGCGACGACAAAGAACCGGATCCCCCGAGAAACAATACTCGCGGCAATGAACACCGGCAGGCTGAGCCCCAGCGCACCGGAGGCAATGGTGATCACCTTGTAGGGAAACGGCGTCAGCCCGGCGATAAAGACGAACCACCAGCCGTACTGATGATAGATGTCTTTGAACTCGTCGACGAACCCCATCTTGCCGTAGAAAGTCAGGATCGGCACCGCCACCTGTTCGAACAGGAAGAGGCCGATCAGATATCCCAGGATACCACCGGCGACCGACGTCAGCGTGCACAGCAGCGCGTACCACCAGGCTTTCTCGCGCCGGGCGATCACCATTGGGATCAGCAGGATGTCCGGCGGGATCGGAAACACCGAGCTTTCGACAAAGGATACGGTGCCGAGTGCGGCAGGCGCACGCGGTCCGGCGGCAAGGGACAAGGTCCAGTCGTAGAGGCGTCTGATCATGGCGCTTCCCTTAGCCGCTGCGCTGCAAAAAGTCACCTAGGGAAATGCGCACCGCCAGCAGCACGTTGTCGCGTAGCCACCGGCACAAACGATCCCAGCCTGATGTGAAGCCACTTCAAAAACGCGCATCAAGACACTAGGCAGACTTTTCGCCCGTATCTGTTAGCATTGACGCCTCGCCAGGTTTCGCACGACGTTGGGAGGGGGACATGAACGGAACGGCCTCAAGCATCGCCAGACTGGCACTGGTTCTCGCGATGAGCGCGCCAGCTGCGGCAGTTGCCCAGCAGGTCGAGCTGGAAGGATCGGTCAAGCTGACGCCTTTTGAAGCCCAGGGCGTAACCCTGTCGACGATCTACACGGTGGATGCGGCGTTCGGCGCAAAACACGATGTGGAGGTTCCCGTCCCTTTCAGTCTTGCCGCACCCCGGCGCGAGGCACAGCAAATTCTGGCCCAGGCGAAACCGGCCGGCGGCGGTCCGATCAAGATCTACTTCACCACCGACGACGAAACCAAGCGCATCTATTCGTCCCTGCAGGTCGTCACCTACACCATGAAGACCGATGATCCGCAAAAGCGCCTCGAGGTGGGCGACTATATTGCCATCGAGCTCTTGAAACAGCTCGGCACCACAGACGATACACGCCTGAATATCCGCCGCCAGATCACACTGGGTGATCTGCCTGCATCCGAAATCGTCGGCAACTTCATCAACAAGGAAGGCGACCAGCTCCTCGTGCGGCTGGTCGCGCTGGCAAAGCCCGACAGCCAGAGAGGCATCGTCGGCATTGCAATCGGCCACCCGCGTCAGGGCCGCATCAAGAAAGTGGAAGACATCTACCAGACCAGCGCTTCCCTGGCCTTCGACACGGTGACGTTGAAGTAGCTGGTTACCTGTGCGGGTGGGAGGCAAGCCTCGAACCACTCCGGCGCATTCCTGCAGCAATTCAAACCGCTGGAGATGGTGCCCCCCGCCGGAATCGAACCGGCACTCCCGAAGGAACCGGATTTTGAATCCGGCGCGTCTACCAGTTCCGCCAGGGGGGCAATCCGGTATCGGATTGGGTGCCTATCATGGGGCCTTGTCCGATGCAAGCGGTTCCAGCGCGCCGCGGCTTTCCGCCAGCAAGTACGCCGGGCGCCGTATTTGATCGAATTTGAGCTTCTCCCTTTACGCCCCCTTAACCCTGAGCTGCGATTTCGCCTGCCACACAGCCTCAGAGGGTGAAATCCGGCGCATATTTAAGCTGTTTGCAACTGCTGCTCGCGCAAGTGGACAGTCAGACAAGTTTGGGAGAAACGGATGACACTGGCTGGCGGCCTTCAAGAGGCGAAACGCACGAAAACTTCTGCTGTGAACGAAGCCGCTCGGCACGGGCAGGCCTTCACACAGTCCTTCGTTGACAAATCACAGTTGATGCCAGCGCCGATCCGACCCGAATGGGTGCTTGAAGGCGACCCGAAAGCCATGTGCGCCGTGCTGGCCAGACACAAGTTCGGCTGGGGCGATGCCTGCCACTGGTCGTGCACTGCCGGCAAGTTCCGCTGGCACTACGGCTGGGATGAGTCGGTCATGTTTCTGGAAGGCGGAGTCCGGATCACCGACGAGGCCGGCCATGTCTATGAAGGCAAGCCCGGCGTGACCCTGTTCTTCCCGGCAGGCACCTCCGCCGTTTGGGAAGTGCCGACCTACATCCGCAAGCTTGCGTTCAATCAGAAGCCGGTTCCCTGGTATCTGCATTATCAGTCCCGCATCCTTGAGAGATTGAAAGGCGTCGGGAAGAAACTTTTCGGCTAAAATATCGGGCTCGCGTTGCCGAATGAGGTCTTGAAAGAAAGGCGCCCTGCGCCGTTCGGCGGGCGAATTTGTTAGCCTGCAAACAAAGGCGCAAATTGTGCGCTTTTTCTGGACAAGCAGAAATGGCTTGGCTAGAAATTCAGCATGAGCAAATCAGGACGTGAAATCGAGCTTAAGCTCGAGCTGGAAACGACGGCACAGGACGCTTTGAAACGTGCCGGTTCCATAGACGGATTCACTGCCAGCCGCGCCGTGAACAAGACGTTGCAGTCGATCTATTTCGACACGCCGGACCAGGCGCTTCGCAAGGCCAGGATTTCCCTTCGCGTGCGCAAGTCCGGCAACAGCTGGGTTCAGACCGTCAAGCTCGGCACGGGCGTCATGGGCGGCCTGTCCTCGCCTGTGGAAGCCGAACATCCGGTCAAGGGCCGTGCGCTCGACTTTTCCGTCATCGAAGACCCCGCCGTCCACGACCGTCTTCTGGAAATCATCGGCGATGCCCCCCTGTCGGAGTGCTTTGAAACGGTGATGAAACGCACCGTGCGCAATCTGACCCGGGACAGTGACGGCACCTTCATCGAACTTGCCTTCGACAGCGGCAATATTCTGGCCGGCAGCGGCAGCCAGCCGCTGACAGAACTCGAAATGGAACTGAAGTCCGGTCCCAGCCTTGCCCTTTTCGAGGCCGCCAAGGCTCTTTTGAAAGACATCCCCTTCCGCTTTTCGCCCTATAGCAAGGCCGAGCGCGGGTACCGTTTTGCCGAGGGTACCGCGCCTGCGGAACAGGCACCCTATTTTGCCGAGAATGTTTCCTTCGACAGCGGCATCACCACCGAGCACGCCTTTCGCGACGTGCTGCGTTCTTGCCTGACCCAGATTTCCGAAAACCGGCTTGCAGTCCTGTCGTCGGACGATCCGGAAGGCCCGCATCAGCTACGGGTGGGCCTGCGCCGCCTGCGCAGTGCATTTCGCCTGTTCCGGCCAATCCTGAACCCGGCGACCATGGCACCGCTCGACAGGACCGCGAAGGTCATTGCCACCGAAGCCGGTTCCCTGCGGGACCTCGACGTCCTGGTCGATGAGATCGTTATGCCCCTGGTCGACAGGGCGCCCGGAACCCTGTCCTTTGACGCTCTTCTGGAAAATCTCAACGCCCTCCGGGACGAAAGCACCCGCACCACGCTGACGGATCACCTGAAATCGGAAGAGGTCAACGGTTTCCTGCTCGACCTTGCAGCCTACACGGAAGGGCGCGGCTGGCTGGACCCGGAAAACTTCGGCCAGACGCAGCTTCTGGCCCAACCTGTCGAGACTCACGCCGGCGAAGCTCTTGCCAAGCAGTGGAAGAAGGTTCTGAAATACGGCAAGCGACTGGAAGAACTTACCGTTCCCGAACGCCACGAAATGCGCAAGGCGATGAAGAAGATGCGCTACGGCATCGAATTTTTCGGCTGCCTCTATCCGAAAGACACCGTGAAGCCCTTCCTGAAGCGGATGAAGAAGCTGCAGGATATCTTCGGCTATCTCAATGATGTCGCCATGGCCGAACAACTGCCGGTGAAATGCAAGGTCAGCGGGGCAAATACCCTGGCAACCAACCAGGCCATCGGTTTTGTCATCGGCTGGCACGAGGCCCAATGCCAGGCCATGTGGCAGCACGCCAAGGGATATTGGGAAGCAACCCGGGAAACACCGAAATTCTGGACCTGACGCTTATCACCGGCCCGGTTCGATCGTCAGAATGTCCGGAAAGGAAACGGGGGCGAAGGCTCCGGTCAGCTTGAAGGTGGTCAGGTCTTCCTCGCGCGAGACCAGCTGGTCCTGACGGGCCAGCTCGGCGATGGTCTCCTTCAGGGTTTCGATCTCACGCAGGATGAACGCCCCCGTGTCCGGCAGCATGCGGCGGGAGAGCGTGAAGAACAGGGACTGATTTCCACCCGGATTGGCAATCACCTGCCCCAGAAAGCGCATGTTGATTTCTTTCAGCAGCGGGATCAACGGCCCGTCCGGACGGAACCTGAAGGGCTCCTTGCGTGTGATCTTGATGCGGTTGCCTGGATGCACTTCGGCCAGCCCCAGCGCCTCCAGCACCCGGCCCAGTCGGAACATGTCCTCTCCCGAGAGATCAAAACGGCGCTCGATTTCCTGTTGCGGGATCGGCTCACGCAGCAGGATGAAGAGATAGAACAGCGACGGATCCGCAGCGAGCCGTGCTTCCGTTGCCACCGGCAGGACGCTTGCCTCTTCCGAATTCCGCTCTGCCCGATGCAATACGTCCGCCAGCGGCACCTCCAGAATTTCGCAGATCTCCAGCAACCGGCTTAGCTTGCAATCGTGCCCGGCGAAGATCCGCTTGACCGTTGGCTCCGATATTTCCATCCGGCTTGCGAGATCCGCATAGGTCATGCCACGAGCCTTCAGCACGCCCTGCAAGATCTTGAAGGTATCACCGCGCATATTCCTGATCCCGAATTCGACAGTTTGAGTATCGTTTTTTGATACCAGAACATCATCAATTGCAAGAAAAGTTCGCCTTCTGCAGGAGAGGTCCAGTTCAACTTTGCGAAAGGACTTCCCATGCAGACCTTCAAACCCCTGGCCGCCGCGCTGCTGCTCGGCCTTTCAACGCTCCCCTCATCAGCCGGTTCACTCTGGTCAACGGACGGCTTCGACATGCCTGAATCCGTGGCCTTTGACGCTGCCGGCAACCGGCTCATCGTCAGTGTCATGGAAGGCGCGCCGAATGCGGTCGACGGCAACGGCCATCTGGCGCTTCTGTCCACGGACGGGAAAATCATCGACGCCAAATGGGCAACCGGAATGGACGCTCCCAAGGGACTGGCGCTGATGAACGGCAAGGTCTTCGCGGCCGATCTCACCAGTTTGCGGGTTGTCGACGCCCAGACCGGCAAATTGCTGCAGTCATTGCCTGCAGAAGGCTCGGTCTTCCTGAATGATGTGACCACCAGCGGCGACGAAATCTTCGTTTCAGACATGATGACGAACACCATCTGGCGCTACGCAGATGGCACTTTTGAAAAATGGCTGGAAAGCCCTGAGCTCAATCACCCCAATGGCCTTTACTGGGACAACGGCCGCCTGCTTGTCGGCGCCTGGGGCAAGGGCCTCAAGAACGATTTCACCACTGAAGCACCCGGCAGCCTGCTTGCCATTGATCCTGCCACCAAGGCTATCAGCGTCGTGGCGCGGGACATCGGCAACATCGATGGCATCGCACGGCTGAACGGCAAGCTCGTCCTCAACGACTGGATCAACGGCAAGCTCTTCGAGATTGATGCTGACGGTATATCGAACGAGATCATGAGCGAACCCGCCGGCCTTGCCGATATTTCCGCCCACAATGACGTCCTTTACCTGCCGCATATGCTGGAAGGCAGGATCGAAGCGGTCAGACTGGACTAGCACCAGCCCCTGCAAACGCTTCATCGCTCGGGTCAGACGGCAAAAACGGGTTGGGCATCAAATGCCCAACCCGCCCCTTGCCACCTTACGACGAGTGGCCCATCAATTCCTGATGTACGCACCTCAGTTTATGCTACCTTCCACGCAGATTGGCCCAGTGTTCGGCAAGTCGAACGCAGGATCAGCCGCCGGGCCAAGACCGGCAGTGCTGGGTCACACAGGGATCAAGATCGAGGGATAGCGTGATGGAAGCCTACAAGATCAAACTGGAGTTCGTCATTTCGGACGAGGAAACGCTCCGGAGCCACTATTCCGAGCTATCGCCGCTGGCAGCAAAAAAGTGCCTGAGCGCGCTGGACAAGCATGCTCGGGACTTCATTGCTCGCTCGCCGTTTCTGTGCCTCGGCACGCAGAACAAGGACGGCAAGGCGGATGTCAGCCCGCGTGGCGATCCGGTCGGCTTCGTCAAGGTTCTCGACCCGCAAACGCTTGCCATTCCGGACCGTCCGGGAAACAACCGCCTCGACAGTCTGGCCAATATTGTCGCCAACCCGAATGTCGGGCTTCTGTTCCTGGTTCCCGGGTTTGACGAGACCTTGCGCGTCAACGGCAGGGCAACGCTTGTAACCGATCCGGATCTTCTTCAAACCATGAGCGTGAAGGACCGTGCGCCCAAGCTCGCCATTGTCGTGAAGGTGAGCGAAGTCTTCCTGCATTGCGCCAAGGCGTTCCGGCGCTCACACTTCTGGGATCCCGAACACCAGCAGGACCGCAGCGAAATGCCGTCGCTTTCCAAGATCATTCTGGACCAGACGACCGGCGCGCCGGATGAAAAGGAAATGCAGAAGCTGGATGCTGCGCTGGAGGAGACCTATCGGCAAACGCTTTATTGAGCGGATCCCGCGCAGCGATTTCACCGGCAGAAGACAGACCGCGGAGGAGCGCTGACGCTCCCCTGCATCGCCACATAATACCCTAAGGGGCCATCTCAGGCCCGAGCCGCTTCAATCGCCGACGCCATGATGTCCAGCCCCTGATCGATCTCGTCATCCGAGATCGTCAATGGCGGGGCGATGCGGAAGACCGCGCCCATGGCTGGCAGTTTGACGATGTTCATGCTAAGCCCGCGTGCCATTGCCTCGGCGCCGATCCGGTCTGCCATCGCGAGATCCGGCTGGCGGCTGGCCCTGTCGGTCACGATCTCCAGCCCGAGCAGCAGCCCACGGCCGCGCACATCGCCAACACTCTCAAAACGCTGCTTCAAGCCTTCCAGTCCGGCTTGCAGGCGCTGGCCTGCCGACACCGCACGGCCGATCAATCCATCCCGTTCCACCACATCCATCACCGCCAGTCCGACAGCAGCGGGCAGAGGATCGGACACGTGGGTGGTCAGGAACACGAACCCTTTCCGGTGGGCTTCTTCCTCGATGGCACGGCTCGTCAGCACGGCGGAAAGCGGCAATCCGGCCCCCAAGGTCTTGGACAAGGTCAGGATGTCCGGTGTCACCCCGTCGCGCTGGAAGGCAAACATATGCCCCGTCCGGCCGATACCGGTCTGGGCCTCGTCCAGGATCAGCAGCATCCCGCGCTCGTCGCACTTCTGGCGCAGTGCCGCGAGATAGCCCTCCGGCAATTCGATGATGCCGCCTGACGACAGGATCGGCTCTGCAATGAAGGCTGCAAGATTGCCGGTGGACTGGCTGTCGACCAGCGCGAAGGCATCGTCCAGCTCGGTCTTCCAGTCCAGATTGCCGTTCGCATCGGTAAACCGCGGCCGGTAGGCATTGGGGGCGGGAATTGCAAACGACCCCGGATTGACCGGCCCGTAGCCCCGCCGGTTGTGACTGTAGGTGGCGGAAGCGGCTGCACCGGTCATGCCGTGCCAGCTCTTGGTAAAGGCCACGATCTCGTGCTTGCCGGTAACCAGCTTTGCCAGACGGATGGCGGCCTCGTTGGATTCCGCCCCGGTGGACAGGAGCAGCACCTTTTCCAGACCGGGCACGAGAGATCCGAGGCGCTTCGACAAGTCGACGACCGGGCGGGACAGCATTCCGCTGAACAGGTGGTCGAGCTGGCCGATCTGCTCGCGCACGGTGCGCACGATATCCGGATGGGAATGCCCCAGGATGGAACTCATCTGACCGGACGTGAAATCGAGGATTGGTGCGCCTGAGCTGTCGTAGACATAACTGCCTTCGGCACGTTCGATGACACGTTGTTCGAACACAGGGCCATACCGCAGGACGTGATCCGATACGTCGGACCAGAACCCGGTATCCGTGCTGTTGCTGGCGTTTTCCAATGCCATGATGCGTCTCCTGATCCGGCCGGCTGAATTGACTGCAGCAAGTTTAGGAGAAGCCTTGCATTCAATAAAATTCATAATTTAGATTATGATATTCAATTGGATTGATATCTCATGCCTGTTCTGGAAATCGCCTTGCTGCGCAGTTTCATGGAAGTCGCCCGCAGCGGCTCGATCAGCACCGCAGCGCGGCAGGTCGGGCGGACACAATCCGCCGTCAGCATGCAGATGAACCGGCTGGAGGCGATTGTCGGCCAGCAGATCCTGCGCCGCACACGCGGGGGTGTGGAACTGACGGCAGCAGGGGACAGATTTCTGGTCCAGGCGGAACGCATTCTTGCCGTCCACGACGAAGCACTTGCCACCCTGCCGGGGGCAGGCCTGCATGGCCTCATCAGCTTCGGCTGCCCGGAAGACTATCTGACCGCCTTCTTTCCCGATCTTCTGAAAGGGTTTGGCGCGCGGCATGGCGATGTCGAGATCGAGGTGGTCTGTGCTCCGACAACGGAATTGCACCTTCAGCTACAGCGCAGGCGGATCGATCTTGCGCTGATTTCCGTTCCCGGCGAAGACGCGTCCGCCCGCATCCTGAGGCCGGAAAGCTTTGTCTGGGTGGCCAATCGTCCCGATCCGGAGATCCTGCAAAAGGAAGTTGTGCCGCTTGCACTTTCGGCGCCGGACACATTGGACCATCGCGCCGCCCGCAGCGCCATGGACCAGGCAGGCAAGCCCTATCGCATCGCCTTTGCCAGCAATGGCCTCGCGGGCCTGCTGGCGATTGCCCGGTCCGGCCAGGCCATCAGTGTGGTGACCCGCTCCGCGGTGCCGCATGATCTCCACATCGTGAAGGCCGGCCTGCCGCCACTTCCCGGCATCGGTGTCACCCTGGCCTATGCGTCGCCAAATCCCTCGGCTGCAACGCAGGCATTCGGAGAATTCGTAGCGGACAAGCTGCGCAGTCCGGCGACGAACTGACATCACAACACCGGGCCGGGCAATATCCGGTCCATTCGGCCGGCCTCTCGGCCCGGGTCGCGCGCATTTACCAATTCCACCTGAAAAGCGTGCAGTTTTCAGATATACTTCCTAGAGTGGAATTGCATTCCGTTTCGTTCCTTATTGCCTTGCGGGCGCCCGTTGTCGCGAAACCTATACGCAGCGGTCCGTACCCCGCCATTTCACTGCATTGACCGGCCTTGAACCCATGGAGTGGTCTGATGAAGAAACCCGGCATTTTTTCAACTTTCTTGATGCTTCCGGCGATGGCAGCAGGTTGTCTTGCAATCGGCGACGCCCTGGCAGCCGACGGCCCCATTGGAGCAGAGGATGGACAGGTTACCCTTCCCTATGCGGAGCAGAAGTTTCGCGGTGATGTGGGCACGACCTATCTGAACGCAGCACCGGCCGAGTTTCCTGCGGCCGTATCAGCTCCCGAAGGAGCTCCCAACGTGCTCCTGATCCTGCTGGATGATGTCGGTTTCGGGCAGTTCTCCGCCACTGGCGGCGGAGTGCCGTCACCGGCGATGGACAAGCTTGCCGAGGAAGGCCTGACCTTCACCCGCTTTCATACAACAGCGCTTTGTTCCCCCACCCGGGCAGCACTTTTGACCGGGCGAAACCACAACGTTGCCGGCACCGGTGTCATCACCGAACTTGCCACAGGCTATGACGGCTATACCGGCATCATTCCGAAAGACACCGCCTCGGTTGCCGAGATCCTGCGCCAGAACGGTTATGCGACAGCCTGGATCGGCAAGAACCACAACACGCCGATCTACGAGACAAGCGCGGCAGGCCCGTTCGACCGTTGGCCGAACGGCCTTGGCTTCGACTATTTCTACGGGTTCATGGCTGGCGACACCAATCAGGTCCGTCCTTATCTTTTCGAGAACCAGACGCCGATCGGAACGCCGGAAGGGGACGACTATTACCTCAGCACCGATCTCGCCGACCAGACGATCAACTGGCTGAAGACTCTGGAAGCCATTCAACCAGGCAAACCCTGGTTCGCCTATCTGGCACCGGCGGCTACCCATGCCCCGCACCAGGCTCCCAAGGAGCTGATCGACACATTCAAGGGCAAGTTCGACATGGGCTGGGACGCCTATCGCGAGCAGACCTTCCAGCGCCAGAAGGACATGGGGATCATTCCCGAAAACACGGAGCTGACCTCCCGCCCGGGCAGCCTGCCCGCCTGGGACAGCCTGAACGACGACCAGAAGAAGCTCTATACGCGTATGATGGAGGTCTTTGCCGCCTACGGCCAGCAGGTCGACCAGGAAGTCGGACGGGTGCTCGACTATGTGGCCACCTTGCCGGATGCCGAAAACACGATGATCATCTACATCGTCGGCGATAACGGGGCGTCCGCGGAAGGCGGCTTTGACGGCACCTTGAACGAGAATGCCTTCTTCAACGCCTATCTGATGACCACCGACGACATGCTGAGCCGGATGGACGAGATCGGAACGGAACTTCATTTCAACCACTTCCCGGCCGGCTGGGCCTGGGCGGTGGATGCGCCCTTCCAGTGGACGAAACAGGTAGCAAGCCACCTGGGCGGTGTACGCAACCCGATGATCGTGAAATGGCCTGCCCGCTTCTCCAGACAAGGCGAAACGCGGACGCAGTTCCTGCATGTCATCGACATTGCCCCGACCATCCTTGAAGCGGCCAGCATTCCCGAGCCGCGCAGCGTCAACGGAACAGCCCAGACACCCATCCAGGGCAAGAGCTTCCTGAGCACGCTGGACGATGCCGGGGCCGAAGAAGTCCGAACCAGCCAGTATTTCGAGATGTTCGTGAACCGGGGCATCTACAAGGATGGCTGGTGGGCCGCTTCCCTGGCGTTTGAACCCTGGGATCCTGTGCGCGGCGCGTTCGATCCCTTCAAGGCCAAATGGGAGCTTTACAATCTCGATGAAGATTTCAGCCAGGCACGAGACATTGCTGCGGACAACCCGGACAAGCTTGAAGAGCTGAAAGCCCTCTGGTGGGCGGAAGCTTCCGCCAACAAGGCTCTGCCGCTGGACTGGCGCGGGGCTGAACGTTTCAGCGCGGAGGAAACCGGCAAGCCGAACCTTGCCGGCGATCGTACGAGCTTCACCTACGCGGGCGTTCTTGCAGGACTGCCGGAATCCTCGGCGCCAGACCTGAAGAACAAATCCTTTTCTGTAACCGCCCGCGTCAACATCGAGGACAACGCCAACGGCATGATCTTCACCCAGGGCGGGAACACCGGAGGCTGGGCGTTTTATCTCAAGGACGGCAAACTGAAGGCGGCCCACAACTATATCGATGTTGCCGTCTATTCCGTTGAAAGCGATGGCACGGTTCCGGCCGGCGAGCGCGAGCTGAAGATGGACTTCACCTATGAGGGCGGCGAGGAAATGGGCAAGAGCGGCACCTTGACCCTTTCCGTCGACGGTAGCCCTGTCGGCACGGGTCAGATCGCACAGACCACTCCGTTCAAATACTCGCTGTCGGAAAACCAGGATGTGGGAACAGACACCGGAACGGCGGTCACGACCGACTATCAGGCGCCATTCGATTTTCAGGGAGAGCTTGAAGAGGTTGTCGTGGACCTGAAAAAATAGCGTTTCGGCGGCTCCGACCGATTGTCATCAACGTCCGGATGCCAGGCCGGCGGGGATCAAGTGCCGGGCATCCAGACGTAGACGGTGTCCAATGCGTCCTGCGAGACGAACCGGAACCCGCAAGCGAGGTAAAAATCATTGGCGGGACTACCGTTGAGGGCCATCAGCCGGATCGGCAGTCCCATCGCTTCTGCCTCAGCCTTCAGGCCCTCGACGCTATCTCGGCCAAGCCCAAGCCCCTGATAGGCCGGGCTGACATAGAGATGGTCGAGATAGAAATGGTCGACGCGCCTGCGCACGACAAAAAAGCCGGCAATGTCTTCTTCCACCAGGATGATCCTTGTGTCTGTGGCAACAAAGCTGCCCAGGAATCGGTCCCTGGCCCGGAGAGGGTCAAACCGCCCGACGGCTTCGAGGCTCGGCCGCATTGCCTCGACGCGAATGTCGGCAAGCCTTTCCGCATCGGCCTCAGCTGCCGCTTCAATCCGGTAGATTTTTCGAGACATTCATTTCCTCGCCAGCGGGAGACAGACGCAACCTGCCGCATCTGATCACCTTCACGGCGCGGGCAGTCTTGCAGACAGGCGCTCGACCAGTGCCTCTCCGGCAGCCTCGATATGACGCCTCAGGAGTTCGCAGGCTTCCGCGCCGTCCCGGCGGCGGCAGGCTTCAAGCAGGTCCCGGTGTTCCTGATGAGAGCGCCGGGTGTAGTCGAGCTGCGCCGCCGCAAGCCTCAAGTACCGGTCGCCGGCCTCATTGAGCGCGGCAATCTGTGCCAGCAGCCGCGGCCTTGCGCAGGGTTCATACAGCGCGAAATGAAACGCCTTGTTCAAGGCTCCGAAGTTTTCCAGGTCCGACGCCTCGGCCTTGTCCTGAATGGCTGCGGCCCGGTCGATCTGGCTGTTGGTCAGCTCCGGAATGGCAAGGCGCAAGGCCAGTGTCTCCAGCGCCGCCCGCATTTCATAAACTTCCCTGAATTCCTCCGGATCAAGCGGGGCAACGATGGCGCCCTTGTTCGGCGGCATCTGCACCAGTCCTTCGGCCTCCAGCAGGCGCAGCGCATCGCGAACAGGCATCCGGCTGGTCTCGAACAATACCGCCAGCCGTTCCTGACGCAGCGCCTCGCCCGGTTTCAGCTCGCCCGAGACGATCTTTTCCCGCAGGGCATCAGCCACCCGAATGGCCTGATCTCCGGTTCTTTTTGCGCTTGTCCGCTCTGTCATCTGTCCGTCCGGCTGGGTCCTTCCGCCTTCGTAGACAATCAGCGACTTGACTGCAATCCAGCAAATATGTATCCAGTTTTTAAATTTGGATACAAAAAAGGATATTGCAGATGACCGTCTCGCGATTGAAGGACATTCCGGGAATTGGCGTGGACAAGATGGGACAGGCCGCCGATGACGTCGGAAATTCCGACATGCTTCGGCTGGAGAACCTGGATACGGACCTTCGCCCGCCAGAGGAGGCGCTGGAAGCAACGCTGGCTGCCATCGGCCGGGATGACGCCAACAGCTATCTGCCGTTCCTGGGCACGAATGACATCCGCAGGGCCGCAACCAGCCGGATATCGGCCACCACCGGCCAGCCTTACGACTGGAATACCCAATGCGTCATTTCGGCGGGCGGCCTGTCCGGCATCCTCAATGCCCTGCTGGCAATTCTGGAGCCGGGCGACGAGGTCATCATCACCGATCCCGCCTATGCGGGCCTGCTCAACCGCATCCGCCTGGCCGGCGGCGTTCCGAAGCTGGTTCCGCTAAGGGTGGTCGACGGCGGCTGGCGTCTTGATCTGGAAGAACTGCGCCGCGCAGCCAGCGACAGAACCCGGGCCGTTTTGACCATGAGCCCGTCCATGCCGACTGGCATCGTCCACACGGCCGAGGAATGGAACGCCATTGCGGAAGTCGTGATGCACACCGGCGCCTTCCTGCTGCACGACGCCGCCATGGAGCGGATTCTTTACACCGGCAGCGCAGTGCTCCACCCGGCCAGCCTGGATGGCATGGCGGAGCGCACGATAACGGTGGGCTGCGTTTCCAAGGAATACCGGATGATCGGCTGGCGGGTCGGCTGGACGGTCGGCCCCGCCCCGATCATGGCGGACATCGGCCTTGTCAGCCTCACCAACGTCGTCTGCCAGGTTGGCATCGCTATGCCGGGCGCTGCGGCCGCCATCACCGCGAAAGACGACGGCATCGCCGCTGCAACGGCAACCTGGAAAGCCCGCCGGGACATCATCCTGCAGGCACTGTCGGACCTGCCCGTCGTGCGCCCGGATGGCGGCTGGTCGCTGCTGATCGACACCGCCGAGCTTGGCTACTCCCCGGTGGAAGCCTCCCGATTGCTGTTCGAAAAGGGGCGGATCGCGGCAACACCGATGGCCGGCTGGGGCAGCGAGGACATCGCCGGACGCTACCTGCGTTTCGTCTTCGCCAACGAGCCGGCAGAAAGGCTCGGCGATATCCGCGAGCGGTTGCGCCTCGCCTGGCAGGTCTGACGGCACCTCCCCAGCATCGACACCTCAGGAAAGCCCTGCCCGGGCTTTCTTCCTCCCTCACGCTCTACCCCCGGTCCGCACCGGTTTCATCACCCCGCTTGTGCCCAAAGGCGCAGCCTTCCTCGAAAGGACGAAAGACTTGACCACCCGCATCCCAACCCTGGCCGCCTGGCTGTTCCGGCTTGCCGCTCTCTGGATGCTGATCGGACTGGTGCTCGGCATCGTCATGGCGGCAAGCCATGACCACGCGCTCTCGCCGGTTCATGTGCACACCAACCTTCTCGGCTGGGCAACCCTGGCCCTGACCGGCCTCCTCTACACGGCAATCCCGGCCATGGCGGACAACAGGTTTGCCCGCCTGCACTTCTGGCTTCATGCGCTTGGTCTGCCGGTGATGATGGCGGCGCTGGCCGCCTATGCGCTTGGCCATACGGCGATGGAACCCGTCATCGCGGTTGGTGCGATCGCGGTCACCGCCGGGCTTGCCTTTTTCACGGTCAACCTGTTCCGGACGCTTTGACCGGACGGGTTTCACCCAACTCGCCCAAGTTCCGTGTCCGGGGCCCGCAGTGGCAACACTGCGGGCCAATTTCGTTTGCCGACGAACCGGCACACAATCGCCGGCCTGTCTTGACAGCGTCACACCTGGCCGTCCCTATATCACCAGTTGTGCCGGGGGCGACTCGGCACCCCATCGGCAAACCGCAAGGAGACGGCGCATGAAGATCGGCAAGACCACGGTAACGGCAGCCTGCGCATTGGCCATCGCCTCGTCTGGCCTGCTGGCGCCACGCCTTGCGGATGCCTGCACCCGGGTGGTCTATCTCGGTGCCAGCGAGCAGGTGATCACCGCCCGCTCGATGGACTGGAAAACCGATGTCGGCACGAACCTCTGGCTGTTTCCGCGCGGCATGAAGCGCAACGGCGAGGCCGGTGAAAACTCCCTGGAATGGACCTCGAAATACGGCAGCGTCATTGCCTCCGGCTACGACATTTCAACGACCGACGGCATGAACGAAGCCGGGCTTGTCGCCAATGTGCTGTGGCTGGTGGAATCCGAGTATCCAGAATACGACAGCTCCAAACCCGGCCTGACGATCGCCGCCTGGGCGCAATATGTGCTCGACAATTTCGCGACCGTTGAAGAGGCCGTCCGCGCGCTGGAGGCCGAACCCTTCACGCTCTTCAGCGACAATGTTCCAGGCGAAGAACGCCTCGCCACCCTGCACCTGTCCCTGTCGGATGCAAGCGGCGACAGCGCCATCGTGGAATATATCGACGGCAAGCAGGTGATCCACCACAGCCGCGCCTACCAGGTGATGACCAACTCGCCGACCTTCGAAGAGCAGTTGGCCCTGAACCAGTACTGGAAGGAAATCGGCGGCACCGTCATGCTGCCGGGCACCAACCGTGCGGCGGACCGCTTTGCCCGCGCATCGTTCTATGTCGACGCCATCCCGAGAACCGAAAGCCCGGTCGAGACAATTGCCAGCGTCTTCGGCGTCATCCGCAATGTCTCCGTGCCGCTCGGCATCACCACGCCCGACCAGCCGAATATCTCCTCCACCCGCTGGCGCACCGTCGCCGACCAGAAGCGCAAGCTCTACTTCTTCGAATCCGTGGTGACCCCGAACATCTTCTGGATCGATTTCAACCAGGCCGACTTTTCACCGGAAACCGGCAAGGTCATGAAACTAGACCTCGGCCCCAACCAGACCAACATCTACTCCGGCATGGCCAACGCGCACTTCCAGGAAGCAGAACCGTTCCGGTTTCTGGGGCGATAGGACGCGGGAAGGGCTGCTTGGGGTTGCCACTTCAGACGTTCGCAGGATTTCGACCTGATTTGCCAAGCCGGCGTTCGTTGCGCTACGCAAGAAGGTTCATAGAGGGCGGGGAGCGGACGTTCGCTGCGGTCGGAACGACCGGACCGAGGCCGGGAGCGGACTGGCGGGTTTCGGCTTACCGCCCGAACGAAGCGGACATTCTGGCCTTCAAGCCTCAAGAGGCTGATGGACGGTTCTGGGCCACAGTGAGAAAAGATCCCACCGACTCAAGGCCAAATTCTTCAAAAAGATAAAATTCTCAGTGAGCGGCGGTCTGTTGCTATTCCTGCGTCCGCTGTTGGACTTGAACAGGTTCCGGAACCCGGATCCGGCCCTAACCGAAAACGGCATCCCCGCCTGCAATCCTGCCAAGGACGCCTACCAGAAGCGCCGCCAGAAAAAGGCTCAAACCCAGGAAGGCCCAACTCAGGTAGGCGCGCAACGAAGTCAACCATGGTCGGAAGGGATCACTTGTCGAATCGACTGAGAGGTCAAGAAGTGCCCCGGCCCGTTCCACATGTCGGTAGATCCCAAACAACCACGCCGCCCCGAGCGCGAAGATCAAGCTGACCGTCAGCGAGACGGCTATGGTCATCGTGTTGGACGCGGGGGCAAGATACAGGCTTCCAGAAATCAAACCAGCCAGCCCGAGGCAGGCAAGGCAACAGATCAGTGACAAGATACGAAAGATCGTCATCTCCACGGGCTTGGCTCTTCACTTTGCTAGCTGACAGGATTTTTCGGCGCCATAAGGGTCCGAAAAGATAGCCTGGTCCCCCGTGAAAGAGACGTTCCCCGCATTCGCCAAATAGAATTCCTGGGGCTTGTCGTGTGACAGTAACGCACCGGAGGCAACCGTATCCCCTCGTTCAAGGCGGATTGCGGTCAGTTCCGTGTCGAACAGATAGGCGACGAACTCATCTGCACGAGATCCTTCGCAGAAATAGGTTTGCACACTGACAGGCTCTTGAAGCAGATATCTTGCAACCAGCTCCGCTTCCCGGCGCAAATAGGACTGGTGCACGCAGGCTTCGAGATCCGGCTCTTTCCAACATTCATCGCGACCCGAAATCCAGCCTCTTTGCGTGGCGCGCAGAAAGTTTTCAGCTTCTGTGCCTTCCTCATCCTGCGACCGGGCGACTGCAAGTGCCGCGCTGAACCTCTTCGCTAGGCGTTGATTAAGCAGGCCGAGTTCCAGATCGTTGCAAATGAGTTTTTCCGCAGAGTTCTCTGCCTTTGTGCAGTCATATGTGGCTGTTCCTTGAGCCAGGGCACTCAACGGAAACACGACGAAAAACAAAGCAGAAACGCAAAATACCTGCCTCAACTGGAATACTCCTCGGTGGACATCAAACCACTAGCCTGCTGGGTGAATAGATCGGGCTTCGTAACATCCTCATGGCCGGAAAACGCGCAGCCTATGCGATCCTGAAACACGCAAGAGTAGACAAATTCATCCCCGTGACATTTATAAGTGAATATACATATGATCTAATATTCCTGATACCGCACCACATTGCATTTGTTCGTTACGGAGGGCCTGATATTGAGTAAGCAAACCGCCGGAGAGCCTTTTTCTTTTTTTTCCAAACGTTTGAAAATGACGTTAGCCCTGGTCTGCCTATTGCCAGTTCTGGCAATCATAAATGCACCTCATGCCCTCGCCCAAATGGGGCCTGACTATTGGCAGGTCACGGGCGTTGCGGCCAACGACCATCTGAATGTGCGAAGTGGCCCGGGTGCCCGGAACCCGATCGTTGCCACCGCTCCGAACGGTTTCAAGTTTAGAAATCTCGGTTGCCAGGGCAGCGGCAACAGCCGCTGGTGTCACGTGGAAACGCCCGACGGAAGAACCTCGGGTTGGGTATCCGGCCGCTTTCTCCGGGAGGCAGGAACGCCGGTCGCTGCCCCCCAGCCGCAGGACGACATTCCGGAACTGCATGTCCGCGGGAGCGGGGAGATTGAGGTGCGCTTCCGAAGCGGATGCACGGTGCTTTTCAATCCTGTCGGGCGGCGGATCACCGCCGGGGCCTCCTGCGCACGCGGGCAGCTCAACCGCGCCCACAGCGCTGTTGAAAGCTACATGCGGGAAAACTCCCCGGCGGCGACTCACGGACCGGACCGGACCTCGCAGAACGTGAACCTGTCCGGAACCGGAACCTTTTATGGCGGCGACGCCCTGCGCGGTACGATCACGGGGCACAGGGAAGGAGCTTACGCTCTTACCTTCCAGTCGACGCAGGGCTCGCTCTTGTGTACTGCCCTGATCAAGCATGTTCCCGGAACCGTGAAGAGCGAAGCGGCGGCGGTTCATTGCACGAACGGTGCCGCCGGCACCGCCGTTCTGGCGAGAAACCGGTCTGGCAACGGTCTGACCATGTCCTTCACGCTCAATGACGGCCAAGGTGGGTACGTCCTGTTCTAAAGCCTGTTTGTGCTGAAACTGTACGCACTGGGCTGCGAGACACTGTCAAGTCTGCTTGCACCGCCGTCGCATCGGCGGTGCAGGGCCTGAAACGACGTCGCTGGCTAGTCGCCAGACACCAGACAAGAAATCCGCAGCAGGAGAAACTGAATATGCCCGCTGGATCGCCCGTTCCGCTCACTGTTGCGTTTTTGCTTTTCCTTGCTCCGTCCTTCGCTGCCGATGCGGCGCCTCCAGAGGTCGAATGGCTGCGCTATCCTGCGATTTCACCGGATGGACAGCAGATTGCGTTTTCCTATGCGGGTCAGATCTGGACCGTAAGCAGCGACGGCGGCGCAGCCCGATCGTTGACCGGTGGGCCGTGGCACGCAACCCATCCGGTGTGGTCCCCGGATGGTCAATCGATCGCCTTCGCGGCGGACCGGCATGGTCAGAATGATGTGTTCGTGATGCCCGCATCGGGCGGAGCGATTACCCGTCTGACCTATCATTCGGCAAACGACCTTCCGATGAGCTTCACACCAGACGGCACGGATGTGGTCTTCACGTCCGCCCGTCTGGGCGATCCGAAGGCTGACGCCACGAATGCGGTCTATGGTCTGGCGGGACTCTACGAGAGGCCCTACCGCGTCTCCGCGACAGGCGGCCGAACCAGACCACTGCTGCCGACGACTGCCTTCAACATCGACTATGGTCCACACGGCCAGATGCTCTATGAGGACAGTCCTGCAATCGTCGAGAACCAGTGGCGCAAGCACCACGTCTCCGACGCCACACGGGACATCTGGCGCTATGATCCGGACAGCGGTCTTCATGAACAACTGACCGATTACAGAGGCGAGGACCGAAACCCAAGCTGGAACAACGACGGTAAAACCGCTTACTGGCTCAGCGAAAGGGGTGGAAATTTCAACGTCTGGAAGCAGGAGCTGGCATCGGGTGCCCCTGTTCAGGTGACCCATCATGCTCGTTGGCCTGTCCGCTTTCTGTCCTCCGCCAATGACGGCACGCTCGCCTATGCTTGGGATGGTGGATTATGGCGCCTCGATCCTGACGCCTCGGAGCCAGTCCGGCTGGGTGTAACGCTTGGTCAGGGCAGCCTGATCAACACAAACGCGACCCGACAGGTCACTGCCGAAGTCTCCGAGGTTGCGGTCGCGCCAGGGGGCAAGCATATCGCCTTTATTGCCCGCGGCGAGGTCTTCGTGACCGGATGGAATAGCAAGGTGACGCGGCGCCTCACCGACACGACCGCGCAAGAGCGGGATCTGGCCTTCTCCTCGGACGGACGGCGCCTGGCATACGCAAGCGAACGCAGCGGCGATTGGGATATCTACGAGACCGTCATTCCTGACGGCAGTGGCGATGACTTTTCCGCCCCGGTCGCTCTGGAGGAAAAACTCCTTATTGATGAGGATGCTGATCTCTTCAGACCGCGATACGCACCTGACGGAACACACTTGGCCTATCTTCGAAACCGCGCTGAGCTAAGAGTTCATGACCTTGAAGCCGGCACATCCGTTCAGGCCCTCCCTGGAGACCAGACCTACTCCTATACCGATGGCGATCTCAATTACGAATGGAGCCCGGACGGTGAATGGCTGCTCATCCGGACAGGTTACTTCAGCTCCTCCGAGATCGCACTGGTCTCGACTGATGGTTCTGTTCGCCACAATGTCAGCCGGAATGGCTTCGTCGACCTAAAACCAACTTTCAGTCAGGACGGCACGGCAGTTCTCTGGCAATCTGACCGCTATGGCCTTCGCTCGACTGAAGGCAAGCCCGAGCAAGTAGACGTTATCGCGGCGTATCTGAACCGCGATGCCTGGGAAAAGGCACAGACGACCGCTGCCGAGCGGGCGCGAGCATTGACCCAAGAAACCGCAGAGCAAACAGAAGCGGAAAACGCCGAGCTCGTCGTTGAACCAGAGGGTTTCCGCAGGCGGGTCACCCGCCTGACACCGCGCTCCGGAAGTTATATCCTGTATCGGCTTCTCGCCGGGAACACGTCCTTCCTCTCTGTGTCGGTCACAAACACCGGCATGGTTCAAGCCAGCGCTATAGACCTGACAAGCGGAGCGGAGCGACAAATCTTTAATCTTCCCGGAGCCTCGTTGCTGGGCGCCGAGAGTGATCCGGAGGGCAAGGCACTCTTTGTCCTCTCGCCCGGAAAAATCACACGCTATGAAGTTGCCACGGGTCAGGCACAGGCCATCGCCTATCAGGCCGAGATCAATCGCAGCGTTCGTGACGAGGTCGATTACATTATCCGATCCAACTGGCGTGCAACGGCCGAAACCTTCTATCGCGAAGACATGCAAGGGGTCGATTGGGCCGGCGTTCGCGATCATTACCTGCGCTTCGCGCCTCACATCTTCTACTGGGAAGATTTGGCAGAGCTCCTCGGAGAGATGGACGGAGAGCTGAATGCGTCTCACCAGAACCCGAGCTACCATGAAGCGGATCCTCTCGCCGATGCCACAGGCGTTCTTGGCCTCTATTACGACCCAGATCACACGGGTAAGGGGATGAAGATCACGGACGTCATTGCCGGCGGTCCCGCGGACCGCAAGGATAGCCCCTTGCTGCCCGGTGCGGTCATCCTTGCCGTCAACGACACACAGATCGGGCCGGATATCGGGATTGACCGACTGCTCAACCGCATGGCGGGACAGGAAGTTCGCCTGAGCGTCATTCCTTCCGGCGGTGGCGATCCGGTTGACACAATCATTACGCCTATCAGCACCGCGCAGGAAATCACTCTCGCCTACCAACGGTGGGTGGAAAAGCGCAGGGCCATCGTCACAGAGCTCTCCGAGGGACGCCTGGGTTATATTCACCTTTCGGCGATGAAGACCGATCCATACCGTACCGCCTACGGAGACCTGTTTGGCCTGCATCAAGATGCAGAGGCCGTGGTCGTGGATATCCGCAACAATGGCGGCGGCAACCTGCATGATGAGCTGGTCATCATGCTTACGGGCTCCACAGATGCCTTTAATCGCGCCCGGGACGGCCACATCGTGACGCGTCTGCCAGTGGGCCGCTGGACCAAGCCAAGCATTCTTCTACAAAATGCAGGAAGCTATTCCGATGCCTCCGTCTTCCCCAAGCTCTACCAGAAGAAGAGTATCGGCCGGATTGTCGGCGACCGCACACCGGGAACCGGAACCGCGGTGAGCGATGTACCCCAACTGCAAACCGGCATGCGCTACAGGGTTCCCGAAATGGGGTTCCAGTTGCTTGACGGCACATGGTTCGAAAACACGGAGATCGTTCCCGACGTTCTCGTTCACAACGATCCGAACCTGATCGCAAAGGGACGAGACCCTCAGCTGGAAGCCTCGGTCAAAACCTTGCTTAAGCAATTGGACTAGCACATGGCCGGGTCAAGCAGCCGCTTAGCAGTCTCTTTGGCGACACTGGTTGCCTGGACGATCATAAACGTTTTCGGCACGAAGGTGTTCTATCCGCCTGAAACCGCTCTCGACGACCTCGTGACGACCGGTATCAGCTGGCCGATCCTGTTCGCCTGTCTCTTGTTGGTCGCCGTTGTTCTTTGGCAACACTGGACAGATCTCCGCTTCCGTGCGCCGGATCCAGGCACCCTTAAACTGCTTTTGTTTCCCGGTTTCCTGCTTCTGTTGCTTTTGGCCTTGGCCGTATTGTCAGGATTGCCATCCTCGAGCGTCATGGTCCTTCTTGGCATCAACACGCTTCTGGTCGGCTTTTCAGAAGAAACGATGTTTCGCGGCATCTTGTTCCGGGCCCTGCGCGGCCGTCTTGGCATCTGGTCGGCGATCCTTGTGACCACTGTCGCTTTCGGCTCCGTCCACATCCTCAACGGATTTGGTACTGGTGATTTTGGTGCGGCGTTTCTCCAGGCCATCACCGCCGGCGCTTCCGGGCTGCTGCTGATCGCGATCCTGCTGCGGACCGGTTCGCTCTGGGCCGCCATCATCTTCCACGCATTATGGGACTGGGCGACGTTCTTGGTTGTTGTTGGAGCGAAAGTCCATCCGTCTCCCGACTTTGCCGAAGCAGCTGTCGCAACACCTCCGGGCATGCTTGCCCAAGTGCTGCTCCCCTTGGGTATGGTCCTGCCGGGTTTCTTCTACGGTCTCTGGCTGTTGCGGAATATTCATAAGGAAACAGCCCCGGGAGACCGGAAGCCTGATATCAATAAGTGACGCGGGGCGGCGTGAAGTACGGGAGGGACGCATGAAGATTTCGAGACGTACACTGTTGCTGTGCGGCACAGGTGTGGGGCTTGCAGCGTTTTCGTTCTCAAGCAACGCTCAGCTGGTTTACAAGGAGGTTTCCGAACTCCTCCCGGGACAATTCACCTGGACACCGGAGCGCGAGCCGGAAGGCCCTGTTGCCATTGTGGTGTCCTTGCCCCAGCAACTCGTACATGTCTATCGGAACGGGATCAGGATAGCAGTATCGACTTGCTCGACCGGAAAGCCCGGCCACGGCACACCGACCGGTGTGTTCAGCATTCTTCAGAAGGACGCGGATCACAGGTCCTCGACCTACAACAATGCTCCCATGCCGAACATGAACCGGCTGACCTGGAGCGGTATTGCTCTTCACGCCGGAAACTTGCCCGGCTATCCGGCATCGCATGGCTGTGTACGGTTACCCTTGGAGTTTTCACGCCGGCTTTTTGGGATCACGCACATCGGTACCCCGGTGATTATTGCTGGTTCTCATTCCGATCCCTGGGAGCTGACACATCCCGGCATGGTCTTGAGCGGGTATGCTGAAAACGAATTTGAAGAAGTCGTGGCGAGCCTAAATGGAAAATCTCACCCCTCTGATTGGCCGGACGCAGGAGGGCAGCCGATCACTACGTTAATTGCCTCTTCCCAAGACCGTCAGATCCTGCTGCTTGAAAACGGCGACGAACTCGCGAAAGGGCAACTGATCATCGATGGCCCAGAAACCCTGGGTGAGCATGTGCTTGTGCTAAACCAGGCCCACGAAGGGACACGTGGCATGATGTGGCAAGGCGTCAGCCATCACGAGGATCCAGCCTATCCGCACAACAAGGAAGAGAACATTATTAACCGCGTCAGTGCCGACGACGCCTTCCTGCTCGAGATGAAGAAACGTCTTCATCCGGGAATGGTTCTGATCATCACAGACGTGTCTTTGCATCCTGATCGTCGGTCCGGCACGGACTTTGTCATCATGGACACTGTTTGAAACTAAACCGTGTTTCGCATCCCAGCGCTGCATAAAACTGAAATAGCAGCACGCGACTATTTTCACTTCACGACGCCATGAACGAGTGTCGGCTTTCGGGAGCCGAGTTCAAACTGCTGAACGACCGAAATGGGGACGCATAGCGACCATTGGCTGGCGGGCACGTGAATGACCGCTTTGGGCCGATAGCTACCGCAGAAATTGACCTAACGGATGTCGGCTTAGGTAATCGATTTTCCAAGAGCCGACCGTCCGCTCCCTCCCCCAAAATCTGCCAGTCGGCAAAGGCCCCTCGGCTTACCGTTTCACTGGAACCAAACAATAAAATTTCCTCATCTTCCCTTACGTTAATTCTTGCATTACCACACACATCGGCTCACTATCCAGAGCAGTTACTTGTCATACAAAGCCCTGTGACGCGCCATTTCTTGTGCGTTTCAAAGCAAAAGAAAGATGTGCCTGCGGAAGGCATTCATGGCGCGACAGTCGATCTGGAACCTGACGTATGCCAATTACCTTCGCACCTCGTATCGCCATGTTCGGCTTTGACGCCACGGCCTCGCCCAAGTGGCAAATGGTACCGAGGGGGTGGGAGCGCACGATTGTGGTGCGGGGGGCAGGTGCCCTTATTCCCGAACTGACCCCCAACGACATTGCCAGGGTCACCTATCGCCGTGTCGGCGCCGAACATCATCTGACGCTCAAGGGCCTCAAGGCCGGCAAGGGGTTTGTCCGCTTTGTGCCGAACGCCGGGTTTGCGGGGCCTGTTCCCAACAGCGACATTCTGGAAATCTCGGTCAAGACCGAGGTCAAGATCAACACGGCGTTTCACTATGTGAAGGACAACGCCGGCCACAAGACCAACCGCAACATGGGCGACCTCAACGCCCTGATACGGGGCGTCAACCGGCTGCTGGACACCCAGGCCAACGTGCGGATGTACAGAAAGAGCGCACGCACGATAACGGTTCCACAGAACCTGGGCGCCACGGTACGGTTTTCCAGCCACCTGGCGGGCGTTGCGGCCGCCGAACATGAATGGGACGATGTCACGGCCTTTGCCGATGCTGCCGCGGATTTCAATGTCTTCTTCGTGTGGCAGTATGAGCAGGATGCGACGCCTGCGGTCAACAACACCCGGGCCGGAACTCTGGCCGCCGAGAAGAACTGCCTGATGCAAGATACGATCACCGGCTCGACCCATGCCGAAACCCTGGCACACGAGACCATTCACCTGCGCGGCATCGGCCCGCACAGCGGAACCGCAACACACCTGATCGCCAGTGGCGCGGTGCGGACGGGGCAGCTGATTTCGCGCGCCCAGGCCAACATCATCAATCCGTCGGGCACATGATGGTTCGACACCGCAACCTGGCCGGATGCATCGCAGGGGCGTTTCTGTTCACCTGGCTTGCAGGAAGCACTATGGCAGACGACATGAACCTTGAGGCAGAGATCGACACCGCGCTGGCCGGAGGCTCGCCGGAGGCTGTGGTGGAGGCAGGCCCGGCTGCCGTCGCTCCCCTGGCCGCGCGCCTGGCCGCGGCGAAGACCACCGGTGAAAAATCGGCCCTGGTGGATCTGCTGTCAGCAGTTGGTGGTGCCGACGCCCTGGCGCCCGTCTTGCCCTACATCGGTGATGCCGACCCGGACCTGCGCGCGCGCGCCAGCGCCGCAGCGCTGAAAGTCGTGCTGGCCAATGGCCCACCGTCAGGCCCCGTCGCCGAGCAGCTTCAGACCGAAGTAACAGCCGCGCTGGAAGCGCCGGACGCGGAAGGCGGCGTGTTGCTGCTGGGGGCACTGGCACCCGGAGCGGAAGACGCGCTTGAAGCTCACCTTTCCGGCACGCGGCTGGTCAAGGCACAACCACAGGAGCCCACGGTCTCCGCAGCCCTGGCAGCCCGGCTGGCGCTTTCGGCCTTGGGGGACGATGAAGCGCGAACCAGCCTCCTGAGGCAAATCCCCGAGGCCGAGCCGGACAGTCTCGTCTTCATGCTGAAAGCCTTGCCCCTGATTGATGCGCCCGAGGTTCTGCATGCCCTGGCCGCAACCACCCTTTCCTCCAAAGCCCCCGTCGCGGACGGTCTGCCAAGCGGAGCGGAACCCGCCCGGGAGGTGGCCGACGTCGCGGTCGAGTCGTTTGTCACGCGCCTGAGCCTCAGCCCCGGCTTCAAGATGACGCCGGGCGCTATTTACACGGCAGACCAACGGGCCGAAGTTGAAAGGCTCATCACGGGCTCCATCCCGAACTAGGCGAACCCGTCTTCCAACTCTCTTTTTCGCCCCTGATACTTCAGCCCAGGACAATTGGCCGGATTTTACATTAACGAAAGGTCCCATCGGTAAACTGGAGAAAACCTTCCAGAGACGAGAAAGTGATGCCGTCTTCCAGTAACGCCGCTCTCGAAATTCTCAATCTTCACAAGCGTTTCAGCGAACCCGCGGTCAACGATCTCTCGTTGAAGGTGCGGGAAGGCGAATTCTACGCCTTGCTGGGCCCCAACGGTGCGGGCAAAACCACCACGCTGCGCATGGTCGCCGGCCTGCTTCAGGCCGATGCGGGGGCGGTCAGGGTCTGCGGCATCGATGCGTTTGCGGATCCGATTGCCGCCAAGCAGGTTCTGGCCTGGGTTCCGGACGAACCCATGGTCTACGACAAGCTGACGCCGCTTGAATATCTCGAGTTCGTGGCAGGCCTCTGGAGCATGCAGCCGGACCTTGCAAGGTTCAAGGCCGACAGCCTTCTGGACGCCTTCGGGCTTGCCCCCCATGCCAATGAGCGCTGCGGCGGGTTCTCGAAAGGCATGCGCCAGAAGGTGGCGCTTGCCGGTGCCCTGATCCACGAACCGCGCCTGATCATCCTCGACGAACCGCTCACCGGCCTTGATGCAGGCTCTGCCCGCCAGGTGAAGAAGGTGCTGACCGGGCTTGTCGCGCAGGGCGTGTCGATCATCATGACGACCCATATCCTGGAGGTGGCGGAGCGCATGGCCGACCGGATCGGCATTATCGCCCGCGGACAGCTTGTTGCCGAAGGAACTCTGGAAGAGCTGCGCCAACGGGCAAGCGCCGGCGGCCATTCCCTGGAGGACATTTTCCTGGAAATCGTGGGCGGCGATGCCGGCGCACATGCGAACACGGCCGAACTCCTTGATGAGAAGGTGGCATGAGAGCGTTGGCGGCCCCTTCCGCCCTGTTGCGCTTCTCCCGCCATGAATTGCGGCTGGCATGGCGCGACTGGGCCTGGATGTTTTCAGGCTGGCGCAGCACGAGCCTGCGGCGCGCCCTGATCGGCATGAGCATCTTCTACGCGGTCATGCACCTGATTGCCTACGCGGTGCTTTCCCCCCGCTTTGCCACCGGGTTTGTTCTTGACCAGACAGCACAGGCAGCGCTTTCGGTCACGGTGCTGCTCAGCTTCACCATGATGCTGTCACAGGCGATGGAGTCGGTAACCCGTGCGTTCTACGCAAGGGATGACCTGGACCTGATCCTGTCTTCCCCTGCCCCCTCACGTGACCTGTTTCTCGTGCGCATCGTCATGATGGCCTTGACGAGCTGGGCCATGTCGGCGCTGGTCATCTCACCGTTTCTCAACGTTGCGGTGGTGCTTGGCGGGGAGCACTGGCTGGCGGGATATGTGGTTCTTCTGGCGGTATCGCTGAACGCGACCGGGGCAGGCGTTTTGATCACACTCGCGCTGTTCCGAACGGTTGGCGCGCAGCGCACGCGGTTTTACGCACAAATTCTGGCAGCGGTCGTTGGCGCGGCCTTCCTCATCGGGATGCAGGTGGTGGCGATCCTGTCCTTCGGCTCGATGTCGCGGTTCACGCTGTTCGATCCTGCCTTTCTGGCAAGCCATGCGCCGGGTGAGGGCTCGCCGTGGTGGTTCCTCGCCCACACGGTGGCCGGACAGACCAATGCCGTGTTCCTGTTCCTGGCGGTTTCCGTCGCGTTTTTTGCGGTCGGGGCCTGGCGCGGCGCGGTCCAGTTCCGCAGCATTGTCGTGCTCGCACTTGGCGTTACGGAAAAGACCCCGCGCGGCCGCGTTTCCGAGCGGACCTTTCGCAGTTATTCGCCGCTCGGCGCGCTCGTCCTGAAGGAACTCAAGCTCATCGCACGCGATCCCTGGCTGATTTCCCAGACGCTGATGCAGGTTCTCTATCTCATCCCGCCGGCGGTCATGCTCTGGGTCAGCTTTGGCGAGAAAACCGAGATTTCCGTGATCGTCGCGCCGGTTGTCGTCATGGCAGTTGGGCAGCTTGCCGGCGGCCTCGCCTGGCTGACCATCTCCGGTGAGGACGCACCCGACCTGATTGCGACAGCCCCCATCTCTGCGTTCACACGCCTGTGGGCGAAAGTGCTGTCGGTGCTGACGATTATCGCAGCAATCGTGCTGCCGATCTCCTTGGGTCTGGCGCTCATATCGCTCTGGGGCGCTGTCATCACCGCCGCCGGCGCCATGACCGCGGCAGCAAGCGCAGTGCTTGTTCAACTCTGGTTCCGGGCGCAGGCCAAGCGCACAACCTTCCGGCGCCGTCAGGTCGCTTCCAAGGCCTCCACGCTTGCGGAGGCCGCCGCATCCATTGCCTGCGCGGCCGGCACGGCCCTCGTCGCGGCGGCAAGCCCGCTGGCGATCCTCCCGGTCTTCCTGCTCCTGAGTGTGCTTGGGATCTCCTGGAGCATCCGCCCGAAACGCAGCGCAAGCGCCTGAGGGGGCATCACACTTCAAGCAAGTGGCTGTTGACTGAAGCATTGCCAGCCAACCCGCCTATGGGGTGGTGCGAGGGGCAAATCGACCGCCGGAACAACGCCCACGTAATTTCGCTCAAGGTTTCCGCGAAGCTCTGCGGGTGCCGCATTCGGCAAGATATAGATGATAGAAATCCGTGTTCAGGCCGCTCGCCTGGCGTTGCAGTGAAGTCGTTTCAATAGCGTGGCCGGGCATGCCCAGCCAGTCCAGCAGGAGCTGTGTTGCCGCATGGGGATCCTGGGCGAAGCGCTCATAGGCGGCATGGAACGGCACGATGCCGTTCTGTCTGAAATAGGCCAGCCAGCTTTCGCAGTCCTGCGAAATCCAGTTCACAAGCCTGTCGATGCTTTCAAAATCGTAGCTGGGCTCGGCGATGCGCTCCTGCGCGGAAACCCATTGCTGGGTCTGGATGGCAACGTGAAGCGATACGGCCTGATAATAGATGTCGCCCCGGTGATTGTAGACGTAGAGGCAGTCGCCGAAGAGCTCCTCCAGCCTCCTCACGCCGAGTTCCCGCAGCAGGTCGAACTGATAATTGTGCAGCATCAGCGAGACCGGCAGACCCGAACCGGCGTCAAAATGCCGGATCGCCCGCACATAGCGCTTCAGCTCTTCTGCCGTTGCGGGCAGATCGTGAAACTCCGGCAGGAAGTGGCGGATCTTCTTGTCGAAATGCCCCTGCCCGAACCACTCGTAGCTTTGCCGGGTCACCTTCGACGCACTCAGCGTCGTTGCCAGCGCCGTGCTGCCCGTTCTCTGGGTGGACGCAAATACGATCGTGTCGCACGCAAGGCGGTGTGGGGCTGTCACAAAGATACCTCGGCCGGGAGAAATGTCGGCAACCGCAAGCTTGGGCCGCCTGGATTTGCGGGTCAACAGGCGTTCCGACACATCGCCTTGAAACGGCAGGCAGGCAAAACCGGAGGAGCCTTTTCCTCCTGCCTGCAAGAGACAGCGAGCCGATCACTGCCTCCCGCATGCTCAGAAGCCGGACATGCAGTTTACTGAACTTGTCCTTAAGCAAATTCGCGTCTAGTCGGCAATGCGCATGCGCCGCGTTGCCGGAAACGGCAAAGGTCCGAGCGTGCACAGAGCTTACCGCCGCGCGAGGGGCCGGTGTCCGCATATCAATATGCATTCGAGGTATTTTGGAATGAATTTCAGAGCTTTTGTCTCGGTGCTGGCCTTGCTGCCGGCAACAGGTGCGGCTGCCGCGCCGTTCAGCAGCGGCGATTGGGAAACCGCCAGGATCGGCAGTACCTGCCTTGTCTATAACAACGCCCCGGCGCGCGACACCTCCGGCTCATTGCAGTTCAGCTTCGACGTCAAAGGCTACAATGCGGATTTCACATACGAATATGCGCCCTACACCGAAAACGAAGAAGACCCCTGGGCCGAGACCGACCTGGTTGAAATCACCATCGACGGGGAAGATTCCTGGCTGGGAGGAGAAATGTTTCCCGTCGGCATGCAGGACCCTTACCAGATCTCGATGACGTCCGGCTTCGTGAAGGACATGGCCGCCGCTGTGGCAGATGCGCAGACGACGATCGACATTTCCGTCGAGCGCGAAAGCCTGGGCGAAACATGGCTCTACGGCCGCTTCTCGCCGGCCGGCTTCAGCGAGAGCCTCGCCAAGGCCGCCGAGATGTGCGACTTCGACCCGGCCAATTTGCCGGAATCCTGATCGAGCATCGGCCACGCACCCGTCACGGGCGCTTGTTTCCTCAAGTGCCCGGACCATGCTCGAACCCGCCCAACAGAACGCCGTCACACCGGGCTGACGCAATCCTGTCTTTCTTCAGCGGGGCATAAAGATCGGACTCATACCAAGCTCGGGCAGTCTGACTGTCGGGAAACTCGATCAGCACCGGGATATTGGGCGTCCAGTCACCTTCCAGAACGCTATCCATGTCGCCGAGAACACGGTAGCGCCCGCCAAAGTGTTCCACGGTTTCAAAGACCTTGGCGCGATAGGCACCCAGGCGTTCCGGATCGTGGATTTCCCTGACGTCGAAAAACACGAATGCAGCCATGGCGAAGTGTCCTTCCGTTGATTTCTTACCTGCGGCTGGAAATGCTAAACTCGGACATGTCCCGGCTCCATGCTCCACCGTCCGCAAGTTCTGCCCCCGCATCCGCGCGGGGAACGGCAACCCCTGCCGGGTCTGGACCGGCACAGGATCCACTCGCCGACGTTCTGAACCTCGTGCGCCTGACCGGTGCGCTGATGTTCCTGGTGGATGCCAGCGACCCCTGGTGTGTCGATATTCCCCACACGAATGCCTACCGCTCGATCCTTGCAGATCCCGGGCAGCACGTGCTGTCCTATCATGTCGTCCTGGAAGGCTCAGGCCTGGCCTCCATACCAGGCGAGGCGCCCATCCGGTTCAACCGGGGTGACGTTCTCGTCTTCCCGCAGGGTGATGGGTACCGGATGGAAAGCGCAGCTGGAACGCCTCCCGAGTTCAGTGCGGACGAGGTCGTCAACTTTTTCGAAAACCTTGCCGCCGGACGCTTGCCGAGCATCGTTCCGGAAGGCGGTGGCAGAGACCCGCGGGCCTTGTTCCTGTGCGGGTTCCTCGCCTGCGACGCCAGACCCTTCAACCCTCTGCTTGCAAGGCTCGAACGCCGGCTTCTTGTCTCGCCATCCGAAAGGACTGATGACAGTCTGCAAAGGCTGATCGACATAGCCCGGACAGAAATACAGTCAGACCAGCCCGGCAGCCGCAGTGTACGCCTGCATCTGTGCGAACTGATCTTCATCGAAACGCTTCGCCGCCATGTGCTGTCGCAGGCCCCGGCGAGCGAAGGCTGGCTCGGCGCCCTCACCGACCCGGTCGCCGGTGCTGTGATTACCGCCATACACGCCGACCCGGCATCGGACTGGACGCTGGAACGCCTTGCCCGGCAGATCAACACCTCCCGTACGGTGCTGACCGAACGGTTTGCCGGAAAAATGGGTCAGGGACCGATGCAATACGTGACGTTCTGGCGCCTGCAGCTCGCGGCGCGTCAATTGCGGGACAGCAGATCATCAATTGCGGAAATCGCCTGGAGCGTAGGCTACCGGTCGGAAGCGGCGTTTTCCCGCGCATTCAAGAAGATGGCGGGCATGTCACCCGGAGCCTGGCGGCGGATTGGCTGATCCTGCGGGCATGGCTCACCGGGCGAAAAAGACGAACCAACCTTGCATCAAAGCGAGCGTCTAAACCTCGCCGCTGACCACCAGCTGCATGCGGTCGGCCGCCACGCGGGCACGGGTGTATTGCAGGGGCTTGCCGGTCATATCCAGGTTGACGCTTTCCATCACCATCACCGGCTGGCCCAGCGCCAGACCAAGTTGCTGGGCATCGCGGTTTTCCACCAGCTCGGCCGTGATGCGCGTTTCCTTGCGGCGGTAATCGGAAATTCCGGCGCGTTGCAAAGCCGCCGTGATTGATCCGGTGTCGGCATAATCGGCGACGAAATTGGGCACGCGGGACTGTTCGAACCAGCTTGTGGCCGCGATCATCGGTACACCGTCGGCAACGCGCAGGGTTTCCACGCGAATGAGCAGCGTTCCGAGCGGCACGCCAAGCTGATGCGCCAGAAGGGCGTCGGCTTCCTCGACAGCCGAGCCGATCAACCGGCCGGATGGGGCCCGAAGCTGGCCGGAAACGATTTCCGAAAAGCGCGTGCGTGGCCCGATGGGATAGCTGAGCGGGGCTGAGGCAACAAAGGTGCCACGGCCCTGGTCGGCCCGCAGAATACCATCCGACGTCAGCGCGGCGATCGCCCGGCGGACCGTGTGGCGGTTGACGCCGAACCGGCTTGCAAGCTCGGATTCCGGAGGCAGGCGGCTGCCTTTTTCAAAGGCTCCGCTCACGATTTCCGCCTTCAGCGTTTCCATGATCTGGCGCCACACCGCAATTCCGGCGCTGCGGTCGAGAGTGCTGTTCGTCGTCATGAGCCCGTCATCAAATTTCGGTACCAAAGAGTCAACCGGATTATTTGTCTAGACAAATAGACAAATCAAGTCTAGGACAAGGGCGTTTTCAAACGCTTTCCGAAGAACCGCCCAACCCAAAAGGCGCGCTTCATGACAGACATACCCTCCACATCCTCCCCGGACACCGAAGCCGGCGCGGCAGTCGGCGCCCGCCAGAAGGTCATCGCGACACTGGCCGCAGCCTCCGCCGAGGCCGTCGCGGAAAAATTCAGCGCACTTCCGCCGCAAAGCTACGAGCTGGTGCGCCAGCCCGAAACCGGACTGGTGATGGTGCGCGGCCGCATGGGCGGCACCGGCAGTCCGTTCAACCTGGGCGAGGTCACCGTCACCCGCTGCGTGGTTCGCCTGGAAACCGGTGAAACCGGCAATGCCTACAGCCTTGGCCGCAACAAGCAGAAAGCGCTGCAGTCCGCCGTAATCGACGCCCTGTGGCAACGCCCTGCAATGCAGGAGCGCATCGAGACGGACATCATCGCGCCGCTGGCCGAAGCCCAGGCAGGCACGCAGGAAACCGTTCGCGAGGAAACCGAGGCCACCAAGGTCAACTTCTTCACCATGGTGCGGGGAGACAACTGATGAACGCAGCACAACAGACCGCCGCCGCCCCGCTGGCTGCAGGATTTCAGGACCCGGTTCACGATGCGCAGGGCTGCTTTCGCGCGATCATGAATGCCATGGCCCGGCCGGGTACGCGGCAGGCGATTTCCACCGGCAATCTGAAGCCGCCCGCACCGCTGACGCAGGCGGCCGCCGCCATTGCCCTGACCCTGTTCGACTACGACACGCCGATCTGGCTCGACAAGCCTCTGATGACGTCGGACGCCGTGAAGACCTTTCTGCGCTTCCACACCGGCTGCCCGATCGTCACCGAACCGGTGGAAGCGGCCTTTGCGCTGGTCAGCGCACCGGTGAGCATGATCCCCCTGGCAAGTTTCAACCAGGGATCCGCCGAATATCCGGACCGGTCGACAACGGTGATCCTGACCGGTCAGGACTTCGGGTCCCATTCAGCCGTCTCCTTTAGCGGCCCGGGCATCAAGGACACCGTTTCCTTTGGCACCGGTCCGGTTCCACCGGTGTTCTGGGACCAGGTGATTGCCAACAACCGCCAGTTTCCACGAGGTATCGATCTGGTTTTTGCCGGACAGGAAGCGCTGTCTGCCCTGCCCCGTTCCACCCGCATCCTCAAAGCGGAGGTCTGATCCATGTATGTAGCCGTAAAGGGTGGTGAAAAGGCCATCCGCAACGCCCACAAGCTCATGGCCAAGCGCCGCCGGGGCGACACCTCCGTTCCCTCGCTGACGCTGGAGCAGATCGCCCAGCAGCTGTCCCATGCTGTCGCCCGTGTCATGGGCGAAGGCTCGCTCTATGACGAGATGCTGGCCGCACTTGCCATCAAGCAGGCGCGCGGAGACCTGATCGAAGCCGCGTTTCTGATGCGTGCCTACCGCACGACCCTGCCACGGTTCGGCTACAGCCAGCCGATTGACACCGCGAAGATGCTGGTGGAACGGCGCGTTTCAGCCACTTACAAGGACCTGCCGGGCGGCCAGGTGCTGGGCCCGACCTTCGACTACAGCCACCGCCTTCTGGATTTCGCGTTGGCCGCCGAAGAGGACGGTCTCGAAAAGCCTGTCGAAACAGCTACCGCTGAAGAAGGCAGCATGCCGCGCGTCACCGACCTGCTTGGCGACGAAGGCCTGATGGAGCCGGACCCGGTAACCGACGAGGACGCGCCCGTCGGCGACCTGACCCGCGAGCCCCTGTCCTTCCCGGCCGACAGGGACCTGCGCCTGCAGAACCTTGCCCGTGGCGACGAAGGCTTCCTGCTGGCATTGGCCTATTCCACCCAGCGCGGCTATGGCCGCACACACCCCTTCGCCGGCGAAATCCGCTACGGCGAGGTCGAGGTGGAATTCTTCGCTGAGGAACTCGGCTTTGCCGTGACGCTCGGCGCCATCAAGGTAACCGAGTGCCAGATGGTCAACCAGTTCAAGGGTTCGGCCAAGACCGCCCCGACCTTCACCCGGGGTTACGGCCTCGTGTTCGGGCAGGTGGAGAGAAAGGCCATGTCCATGGCCATGGTCGACCGTTCCATGCGGTGGCAGGAACTGGGCGAGGAACAGTCCGCCCCGGCTCAGGATGTCGAATTCGTCCTGTCCCATTCAGACAACATCCAGGCGACCGGTTTCGTCGAACACCTGAAGCTGCCGCATTACGTCGATTTCCAGGCCGAACTCGATCTGGTGCGCCGGATGCGCGGCGAATGGTTCGAAAAACGACGCCAGGAAGAAGAAGAGGGCAACACCGCCCAGGAGGCGGCGGAATGAGCAGCGGACTTAGTCATATGACGTTCATCGTCAGTGATCTCGAAAGGATGACGAACCTGCTGACGACGGTACTCGGGGCCCGGGAAGTCTACTCCAGTGAAGAGGCCACCTTTTCCCTCTCCCAGGAAAAGTTCTTTCTGGTCGGTGACGTCTGGATCGCGATCATGCAGGGCGATGCCCTGAACGAGCGCACCTACAATCACGTGGCTTTCAAGATCGAAGAAGAAGACTTCGACACGAAGCTGGCAGCCGTCGAGCGCCTTGGCCTGGAAGTCAAACCACCGCGCGCCCGCGTCGAAGGTGAAGGCAGGTCCATCTATTTCTACGACAACGACAATCACCTGTTCGAGCTGCACACCGGAACGCTGGACATGCGCCTCGACCACTATCGCCGGATACTCAGGGAACGGAGTGCTGCGCAATGAACGATACGGCTCAGATTTTCGAACAGGGCGAATACAACTTCGCCTATCTGGACGAGCAGACCAAGCGCATGATCCGCCGGGCAATCCTGAAGGGCATCGCGATACCGGGTTACCAGGTGCCTTTCGCCTCGCGCGAAATGCCGATGCCCTATGGCTGGGGCACCGGCGGGGTGCAGGTCACGGCGGCAATTCTGGGCAAGGACGATTGCCTGAAGATGATCGACCAGGGCTCCGACGACACCACCAATGCGGTTTCCCTGCGCGGTTTCTTTGAAAAGACCGCCGGCGTGCGCACCACCTACGAAACATCGGAGGCAAGCGTCATCCAGACACGCCACCGGATTCCGGAAAAGGCCCTGCGCGAAGACCAGATCATCGTCTTCCAAGTGCCGATTCCCGAGCCCCTGCGCTTCCTGGAGCCACGCGAAACCGAGACCCGGAAGATGCATGCGCTCGAGGATTACGGCCTCATGCATGTGAAGCTTTACGAGGACATCGCCAAGAACGGCCATATCGCCACTACCTACGCCTATCCGGTGAAGGTCAACGACCGCTACGTGATGGATCCTTCGCCGACGCCGAAGTTCGACAACCCGAAGATCGACCAGATGGCGGCGCTTCAGCTTTACGGTGCCGGGCGTGAGAAACGCATCTACGCCATTCCGCCCTACACCAAGGTGAAGAGCCTCGACTTCGAGGACTATCCTTTCGAGGTGCAGAAGTTCGACAAGCCCTGCGGCCTGTGCGGCGCGGAGAATGTCTATCTCGACGAGGTGATCCTGGATGACAAGGGCGGGCGCATGTTCGTCTGCTCCGACAGCGACTATTGCGAGGAACGGCGCGCGGAAGGCCATCTCGGCCCGATGGCGGCCGATCCGGCGGCACACCAGTTCGGCGCCACCCAGGCAGAGGAGACTGCCCGATGAACACCTTTCCCTCCGCGGACCCGCTGCTGCAGGTTCATAACGTCACCCGCTACTATGGCGACCGCATCGGCTGCGCCGATGTCTCCTTCGATCTTTGGCCCGGCGAGGTGCTTGCCATCGTCGGCGAAAGCGGATCCGGCAAGACCACGTTGCTCAACTGCCTGTCGACACGTCTCGCGCCGACGGCGGGAGCGATCGAATACCGCATGCGCGACGGCACCATGCGCAACCTCTATCAGCTGACCGAGGCCGAGCGCCGCCTGCTGATGCGCACCGACTGGGGGTTCGTGCACCAGAATGCTGCGGACGGCCTGCGCATGAACGTTTCCGCAGGCGCCAACGTCGGCGAAAGGCTGATGGCAGTTGGCGAGCGCCACTACGGCAACATCCGCTCCACCGCCGACGACTGGCTGGGACGGGTGGAAATCGACAGCGACCGGATCGATGACGATCCGCGCTCCTTCTCCGGCGGCATGCGCCAGCGCCTGCAGATCGCCCGCAACCTCGTCACGAGACCACGGCTGGTCTTCATGGACGAGCCGACCGGCGGTCTGGACGTCTCCGTGCAGGCACGTCTTCTCGACCTCTTGCGCCGCCTGGTGGCCGATCTCGGACTTTCCGTGGTCATCGTCACCCACGACCTTGCGGTCGCCCGGCTGCTGTCGCACCGGATCATGGTGATGCGCCACGGCAACGTCATCGAAAGCGGCCTGACGGACCAGGTGCTCGACGATCCGCGCGAGCCCTATACCCAGCTGCTTGTTTCTTCCATTCTCCAGGTATGAGGACCGAAATGCCCGTACGCCTCTATCTCAACAACGTCGGCAAGTCCTTCATCATGCACCTGCAGGGCGGAACCGTCATTCCCGTGGTCGAGAAGGTCGAATTCTCGGTGAATTCCGGCGAATGTGTCGTCCTTGGCGGCCCCTCCGGTGCCGGCAAGAGCTCGATCCTCAAGATGATCTACGGCAACTACCGCTGTGACGAGGGCCAGATCCTGGTGACGGTTGGCGATGAAATCGTCAACATGGCCGGGGCCGAGCCGCGCAAGGTTCTGCGACTGCGTGAAGACACGATCGGCTATGTCAGCCAGTTCCTGCGCACCATCCCGCGTGTTTCGGCCGAAGACGTCGTCGCCGAGCCGCTTATCGCCCAGGGCACCAGCGAGGCAGAGGGCGTCGACAAGGCCCGCTCCCTGCTGTCGCGGCTGAATGTCCCCGAGCGCCTGTGGACCCTGCCGCCCGCCACGTTCTCCGGCGGCGAGCAGCAGCGCGTGAACATCGCCAGGGGGTTCATTGCCCATTATCCGATCCTGCTGCTGGACGAGCCAACCGCCTCTCTCGACGCTGCCAACCGGGCCGTGGTCGTCCGTCTGGTGGAAGAAAAGAAAACCCAGGGCGTTGCCATGGTGGGCATTCTTCACGACCAGGACGTCCGGGAACAGATCGCCGACCGCATAATCGACGTGACCGGTTTCAGCGCGGAGGCAGCCGCCTGAGCCACGAGATGAGGAAAGGCTTGCAGACGGGCGGAAACTGTCACAGAAAAGTCACCGCCCGCCTTTAGGTCACTCCCTCAGAAAGTTGAAGGATGTGGCCCTGCCACATCCCGGCCAAACCACATTTCAAAATCGCGATTTTCTTCATGCGCTACGCCCTCTATTTCGCCGCCGATGCCGACGACCGCCTGATGCAGCTCGGAAATTCCTGGCTCGGGCGCGATCCCTTTTCCGGCACGGCCCTTCCGCAGCCGGAGCTGCCCGGCATGACATCGGCACGTTTCCAGGAGGTGACGACCGACCCCCGGCGCTATGGATTTCACGGGACTTTGAAAGCCCCGTTTTCCCTCGCAGCCGATCAGACCGAGGCAGCGCTGCTGGACGCCTGCGCAGCCTTTGCGGCGGAAATCGCCCCTTACGAGGTAGAAGCGCTCGGCGTGAACAGGCTCGGCCGCTTTCTGGCGCTGACCCCTGAGGCAGAAGAGCCGGCCCTGCGCGCCTTCGCCGGCCTGTGCGTGCGTCGCTTCGAGCCGTTCCGCGCACCACTGTCCGAGGCGGATCTTGAGCGCCGCCGCAAGAGCGGACTGTCGGAAAGGCATGACACCTATCTCGTCAGGTGGGGCTATCCCTATATCTTCGATGAATTCCGCTTCCACCTGACCCTTTCCAACAAACTGGAAGACGACAGCGACATGGAGCGGATGGCAAATGCCGCCCAGGACCACTTTGCGGATGTCATTGGCAAGAAGCGGCTGTGCCGCCACGTTGCGCTCTACACCGAAGCCGAACGCGGCGCGCCTTTCCAGGTCCATACCGTCTTTCAGCTGACCGGCAGCGTCGCTCCCGCCGACGCCCTCAGCCAGGCCGAGCGTCTTTCCCAAGAGGAATCTGCATGAGCAAGCATCCCAAGGTCTTCAAGAATGCCAGTCTGGTTCTCGCAGGCGAAGTGTTCGACGGTTCCCTGACGGTCGATGATGCCGGTCTGATTTCCGGCATCGGGTCGCCGACCGAGGTCGACGGGCATGATTGCGAAGGCGACTTCCTGCTGCCTGGCCTGGTCGAGCTGCATACCGACCACCTGGAAACCCACTATGCGCCGCGTCCCAAGGTGCGCTGGAGCCCGGTTTCCGCCGTGCAGGCCCACGACGCCCAGATCGCATGTTCCGGCATCACCACCGTGTTCGATGCGCTGCGCGTCGGCATGGATGAAGACGCGGACCTTGGCTATTCGGATATGCGCGCGCTTGCAGATGCCATTGAAACCGGCCAGCGGGAAAACCGCCTCCGCGCCGACCATTTCATCCACCTGCGCTGCGAAGTGTCTGCACCCGACGTGCTCAGCGCCTTCAAGGTGTTCGAGGACGACGACAGCATCCGCCTGATCTCGCTGATGGACCACACCCCCGGTCAGCGCCAGTTCGTGTCGATGGATGCCTACAAGATCTACTATCAGGGCAAGAAGGGCTTCACCGACGCCCAGATGGACGACTTCATCCGCAAGCGCCAGGCGCGCGCCAGCAGTCTTGCTCCTGAAAACCGCAAGCATCTCTCGGCCATCGCCCAATCGCGCGGCATCGCCATCGCCAGCCACGACGACGCCACCACCGCCCATGTGGAAGAGGCGATTTCACTGCAGACGAAAATCGCCGAGTTTCCAACCACACTGGAAGCCGCCAAGGCTTCGCACGAAGCCGGTATGGCTGTTCTGATGGGCGCGCCGAACGTCGTCCGCGGCGGATCCCATTCCGGGAATATCTCGGCGAAGGCGCTTGCCGAAGCGGGCGTTCTGGATGTGCTCTCCTCGGACTATGTGCCGATTTCGCTGCTGCAGGCTGCGTTCCAGCTGGCAGCAGAGGTCGAGGCGATTGCCCTGCCACAGGCAGTCGCCATGGTCACGGCGACGCCCGCGAAGGCCATTGGCCTGCAAGACCGCGGCACCCTGGAACCCGGCCTCAGGGCCGATCTCATCCAGGTGAAAATGGTTGGTGACATCCCGATCGTGCGCGGTGTCTGGCGCGAGGGCAAACGGGTTGCCTGAGGCTGCGTCCGACATGACAGAAAAACTCGGCCCCGGCCGCATGGTGCTCGTGGTTGGGCCGAGCGGAGCCGGCAAGGACACATTGATGGCCGCACTCAAGGCCCGTCTGGCGGGCCGGACGGACGTCAGCTTCGCCCGGAGAGCGATCACCCGGCAGGCTGATGTCGAGGCTGAGGATCACGACACGCTTTCGCGCGCCGAATTCGATCAGCTGAAAGCTGCCGGAAAGATTGCCCTGTGCTGGGAGGCCCACGGGCTCGGCTACGTCATCCCGCAAGGCTACGACCGGGCAATCGAAGCGGGCGCAACCGTGATTGCCAATGGCTCGCGCAAGGTATTGAAGCACGCAGAGGACAAGTACCGAAACGCCAGCGTTCTGCTGATCACCGCGCCGGTCGAAGTCCTCGCCGAACGCCTCGCCGCACGTGGTCGCGAAAGCAGACAGGAAATAGAGGAACGGCTGCGCCGTGCCGACCTTGAACCGGAAAACGTCGCCAATCTGATCCGCATCGAAAACACCGGCACGGTGGAGGATGCGGTCGACAGGATGGTCGCCGCACTCGGCCTTTGACCTCAACCGTACCCGTCTCTAATCCGCAAACGCGCTCTGAACGGCCTGACTGAAAATCAGGGCCCTGGCATCCAGTGCGTCCTGATGATCACCGTCGAACGCGTGAACCATGGTGCGGAACTGTTTTGCTTCTTCGCCCAGTTCGGGCTCCCCGACCGCCCGGCGGAGATGGATCAGGGCGTGTTCGTGCCTGACCACAAGGTCTGCCAGATGGAGGGCGGAACCGATCATGTAGGCCCGATACTGCAGGCGTTTGACATGATCGAGCCTGTGAACATCCGGTTCCTGCAAAAGCTGCCAGAATCCGATGACATTTCTGCAAGCGGTGCGCATCAGGCGACCGCATTTCTCTTCGTCTGACCGGGACATGCTTGCCTCGCAAGATTCGCCTCGACCAGTCAAGCGTAGCGCTACACCCGGAAACTGCAATGAACCAGAAGAGTCATGATGCGTCATTACACGCCCAGATTCATTGATTTCGAAATTATTGTTCTTGGACAAAGACTTGTGCGGTGGACTGCAGCCGAAAAACCTTCATTTCGAGGCCAGAAAATACAACCACAGGGTAGAACTTTGGTTCACATCCGGGTCAACGGGCGCCTGCAGCGATCGCCTGATTGATTTTCAAACCCGCATTCACGGCGTGATAGATCGGGAAAGGTGTGCGCTGTGACAGGTCGATGTCCCGCCTCAGCCACTCCTTCTCTTCCAGAACACCAAGGGACTTCGACAGGGCCCGGTCCGTCACCGGACCGAGGTCTGACTTGATCGCCGAAAACCGGCTTGGCGCCCCGGTTACTGCCAGGATAGGCACCGTCCAGCTGCGTCGCAGTACCGAAAAGGCATCCTCGTTCGGAACGATCTCCTCGATCCGGCTCGCCATGGCAGCAACAACCTTGCCTTTGTCCGTCAGCCGAAACTCGGGCCGCAGGGGATGGCCGTGGCCGGGGTTCCGCTCCAGCAGTCCAAGCTGGAACAGATGTTCTAGGCTTGCTGCAAAAGAACTGCGACTCGCCCCTGTCGCCGCGATCAGCGGGGCTTGCCGACCGGAAACACCTGCATGCAACTGAGCCAGAATTTTCAGCGACCAGGCTTTGGATGTGAGGTTGACAAGAAGCTGCATATTCATATTTTATAGCTACTATACTTTTGATACATAGGAAAGTCTCATGCCTGTCGTTTCTCTGGATAATACGATCACTCTCGCCCTCTCCGTTCGCGACAGGCATGCAAGTGCCGACTGGTACGCGCAAAAACTCGGATTCGAGTTGCTCTATCATATGGACGAAGCTGGCTGGAGCGAGCTGGCAACCCGAACCGAAGGCGTGACCCTGGGACTGGGCGAACAATCCGAACCCACGCCCGGAAACACGGTTCCCGTCTTCGGCGTGGCCGATATCGCAGGTGCCCGCAGTGCGCTGGAAGAGGCCGGTGTCAAATTCGACGGAGCGACGGAGACCATCGAAGGCATGGTCAGCACCGCAACCTTCTACGATCCCGATGGCAACGCGCTCATGCTTGCTCAGGACCTGTCCAAATAGGCGGCTCACAAGGAACAGGAGCCCCCCGAAGAACATCGGCACATCCGGTCGGGCGACCGACCGGATACTGTCTGCAGCGGGTTTTCGCAAACATCCAAGGCACGAATTTACGATCTGACAGGCAGCAGGCGACAGAAATACGTCATGCTTCCCAGAGGAAGCAGGAGAATGACGCAAAGGAATAGTCGACACAAAATCTTTGCATTGCCAGAATAGTCGACTACTCTCTTATTCTTGATCTCATTCTGAAAATCGAGTTCTGCGGCATGCCTGCGACATTGTTTGAAAAGTACGGCGGCTTCGGGTCGGTGAGCCGCATCGTAATGACCTTTTACGACAAGGTTCTCGATTCCGAAGAGATCGGTGACTTTTTCGACGACGTCGACATGACCCGCCTGATCGATCATCAGACCAAGTTTATCTCCTACCTGTTGGGCGGGCCGGTCAGCTATTCGGAAGAGCGGCTGAGACGAACCCATGCCACCCTTGACCTGAAAAACGAGGACTTTGACGAAGTTGCACGTCTCCTGCGCGAGACGCTGGTGGAACACAAGTTCGACCCTGCAGACATCAAGTCCGTGATGTCGGCAATCGAAGCGCGTCGTTCCGCCATTCTTTCGACCGGTGCGACATGAGCATCACCGCCATCAACCAGCAGCTCTTGCGCGCGATCGGGGTCGGCATTGCCGTCGTCAACAGCAAGGACCTCCAGTTCCTGTTCCAGAACGCTCCGTTTTCCGATTGGTTCGGCAAGCCGGAAGCCGTCACCACGCTTGCCGATCTGCTGCCGGATATCGACATCGAACAGCTTCGCGAAGCAATCAAAGAGCAAGGACGCTTTTCCGGAGAAGTCTCCGTCAAGCTCAAGCGCCGGACCCTGGTCATCGCCTTGACCGTTTCGCCAGCTGAAGAGCAGGACTTCCTCGTCGTTGAGTGCCAGAACATCACGCGGATCCGCGAACTGGAGTCGATGATCGACAGTTACTCCTCCATGGTAGAGCGGAATACGCGGGAACTGGAACGCGAGAAGGAACGTGTCGAGCGTTTGCTGCTCAACCTGATGCCGCGTTCGGTCTACGAGGAGTTCAAGACCTTTGGTGTCGTCACGCCGCAGCTTTACGAGAGTGTTTCCGTGGTCATGCTCGACTTCGTGGACTTCACGAAATTCTCCGCAGAGCACGACCCGACGGTGACGCTTGGAGAACTGAACGACATCTTTACCGCATTCGACCGTATCGCCGAGCAATTCGGCTGTGAGCGCATCAAGACCATCGGCGATGCCTATCTTGCCGTTTCAGGCATGCCCGAGCCCTCGCCGGATCATATGCGCGCTGTTGCCAACTGCGCCGTGCGCTTCATTCGTTATCTGGAGCGTCGGAACCAGAGCCATCAACACAAGTGGCGGGCGCGTGTCGGACTGGGTACGGGATCGGCAGTCGGTTCCGTCGTCGGAATCCAGAAGTACGTTTATGACGTCTTCGGCTCGGCAGTGAACCTTGCTGCACGACTGCAGGAATTCGCCAATCCCATGTGCGTCGTTGCGCCGGATGCCATGAAGGAATTCCTGGTGGACGAGTTTCACCTGGAAGACCTTGGCAAACGCGAGATCCGCAGCTTTGGAGAAATGCGGCTGATGCGGGTCAGTCCTGGTGTCGAACTGGCCCATAGGGCGCGGCAGTTCTGACCGGACAACAGGTCCGCTGCCAAGCCACTCGCACAGCCGAAACCTGCCCGCTCAGTCCCACGGCAAAAGCAAAGGTGCAGCCCCCGAACGCAGCACCTTTGCGCCAATGTGTCGTCAGTTCTTGTTTTTCTTCTTGTTCCCGAAAACGTTGCCCAAAAGGCCGGAAGGCAGACCGAAACCTTCTTCTACCGCTTTCAGAACTTCCTCGTCATCGACCTCGCCATCCAGAACCTTCTGAACGTCGATCTGGGTCTTGCCGCCGGTCGCCTGGTTGATGACCTTGTTGGCCTGGTCAACCAGCTCCTGGGATGGTTCCTTCTTTCCCTGAAGAATGGAGATCAGCTCACCGCCGGTCTGCTGCAGTTGCTTGTAGGCTGCCTCCGGGTTTTCCAGAATACCCTTGATGTCCGGATAGATCCGCGGATCGTTCCACGGACCTTCGATCACGATGGGCACACCTAGGCCGGCCAGCTTCTTGTCTTCGCCCTTCCGCCGAGGCTGCGGGGCCTGACCTTCCAGCGTCGGCACGATCTTCGGCTCCACACGCCAGGAAAGTCGCTGCGCCGGCATGTCCGTCGTGCCCTTGCCGGTCATGCGAACCAGCGGCCCGATCAGGGACAGATCGTCGGTCTTGGCAATGCCGTTCTGGATCTGGAACGTTGACCCGAGCGAGCTGAAATCGGTCTTGGCCGACGGATTGGCCTGCCATCCGAGCAACGTCTCCACCGACAGGCCACGCACCATCTGCGGCACGTTGATACCCTTGATCGCGCCGTCGGCGAACGTGTAGTTGGCTGTCCCGTTCAGGGCCTGCACCAATGCCTGTTCGCTGCCGCCTTTGGAGGTAACATCCAGGTTGATGTTGGCCTTGCCTTCGATCCAGCTGAAATCGGCTGCATCGCGCAGCAACGGATAGGCATTGAGGTTGGCGAGAGCAAATTTCGCGGCAACTTGAGGTGTTGCGGACGCTCCGTTGAGCGTAACCGTACCGGTGCCGGAGCCGCCGTAAAGTGCCAGCTTTTCCAGGTTCGCAGTCAGCACACCGTTCTTGATGGTGGTCGACAGGGCGCTCTGGTCGATCTTGATCTTGTCCCAGCGGATTTCGCTGGTGGTCAGCTTGAAGTCCGCGTCGATCGCGTTGAGACCGGAGAAATCTATCGGCTCTGTACTCCAACCACCTGCCCCACCGCGTTTACCGCCGCCAGCCGAGGAATTTCCGGACGCCTGGCCAGAACCGCCACCACCGCCACCACCGCCACTGCCTGCGCCCGAAGACGATGCGCCGCCGAGATAGGGGTCAAGCACAAGTTCCCGCAGATCCAGCCGCGCCGTAACGCTTGGCTTGCCACCAAGGACGATCCGTCCGTTGGCTTCACCCGACGTATCGTCCAGCGTGAACCGTGTTTCCTCGAATGAAATCGTCTCGCCTGCAACGCCGAAGATGCCCGAAGCCTTGAAGCGCTTCAGACCGCCACCGCTGCCAAGCGGTTTGCCGAGCCACGCCATGAGCCCGCGCAGGTCGGCAGTATCGACGCTGACCGCACCATCAAGCGCACCGTCACGCGAAGCCCGACCATTGAAGCCGGCGCTCACGCGATTGCCTTTCACGCTCACGGAAACCGGCGCAGCTCCCCCCGCCAGCAGGCGAGCGGTGTCGCCTTCGCCGGTCAGGCTGAACGCTTCGCCGCGCCAGGACAAGGCACCGCTGAGCGATATCGGGTTTTCCAGTCCCTGCAGATCGATATCCATGGCAAGCTTCGTCAGGCGGTCCGCTTCCGGATCGCCGCCAACCGCCGAAGCAAGCCCAAGTCCGCCAATCTCGCCCTCGGCGATACGTACGGACCCCGTGATATCAAGACCGGCAAGCAGTTCCTCCCCTGTCTGCCCCACGGTTGCAAAGGCAAGGTCGAGGCTGAGTTTGCCGCTTGCAGGCAAATCCCGGCCCGCCAGCTGCAGGAGATCGGCAATCGAACCGTCTTTCAGCACCAGCCGGCCGGAGACTTCAGGAACGCTCCCCGACAGATCCGCGTCCGCCGCACCGCCAAGAGACAGTTGGCCAAGCGTGATGTCGAGATCAGCCAGCGACAGCATGGCCTCGGTGCCTGCAACCTTGGCCGACACGGCAAAAGCACCCGGATCGGCGGCAAGGTCCTGCCCGGCCAGCGCTGCAAGCGCTTTCAGCGAAGGCCCGGCTGCAGATAGAGCCAATTCGGCGCGCATCGGATCCAGGCCGGATTGACCGGTGACCGAGACGCTGTTTTCACCGCTGGAAATTTTCAGATCTACCGGAACCTGCTCCCCGCCCATGAGAGCGAGCGGGTTGGTCAGGGATCCTGCGACGGCGACCGGCATTTCGCGGAACGTGAAGCTGGATGTCAGATCCACCTCACCCGACAGGCTGGGCGCCTGCAGGCTGAGATCAAGGTTGGAGATACGAACCGGCTCGGCAGCATCCGGCGCCTTGTAGGTCACCGTGCCGCCGGTGATCTGCAGGCTGTCGACACCAATGCTCTTGAGATAGCCCTCGGGAGCTGCGGCTGTTTCTGCCGGCTCTGCTTCAGACGCAGGCGCTGGCGTGGCTTCCGCCACCGCATCGGTTTCAGCGTCGCCGGTTTCAGCCTCGATCAAGTCGCCAATGTCGCTGATGTCGCGGCGGGGCTCCCAGCTCGTGGTGCCGTTCGGGCCGATTTCCAGATAGATGTCCGGCTTGTCCAGGGCAATTCCGGTCACCTGGATATTACCGGAAACCAGACCACCCCAGGCGAGCCCAAATTCGACACGCTCGGCCTTGGCGAACTCGATCCCGTCGGCACCGGCCTCGCCGGCAAGGCCGATATCTTCCGCGACCAGCGAAAATCCAGGAAACAGCGACAAGGACACAGGTCCGTCCAGGCGCACGCGCCAGCCAAAGCGCTTGTCCACCTGCTCAACTACCTGACGCTTGATTTCGTCCTTGGGCAGGAACAGCGGCACCACCAGAATGATGGTTACCAGCATGAACAGCAGACTGCCCAGTCCGATCAAAAGCCGACGCATTTAGTGTCTCCCCGTCGCGAATCGGTCCCCAATGTAGACCAATCGGGCCGGAACGTCCCCAAGCAGAAGCAAACGCTTGCGCAGGAAAGGAGACAGAACGATCAAATACCGGCAAATCGGTCTACAACACCGCATACCGCCCCTGGGACCGGCATACGATCGCGATCACTGTGCCAGTCGATTTTGACAAAAGCAGGAAGTCTGCCGAATTTGCCCCAGGTTGGCACCATTCAGGCTGAAAACAGCCTGAGTGGTGCAGGATTCGGCCGTCCGATGCTCTGTCTCAGGACAGGGCAAACATGTGATTGTCCCAGGAAATGCCCGGTGGGCGAGCCAGAATTTCCGCCGGCTGGGCAGGATCCTCAACAAGAGACAATGCCCCGTTGCCGTCAGATATCAGAAAGCTGCCCTGATCGATCGGCGCAACGCCGCATCCGTCGGCAATGGCCTCGGCACCCAGGAATGCGCCGGTATCGGCCTTCCAGAACAACGTCTGCCCACCCCTTGGAGCGGACGTTGCAATGACCTCACCGCTTGCGTTCGCGGTCACCGAGCCGATGTAGTTCTGAAGGCCTGACGCGATACCTGTCGGAATTTCCGTCAGGATGGGTGCTTCGTCCCGCGAAAACACGCCAACCAGAGGCGGCAGGTCTGTTTCCGGCCCTTCGAACTGACCGCCGACCCAAGCCCGCCCTTGTCCGTCCAGCGCCATATGCCGGAGCGACAGCTGGTGCAGGGAAGCGTCCAGTGCGTGGCTGGCATGAAGATCACCGGTTTCGCGATCCAGGAACACCACGGTCGGCGCCATGGTGTCGAGATTGAGCTTTTCACGCCCCTTGTCCGGATGGGTCATGATGCCGCCATTGGCAACGACAAGCGTGCGCCCGTCCGGCGCGAGCAGGAGGTCGTGCGGACCGATGCCATGGGTCTCGATCTCGCCGATCCGCCGAACCTGACGGCCACTCATGTCGTAAACGCCAATCACGCCACGGGCTGCGGCATAGTCGTTTTCGACCGCATAGAGCAGTCTGCCATCAGCGGAAAAACAGCCATGTCCATAGTAATGGCGGCCCGGTTCCGCCGTGAGAACCTCCGGCTCCACATCCTGATATGGCCGAACCACGACAGCGAAAGTGCCGGGCCGGCGGGCAAAGGCCACAAACCTGGTCCTGTCGGGAGAAACCGCGACGCCGTGGCCCCGTCCCGGCAGACCGATCCTGGCCAGAACCTGTCCAAGATCGTCGACAACACCGACCCCATAATCGCCGTTTTCAAGCTTGTAGGCGCTCACGAACAGCGGCACGCCGTCGGATGCTTCCCGGTTCAGAAGGCTTGCCGCCAGCGTCGAGCCGGAAAATGCCGGCAAGGCGGCAAGGCCGCCGAGTGCTGCCAGAAAACCACGCCGGGAAAGGGGCTTAGTCACCATCGAGCGCATTGAAACCTCCGGCAAGTTCCAGGGCACCTGCAAGTTCAAGGGCAATCGTGTCGCGAAGCGATTTCAGCGTGATCGCCAGGACAACCATCTTGTCGTAGGCATCGCCTTCTTCAAAGGACTGGCGCAAGGGCGGATCTAGGGTCCCCAGAAGAGTGACGGCATTGCCAAACTCGAAGTTGAGCGTGTCGTAAATCCAGGTGAAATCGTCCGGCGTCAGGTCCTTCAGGTCGAGGGAAGCAATGGCCTTCTGAATGCCGAGCAGCTCGCCGTTGAGATAGACCACGCTGTTGCCGGAGCGCGAGAACGGAAAGCGCGTCGCCTTGGCCTTGGCCTTGCCGGTTCCCAATGCCGGAAGCACATCTTGATCCCGCGCGATGATCAGCCCCGTGACCAGCGCGTTGAACACGCTTTCCAGCGCTTCCTTCGACGTATGGAACCGCTCGTTGCCGCCTTCGGCTGTCAAGAGCACCTCGCTGTATCCGTCGGGATCCTCCCAGCCGGTAGCGATTTCGCTGGCCATGGCCGCAAGGTTTTCCGAAATTGCCAGTGCATAGCCGCAACTGAAGTCCTTGCCGTCGTCTGCCTGCCCAAGCCGAACCGCACTGTCCTTGTCGAAAGCAAGCAATTCCAGTGCTGTCAGCCCCTGAACCGCGACGCTCTTGTCCTTGAGCGTTGCCGCAGACAAGGCGTCCTTGTCTTCAGAAGCGAGAAGCTTGCGGATCTGGCGTTGCGTGATGCCACGCGGGTCGGGCAGGAAGGCCAGCCGACTGAGGCGATCGTTGTCGATCAACGGGCCAAACCGCAAGAAATGCACATGGGAGAAATCCCGCACAGTGTTTGAAAAGGCCGTCCTGAACCCCTCGACCGATGCTTCATCCGCATTTGCGCAGACCGCTCGAACAGCGTCCGGCAGATTTGCAGAGGTTTCGGCAAACGCACCGGTTGCCGGTTGGATATAGGTCTCGATCAGATTGCCTAGTTTCGGCTCGTAGTCCGTGGCGAACGCGGGCTGGGCGATAACAGCTCCGGAAACAAGAGCGGCAAATAGCAAACAGCGCATCAAAGGGACTCCAGAAAACGTATAAGCGATTGTCGGTCGGCGGTCGGAAGCGCAACCACAGCGTCGCGCGCCTGTCGGGCTTCGCCGTCGTGCCACAGGACCGCTTCCAGCAGATTGCGTGCACGGCCGTCGTGCAGGAAGCGGGTGTGATTGTTGACAGTCTCGGTCAGGCCAATGCCCCATAGCGGCGGCGTACGCCACTCCTGTCCACTGGCGTCACCCACCGGGCGATTGTCGGCGAGGCCTTCGCCCATGTCATGTAACAGGAAATCCGAATAAGGCCAGATCAACTGGAACCTGTGCGCCGGATTTTCCGCCTTTCGACTGGTCACGAATTTCGGTTGGTGGCAGGCCGGACAGCCTGACTGGTAGAAAACCTGCTTGCCTTTCAGCACCTCGGGATCATCCACCTCGCGGCGCATCGGCACCGCCAGATTTTCCGAATAGAAAGTGACGAGATCCATGACCGGGTCCGGAGCTTCCGAGACACCGAGGTTTGCCTGTTCGCCATGAGGCAAGGCGCGGCAAGCTGTCTGCGCCTTGGTGCAGTCGCCGTAATTGTCCGGCATCTCGGGCGTCGAAATGCCGATATCACCGGCAAACGCTGCTGCGGACTGGGCACGGATCGAGGGTTTGGAAGCCTTCCAGCCGAAACGGCCAAGCGTTAACGCACCCGTCGCGGGATCACGAACCCGGCTGACCTTGCCGGAAATTCCATCACTGTCGATGTCGTCAGGGTCCGCAAGCGCTTCAATGTCGCCGGGATGAATGGCCTGCACCAGACCGAGGCCGATCATGGGCGGGGCCGCGCGGGCCGAAATCATGGTGTCGGGGTGCATGTCGCCATATCCAAGATCCCGGATCCTGTAGACGGGCTTCTGCAACACAGCCTTTTCCCCACCGGCCAGCGGAACCTCGATCTCCTCCACGTCAATATCGAAGCGTCCTTCTCCGGGCAGGCCCGGCACCGCAAAGGTCTGGAACTGACCGCCGTAGGTCGGCTCCGGCACCAGCAGGATATCCTTGTCGGCAAGTGCCTGGCGCTGCGCCTCGGACTGAGGCGGGATGGACAGGCGAAGGAACATTGAAACCGCGTCTTTACCCGCCCGCGGCGGTCGGCCCCGGCCATCCTTCAAGTGACACCCCTGGCAGGAGCGCGCGTTATAGAGCGGTCCCACGCCATCCGATGCCTGTGTCGACGAGGGAGAAGACGCCCAGAGCTTCTTGAACAGCCCGTTGCCCACCTTGAAGGTGGCCTGTTCTTCGAAGGTCAGATTGGCATTGGAGTGGGAATAGGCATCCCGGTTGATCCGCTTTCGGGACGTACCGGCCCCGCCCTGCATGATTTCAAAGGCTTCAGCGGCTTCGAAATCGGCCGGCGGCTGCAGAACCTTCGCGGCCTTGATCCTGTCCTTGGCCGAAAGATCATCCCGGTGAGACAGCGTATCATCTGAAAGAGCGGTTCCTGCCGCCAGGCAGAAACACAAAAAGACGCCCGTCATGGCGCCCGGTCTGGGGACCAGTCTCATATTCGCATCCTGACTGTAATCCGCGAGCCCCAATTCGCGGACAAGCCGTCAGGCGGCCGATGCCGCCTGACGATCTGTTCGATTATTCGAAAACGGCGCCCGGGTTGTCCAGGCTGTCGGAACCTTCAAACGCGATATCGTCGAGTTCAAGCACCTTGACGACCCGCTCGATGGAAGCCGTCTGGTCAACCAGCGCATCGACAGCGGCCTGCACGACGGCGTTGCCCTCGTCATTGCCTTCGCCGATCATCTGGTCATAGGCTTCGCCGCCTTCGGCCCGGGCCTTCATGGCTTCGAAAGCCGCCAGCGTGGCGTCGAGCTTCGTCTTCATTTCTTCCGCCAGCGCCGGATCCTTTTCCGCCACCAGATCGGCGAGGGAAGCACCGGAAACATCGTTGCCGACCGGGCTCTTGTACGACCCGAAATAGACGTTCCGAATGCCGACCACGTCGTTGTAGTGCGACATGTGGGTGTTGTCGGAGAAGCAGTCATGCTCTTCTTCCGGATCATGCAGCATAAGGCCAAGCTTGATGCGCTCACCGGCCAGTTCGCCATAGGACAGAGATCCCATGCCGGTCAGGATGGTAGCAAGACCACCGGCCTCGCCCTTGCCGGCCAGCTCTTCGCGCGCAGCCCCGTCAGGAGCCCAGGCATTGGCCATTTCTTCGAGATCCGAAATCAGAAGATCGGTTGCGGCCTGCAGATACTGAATGCGGCGCTCGCAATTGCCACCGGTGCAGTTGGCCGGATCAAAGTCGGTGGCAGGGCGGTTGCCGGCACCAGCTTCGGTGCCGTTGAGGTCCTGACCCCACAGCAGGAATTCGATGGCGTGGTAACCGGTCGCAACGTTCGTTTCCACTTCGCCGGCTTCCTGCAAGGATTCAGCAAGGAGGGTCGGCGTGATTTCGGTGGCATCGATGGTTTCACCACCGACCTTGAGTGTCGGATTTGCAATCACGTTGGCGACGTAGAGATCATTTTCTTCAGATTCATCACCGTAGGACGCGTCGACATAGTCGATCAGGCCTTCGTCGAGCGGCCATGCATTCACCTTGCCTTCCCAATCGTCGACAATGGCGTTGCCGAAACGGTACGCTTCTGTCTGCTGGTAAGGGTCGCGTGCTTCCTTCCAGGCGGTGCGCGCGGCTTCCAGGTTTGCTTCGGTCGGCTCAGCTACGAGCTTGTCGATCGCGGTCTTGAGCGTCTTGGCCGTTGCGAGCGAGTCCGCATATTTCGCCTGGGCGATGTCGCCGTAGGTCGACAGAACGTCGGAAGGTGCTGCAGCCAGAGCCGGTGTGACGAAAAGGGCAGAAGCGGCCAGAAGGCCAAGCTTGAAAGTATTCATTGATCCATCCCGTAATATGTGTCGCCCGCAGTGCGCGTGGACCGTCTCTGGGCGAAACCTGAATGATTTTGTGGCGCGGAAACACGCGCCGCAGGGAGAGGGAAACCATTTCATGAGGCAGGAAGTCAAGTTATAATTCCAAAAAAATCAATAGTTTAGAACGGTTCCAAAAAGTTGACTTATAAATGCCGGATTTGATTCCCATCTCAAAGTCTTAAAGCCGACATCAACCCTTTGATGGTAAAGAGGGAATGGTATAGCAATAAAAGCCGGCCTGTTTGGGGGGCCAGGCAACAGGAACGACAGACATGCTCAATGCGCTGAAAAGTTTTGTTCGGGAGCTGACCTTTGGTGACAGCGGAGAAAAGACCTTCGCCGAAGACGACAAGCGCCTGGCTGCGGCGGCTCTCTTGTTTCACCTGATCGATATCGACGGTGTGATTGAGGAAAGCGAAAGCTCGAAGCTGCGGGAAATCCTGCGCAAGCACTACGACCTGACGGACAAGGAAACGACCGAACTGATCGCCGCCGCCAAGCAGCGCGACGAGGAAGCGGTCGATCTGTACGGCTTCACATCAGTGCTGAAGCGCACAACCGACGAGGAAGAGCGCCTCGCGATCGTCGAGATGATGTGGGAAATCGTCTATGCCGACGGCCACGTGCACGAGTTCGAGGACAACACAATCTGGCGGGTTGCCGAACTTCTCGGTGTCTCCACACGTGATCGCATGACCCTGCGCCACAAGGTTGCCCAGACTGCCCCGGAGACCGACGAACTGGACTGATCGCCCACGCGATAATCAGCCGGGACGCGTATTTATGCAGGATGAAGTGGCAACGGGACTCGATTTTCGTGCCGACCTCCCTCATATTAAGTCCATGCTTTTTCAGTCCGATCCCGTGAAGAACCGACCGAAAGTCCTGATTGTCCTGCATCAGGAGCATTCCTCGCCCGGACGAGTGGGCCTTGAGCTTGTAAAGCGCGGCTTCGCGCTGGACATCCGCAAGCCTCGGTTCGGCGACCTTCTCCCCGACACCATGGAAAACCATGCCGGCGCCGTCATTTTCGGCGGCCCGATGAGCGCCAACGATCCCGATGCCTTCATTCAAAAGGAAATCGACTGGATCGGTGTTCCGCTTGCCGAGGAAAAACCCTTTCTCGGCATCTGCCTTGGTGCGCAGATGATGGTCAAACATATGGGCGGCACAGTCACGGGCCATCATGAGAGCCTGGTTGAGATCGGCTATTATCCGCTGCAGCCGACCGAGGCAGGCAAATCCCTGATGGACTGGCCGAAAAAGGTCTATCAATGGCATCGGGAAGGGTTCGACCTGCCCCGCGGCGCCGATCTGCTGGCCTCCGGACCGACTTATCCGAACCAGGCGATCCGCGTCGGGTCTTGCGCCTACGGCATCCAGTTTCACCCGGAACTGACCCACCAGATGATGGTCCGCTGGACGACCAAGGGCGCCCCGCGCATGGAGTTGCCCGGCGCCCAGCAACGCCGCGACCATTTTGCCGGACGCTTCGTTTACGATCCCGCTGTTCGGAAATGGCTCGACCGTTTTCTGGACCTCTGGATCGGCACGGCCGCCGCCCCGGTTTGCCACGGCATGCTGAAGGCAGCGGAATAACCGGCGTTTCAGACCCGATACCCCGGCAAGACATTGCTTTAACCTGACCCTGAACTGCCTCCACCGTCATTCCGGACAAGCAAGGCGAAGCCGTGCGCAGATCCGGAACGACAGTGGCGGGGGTTCAGGCGCCTCGAATTCTGCAACAATTGTCACCGGACTCCCCTTGCGCGTCTCACCTCCGGTAACAGACGAAAGAGTAACAAAAGTCGCCCCAAATAATCCCGAACGGCTTTTGAAATGGGTGTCGCAAGTTTAATGACGCCGATTGCGCAACTCTTGCGAATAAGGCTGTCTATGCGGCGAAACAGAAACCGCAAGCTTCTGGCAATCATTCAGGAGTGGGAGTGACACACGCTTTGGACCGTCCAGCAATTCACCTTCACAACGCCAGGCCCGAAGAAACAGAAACCCTGGCTCGTATTGGCCTGGAGGCCTGGCTGAAGGGCATTGCCCCTCTTGTCCCGGACAAAGTCCGTCAGGAGATCCTTGCTGACAATCCATTTATTCCCTTTCTTAAAACATTCGGGCCTGCGGTGATCGTCGGAACAATCAACGGCGAACCTGCAGGCATCGGCGCCTGCGAACACGCCGAGGACACTATCTCCGACATCTGGGTCGCTCCTGCGTTCGAGGGGCTCGGTGTTGGGACAGCCTTGGTCAGATCACTTGAAACAGAGATCCTCAACCGTGGTCACCCTGTTGCCTATATCCAGGTTGCCGCGCTCAACAGCCGCGCCTTTAGCCTGTACCGCCATCTAGGATATCGGGAAGAATGGCGGCAGATGAGCTTCGATCCGATCCTGAAGGTAGAGATGGAAAAAGTTGGACTATCGAAACAGCTCTAGCCCTTGGCCAAGCGAAAATCGGAGCAGCTCCTAGGACTACATTCGAAGAAACTCGACTATCGTCTCTTGTTACCCCACACACGTTTCCACAGGAGACGCGGGCGGTGCCCCAGAAAAAGACAGGGCTCGACGCAATTTGCATCTGCCCGGGAATACTGGATCCCGGGTCTGCGCTACGCTTCGCCCGGGATGACAATCGAGAGGCACATCCACCGTCATTCCGGACAAGTGCAGCGAAGCTGCACGCAGATCCGGAATCCAGCGCATCTGCGTGAGCACAGCGAACCCTCAAGCTGGAAGAAAGACGCGCTTGAAGGCGAATGATATCCGGCTTCCGGATCTGCACGCGGCTCCGCCGCGCTGGTCCGGAATGACGGGTGAGGCGGACACAAAAAGGCCGCCCGGAATGGATCCGGACGGCCTTTGATTGGTGCTGTCGCCAGCATCTTAGCTTTCGAAGACCACCAGAAGGTCCTTGGCGTCGATCTGCGAACCCGGTGAGACCAGGACTTCCTTGACCTTGCCGTCGCGTTCGGCGTGGAGCGCGGTTTCCATTTTCATGGCTTCGATGGAGACCAGCACATCACCGGCGGTGACATCCTGGCCGGCGGTGATCGCCACCGTGGAAATGACGCCCGGCATCGGTGCTCCGACATGTGCTGCATTACCGTCCTCGGCCTTGCGCATTGCGGCAGCTCCGGTGGCGCCATGGGCGCGGTCCGGAACCTTGACGTTGCGCGGCTGGCCGTTGAGCTCGAAGAAGACCTTCTTCTCGCCCTTCTCGTCGGTCTCGCCGATCGCCTGGCAGCGGATCACCAGCGTCTTGCCGGCTTCCAGATCGACGGAGATCTCGTCACCCGGTTCCAGGCCGTAGAAATAGACCGGGGTCGGCAGGACGGACGTCGGACCATATTGCTGCTGGGCCTTGTCGAAGTCGGTGAACACCTTCGGGTACATCAGATAGGAGGCAAGCTCGGTGTTGCTGATGCCGTGGCCGGTCTTGTCGGAAACAGTCTTTCGCTCCGCATCCAGATCGGCATCCTTCAGGAGCGACCCCGGCCGCACGGTGATCGGGGTTTCGCCCTTCAGAACCTTCTTCTGAAGCGCTTCCGGCCATCCGCCCGGAGACTGGCCGAGGTCACCGTGCAGCATCTTGACGACGCTGTCCGGGAACGCGACATCCTTCGCCGGATCCTCGACCTCCGCCACGCTCAGCCCCTGGCTGACCATCATCAGCGCCATGTCGCCGACGACCTTGGAAGACGGGGTCACCTTGACGATGTCACCAAACATCATGTTGACGTCGGCATAGGCCTGCGCCACCTCGTGCCAGCGGGTTTCCAGGCCAAGCGAACGGGCCTGTTCCTTGAGGTTGGTGAACTGGCCGCCCGGCATTTCGTGCAGGTAGACTTCCGAAGCCCCGAAGCGCAGGTCGCTTTCGAAGGCACGGTATTGAGTCCGCACCGCTTCCCAGTAGAACGAGATCTGGCGGATCGTCTTGGCATCGAGGCCGGTATCACGGTCGGAACCGCGCAGGGCTTCCACGATGGAGCCAAGGCACGGCTGGGAGGTCAGGCCGGACAGCGCGTCCATGGCTGCGTCCACTGCGTCGGCGCCCGCTTCGACCGCTGCCAGAACAGTGGCCGCGGCGATGCCGGACGTATCGTGCGTGTGGAAATGGATCGGCAGGCCGACTTCCTGTTTCAGCGTCCGGATCAGGACCTTGGCTGCTTCCGGCTTCAACAGGCCGGCCATGTCCTTGAGACCCAGGATGTGTGCGCCGGCTGCTTCCAGTTCCTTGGCAAGGCCGACATAGTATTTCAGGTCGTATTTCGGCCGGGCACTGTCCAGCATGTCGCCGGTATAGCAGAGCACGCCTTCGCACAGCTTGCCTGCTTCCTGGACCGCGTCCATGGACACACGCATGTTCTCCACCCAGTTGAGGCAGTCGAACACGCGGAAGAGGTCAATGCCGTTTTCAGCGGCTTCCGCCACGAAATACTTGACCACATTGTCCGGATAGTTGGTGTAACCGACACCGTTGGAGCCGCGCAGCAGCATCTGCAACAGGATATTCGGCGCCTTTTCGCGGATCTTGTGCAGGCGCTCCCACGGGCTTTCGGTCAGGAAGCGCATGGCAACGTCGAAGGTCGCGCCACCCCAGCATTCCAGCGAGAACAGGCTCGGCAGACCGGCTGCATAGGCATCCGCGATGTTGACGATATCGTGGGTCCGCATGCGGGTTGCCAGCAACGACTGGTGCGCATCGCGCATGGTCGTGTCGGTGACCAGCGTCCGCTTCTGGTCCTTCATCCAGTCGGCAAAACCCTTCGGACCCAATTCGTCCAGCAACTGGCGTGTGCCGGAGGGCTTTGCATCGCCGAAGTTCGGGATGACGGGCGCGGCCACATCCTTCGGCGGACGTGCGCGGCTCTTGGTTTCCGGATGACCGTTCACCGAAACGTCGGCGATATAGGTCAAGAGCTTGGTTGCGCGGTCCTGACGCTTGGTCTGCTCGAACAGGGCCGGCGTCTCGTCGATGAACCGGGTCGTGTAGTTGTTGGCCTTGAAGTCGGCATGGCTGATGATGTTCTCCAGGAACACCAGGTTTGTCGCCACACCGCGGATACGGAATTCGCGCAGGGCGCGGTCCATGCGCTTGCGGGCGTCTTCCGCCGTCGGGGCCCAGGCCGTGACCTTTTCAAGAAGCGGATCGTAGAAACGGGTGATGACCGCACCGGAATACGCCGTGCCGCCGTCCAGACGGATGCCGAAGCCCGTCGCCCCGCGATAGGCGGTGATGCGCCCGTAATCCGGAATGAAGTTCTGCTCCGGATCTTCCGTCGTGATGCGGCACTGCAGGGCATGGCCGTTGAGACGGATCTTGTCCTGGGAGGGAACGCCGCTTTCCGGCGTACCGATCTTCTCGCCTTCGCAGATCTTGATCTGTGCCTGGACGATGTCGATGCCGGTGACCTCTTCCGTCACCGTGTGTTCCACCTGAACGCGCGGGTTCACTTCAATGAAGTAGATGGCACCGGTGTCGGCATCCATCAGGAACTCGACCGTGCCGGCGCCGCGGTAATTCACGGCCCGGCCGATCTTCAGACCATATTCACAGAGCTCGGCCCGCTTTTCGGCCGAAAGATACGGCGCCGGAGCGCGCTCGACCACCTTCTGGTGGCGGCGCTGGATGGAACAGTCGCGCTCGAACAGATGAACCACGTTCTCGCCGTCGCCCAGGATCTGAACTTCGACGTGGCGCGCCCGCTGGACCAGTTTCTCCAGATAGATCTCGTCCTTGCCGAATGCCGCCATGGCTTCGCGCTTGGCCGCCAGAACTTCCTTGGCCAGGGTCGCTTCGTCCGGAATGACGCGCATGCCGCGGCCACCACCGCCCCAGGAGGCCTTCAGCATGACCGGGTAGCCGATCTCGGCGGCCTGGCGCTTGATTTCGTCCATGTCGTCCGGCAGCGGGTCCGTTGCCGGCATCACCGGCACCCCCGCCTCGATGGCCAGATTGCGCGCGGCCACCTTGTTGCCCAGGCGGCGCATGGTTTCGGACTTCGGTCCGATGAAAGTGATGCCGGCTTGTTCGCAGGCATCCACGAATTCCGGGCTTTCGGACAGAAGGCCGTAACCGGGGTGAATGGCGTCTGCACCCGAGAGTTTGGCAACGCGGATAATCTCGTCGATGGAGAGGTACGCCTCGATCGGCCCGAGCCCCTTGCCGACCTGATACGCTTCGTCGGACTTGAACCGGTGCAATGCCAGTTTGTCCTGCTCGGCATAGATCGCAACGGTCTTCATGCCCAGCTCGTTGGCGGCACGGAACACCCGGATCGCGATTTCAGATCGGTTAGCAACGAGAATTTTTGTTATCGCCAAACGCCTTCTCCCCCTAATTTTACGCAAAACGAAAAGCCAGTTTCGGCAAGATTTCTACTTTGGTCGGAGGCGCTTGAAAAGGGGCAGAAGCTATGTCCTTTTTTTAACTTGGAAAATAATTTTGCGTCTGCGCCCATAACTGTAGGAAAACGAACACTAATTCGATTGAACCCCAGATCCTCCCGGACTTTTTAAAAAAGGTGCAGCGCAGCAATTTTCAGATCGGGACAGGCGCCGAAACCGCAAAAACCGGCTTGCGTGGCTGCTGACCATTTCGGGACACATTCCTGTCGGCAAGACAAAATCACCCTCCCGACGGCCCAACTGCGTAGACACCGCCCTACCGGATACCCACTAGATCTTGTGAGAACAAATCCGCAACCTTTATGAATCAGCGATTCGTCCAAGATTCGTTCACCCTGTGTCCCCGGGTAAACGGCACCCCCCCTCCGGCGATGATACGCGTTTATGGAAAATTAATCATTGACAGAGATTCGAAGCAAATCAGCCACAACCGCGCAAAACGACTCAACCTCTTGACCAGATTCAGGATTTTGTGGCTCTACCCACCTCGCAAACCACATGTCGTAGGGAACAAATCCTGAATCGTCCGGAGTCGCCGATTCGGTTTCGGTTTGTTCCAGAGTCGTTCTCCACAACATATCTCAACCATCAAAAACCTGACCGGCTGGCCAAAAGAATAAGGACATGCCCGCCCCGGCTGTGCTAGACACGCGACACCAGATATAGGCGCCATCCGTTTGCGCCGATCCGAAGAAAGCCGATCACAAGCCTCCCCATGCCCCGTCCCCAGACCCTGCCGCTGCCGCCGTCTGCCCGGTCCCGCACTGTGACGGCCGTGCTCGGACCGACCAATACCGGCAAAACCCACCTCGCCATTGAACGCATGCTGGCCCAGCCTTCCGGGCTGATAGGGCTGCCGCTGCGCCTGCTCGCGCGTGAGGTCTATAACCGTGTTGCCGACCGCGCGGGTCCGGAAGCGGTGGCGCTGGTCACCGGCGAAGAAAAGATCGTCCCGAAGAACCCGCGGTTCTGGGTCTCGACGGTTGAGGCCATGCCGCTGGACCTGAAGACGGATTTCGTCGCCATCGACGAAGTGCAGCTGGCGGGCAACCTCGATCGCGGTCATGTCTTCACCGACCGCATCCTGAATGTCCGCGGTCAATCCGAAACGCTCCTGCTGGGTGCGGCGACCGCACGCCCGCTGCTGGAAAAACTGCTGCCGGGCATCAATGTGGTCACGCGGCCGCGCATGTCCGTGCTGGAATATGCGGGCTCCAAGAAGGTCTCGCGCCTGCCGGCCCGTTCGGCCATCGTCGCCTTCTCGTCAGACGAAGTCTATTCCATTGCAGAGCTCATCCGTCGCCAACGCGGCGGGGCGGCCGTGGTGCTCGGCTCGCTGAGTCCGCGCACGCGCAATGCACAAGTGGAACTGTTCCAGAACGGCGATGTCGACCATCTGGTGGCGACCGATGCCATCGGCATGGGACTGAACCTCGACGTCCATCACATCGCCTTTGCCGGCAACCGCAAATACGACGGCTATCAGTACCGCCAGCTGACCGCCTCGGAGATGGGTCAGATCGCTGGACGGGCCGGCCGCCACACCAAGGATGGCACCTTCGGGGTGACCGGACGGGTCGATCCGCTGGACGACGACCTGGTCGAACAGATCGAAAGCCACCACTTCGACAGCCTGAAAGTGCTGCAATGGCGCAACAGTGCGCTGGATTTTTCGTCGGCAAACGCCTTGCGCTCAAGCCTCGACATGGTGCCGCGTGAAGAGGGTCTCGCAAGGGCACCCATTGGCGACGACATCACCGCTCTTGAACATTTATTGCGCGATCCCGCAATATCCGGCATGGCAAAGGGCGGAAATGCGGTCGAATTGTTATGGGACGTGTGTCAGGTCCCCGACTATCGTAAGATCGCCCCGGCGAACCACGCAGAGTTGCTCAACACCATTTACACCCACCTGATGCAGGACAATGCGATTGCCGATGACTGGTTCTCGCGTCAATTGGCCTTCGCAGACCGGACAGATGGTGATATCGACACTCTCGCAAACCGGATTGCACATATCCGGACCTGGACCTATGTCGCCAACCGTCCCGACTGGCTGGCCGATCCGGCCCACTGGCAGGGCGAGACGCGCGACATAGAAGACAAACTATCTGACGCCCTTCACGAGCGGCTGACGCAGCGGTTCGTGGATCGGCGTACAAGTGTATTGATGCGACGTTTGAGAGAGAACGCAATGCTGGAAGCGGAAATTACATCGAGCGGCGATGTGCTCGTGGAAGGTCAGCACATCGGGAATCTGCTTGGCTTCCGGTTTGCCCCTGACGCGGCAGCTGAAGGACCGGACGGCAAGACCGTGCGTGCCGCAGCCCAAAAGGCCCTGACCACCGAAATCGAATCCCGTGCGGACAAGCTCGGCAAGTCCGAGAACTCTGATTTCGTGCTGACGTCCGAAGCCGTGATCCGCTGGCGCGGGGAACCCGTGGCCAAGCTCGTCGCCGGAGAAGAGGTGCTGACACCGGTCGTGCTGCTGCTGGCCGACGAACATCTGACCGGCCCGGCACGCGACAATGTACAGGCGCGGCTTGATCTGTGGGTCAAGGCACAGATCGACACCCTGCTGAAACCGCTTGTCGACCTGAAGGCCGGCGAAGGCCTGGAAGGTCTTGCCCGCGGCATCGCGTTCCGCATCGTTGAAGGCCTCGGGATCCTGGAACGCCAGGAAGCTGCCGACGAGATCCGCCAGCTCGACCAGGACATGCGCGCCAGCCTGCGCAAGCACGGCATCCGCTTTGGTGCCTACACCGTGTTCGTGCCCGCCCTGCTGAAGCCTGCGCCGAGCCAGCTGCTGGCACAGCTCTGGGCCTTGAAGCACGGCTCGCTGGACATGAACGGCATGGCCGAGCTGCCACAGCTGTCTGCATCCGGCCGCACGTCCATCCCGGTTGATGAAACCATCGACAAGGCGCTTTACAAGGTTGTCGGTTTCCGCGTCTGTGGCCCGCGTGCCGTTCGCGTCGACATTCTGGAACGCCTGGCTGACCTGATCCGTCCGCTGATCGCCTGGAAGCCGCTTGATGCGGAAGTCAGCCCGCCGGAAGGTGCGGTCGCAACCGGAGGCGGCTTCACCGTTACCGTTGCCATGACATCGCTGCTCGGCTGCGCCGGTGAGGACTTCTCCGCCGTGCTGAAATCCCTCGGCTACCGGTCCGAGACCAAGGAAGTGCAGCGCCCTGTTGCGGCCAAGCCGGCAACGGAAGCAACTGCAGAGGCGCCGGTGGCGGAAACTGCCGCGACCGAAGCGGACACTCCCGCCGAAGCAACCGCAACGGAAGCACCGGCTACGGAAGAGACGGCCGAAGCCGTGACCGCCGAAGCCGCTTCTGAACCGGCCACTGCCGAAGCTGACGCGGTTTCCGAACCGGCGGAAGCCCCCGCCGAAGCTGCAGCATCTGCCGAAGGCGCAGCCGCTGAAACCGCTGAAACCGCCGCTGAAACCGCCGCTGTGGAAGCAACGCCGGATGCACAGACGGAAGGCGAAACCGCTGCTGCTGAGGCCACTGCGGGTAAAACCGAACTGGAAACAGTGACCATCGAGATCTGGCGTCCGGGCCGGCACGACCGCCGTCCACGCGGCCGTCAGGACCAGCGCCGAGGCGGCGACAACCGCCGGGGCCAGGGTCAAGGTCAGGGTGCCAAAGGTGGTCAGGGCGAGAAGCGTCACGGCAAGGGCGGACCGAAAGGCGAAGGCCGCGGCCGTGGTGGTCATGGCGGCCAGAAGGGCTTTGACGGTGGTAACCGCCGCGACAAGGCCCCAAGGGACAAGCCGATCGATCCGAACTCGCCCTTCGCGGCCCTGATGGCCTTGAAGGCGAATATGGACAGCAAGGACAAGAAGTAATTCCTGCGCCTGAAAACAATGCTGCCGCCGGCAGCCTGCGCATCGACAAGTGGCTCTGGTACGCCAGGGTCACCAAATCCCGCTCTCTTGCCCAGAAGCTGGCGACATCCGGTCATGTCCGGGTGAACAAGGACAAGATCGATTCCGCCAGCAAGACTGTCCGAACCGGCGACGTTCTGACCATCGGCCTGGATCGCCGTATCCTCGTCCTCAAGATCCTCGCCCTGGGCACCAGGCGCGGCCCCTATGAAGAAGCCCGCAAGCTTTACGAGGATCTCTCGCCCCCGCCCCCGCCGAAGGATGCCCCGCCGCCACCTGCGCCTGCACAGCGCGAAGCCGGTGCCGGTCGCCCGACCAAGCGCGAGCGGCGGAAAATCGACGCGTTCCGCGGCGGCGATTGACGCTGTTTCCTGCCAAAGCCCGGAAAACAGAAAAACTTTCTCTTTCAGGCCCGGACTGCGTCATCCAGAGCGCTTGCGCCCGTTTGACAAAAACGATACCCAACATCTGCACCAGACGTTATACGTGCGCCTTCTTTGCGAGAGCGGCACGAAACTGACCGCCAGGGCCTTGCGCAAATCGGCTGCAGGCTGCCCGGCGCCGAATGAGGATAGCGATGACCTACGTCGTCACGGACAATTGCATCAAATGCAAATACACCGACTGTGTTGAAGTCTGCCCGGTGGACTGTTTCTACGAGGGTGAGAATTTCCTCGTCATCAATCCGGACGAATGTATCGACTGCGGCGTCTGCGAGCCGGAATGCCCGGCGGAGGCGATTTTGCCTGACACGGAGCCCGGCCTCGAGAAATGGATCGAGGTCAATGCCGAATACTCTGAGAAGTGGCCGAACATCACTGAGAAAAAAGAACCGTTGCCGGACGCTGAAGAGTTTGACGGCAAGGAAAACAAGTTCGAAAAGTATTTTTCGCCGAATCCTGCGTCCTGATTCGCGAAAACTGCTTGTGCGGCAGACTGCCGCAAGACAAACAAGAACTGCTTAAAACGGCGATTCTTCCATCTTTTTCAGGTACCTGCCCGTGGCGACCGGGCGGGGCCCTTGTGGTGTTTTGGCACCATTAAAGCTCAGTACTTTAATTTTCCACAAAAGTGTGGTACACATGGAAGATAGTCGCCAACCACGAGAACAACCCCCAAAACGGAGTCTTTGAAAACTGTCCCGGGTATCAACAACCGGACAGATCAAGCTCCCGGCAGCTCATATGACTGATCAAGGTTCTAAAGTGGAAAACGTCGACTGACCAGCCCTGACACGCCGCATATCAACAGGCGTTCCATTACGGATCGCTCTGCGGGGTTCGTGTCGCACAAGAACAGGGGACCGCACCGCGGTCCGTCATCGGTCCGAACCCGGACCGCCAACTGCGCAGGAGAGAATACGAGTATGGCAACGAACACCAAAAAGACCGCGCAGCGCCAAGGTTTCAAGACGGGCGAGTACATTGTTTATCCGGCGCATGGCGTCGGCCAGATTACCGCCATTGAAGAGCAGAACGTTGCAGGTCACTCTTTGGAGTTGCTCGTTATCGTTTTTGAACAGGACAAGATGACCCTTCGTGTCCCGGTGGCAAAGATTGCCTCCGTCGGCATGCGCAAGCTTGGCGACCCTGCGGCCGTCAAGAAGGCTCTCGAGACCGTTCGTGGCCGCCCGCGCGTTAAGCGGACGATGTGGAGCCGCCGCGCTCAGGAATATGAAGCCAAGATCAACTCCGGCGACCTGATCGCGATCTCTGAAGTGGTTCGCGATCTTTTCCGCTCTGAAAACCAGCCGGAACAGTCCTACTCTGAACGCCAGCTCTACGAAGCTGCGCTCGACCGTATGGCCCGCGAAATCGCGGCAGTGAACAAATGTTCCGAAACCGAAGCGGTCAAGCAGATCGAACAGAACCTGGCAAAATCTCCGAGCCGCATCAAAGCCGCTGAGGAAGCTGCAGCGGAAGACGACGAGGACAAGGAAGAAGCCGCTTGATCCAAGCGGATTTTCCGAACGCGAAAATCGACGAGGGCCTGGAGAAATCCGGGCCCTTATTCGTTTTGGCACCACCACCTCGCGCGCTGTTCACGCGAAAGTGCACAAAAACTGCCCCAACGGTAGCGATAAGTGATCTAACCTACGCTTCGGTACGTATTTCCCCCGATAACATATCGGAGCGTCGATCATGTCCCAGAGCGAGAAACGTCAACTGGTAAGGGCCGCGATGAAAGCCCCCTACCTCACGCGTGAAGAGGAACTGGAGCTTGCGATCCGCTGGCGACATAACCGGGATGAGAAAGCGCTTGAGAAATTGTCGCTCTCGCACATGCGCCTGGTCATTGCTGTTGCCTCACGCTTCCGCAACTTCGGGCTGTCGCTTGGCGATCTGATCCAGGAGGGCCATGTCGGTCTTCTGGAGGCTGCCGCCCGGTTCGAACCGGAACGGGAAGTGCGCTTTTCCACCTATGCCACGTGGTGGATCCGCGCTTCCATCCAGGACTATATCCTGCGCAACTGGTCGATCGTTCGTGGTGGCACCTCTTCCTCCCAGAAAGCCCTGTTCTTCAATCTTCGGCGCCTGCGTGCCAAGCTCTCCGGCAATCAGACTCCTCTGACCGACAGCGAGCTTCACCAGAAGATCGCCGACGCAATCGGCGTCAAGCAGTCCGATGTCGCCCTCATGAATGCGCGGCTGTCCGGCCCTGATACGTCCCTGAACGCTCCTGTGACCGACAGCGAAGGCTCCAGCGCGGACCGTCAGGACTTCCTGGTGTCCGATGCCCCGTTGCCGGACGAGATCGTGACCGTCAACATCGATGCCGAACGCCGGCGTCGCTGGCTGTCCTCCGCCCTGGAGGTTCTCAGCGAGCGCGAATTGAAGATCGTGCGTGAAAGACGCCTGTCGGAAGAGGGCGCCACGCTGGAATCGCTTGGCGTGAAACTCGGCATTTCCAAGGAACGCGTGCGGCAGATTGAAAGCCGGGCCATGGAAAAACTGAAATCCGCCCTGCTGGCAGCACAGCCGGACAGGGCCGCCTACAGCACCTGACCTCTATCTCCTCCAAGTAACTCTGACGGGCGGACCTTCCGGTCCGCCTTTTTTTGAGCAGCGTCTGCTTTCAATCAGACAAATGCCGGAGCCGAACCGGGAGAAAAACCGTCAGTCGACGATCAGCTTGATCGCCGTGCCTGTCGGGATCGCCTGATCGGCGTTCAGATCGTTCAGGATGGAGAAGAATTCCAGCCGCCGTGAAGGCTCGACACCGCTCATGCCGATCGCCAGTTTCCGCGGTGTGTCGCCCGGCTTGGAGGTGACGACCTTGATCCGGAGCGAGCGCAGGCGGGCACGCTCGGTCGGCGACAGCTGCTGGAAGCTTTCCACCGTCTGGTGGAAATCCCGGTCGAACGTTTCATTGGGCGAGCGGCTGGCAAAGATGAAGCGATACCCTGTTTTGCCGATCCGGATCACTGCAATGCGGAAGGACCAGCCCTGGGTGATGGCCGCCCCGGTGACCGCCGGCAGACCGTTGATCGTCGTTTCGCGGACGCTTTCGGGCAGCAGGCCGTTGATCCAGCCGGAGTTCATGTAATCACGCAGGCCGGAATAGCTGCTGACATCTGCGCCGTCGAACCGGATCGCCGTGCCGTCGCCATTGCTGGCCAGAACCGCTTCAGGTGTGTTTTCCAGAATGTAGCCGGAAGGCACGGTGTAGCTGATGCCGAGCGCCTTGTGCAGGAAGGAACGTCCACGGACGAAGCCTTCAAGCGGGTCGTCGCCGAACAGCATGCCGTCGATCTGGCTGAGATAACGGGTGCGGTCACGTTCGCCGATGCCCGGTGCACCGATCTGCCGGGCCGCGCGGATGGCGATCTGCAAGCGCTCCGGCGTGGAAGGGTGGGAAGACAGGAAGTCTGGCGCGGTCGAGCCCGACTTGTCGGCGGACTGGTAGCGGGCGAAGGCTGCCATGGACCGCAGGAACCGTGCAGCGGCATAGGGGTCGAAACCGGCCCTTGCGAGGGTCTTCACACCGATATCGTCGGCTTCAAGCTCCTGCACCTGGCTGAAGCGGGCAAAGGAAAGCTGCGACGAGATGATCGCCTTGCGGGCTTCCTCGCTGTCCTGCACCACGTCGGTCAGGATCTTGTTGGCAAGCTGCTTGGCTTCAGCACGTTGCTGCCGCTTGATTGCGTGGTTCGCTGTCACATGCGCCATCTCGTGCGCCAGCACGGCGGCAACTTCCGACGTGTCGTTGGCAAGGGCGAGCAGACCGCGCGTGACATAAAGATAGCCGCCCGGCAAGGCGAAGGCGTTGATGGCCGGCGAATTCAAAATGGTGATCTTGTAGCTCTGCGAGGGGTCTTCCGATGCCGCCACCAGCCGGCCGACAACGCTCGCAACAGCCCGCTCCGCGCCGGCGTCCTTGTAGACACCGCCATAGGTGGCCACCACGCGCGGATGCTCCCGCTCGCCGATATCGGCCGCAAGGTTGGGGCGCAGTGTACCGGGCGTTACCGTGCCGACGGTCGGTCCGTCGCCCAGCAACTGGCAGGAGGCCACCAGAAGCGCGGAACCGCCTGCAACAAGGTTGCGCAGCCAGGTCCGGCGCAGGCCGCGCCGTGCGGGCAAACATGCCGGCTGACGGAAATCAGTTGCTGCTTTGGCCGTCACGTCCTGCCCTTTTGTCATTCAGTACCACCAGTTGCTCCGGATGGCGGAGCACCATAGACGGTCCGTCCCTTTCCTGAACGGAGCCGCGTATTTCGACAACCTGCCCTTCCAGGGCATCCAGCGTCCAGCCGGATCGCCCGAGGGCCGTGTTGACGTCGTCCTCAGCTGAAGCCTTCAGCGTGACCGTGAAATCTGTTTTCCAGTATTTTCCGAAGTTCAGATAACGGGTGCTGCGCGTTTTTCCAAGGGAAACAATACGTCCTCTTGCAATAACATAGTGCCCGGAAGCGTCGCTGAAAGACTTTGGCGCGGCTGCGGAATAGACAAGACGCGGCGATGTCTCGCCCCAAAGGCCCGCTCGTGCCAGGCTTGCCTGCGTTTCCGCGGCCCGCAAGGCGTCTGCGCACTCAGCTCCGGCATGACCCGGAGCAAAAATGGCAACGCCTGCCTTCAAAAGTTGTTCCTGCAGAAGCGCGGAATGGCCATCATCCGAAACGAACACCCAGCCGGGCGTTAGCCCCCAGCGGTTTTCCGGTCCAGCCGCGACTGCGGCCAGCTCCAGATCAGGCCGACTTTCCAGATAGGCTTGCAAGGTGTTCCGGCCGGCATCTTCGCCGCTCGCCTGTCCTGACGCCTGCATCGGCATCTGGATATCGCTCGCGAGGAAGCGGTCTCCGGCGGCGGACACGAACAGGGCTTCACTGCTGTCGAAGGTCACCTGAACGGTTTGTTGCCGCACCCCGGCGCAAACATCGGCAGCCTCGGGTATTTCCGGGCGCTCCACCGGCGCGCGCTCGTCAGCGGCAACGGCCTGGGCCAGCAGAACGGCAGCGCAGCCGGCAAACAACGGCGCGGCAGCCGTGCGCAGGGTTGTCACCCGCCCGGCTTTTCTCCATCCCGTTTTCTGTCGCCGCTGTGGCACGTCCGCTTCCTTCACCTTGGTACGCGACCCTTTTCCGGAACGCTTCCTGCAGGCAGGCAGCGCAAGGCACACGTCACCCGACAACATGCATGGCATCGGGCAAGGCTGAGAAAGCGGTCACGATGATCCAAACTGCTAAGCAGCGAATAAGGCAAGTCCAAGACACGCCAGTAAAACGGCAGTAAAAATCAGGACAACGCGGGAGCGGCCCACGGCGCGTCAACATTCCCCTCGCCGCGCACCGGCGTCCTCGACAAACAATCCCCATCGGCAGCGACAGTCTGTTGCAGCCAGGGGTCGCCACGGACGTCAAATCATGCTAATCGACCGCATCAAGGCCCCGTAGCTCAGCAGGATAGAGCATCAGATTCCTAATCTGAGGGTCGCGCGTTCGAATCGCGCCGGGGTCACCAAAACTCTCTATATTTTTCAATAATTTACATAGCGCCAGCAAATGACGCTGCTTGGCACTTCGTTTCATGTAAGCGCTATGTAAGCCATGCAGAGCTTTATTCGTTGACAGCAGGCGGGGTGTTCGAACGACGAGAGCAGCTCCTGCACTCCGCTCGACCTCATTTGGATCAGACCAGGCGGACACTAAGCAGATACGTACTAACTAACTGATATCACAAATAAATATGTGACACTGCCCGCCGGAAAAATGTTAATCTACAGCGTCTGCCTGTTTTGAATGCCCGCTACGGAGGTCCAGAATGAAAAGAAGAAAATTCCGAAAACGAGAACATCGCGCAATCGACTCTCAAGGCGACCAACCTGAGAAGGATAAACCTGTAGCGCGCTCCCTTGAGCAGATGTTGGCAGAGTGCGACCTCAAAGCGCCCTTGGTGTTCGACTCGGAGGACCGGCTGTTTTTGGACAGTTTGGCTGTAGGCCGCGAATTACTCTAGCTGTTAGGAGAAGATCGTTGTGCAGTGAAAGACTAAAGGTCGGGCCCGCCCGTTGGCCAGCCCTGATGAAATCCTCCACAGCCGCAGAGTATCTGGATATGAATTACACCACGTTCCGGCGCAAACTGAAATACTTGCAAGAGCATGGTTTCCCGCTTGAGCAACCAGCGACCGGCCGTTTCTCGAAACAAGCGATTGACGAGTGGGCATATCCGAGGTCGATTGATCGTGATGGCAACGTCAGCCTCGGCACGTTGGATCCAAATCACGCCGACAATCTGTACGGCTGATCATGCCGCCGGTGAACGTTCCGAACCCAGCGCATGCGCTTCAAGGCGAGTGAGCACGTTCTTGACCGATGAAGCGTGCCACGTGCCGCCTCTCGCGGTTCGAATACCTTCTTTGTTCAGTGCGGCCGCGAGGGCGTTCAGTGACGACACTCCGGCGTCCTGCAGACGTAGGATGATTGGCGACAAGGAATGTGCAAACTCCTGCGCACCCTGCTGTAAGGCGCTCAGTGCGGCCGTGGGCTTGCCAGAAGGCCGATAGCCTCGATCGCCACCCAATTTGATGCCACGGGCCTTCGCGGCCTCCAAAGCCGCTTTTGTGCGCTCGCTGATCCTCCGGGCCTCGTCTTCTGCGACAGCGGCCAGGATATGAAGCGTCAGACGATTTGCCTGAGGATTGTCGCAGGCAACGAATTCGATCCCGCTCTCGACCTCAACGAACTCAGTGACCGTCGCGTCAGGGTTGCCGGCCAGATGCCGCCTGACCGCCTCCCGCTGCGCGTCAAGCCCAAGTCCGGACTTTCCTTGTTGCTTTGTTGAAACTCGGAAATAGGCAGCGTATCGAAGGTGTTTCACGGTATTCATCGCCTTACAAGACTGATCAACGTTCGTTGATCAGTCTTGTACAAGGTATTTTACTTGTGAGGAATCCAGCGAGAACAAAAAACATCGTTGCCCGTTTCGCGTCATATTGAACTGTTCGGACGCATTGCCCACATCCAGAGAATCAACAGTTATGGTGATCGTTGGAAATTGAAAGGAGGTACGCAATGAAGCTTAAGCTTCGCATGACTCCTACCGGAAAACCCAGAGGGTAAACCTTGCGTCACCGGGTCTGGACAGGCGGGCAATGACGAAATGACAAGGGTTAAAGCCAGCCGCAGCAGCGTGCGGTACGGTTCAAATCCGTAGGGTAAAATGCGAGATCGTTCCTGATCGGCACTCGCACCCTTACACCGAATGTCCGGTATGCAGACTTACTCTTTCACTTCAAATTCATCGATCAGAAAATCGACTGTGGCCTGATCACGAAGCTTGCAGACAATGTTCTGATTTGCGAACGCCCCCTTGAACCATCGTGCCTGCGATGGTTCGAAAGTCTTTTGCCAATCGACACCAACAACATATTCAGCCTTTTCCGCCGGCTCGCCCAAACGTTTCATTCTCGGCTCACTGAGCGGCTGATCGAACAGAAGACCCTCCGGCGTGACAAATTCAGATGCCAAGGAGACCACTTGCGCGACTTTTCCGTAGCCAATGTAGCCATTGCCTTTGTCGTACACGAAGATTTCGTCACCCACCGAGAGCTGGCGCAGGCGCTTTGAATAAAATTCGCCACCACCCGCGCTGACGAAGCCGTAACGCTTCATGTCTTCCCAAGACCGGTGCTCGCCGAGGCCAGCGTTGACGAAATAGTAGCCAGACCAAGGCGCGCGAACTTTGCGCTCAGACCGCTCTTCAACCTCTTCCTGATCCAACAGAAAGTCGGTCGTCAACCACTCCTACCCATCCGTTTCAAAGACATTGAAAAAGACCGTATTGATCGCGACCCCGTGCTCCTCTGAGAGGTATTCAACAATCCGGCGTGAAGCGGGATCCAGTTCGCTGGCAACGATCAGCATCGAGTGATTGGCGTTCAGCCGATCCGGAATTGCCTCATCGAAGGTTTCGCGAAACGCCGTGACCAGTCGCTTGCCGAGATATTTTTCGGCCCGTTCATATATTTCTGGCGTCGTGAGTGTGCGGACCCACGATGCGTAATCCAGCACCTGCGCCACGACCTCACGGGGAGTGCGGTCTTTCTTGAGTTCTATGATTGTGAGAGAGCTGGTTGCATCAATAGCCAGCAAGTCAATGAACTTGCCATGGTCAGTCGGCACCTGCCGGCCAATGATCAATGCCTCCAGCCCGAGAAGAGAGGATCCGCAGCGACCCAGTCCTCCATCAGGCTTTCGTTGCTGAGAGCTCGACGTTGAGCTGGCCGGAGTTTACCGCCAACGACTGAGTAGAGCGAGGTCAAGCTGCTTGCTCCTCTTCGTCCGGATAGGTTTCAAGCAGTGCTTCATGAAGAGCCTGAATTTCTGCATAGCCAGGCTTGTCGCTGAGGGCCCCGATGTCGAAACCCCGACAAAACACGAGATCGGCGGCAGACATGTAATTGGCGTGCACGAAGTTCGCAGTGATCTCATCTGCCGGGTCAGTGTATTCCCGTTCTTCAGGGTCGGCGCTGTCCGATAAGAACTGACCATATAGCTCAAGGATCACCGGCTGCATGTGCACTTCGATATTTCGAACTTCTTTCATCATCTCGACAATCTCGGCGTCGATGGCTGCATGGTCGTTGAAGAAAACCGTTCCCGTCGGGTGAGCAATCTTGTTCCGGCGTCGCACGAACTTGGCGAATTCTCCGACCTGCTGATTGGTGCAACCGATCAGTTTGAGAAAGCGGAAAATCTGACTTTCCTTCAGCCGGTCATAGAACTTAAATGGGCTGTCGCAGTCTTTCAGGCTACCTTCTTCCTCGGACCTGAATCCAACCATCGCCATGGCAAACTGGTCGGGACGCGCCAGCCTGATCTGCCAGACAGAGAAACTCACGAAGCTCATGTAGAGCAGATGGAAGGCGAGACTGGCGAACTCATAGCGTTCGGCCTCGTAGTTTGTCTGGAAGGCGGACCAGAGGAATTCGAGATACGCCTGCTCCCCTGCTGAAGCGAAGGATTGTGGGAGGTATTCGCCAAGCTCCAGCGCCTCTTCCATCAGGCTGCTTCCTCATCGCTAGTGGCCTCGCCCCAAACGCGGGCAATGGCGGCGTCGATCTTTTTCTCGAAGCGTGCGATCAGGTCGCGGTTGCCACTGACGAGTGCTTGCTCTGATTCGATTTCGGCGACGATTGCATCTTGGGTTTGCGGGTCTGGTAAGGGTACTTTCAGGTTAGCCAGGATGCCTTGCGATAGGTTTCGAATGCTCGCGCCTTGCCCGATGGTCTTCATGTGCTCTGCGAAGATCCGCGTCTTGAAGAAGTGAGCGAGATATCTAGGATTTGCTTGTGCCATATTGAACCGGGCACGGATCGTGAAGCCCGAAAACGAGGCACGCCCAATGTCATCTGGAACGAGCATCGACCGTCCGACCAAATCGGGATTACCATTGGACCGAACGAATAGCACGTCCCCCGGCTGCAGAAGATATTCTGGGCCTACCGGAACGTCCAATTCGACAGTCGTAAGGTTTTCTGTTGGCACCAACCAGTTGGCCTGGAAATCGCTCACTCCAACGATGCACAGCGATTCACCGCTCTCGCTACGAGTGAAGTTCAGGCCGTTCTTGAAATCTGCGATCTCGCCCAGCGCCACCACCGGCCACTTAGGGTCGATCGGGATATGAGGGCGGTAGCTGTCAAGAACAGCGCGGGCACCCCTGATGACGCGCTGATACCCCTCAACCTCGGCCACGATGTTGCGCTGAACGTCGAGCGGTGGAAGGGGGATTTCGTAGTTCTTGAAGAATCCCGAGTGAAAACTCTGAACTGTCACTCCGGGCTTAATGCCTTGCGCCAAAATATCGTAGCTTCTTGTCTTGAGATTCCAAAACAAGAAACTCGACAAAAGTTTGTTTTCATTTGCAGATAGTGCAACCAGATCTTGGTTGAAAGCGACCTCCCGCCCTGCCATGGCGACAGGAAACGAGTGCTTCAAGATCCCCGATCTAACGACACACAAAACGGTTCCAGGCTTCGCAAGCGCAGTCGCACTATTCTCAATAGCTTCGGCTGAGATGTGGTCAGCCGTGTCTGTGATCAAGTCGGATTTCATATCCTTTGGTGAAACCCAAGGGATATCGCCCTGCCAGAAGTTTTCATTAGACTTAGAGGGTGTTCCACCACTCATTCTTGTGGTGACTTCACCGAGTGGAACCATCGGCCAAGCACGTTGAATAGCCACCTTCTCTTGATATCGTTCAGCACTAAGGTTGAAATCGCCACCTTCCGCAATTTTCTCCCGCGCGATGGTGCTCCCCAAGCTGCTTTCCAGGACCTCCGCCGCGCCGCCGCGCGTGGCCTGCAACCACGCACCAAGTTCGGCTTTCACTTGCGCCAGTTGCGACCCCTTCACTGCTTTGCGCTGTGCACCCAAAGCAAAGCCGTCATTCTCGATTTTAAAGAAAGCAACCTGCCCGCTCACCTTAGCGACGGCGCGATCAAGGATCAGGATCGAGGTTTTGACCCCCGAATAAGGATTGAAAACTCCGGCTGGCAGCGAGATGACTGCAGCGAGATGGTTTTCTACCAGCATCTTGCGAAGGTCGCGATAAGCGCTCTGGCTTTGGAAGATGATCCCTTCGGGAACAATGACGGCGGCACGACCGTTCGGCGTCAGATGCTCGGCAATGTAGTCAACAAACAGAACTTCGCTGCGCTTTGACTGTACCTGAAATCGGTTGTGTGGCTTGATTCCGCCTTTCGGCGACATAAAGGGCGGATTTGCGAGAATAACATCTGCCGTCTCCGTCCACTTCTCGTCCGACGTCAGAGTATCGTATTCTTCGATCTTGGGGTCTGCAAAACCGTGCAGGTAAAGGTTCACGAGCGACAGACGCACCATGTCCGGCGAGATGTCATAACCCTTGATGTTGCCAGCAAGCCGCAAACGGTCCTCGGCTGAGAGGAGGTCACCGGGAAAGCGCATGGGGCTTTCCAGGGCCTGTTCGGCAGCATCCTGTTCTTCGTTCTTGCCGTTTCCGTTCACATAGTGGGTCGAGTTCTGTTTGAGGATGTGCTTGTAGGCAGAAATCAAAAAGCCAGCGGTGCCGCAGGCCGGATCGAGCACGATCTCGTTTTTCTTCGGATCAATGATCTCGACAATGAAATCGATGATATGGCGCGGTGTTCGGAACTGGCCGGCATCCCCCTGACTACCCAGAACCGACAGAAGATACTCGAAAGCATCGCCAAGCCGTTCACTATGATCGTAGGTAAATCCGTCGATCTCACGCAGGAACGAACGCAGCGTTTCTGGATCGCGATAGGGCAAATAGGCATTTCGAAAAATTTGCCGAAACAAAGGAGGCAGATGATCATTTTCGACCATCTTTGTCAGAGCTTCGGAATAGGTGTTCAGCATCTCCTGACCGGAGACACCCGGCGCCACCAATTTAGCCCAGCGGTAGCGCTCAAACTCTTTGGTGAAGAAAGTCGCCTTGCCTTGGAACTCTTCGGCCTGCAGATCCATGTCGTTCATGAACTTATAGATCAGTGCGACCGTGATCTGTTCGACCTGGCTTTTCGGGTCCGGCACTTTGCCGACAAGAATGTCCCGACAGGTGTCGATGCGGCGTTTTGTGTCTTTATCGAGCATTTTTATCTGGTCACAGGAAGGGATTCAGGGACACATAGTCCTTGATGTATTCGGGGATGCGCGTGCGCCACGCGGGTGGAACCTCTTTGAGGTCACGCATTGTGAAGGTTGGGTTTACGTTCAGATCCGCAAAATGGCCAGCATCAATGATCGCCCGAACCTTCGCGTCACGTATATAGGCTTCAAAGAAATAGCGTATTTCTCGAATATGTTCGGCTTCTTCAGGCTTCTGATCGCGCAAAAAGCGCTGGAATTCATCCTCAATCAGCTCGTTCTTGTTCTTGAACTTCGGGATGAATCCAAAGGCTTTTTCAATGAGCTCCCGTATCGAGATGCGTCGATCCACTCCTGCAGCTTTTCGGAGCCTCTCCAAATTGAAGTACTCAGCCGGCTTGTCGAACAGCTCTTCCATGACGTGCCGGGTGGCTGCGTCCCAGTCCTGGCGGTCCACTAGTTCTGCCAGTTTTTTGTCCGATCGTGCGGTTTCTTCAAATTTCTGGAAAAGCTCCCGATCGACCCGCATGCCTTCGAGACCGATTTGCTCTTCGACCTGGTAGATAACCTGATCCGGTTCCATGAACTCGTATGTCGCGACCGTCGTTGTCGTACCACCATCGACCGACAAAGGCATGGCCGCTGGCATCGGAAGGGCAAGCTCCTGATCATATTGGAACCGCTCCTCAAAGAACTCGCAGTTTGCAAAGAAATCAAACAGACGGAACGCAGTCTTGCGCATTTCTCCAAGGGCAGCTTTCTGTTCTGGATCGAACAGCTCTTCCTTGAAGTTGTGTTTGCGTGTCCCACGGCCTTTCATCTGAACGAAATCTGACGGCGAGAAAATGGGGCGCATCAATGCGAGGTTCAGAATGTCGGGACAGTCGTAGCCGGTTGTCATCATTCCGACGGTGACACAGATCCTTGCCTTGCTCGTTCGATAATTTTCGACAAAAGCACTGTGACCACCCAGATTGTTGTTCGCGAAGTTGATCGTCATGTTTTGCGCGTTGGCAACGAGGCTTGTCACCTGCATCGCAAAGTCAGATTGATAATGCCCAGGCCACAGTTGATCAGCCATCTCATTCAAGATCTGGGTAATTTTGGCTGCATGGTTCTGGCTGACAGCGAATGCGATCGTCTTGCCGAACTCTCCCGAAATCGGATCGCGCATGCCGTACTCTAGGAGCGTTTTGCAGAACGCCGCGTTGGTCGCTTCCGAGAAAAAACGTTTCTCGAAGTCTCTCCCGGCGAAAGCTTCCGCCACTTCGCCGCCGTCCTCTGTCGTTGTTTCGATGGTGAAACCTTGTTCGGACAACAATTGGGTTGTCACTTCCGTGCGGGCATCGACCACGTAAGGATTGATCAAGAAACCATCGCCGACCCCATCGAGCAGCGAATACCTGAAGGTCGGTTCGCCAGACCCACATCCGAATGTCCGGTATGTGTCCAGCATCATCCGACGCTCGGTTTCGCGAGGATCTCGGTCGCCCGCCGCCTGAGGCTTCTTGAGATAATCTTTTGGTGTAGCCGTCAGGCCGAGTTTGTAGCCGATGAAATACTCGAAAACGGCCCGTGCATTGCCACCGATCGACCTGTGTGCTTCATCTGAAATTACGAGGTCGAAATCTGTCGGCGAGAAAAGGTGCCGGTACTTGTCGTTAAAAAGTAGGCTCTGGACAGTTGTGACCACGATGTCGGCCTTACGCCAGTCGTCCTTTTGCTCCTTGTAGATGACCGACGTGAAGTCGTTTTTAAGGTACGCTCTGAACGCCTTGTCAGCCTGGCTTTCCAATTCGAGGCGATCCACAAGGAACAGTACACGCTTCGCGTTTCCGGTCTTTAGAAACAATTTGATGACGCCGGCCGACGTCAAAGTCTTTCCTGTTCCGGTCGCCATCTCGAACAGGAAGCGGGTTGCTCCTTTCCGGGCTTCTTCCTGAATACGCTCGATGGCACGTTTCTGGTAGGCGCGCAGAAAACGCAGCTTTTGCTTATCGATGAATGCAGGTCGCTCGGTTTCATCCTTCCATGCGGCTTCATTTGCATAGCCAGGCATTTGTGTGACAGCGATGTAGTCGAGGTCGACCTTCTCCGCGGCCAAACGGTCTGCGTCCGGCTCAAACGCATAGTGGTTCTGGATTTCATCCGGCGCAGGGAACGCGGAGATGACCGCCGGATTGCCCTGTTCGAGATCCCATAGGTAATGAATGTTGCCGTTGCTCAAGATCACGAAGCGAGCGTTCTGCGACCGCGCATACTTTCGTGCCTGCTCCTTACCAACGAGTGGGTGTTTTTCTTCCGATTTCGCTTCCAGAACGATCAGGGGCTTGCCATTTTTGTCGAGCAGAAGGAAGTCAACGAACCCGTTTTTGACCTTCTCGAAGTCCTGACCAAGCTCGTCGATATCCGAGCTCTTAATCTTCACGTTCGGTTCCAGAACGATGTTGGCGGGGCCTTCGTCTTTGTCAAAAAAGCGCCAACCGGCTGCGGTGAGCAGGTTGTTGATCTTGATCCTAGCTGTGGCTTCCTTGCGATTTGCCAAAGCAGCGCCCCCGAACCGAATCTTTCGTTAATTTGGCTCCCCACGGTTGCATAGCGCACTTCTTTCTCGTTGTGTAGTTCGCGCTTGAGCTTGGAAACTTTTTGAGCTGAGTGCAGATTAGGAAGAACTTGGAATCAAACGTCTGCGTTGCAAAAACCTTCGTACCACCCCAACGGTTGGGGCTGTTAAGCACCACCGATTGCAAGCGGCGCGATCAATTGGAGGCACACGATGCCATTGCAGAACGCTGAGATCGAATTGAGATCGATCAATAGGCTGCTCGTGGATGATTCTGGCTCGCCAGCAAAGTACTGGATTCCCGCCTACCAACGTGGATTTCGCTGGGCACAGTTGCAAGTTACACAACTTTTGGACGATATTTGGGACTTCATACAAAATAGCGATGAAAGGCGCCGAACCTCTTTTTACTGCTTGCAGCCGTTGGTGGTACGCAAGCTGGACGATGGCCGGTACGAAGTTGTGGATGGGCAGCAGCGGCTGACCACTCTTCACATTCTACTCTCCCACCGCAATGAGATCCTTACTCTTCTCGGCAAACAATGCTTTTCCATCGAATACGAGACCAGAGACCCAACCTTTCTTGCTGAAATCAACTTGGATCGGTCAGAAGAAAACGTTGATTTTCATCATATCTGTGAAGCGTGGCGCGCGATCGACGACTGGCTAAAAAGACGCGATCCAATGCAGGCGTTGAAGTTGCTTCAGCACCTGCTCAATGACGACGAAGCCGGCCGGAACGTGAAAGTTATCTGGTATGAGCTGGCACCCGGGGACGACCCAGTCGCAGCTTTCACCCGTTTAAATATTGGAAAGATCCCACTCAGCGAAGCTGAGTTGGTCCGAGCGCTCTTCTTGCGCCGCGCGGCGCAAGAAGACACTACCGGCAACCTGTCATTGAGAATAGCCTATGAATGGGACCAAATCGAAAGAAGACTGCAAGACGATTCCTTCTGGTATTTCCTGCAAAACTCAGACCACGGTGAGGCAAACAGGATTGGCCTCGTATTTCGACTAGCTGCCAAGATGGCCGGCCAGATCGTGAACGGTGAGGACTACGGGGTATTTTCCCATTTCGCTGATTTGCTTACGACTGAACTGAGCGCAGAAAGTGAATGGCGAAGAGTGAAGGAAATATACATGGCAATGGAGGAGTGGTACGAGGACCGATACCTTTTCCACGTGCTTGGCTTCATCCTGAATCAAACCGGTGGCCTCACTACGATAGCGGAACTGCTCGCCGACAGCCGAACATTGAGCAAGCAGGCATTCTCTCAGAGACTTCGTTCACGGGTGTTTCGCATGCTGCTCGGCGGCGATCTGCAGGCCACTAGCATTACGGAACTCAAGGAAGAGATCTCAGATCTCTGCCAAACAGTCACTTATACGAACAGCCCAAAAGTGCGCAGCATTCTGCTCCTGTTTAACTTGGCCACTCTCCTTGATGATCCGCAGTCGAACATGCGGTTCCAGTTCGACAGCTTCAAGCGCGAGTCGTGGGACATCGAACACATACGCTCGGTGAGCGACGAACGCCCTTCCCGTCCCCAGGCGCAGCAGGAATGGCTGCGCCACTGCTTGGAATTTTTGCGCATTTCGAAGGACGAGACCGCTCAGGCGCTCACTAAGAAAATTTCATCCTACCTCAGCCCCGAGAAAGAGCCAGGAGACCAAGCGACGTTTGAAGATATTGATGGTGAGATATTGGTCTACTTTAGCGAGGCCACGGATGGCCCAAACCATGATCTTGCAAATTTGACTCTGCTGGACAGCCGTACCAACCGCGGATATCGCAATGCGGTTTTTGCGGTGAAACGTGACCTTATGCTGAAAAACGATAGATCCGGCATTTTTATCCCCCTATGCACCCGCAACGTTTTTTTGAAATGTTACAGCAACGTCGTTGGCAACGTGATGTTCTGGACAGAGGAGGACGCCCAGGACTATCTCGGCGCAATCTGCGAAACGCTAGCTCGGTTCTTCGGTGGTAAGGGAGTAACAGGGCAATGAGTGCGAAAACCACCTTTTATGGGTTAATCGAACGTCATGGTAGGGTCGAAATTCCCATTATTCAGCGTGACTATGCTCAAGGCCGGCCGGATCAACATATTGTTCGGGATGAGTTCCTTAAGGCATTATACGACGCGCTGTGCCTTCCCGAAGATGACCCATCCCTGCCACTGGACCTAGACTTCATCTACGGCAGTGTTGTCAATGAAGAAGCCTTCCAGCCGCTCGATGGACAACAACGCCTCACCACGTTGTTCCTGCTGCATTGGTATCTAGCATGGGCCGACGGCCAAGGAGAGGATTTTCGAGCTCGCCTTGTTTCGGAAGATCGTTCTTTTTTCAGCTATGAAGTACGACCCAGCAGCCGGGATTTTATTAATGCACTTGCCAACTATGCACCTGAAATTGAAGCCGTAGACTGTGACGACCTCGTCGCAATGATCACTGATCAGCCGTGGTATTTTCGCAGCTGGCGGCTTGACCCAACCATACGTTCAGCGTTGCTAATGTTAGAGCGTATGCACGAGATTTTCCGCAACACTTCTGGCATTTACGAAAGGCTGGTTGATCATTCATCTCCAGTAATCACGTTCCAGCTTCTTGATCTGGAACAATTTGATCTCTCAGATGACCTCTACATTAAAATGAATGCGAGAGGAAAACCGCTTACAAACTTTGAGACTTTCAAAGCCCGCTTTGAACGGCATATAGAGAGCCAATTTGATGGCACTGTTTTCCTAACCTTTTGCACGAATACTGCACTCTCGAAATACTTCGCCCATCAGATTGATACCAGATGGTCCGATTTCTTCTGGCCATTTCGGGACAGAAGGTCGGCTACATTCGATGATGCCGTAATGAACCTACTTCGAACAATAATCATGGTAACTCGCTCATCCGAGATCGCCGGAACTGCAAATGACCTCGCCGACCTCCGTTCCAGCGCAAAAATCAGCAGCTACTCATGGTTTCATGAGAAGTCCTGGCTTGACCAAGAGATGGTTGTTGCATTGATCACGGTGTTGGAGCGGTGGAGCTCGGGCTCGGGCGAGTTTCAGTGCTATCTGCCCAACACGCGGCATCTCGACGAAAAGGGTATCTTCGAAGAGCTTACAACTCGCCCCACCGGTCTTACATTCGAAATGCTCGCACAACTGGCGGGCTACGTTCAGTACTTTGTGCATAACCAAGATGAGATCGAACCCACAGCCTTCGATGCATGGATGCGAGTTGTCTCAAACCTTGCGATCAACACGGATTATAACAGGCCAGAAGATCTCCGGCGCAGTCTGGGTGGAATTAGGGATTTAGTTCCGTGGATGAACGACGTCATTCTCCACATCTCGGGTCCGGACGGTGATATTAGGGGCTTCTTCCGCGATCAAGTGGCAGAAGAGCGAATTAAGGCTCGCCTAATTGCACTCGGCAACGGCTGGCCGGAGCGCATCGAACGGGCCGAACGGCATTCCTACTTCCGAGGCCAGATCGGATTCCTTCTGCATTTCTGCGGCTTGGATCTAAATTCCCCGGATGAAGAGCTTGATCGTCTCGACATCATCGCTGCGCAGGACATTGCTGAGCCATTCGAGCACTATCTAGCCTGCGCCACGCAAATGTTTAATGACCTCTCAAAGGATCCCATGGATACTGGCCGGCTATGGGAACGCGCACTCTTGGCGATCGGAAACTATTTACCACTAATCGGCCGGAATCATTCCCTCCTGACCATGGCTCAAGACGAAGCTTGGAGCTGGAAACGTTTCCTGCGCAATGCCGCGACCGGCAGGCTGTCAGGAGAAGTTCTGCGGGAGCTTTGGGATCGCCTTGGAGATTCTTCCTCGTTCGTTGCGGACCTTTCGAAGATAATCGAGCAGGAAACCAACATTGATCCTTGGCGCCAAATTATTCTAAGCACACCTGAAGTTTACGGTTATGGACACTATCGAATGCTGCGCTTCTCAGATAACGGCGGTGTCTATCTCCTGAGGAAGTCGCAAATGAACGGCAGGCATGCCGAACTGTTCACTTACTGTCTTTTTGAGGAGCTCCAAACGACACCAGGAGCCTTGGGGCTGACAGTCGGGTATGAAGAGACGACGTCGACCGACGATGAACCTGGCCTTATCCTTTCAGCGCAGTTTAGAGATGAGGAAGTCTCGTTTTATCTCCAACTAGGAAACGCGGCTGACAGTTATGAACTCTACCTACGTACCCCTCGGGAGCCCCAAAGCGAGCTAGAGGCTTTATTGAAAGATGCGGACTACAATGTTGATGGTGGCTTTCTGACGAAGAAGTTCAGCCTTGGCGGAATGAAGGCGGCAATATTTGCTCTCGACAGTACGCTAAAACAGAATGCTTAAAATGCAGATCGCGACGACTCAACCCATTGTCTGATCAAATGATTTTAAACCATTTCACTTTGGAAAAGTTGTTTACAACAATTTAAGAGCTATACTCGGTGAGGACCATGAAATCCAAGCCTGTCGCCGCCTCTGCGCGAAGCACAACTTCTGCTGCCGCGCGCGCGTCTTCTTCCCCGTCGTGATGCCTGAATTCGAGACCTAAATGGGTTTTGAGCGACGTCAGGCCATGGCCGCCATTTCCCTTGAGCTCCGGCCAAGCCCGGCGGGCGACGGTCACGCTGTCACGCCAGAGCCATTCCGGGGCAAGGCTGCCATGCTGTGCACAGGCAGCGTTAATTGCACTGCGATCGAAACTGCTATGCTGGAAGACGGCATGCCCTGTCACCACCTTGGTGAGCATGGAAAGCACCACCGGAAAGCGCGGAGCACCTCGCACCGTTTCCTGGCTGATGCCGTGGATCCAGGTACAGGTCCAGGTCGACGTGCAGGGGTCAACATAGGTCGACCAGGTCGCAATTGATCCGTCCAAGCTGACACAGGCAAGACCTACCTGGCAGATGCTGGCGCGGTCGTTATTTGCTGTTTCAACATCCAAAGCGATAAATCGAAAGGAACCCGTGGGAAGCGGCTTTTCGGTAGTTCGATCAAAGAACACGGGCATTTCCCTCACTTATTGCACAATGTCGTTCCCTCTGGCACTCAAGTGCCGCCAGTTCGGCATCTGTTATTCCCAGGCGTCCGATCGTCTGCAGGAAGCAGCGTCTTTACCCGCACCATGCACACTGAAGCACTTGCCTCTTTTATCATGACAAAGAACTCGATAACAAGCCAACATAAATAGTAAAAATTGGATACTCATAAGTAGATATTAAATTGAAATTGCTCGAAACAAGAAATCACACTATCACGCGTTTGGCAGAAAGTCATTTTAATTCGATTTCAATATGTCTCCCGTGTCATTATTCCTGCTTTTGCCAAGATTTTCCAGTAGAGACATATATTCCGTCCAAACCGACCGTTTCACTTGATCCAAATTCAGTATATTCTGGCAGTAGCCCTCGAATCATTTCAAGTGTAACTTCTTGCTTAGTTAAATGAGGAAGAATCCGCATCAGCTTTAACTCCATTCCAAGCCAAATATCTAATCCTGATAATTCTCCCACGAGATATTCTCGTCCATTCAATTCCCTCACTTGAAGACCTGATCTGTCTTCGTTTAGGAATTCTCTTATGGGTTGGTAGTAGATATCTATAAGTTCATAATAATCTAAGTAGAGCGCTTCAGATTTGTCAGACCAACCTGACGGGTCAATCCATTCATGAGCAAGAATTTTGCCGCTAAAGCGTGCGATCGACGCGTATCGCCAGTTGGGCGGCATACCGTTAACAACACTAATCTGCCTTGTTTGCTCCTTTGCTTTTATGCGTAGTTTATTGGTGACGCTATTGGAGCGCCCCTTTGCTTCGCATACAAGCCAATCTCCCGTTTTACTCAAACCAATAAGATCTGGCCTACTATTAGTGCCCCCCGCGTATGTAATCTTGTTTGGCGGACCATATGGATTATTGACTTTAGTATAAATATCTAGATGCCATAGCCAAGGCACATTCAGCTGCCTTTCTGCGGCCAGCTTAGCCAACGCTAAGCCTAAAAAGTAAGTAATTGCGCCTTTCTCGGAACCATCCAACCACTGAAAAGATTTATTGTAACAAAAATCATAACCCCTCCGAATACCTTTAACGTAGTATGGTTGTGTTTCTATTTTTGACCTTATTATTGCACATCTCCAAATTATTTCCATTAGAGACGCGCCCCCGAATGCAAATATATCTAACAAAGATCGACGCCCAACACTTAATGTTGCCCAAAGTAGATCTGACCAACTATATTCAAGATAGTCACGATCTAAAAGCTGAACCTCGTCGGCTGCAGTGATGTTGGACCGAATGAATTTTACTCTTGGCATTGAAATCTCGTTTTGCGAGGAATGAATATATGATTGAACGAAAGCAAAGTCGGCATTGAATAGATAATAAATGCTTAAGCAAGTGATTACCTATACTGACGACTGATCGAAATTCTGAAATGTCCACAAAAGGACCCCATCCACCACCGGCGCGTAATGAGGGCACCAGGGTGGGCCGGAGGGGCGACCGCCCATTTTTTTATTCACTTGATTTCATTGGGGGCTCGCCTTGCTCGCCAGAACAGCGAGCAATCGCACTCCAAGGGGCCGCCACAGCGCGTTCGCACTCACGGCCTTGAATGGCCTAGCCAATCAACGAAACGACTCTCAGAGGGCCTTAGAATCAATCGCCCTGCAGAAGTGCTGGTTCGAATCTCTCCAGAAACTCAATCACTTTCTTCTGAGCCTTTTCCGGCAGGTCTTTGTATTTCGGCCTGATGTGCTGCAGGGACTTCATGCCGGCGACAGCGAGCTGCGGGTTCATGCGTGCAGCCGCCTCCTTGGCGACAGCGCACTTGTCTGCATATGGGATCAGCGCCTGTTCAAGGGTGTCTGCGTCGCCGTGCCGTATAGCGGCAGCGATGTCGAACATATCACGCGGCTGTATCATGCCGCCTCGATAGAAGACTTTCTTGGCGATGATTTCAGCCGGCGTTTCAAGTTCAACCTGCCGGCCGAGAACTTCGGTTGTCGAAGTTGGATTCTCTGTCAAATGACCGCAACAGATGAAGTCTATCTCGCCGATCTCGGCGAAGCTGAGCTTCAGCGAGCGCGTGCCGTCAGTGTCGTAAGCCGAAGGATGCAGCGTCAGCTCATAGCCTTGTGTCTCAGGATTGAGCAAGGGCAGCACTTGAGGATCGTCGATGAAGATATCGATATCATGGCTCTCACGGTGGTCGATTTGCAACATGAGGGCCGTACCGCCGCCGAACGACCAGGGTGCAACGATACTATCGCCACCGGCCAGATCAATGATCCCGCAAGCGATGTTGAAAAGCTCTTCCCAACGGCTCGGGTTCGGCGTGTTCAAGGGACGTTAGGCTGCCAGGGGCAGGTCGTACCCGGCAAGCTTCTGGAAGCCTGCAGCAACAGCGGCAACCGCATGCGGGTCAAGCTCCATTTCGGCCACGAAGGCTTTCTGGAGATCCGGCTTCACTTCGGAGAAGAAGGCGAACGCCGGCATGTTGCAGGTTTCAACGCTGCTCATGCTCGATATGGCGGCGGCGAGATCCCAAGCGGAGACGTTCGCGCCATAGGGCGCGTTCACCGTTCCGAGGATTTTTTCTGCTGCAGTCATCTTCAAACTCGCCACGGGAGCATTCTCCATGCTCCTACAATTGGTAGGGAATAGCTTTACTTCAACGGGTGTTAAGAATCAAACAATCCATAGGTCAGACCGAGCACCGCGGCTTTCAATCCGCGCAAACGAACCCTCGAAATCGGATGTCCGTTGAAGGGGCCCAACTACCGGGCCGCAAAATCAGGGCACCCCGGTGCCTGCTTTCGACGCCATTTTGCCATCGTCGAGATCTTAGGCAAGCAACGCGTAAAAACGTTTTCGGTTCCCATGTCCAGCCAAGCCGATCGCCTGAAGTCAGTTCTTCGCGACTCTGATTGACGTTTGATCTATTGCGGCTTGGCAATCGCGCACAAGTCGAGAACTCGAGTGAAACAGCGGATTGCTAATCAATGGGACCGCTGGAACGCCCACCATTGAGGCTCACCTGCCATCTGGCTGAAATTTGTGAAACCAAGTTCTGCATGTCCGGCGCCTCAGAAGGAATTAAAGGTCTGCGGATCAAAAACCTGATTTTTGATAAGTAAATATTAGTTTTGATCAGAAAATCTGCTTAAACCATTGATAGATATATAGAAATTCTAGTTCGTATTGAGTTCGAGCATTTTCTTATCACCTGATCAGCCAACTCAGTACCTTCACCACGTAGAACTCCAAGGTTTTCAACGGGTACCGACTGTTTCCAAGCAATTGTTGCGAGAACATGAAACTTATCAGTGATCCGAGAAAACGCCGGTTTTGACTTATCATGATAACCTTTCCGGCCATGATTTTGTGATCATGATAAGTCAGCGCCGCAGGTCGCAGACCTCATCGAGCGTTCCTCAAACTTATTCGGTCTGCCCGCTGCGCGGGGAAGACGCGCCTAGCGACGCGTCTCTCTCAGCGTGTAAGCGATTTTCAAGCCAAGTTGTATCGGATCATGTTGCGTCCGATGGAAGAGCTTGAGACCAAGTGCTTAATAGGTTGCGAAATGCTAACGGCACCGCCAACCGACCATTGACAGCGGCTCGCGAGCGTCTTGTCCAACGACTTCGTCATGTAGTCCTGCCAGCCCAAGACACCACGTCGGCCGGTGGCTTTGTACACGTACTTGTCCGATATTGGTTGAGCGTGGATCCTGGTCCCACTACCGTCCAGCCTGAAAAGAGTTTCAAAGTCTAGCCTATTTGCATGACCACGATCGGCCAGCCGCTTCCATGCGCCATAGAAAGCGTTCAAAAAGGCATCGTCGCTCTCGGAGTACACCATGCTGTGCAAATGAAAGAGTCTGTCAGTCTCAACAACGCTGATCATCAGGAAGGGATGTGACGCACGTCTCATGCGGTTGCGAACGGACATCATGATCCACCTGTCGACAGCGCTAGTTACCGACAATCCAACCTGCAGCGCTTCAGCCTTGAACGTGTCTGGCAAGTCAATGGTTACCCCTAGGTTGGGCTGAAGCTCGCTCGAGTTCTTCCAAGCATCAACGTACATCGCGACCCTACGTCTGGAGTTCGTACCTCCGAAAAAGGGAAACTGAAATTGATACGTCTTCTGTTCGTATTTCCTTTTGCCTGTTTTCTTTTCCGTATGGTTTTTGTAGGGGACTATTGGAATTGAAGAATTTGAGTCAGTTTCACGAGGCGAGTCGCCGCTCTTTCGGCTGCTGTCCGTAGGCCCTGGAACATCGAAATGGTCGCTGCTCATTGACCAGCCTCGGATGTATTTCTGAAGCAACGTTCCGAGAGCCAGTCGATGACTGCCTGACGTGGGCACCGAACTGTAGAACCTGATATTTTACAATGAGTTGGCCCTTTCCCCTTGACCCGCCAGTTGCGCAGCGTTCCGGCACTCATGTCAAGCCATGTAGCCAGTTCATTCTCAGACAGAAACGGGGGCATCTCTTCCGAAGAAAGAAGCCGGGAATTGGACCGATGCAGCGGTAGTATCTCGTTCTTCAGGAACTCAACTGCCGTATGAATTTCGCTATCTTGCAACGTCATCTCCTGCGTTCGTTGTTGGCGATGAGCAGAAGGTGACGAATTCCGGATCGAGCCTTACAGAGGAATATTAGGGGGCGTTCTGAACCTATTTTTCCACTGGCTCGCGACGGGCAATTTCCGAGCGTTTTTCTTGTCCAACGTACCGGCGGATTGCGTTGTCGACCGCACTGTCGGACCGCTCAACAATTTTGAGGATGCGTGTCGCAAAGCGGACAAAGGGACCATGGCGATCTTGACCAGAAGAGCCGGGTTTCTGTTCTGGAGGGCTCGAGTAGCCCGGCTTGTGTCCTGTCATGTGCTCATAGAAGATTCCGAGCTGTTGAAGGGCGTCCAAAAGATCGTCTCTAGCCGGTCGACCACGGGTGGGCTGGATCGCTTCTTCGATGGCAGCCGCAGCTTTGGCAACCATCAGGGTGTGATACCGGAAATCGCTCCCATTGAAATGACCGCATTGATCCTCATCCTCCTCTCCAACGGCCATCTCGATCTGATCGATCGTTAGGTCATCCATCTCGGTGAGAAGTTTGTGGGCTTCCGAAAGATGCATTTGCAGCGATGAGAACACTTGCTTTGCCGTGCGAGACGTAAACATGTCCATGCCATTGAACCGGCTGAGCCTGTTATTCCAGTACAGGTACATGTAAAGCGTTCGCTCGATGCTAGACACGCAGTCATCGAGTTCTGCCTCTGTCAGACTTCCGAACTCTTCGAACAGTTTCTGTTTTGCGCTCAAATTGAGGTTGAGCAGTCTAAAGCGGATCTTCGGATGAGCACCCTCAGGCAGGTGTTTCATTTCTTCATGGCTGAGAATCTTGTACTCAATTTTCATTATTGCCCCGAGTGGCCGCGCTGAGGACCTCCGAGAGTTTGTTCGCAGACTCCCGAACATCGTCGTCATAGAGATGTGCGTAGCGGAGAGTAGTCTGGTGTTGGGTATGACCAAGTTGCCTACCGATCATCGGCAACGAGGCGCCAGAACTGGCCATCAGGGTCGCAGTGGTGTGGCGGAGGTCGTGCAGTCGCACCTCAGGAATGCCGGCCTCTCGTCGGATGCGCCCCCAGAAGGTCTTAAGTGTTGTTAGAGGCTTGCCTGGCTCCTTGCCTGGGAAGACATGTGTATCCTCCTCAGCACGCAATTTATGGCGTTGTTTCAACAGCTCGATAGCAGGTTTGGAAAGCGGCAATCTCTCCGTGCGCTTTTGTTTGGTGTTGTGGGAAGGCTTGACCCAATTGCCGGTGTCTAGATTGACGTGTGTCCACCGCATGTTGAACACTTCACCGCATCGGGCACCAGTGAGCAGGAGAAAGCGGACAATATCGCACGCCTTCTGATTGGGATGCCCCTCCATCAACACATAGAGCCGATTGAGTTCTTTCTGAGTGAGCGGGCGCTCTCGTCGCTCCTCATGGTGCTTCTTCCACCCCTCGGTCGGGTTCTGCGCACACCAACCCCATCTCTTTCCGAGATTGAACATTTTGCTTAGAAGGGCAACTAGGCGATTGGCCGTGGTCGGCGTGCTGCTCATCAAGGCGGCGACACGCTCGATGTCCCGAAAGGTGACGTCCTGAATCTTTTTCTTGCCAAGCTGCGGCTTGATGATCCTGCGAATTAGGGATTCGTCACCTTCTAGGGACCGCGGGCGTTTATTCGGCTTGGCGTGACGCTCGATGTAGTCGTCGCAAAGTTTGTTGACGTCAGGAGCCGCCTTCAGGGCTTTTCGGTCGGCGAAGGGGTTTTCTCCTCGCCGGACCTTCGCATAGAGGTCACGAGCCTCCTCACGAGCCTGGTCGGGAGTAAAACCTCCGTGTTTGCCTATGGTCCCTCTTTTCTCATGTCCGGCGTGGTCGCGATATCTAAAGACATAGCTTTTGGCGCCAGCCTTCGTCACCCGCAGGCCGAAGCCGGGAGTGGTGCTGTCCCAGAATAATATCTGATCCTTGTCAGTCGGCGGCGTGGCTTGGTCGACGAAACGTTTGGTGATCTTTATGGAGTTGGCCATATGTAAGCGCAATGTAAGCAGTAGAACGTGATTATAAGTGATGCAGAGTGACATGCCGCTTTGGCACTGCCTTCCAGAAAATTATTAATATCAACACCTTAATGATGCGACGTGAGCACCGATGACACGGAGTGACATGGCTCGCACCAGATTCCTAATCTGAGGGTCGCGCGTTCGAATCGCGCCGGGGTCACCAGTTTTCCTGATTTAGCGAATAAGTTTTTGAGGTTGCCGCGCCATGATACGCTTGTGCTGCATCCCCCAACCGATCGCGCTCTGGTGCGAAAGTTCAGCTAAGGGCTGACTGGCCTCTCCTTGTCTTCGACATCGACGGTAACAAGGTTCATCAATTCCTCGCTTCCGAACCCAAGTGACATTGGGCAAGTGACACCGGGGAGGACGCCGATGTCATAGAGCTCGGCGACGGCACCGTCGATACGGAACCATTCCACACAGGCGCCGGTGTCGAGGTCGATGACCTGAACACCGCACCAGGGCTCTGAATCGGCAACCCTCAGCCGTTCATCGAGCGCCAGGCCCTCGAAACGCTGGTAACGTGGTTTGGAGAGCCCTACGAACGCATAACGACCGTGGAAGGATAGGCCGCGCAGGAAACCGGGGCAGAAGGTGAGCGGTTCGAACCGTCCCTCGCTGTCGCCGTCAGCGGGGACTATTGACCCGAGTTCACCGGTGCCTGAATTCAAGAGCCACAACCGGCCGCGGTACCAGCGTGGGGAATGCGGCATGGAAAGCCCCTGGCAAACGATCCGGCCGGTTTCCACCTCCACCACAACGCCGCCGTCGGCGCGCCGGTCTCGCCAGCCGTCAATCGTGTCGGACCGGCTCACCGCCGTAACAAAGGCCGGCCTCCCATCCCTCATCGCCATACCGTTCAGATGGCAGCGATCTTCGTCGATGATCCGGCTTACGAAGGGCGGCGTCCAGACCGGTCTGAAGCTGTGTCGCTCGGATATTGTCGACAGACAGTTGAACCTCGTATTTACGAACAGGATGCGTCCGTCACGGTCAATGCCCAGATCATGTGCATCGAGGGCACCGGTGACATGAGCAGCGCGCGGCACGAAGCAGGCATCGAACGTGTCGTTGATCCGCTGGTTCGGTTCAAGCACGTTTTCCAGCCGCACGATTTCCGACAACGTGGCCAGGTATATGGTTCCGCCGCTGACATGAATTCCCATGGCTTGCCGGAAAAACTGCTCATTGACCATCAGCCCGCCTTCCGGATTGCGGCCAAGCAGATAGAACTTGCCGGATTGGTAGGACGAAAAGGCAACCGAGATCTTGAGCGAGGCGAGAAGGCCAACGAGGCCGCCCGACATGGAATAGGTGACGCCTGCAGGTTCATCAGCCCGGGTCTCGCTATTGCCGACTGGCAGGTTCCTGTCCTCAGTCGGCATCAGCTTCCCGTTTCCAACCTGCCGAGCTCGCCGCCGGCATCGCATTAACCATCTATCATGCTCTTTTTGCAGCACAGTTTTTGAAGATGTCGAATCAAAACATTAACCAATCCGGGAGCAAGAATAGCAGTAATTCGTTTTGTCCTGTTTCGATTACTCGCGATATGTCGGCCGGCAAAGGCCGGCAGTCACCGGAAAGACCAGTTTCATGTGCTCCTTCCCCAAGTCCGCAGTACAAAGGCGGCTTATGCTGACCTCGGCGCTCGCCGTCCCCGTCGTCTTCGGCTATGCGGGGCGCCAGGCCTATGCCGCCTGCAGCGCGCTTGGCGGTGGCACCTATCTGTGCTCGGGTACGCTGAGGACCACGCAAACCATCAACGCCGACAATGCCGACGTGACCATGGCTTCAGGCGCCTCCATCGACACGACCGGCGGCACCGGTAACGCCATCACCGTCACCGGGAACGGCGCCCTCAGCTTCATCAATACGACCGGCGGCCTCATCCAGGGCGAAGAAAACGCCATCGATGTCAGGTCGACAGGTGACGACGGCACAATCGAAGGGGCGGTGACCATCAATGTCACCGGCAACGTCAATGCCGTGAAAGGCCACGGCATCAATGCGCTCAATGAGTCAGGGTCGAGCGGGTCGATCACCGTCACTGCAGCCAGCGTCACCAGCGCGACAAAAGACGGCATCTATGCGCGCAACCGTACAACGGCCGGCCGCGATCTGACGATCACGACGACCGGTACGGTCTCTGGCGAAAAGAACGGCATACAGGCCAGAAATGACGGCACTGGCCGACTGTCCGTCACGACTGTCGACGTTTCGGGCGGATCGGGAAGCGGCATTTACGCATGGAACGAAGGGACGGACCTCAGCGTGCGCGCGACGGGCACAGTCACCGTCACGGGCGCCGGCTCAGAGCACGATGCAAGGGCAGGAGTCGTTGCCCGCAATTACGGTTCCGGATCCCTGACAATCGAAACTGTCGATGTTGTGGCAAGCGGCGACAGCGAAGTCGATGGCATCTTCGCAGACAACGCGTTTGGCACGGACTTGTTCATCACCGCCACGGGAGCTGTCACTGCTGAAAGCAACGGTATTACTGCAACGAACCGAGGGAGCGGCAGCCTCTCCATTACCGCCGCAGATGTCCGGGGCAGCGAAAACGATGGCATCTATGGCCTGATTGAGAGCACTGGCACCAACATGTGGATCACCGCCACCGGTGGAGTGTCGGGCGGGCGATACGGAGTATTCGCCAAGAACGAAGGCAGCGGCGAGGTGACAGTGACCACCGCAACGGTGACGGGCGGGACAAAGGACGGCATATACGTTCGAAATTCGGCCAGCGGGACGGATATTACGATCACCGCAAATGGTCCCGTTACTGGCGAGGAAAGGGGCATCTACGCCCGCAACGACGGTACCGGAAATACAACTCTCACTGTCACCACTGCTGCTGGGGCGAAGAATGCCGGCATTCTGGCCAGGAACTTCAATTCCGCTGGGGACCTGACGATCACTGCAACTGGTACGGTTTCAGGTGCCTTATCAGGGCTCTTTGCCAGAAACTTCGGCACCGGCGCGCTCAGGATCACGACCTATGACGTTGAAGGTTTCGACGGTGACCACGTAAAAAACACGGCCAACGGCATCAATGCGGAGGCCCACGGCACCGGTCTCACCATCACCAGCTCGGGTACCGTGAGCGGTACCGGGAGCGGTATTGCCGCGAGGAACATGGGAACCGGTTCCGCAACGATCAGCGCAGTGAACGCCACCGGCGGGGCCTTCGAGGGTATCTATGCCCTCACCAGTTTTACCGGCACGGACCTGACCGTAACCTCGACCGGCCGAATTTCGGGGGCCACCCACGGCATCCGGGCCCAGAACGACGGCACGGGAACCACCACCGTCACCGCACATGACGTCTTGGGATCAAGCAAGGACGGTATCTATGCACGCGGTGCAAGCACAAGCGCCGACATCACCATTACCGGTTCGGTCTATGGCGGCCGGAATGGCGTCGGCCTGGACGTGGCCGGGCCCAACACGATCACCATCACAGGTACCGGAGCCCTCAGCGGCGGCGACAAAGCAATCAACACGACGGTGAATACGCCTGCCAGCGACGACACAGTTGTCAACTATGGAACGGTCACCGGCGACGTCGACCTGGGCGGTGGCACCAATTCCTTCGACAACAGATCAGGAGGCCTCTTCAAGAGTGCTTCGACCGTCAATCTTGGCGCCGGCAACACGCTGACCAACGAGGGCGACCTCTCACCCGGCGGCACCGGAACGATCCAGACAACGGCACTGACCGGCAATTTCGTCCAGACCAGCAGCGGGACCTTTTCCGTAGACATGAACTCGGAAGCCTCGACGGTCGACCGGATCAACATTTCCGGAACGGCGACGCTCTCAGGCAATGTGAAGGTTAATCCGCTGAACCTGGTCGACCCGACCAAGACCCTGACCATCCTGTCCGCGGCAGGCGGTGTCACCAACAACGGGTTGACCGCCAGGGACACCGTCGTGGTGGACTACACGCTTGTCTTTCCCAATGCGACGGACGTGGCCATCGGCAACCAGTATATCGACTTCACACCCGTTGCTCCCGACGGCACATCGCAGCTCAGGACGCAAAACGAGCGCAATGTTGGCGCCAACATGAACGCAATCTACTCTGACGGCGGCGGTGCCATGCACGACCTGCAATTGGAGCTGATGAAGATCGAAAGCATCGAGGCCTACCAGAAAGCCTTGGATCGGCTGCACGGCGAACATTACCTGGTACAGGTCGGGGTGGCGATTGGCAGCCTTCACAATTTCCGTGAATCCCTTTTGTCCTGCCCTTCCCGGCTCGATGGCGTCGCGGTTGCAGCCGCCGACGACTATTGCCTTTGGGGCCGGGTCCAGGGCCAGAGGGTCGATATTCGCCAAACCACGTCAACGATCGGCGGCGGAGAGACGAGTTACGGCTTTTCCGGCGGCCTTGAAGTGCCACTCGGCGACGGCATGCGGGTCGGTGTCGCCGGCACGGTAGAAACCAGCGAGCTTTCCACCAACAATTCAGGCACATCCGACGGCATGCGCTACACAATCGGCGCAAAGTTCGAAAAGACCTGGGGCGCGCTGGAGGCAAGTCTGGGTGGCTATGGCGGCCTGGCGCAATACGACACCGACCGCCAGGTCGGTCTCGGCTTTGGTACCGCCAGCAGTGATCAGACCATCTCATTTGCCGGGATCGTCTCCCGGCTGTCCTATGCGTTCGATACCGGTACGGTCCGCGTCGTGCCGATGGTCGACGTCGCTGCGACCCGGGTAGGCTTCGGCGATGTTCGGGAAACGGGAGCCGGATCCGCCAACCTCACCATATCTGGCAGCAACGACTGGATTCTGACTGCAACACCTGCTGTTGGTGTCATGGGCACGTTACACGAAAGCCCCGGTTACAGGATAAATGGCTCGCTGAAGACGGGTGTCAGCTTCTTTTCCAACAACGACTACCGCATCCATTCACGCTTCACTGAAGCCCCTTCGGGTGTTCCGAGTTTCGTAACCACGACCAAACTCGATACTACGGTCATGAACCTTTCCGCCGCACTCGAACTGCAGAAGGCCTCCGGCACTTCCTTCAAGCTCGCGTACACCGGCAGTTTCGGAAGCGTGAGCCGGAGCAATGGCGGTTACCTGAGGGCAATCGTTCCATTCTGAAAGCAGGCATGGCCTGACTTTTTCATGACAATGGCGGGATTGCAGGCTGGCAAATGTGACACGGCCGAACAACGCTCGCTCAAGGCCGGATAAAAAGCTACGCGCAGGGTATGCAGCCGAAGCAGGTTTCATAAAACAAGTCTGAGCGCGCAGGCAAAGGGCGCCTGCGCCGGACGTTTGTTGGTTGCCTTACGGCGTGACTGGCGTGTGCAGCGTCGTGACCGGGATGCCGGTGGCGACGGAGCCGTCGGTCAGGGCATGGCTGGGGTTGGCGGCCTTGGTGGCGGCGACACCGGCGAGGATCATGGCGACGACGGCGATGCTCCAGAATTTCATGGCACTGCTCCCTATGGTGAAGAGCGCTCCTGCCGCGCAGGCGCAAGCTCTGTTCAGACCTGTACGCCCGGCCAGGGGTGACCGGGCGTACAAAAGCCGACCTTTTCAAACAGATGGCGCATCCGGTGACCGTCTCGGCAGACGTGGGAGGCAAATTCGCCACGATTCGAACTTCGACTTTCGTCTATATTAGACTTTAGGATGAGATTGAACAATGCCGTAAAGTTACTTATTCGGCAAGTCTCTGACATGACTTGGCTTTCAGGCTTGGGCGCGACAGAAATCGCCTACCAGCTTCGCATGGACAAGGACAGACATCCCTGAAAAGGGGTGTTATGCGCTGCGCGGCTTGCGCCTTTGCGCCGCCAGTTCCCGCGTATAGGCCGACAAGGCATCCAGATGTTGTGCCGCAGCGGTGCTGTCGCGCGCGGCCAGCGCATCGGCCAGGGCCTGATGCAGATCGGCGATCCGTTCGCGGTCGCGCAGGCGGTAGACCAGCATGTTCATGAGTGGCTGCATCGCCTCGAAGGCGGCCGACAACTGGAAGACCAGGATCGGGTTGTCCGTTGCCCGCGCCACGGCCGAATGAAAGGCGACGTCCGACGCGCAAAAGTCCTCGTCGCTTGTGTCACGGTTTCTCTGCCGGGAAATTTCACGGGCAAGTTCGGACAACTGTTCGTCGGTGCGTTTTTCCGCCGCCAGGGGCAGCGCGGCAGCTTCCAGCGCAAAGCGGGCCTCGATGGCGTCTTCCAGCGGAATGTCGTTCATGCCGATCAGGAGCCGCGTGGTCGTCATCAGGTTGTCCTGAGCTTCGGCCCAGGTCATGCGATTGACGAAAGCCCCACCGGAAGAACCCCGCTCGCTGCGGATAAGGTTCTGGGCGGCAAGCCGTTTCAAGGCCTCGCGAACAGTCGACCGCGACACACCGAAGCGCTCCGCCAGATCGGCTTCACTCGGAAGGCGTTCCTCACCGGCAAGGCGGCCTTCGAGAATGGCATTGCGGATGGCATTGGCGATCTGGACCGAAAGACCCTCTTTTTGAATCGTGTTGAATTCAATCGCCAAAAGAACCTCCGAATTTTCGCCTGAACCCCGGCAAACCTAAAGAGACGACCCGACACGGTCAAACAAATTGTTTAAATGTCTGACAATTAAATGTTTGACTTTTAGAGGCTGCCCCCGCAGCCTAGGCGAAAATTTATCAGGAGGATCGGGTGGACACCGTTGCGCGGCTCATGCCTGGCCACAGAGCGTTCTGGCTGACCTTTTATGCCGCCATTCTGGTGGCCTGGGCCATCCTGTTCGCCATGCAGGCAGACGGCCTGAGGGAAACCACGGACTGGCAGCTTACCGGGCTAACCATGGGGCCGCCGCTGGAGGCATTCCTGTCCCTGTGCTCGGCAACAGCCGCCAATGCCGGCTTCGGGGTCGCCGCCCTGATGTGGGCCCTGATGGCCCTGGCGATGATGGCACCAACAGCCTTTCCTGCTTTTCGCACCTATGCGCAGCTGACACAGACTGCCGCCGCAGGCATCTTGCCGCTGGCCGCGCTTGTGGGTGGGTATCTTGCTGTCTGGCTCGGATTTTCGCTTCTGGCCGGTTCTCTTCAGGTCTGGCTGGCAGGACAGAACCTGCTCGATCCATTCGGCAAATCCGTTTCCAACCCCTTGAACGCGGCCCTGTTGCTGCTGGCGGGGGCTTATCAGTTCAGCCGCCTCAAGCAGGCCTGCCTCAGCTCCTGCCGGAACCCGCTGACCTTTTTCTTCAGCCATTGGCAGCCGGGGGCCCGGGGCGGGCTTTCGCTTGGCCTCAGACTTGGCGCCGTCTGCCTTGGCTGCTGCTGGGCCTTGATGCTGCTCGCGTTTGTCGCCGGCACCATGAATCTCGCCTTCATGGGAGGCGCCATGGTGCTGATGACACTGGAAAAACTTCCCGACATCGGCGCGAAACTTACCGCGCCGGTCGGCGTTTTCCTCATTCTGGCCGGACTGGTCGTTCTGGTTCTGCCGTTATTACCAATAACCATATAGGGAGAAAATCATGTCCGGCTGGGCCATCAGAGGAGAACTGATCCTCAACTGCAATTGCACCGTCTTCTGCCCCTGCGTGGTATCGCTCGGCAAGCACCCGCCCACAGAGGGTTATTGCCAGGCCTGGGCGGGTGTGCGCATCGACGAAGGCCACTATGAGGGCGAGGACCTCTCTGGCCTCAACGTCGGCCTCGTTCTGGAAATTCCGGGCCTGATGGCCCGCGGCAACTGGAAGGCCGCTGCCTATATCGACGAGCGCGCCAGCGAAGCGGCCTATGACGGATTGATCAAGATCTTCTCCGGACAGGCCAAGGGCACCACCGGCCTGTTCCGGGTTCTGGTCAGCGAGTTTCTGGGCGCCGAACGCGCTCCTGTCTCCTACACCAACGAAGGCAAGAAACGCCGCCTGATCGTCGGCAAGGCGATCAAGGGCGAAGTGGAGCCTGTGCGCGGCGCCAATCCGGACGAGGATATTGTCGTCAAGAACACCGAATACTGGATGGGTTCGGACATTACGGTCGCCACCGCCACGCAAGGCCGCGTGCGCGCTTACGGCAGGGTCTGGGATTTTGACGGCAGAAGTGCTGAAATCTGCCAGATCGACTGGTCCGGCCCGGCGGCGGAAGCCGCCGCCTGAAACCGAAGAGAAAAGGGAACAGCTCATGACCTTCAAGGCACTGATTGTCGACAAGGACGAAGACGGCAAAACCCACGCCTCGATTGAGAACATCGACGTGAGCCGGTTGCCGGAAGCCGATGTCACCGTTGCCGTGGAATACTCCACGCTCAACTACAAGGACGGCCTGTGCCTTGGCCCGGGAGGGGGACTGGTTCGAAACTATCCGCATGTGCCCGGCATCGACTTTGCCGGAACCGTCGAGGAAAGCTCCGACGACTGGTACAAGCCAGGCGACAAGGTGGTACTGACCGGCTGGCGCGTCGGCGAAGCGTGGTGGGGCGGCTACGCCCAGAAAGCACGGGTAAAGGGCGAGTGGCTCGTCCCATTGCCGGAAGGCTTGACCACGCGCAACGCCATGGCCATCGGCACAGCCGGCTTCACGGCCATGCTTGCGGTCATGGCGCTTGAGGAGCACGGTCTGAAGCCTGAAAACGGGCCGGTGCTGGTCACCGGTGCCGCTGGCGGCGTCGGCTCCGTCGCAACCGCCATTCTGGCCAATCTCGGCTACGAGGTTGCCGCCGTCACCGGACGCGAGAGCACCTGGGATTACCTGAAGTCTCTTGGCGCCGCCCGCGTGGTGCCACGCGATGACGTCGCCGAAACGGTCAAGCGCCCCCTCGAAAGCGAAACCTGGGCGGGCTGTATCGATGCTGTCGGCGGTCCGATGCTCGCACGTGTTCTCGGCCAGATGAAATACGGCGCATCTGTTGCAGCCGTCGGCCTTGCAGGCGGCGCCAATCTGCCGGCAACCGTCATCCCGTTCCTGCTGCGCGGCGTCAACCTGCTGGGCATCGACAGCGTTATGAAGCCTTATGACGGCCGCCTGAAAGCCTGGGAACGGCTGGCGAAAGACCTGCCGATGGACAAGCTGGAAGCGATGATTCACCCGGCGACCCTTGAAGACCTGCCGGCGCTTGGTGCCGACATCCTGAAGGGCCAGGTCAAGGGCCGTGTCGTCGTCGACGTGAATGCCTGAATCAATTCCTTGCCCGGGTGGACAATGCGTCTGCCCGGGCGAATTTCGTCATGGAAATGAATGCAGATCTTCAGGCAGCCGCAGCTTTTTCCTGTAAGCGCATGAAGTCGCGATAAGGCACCGGCCTGTAGCCAAAAAGCAGGTAATCGACCTTGTAGTGGTCGATCAGGGCCACATAGAGATCTTCCGCAATATCGACCACTTCAGTTTGTGGGTTCGCGTTTTCCCGTGGCAACGGCTTCTGGATATCGAGATCCTGCGCGAGCTGGGAAAGATCCATGTTCTCGAACCGGATCAGATAGTCCGGCGCCTTGTTGGAATGCATGTGCATCGTGTACTTGAACTGCGGCGGCACCACGAAGATCTGTTCGTTGAACATTTTCCGGAAGAAGGTCAGCGGGTCCCAGGTTGGCAGGTCCGGATACCGGCTGCGGAAGCTTCCGACATATTTTTCCCGGGTCATGAACCTGTACCCGGACAAGGCCCGGTCGATCGGATCTCGTATAGCAACAATAACCCTGTAGTCATTCCAGCATTCTACAGGCGTATTTGTCGTCGGGAATCCGTGATTCCAGACTTCGTCAAAGCCAAGCCAATCTCTCAGGCTCGTACCAGCTACTTTGGGATTGTGTACAAAAACAATCTTTCGATCGTGGCATATGTTGGGATTCATATCCAAGGTTGTCCGAATTATTGTTCCGCAGCCTCAAAACAACATATTCACGACCTGATTCTCAAGAAAGAAATGTATTATGGGACAAAGTTGTACACTAAATAACACGTAAAGATTGAATATGGCGCCTTTCTTAGTGAAATTACCATAAATGAATAAACTTAATCGTATACATCAGTTAATAGATTCAGAAACACGATCAAACATCATGAATATTTGAATTCATAAATATTCCTTGAGGTAAAAAATCTTCTTCATTTCAATAAATTGGATAAATTATCTGAAAAGAACAAATCCTCTGATGTTTAATCAGTTCCCGGAACGTCCGAACTCTGTCTTCAGAAAATCGATCATCACCCGCACCTTGAGCGGCAGATAGGCCCTGCTCGGATAAAGGATCCATGCGGCGGTTTCGAAGTTCGCCGGAGCACACGTGTGGTCGGGAAAGAGATCGACCAGCCTGCCGTCTTTCAGGTCGCTCGCAATCAGCCAGTCGGCCAACAATGCCGGACCAAGGCCAAGCCTGGCTGCTTCGCGTAGCGCAAGCGCGCTTGAAATTGTCGTTCTGCCGGACACTTCCACATCGAAGGGCGAGTCATCCCCAAGCCTGAAGCGCCAGGCATTGCGAAAATCCGGCAATGCAAAACACAGGCAATTTCGGGCAGACAGGTCACCCGGCGCTTCCGGATGCCCTTCCCTTTCAAGATAGTCCTGCGAGGCCACCACCCGGTAATGGGTTTGCAGCAGCTTTGTGGAAATGAGATCGCCTTTCGGCGCCGCAGCCAGGCGGATAGCAAGGTCCAGTCCTTCGGCCAGAAGGTCGAGATTGCTGTCGGAGGGAAAAAGCTCGACCGAGATATCCGGGTACCGGTCGTGAAACACCGGCAGAAGCGGGACGATTCCTTCCAGCACGAAAGCAACCGACGCCGTCATGCGCAAGGTTCCCCGTGGCTGCTGGCTTCTGGCGGCAATGTCCTCGTTCGCCGCTTCGATCTCCTCCAAGAGCGGCGCAACCCGCTGGAGATAGGCTTCGCCCGCCTCCGTCAGCGACAGCTTGCGCGTGCTGCGCTGGAAAAGCCTCTGACCAAGCTCCCGCTCGATTGCAGAAACCGTCCGGGACACATTCGAGGCATCGAGATCCAGCGCCCGCGCGGCAGCTGCCAGGCTGCCAAGGTCGCGGACGAGCAGGATTGTCTTGAGGGCTTGCAGATCCATTCATGCAGAATAAGCACGAATATCCTGCGAGCCACAGTGTTTTTCCTCCACATGTGCAGAAATAACCTCCGGGCATCATCCAACCAGGAGATACCCGCATGACACTGCTTCTGCGCATCAATTCCAGTTCCCGCCAGACCGGCTCGCACTCGACCGCCATTGCCGATCATTTCGAGGCAAGCTACCGCCGCAAACATCCCGACTGCCGCGTCATCACGCGAAATGTTGCCGATGGCTCCATCCCGATCATCGGCCAGAAGACCATCGAAGGTTTCTATACCGAGCCCGCCTCCATGACCGAAGACCTGAAGGAAGCGACAGCCCTTTCCGACAAATTGATCGCCGAACTTCAGGAAGCCGACACCCTGCTGATTGCCGCGCCGATCTACAATTTCGCAGTTCCCGCGGCGCTCAAGGCCTGGATCGACCAGATCGTTCGTGTCGGGCACACATTTTCGTTTGACGGCAACAGCTTTCAGGGACTTGCAAAAACCCGGCGCGCGGTGGTGATTTCCGCCTATGGGGCCGAAGGCTATCTTGACGGCCAGCCCTTTGCCGCGGCCAACTTCGTGCAGCCTTACCTCAAGTTCCTGTTGTCGTTCCTGGGCGTTGAGGATATCCGCTTCATTGCCGTGCAAGGCACCGTCGCCGATCCTGAAAAGGTCTCTGCCAGCCTTCTGGCCGCCCGGCAGGAATGCGATCTGGCTGCCTGATCGACCTTGCTGGCGCACACCGGTCTCCGCGGCCACTGCTTTTGCCGCGGAGGACCGTGCCGCAGATCTGGCCGAAACCGCCAAAAAAGGCGCGCGAACCGGTTGCATTCCAAGGAAAGCTCCCATATAAGCGCCCGGTCCAGAGTCGTCCGGCTCGTCGTGGACTGGTTTTCTGTGTTCTTGCGCAGACCGTTTTCGACAACCGAGGGCATGCCGTGTCGGCTCTGAATGCACCAACAAAAGAGTATCCGTTCTGAACGGATGCACCAAGGAAAGGATGCAAAATGCCCAAGCTGAAAACGAAGTCCGGCGCCAAAAAGCGCTTTAAAGTGACCGCGACCGGCAAGGTGAAAACCGCGCAGGCCGGCAAGCGTCATGGCATGATCAAGCGCACGAACAAGTTCATCCGCAACGCCCGTGGCACCACCACGCTGAGCGACCAGGATGCAAAGATCGTGAAGCAGTTCCTGCCCTACGCATAAAGCCAGCCCCGAAGGAGATCACCTAAATGTCACGCGTCAAACGGGGCGTTACCGCCCACGCTCGCCACAAAAAAGTAATCAAGGCAGCAAAAGGCTATTACGGCCGCCGCAAGAATACCATCCGCGTTGCCAAGCAGGCCGTCGAGAAAGCCGGCCAGTACGCTTATCGCGACCGCAAGGCCAAGAAGCGCAACTTCCGTTCGCTCTGGATCCAGCGCATTAATGCGGCAACCCGCCAGCACGGCATGACCTATGGCCGCTTCATCGACGGTCTGAACAAGGCCGGCATCGAAGTCGACCGCAAGGTTCTGTCCGACCTCGCCATCAACCAGCCGGATGCCTTCAAGGCCCTGGTTGATCAGGCTCAGGGCGCTCTGGCCGCTTAAGGCAGGCTTCCCTATCCGATTTGAAAAACGCGGTTCATTCGAGCCGCGTTTTTTGTTGCCTGGTGGCTGCCTATCAACCCGGCAATTCAAAGCTGCATTTTCAAGCACTTCTCTTTTTTATTGCAAACCCCGGAAATTGAAGCCTACCCTTCCGGTTCCGATGAGGCTGACCCTTCGTCAGCCTTGCGGAAAACAAGGAGGGTTGGATCCATGCAGCTTGTCGAGGCGTTCTTCGCCCTAATCGGCGACCTGACCTGGGGGTGGGCACTCATCCCGTTTCTCGTCGTCATTGGCATCTTCTTCACGGTCGTTACCGGTTTCGTTCAGCTACGCTTCTTCCTGCGTATGTTCCGCGTATTGTCTTCCAAGAACCAGTCGGGTGATCCCAACGCCATCTCTGCCCGCGAAGCCCTGCTTCTGTCTGTCGGCGGCCGGGTTGGTGGCGGCAACATCGCCGGTGTCGCAGTCGCAATCACCCTCGGTGGACCCGGTGCGGTCTTCTGGATGTGGGCCGTTGCCCTTGTCGGCATGGCAACCAGCCTGATCGAGTGTTCGCTCGCCCAACTCTACAAGCGCTCCACGGGTGACGGCACCTATCGTGGCGGACCTGCCCGCACCATCATCCATGGCCTAGGCGCCGATTACCGCTGGCTTGCGGTGCTTTATGCACTCTGCCTCATGGCCTCCTTCGCCTTCGGCTTCAACGCCTTCCAGGGCAACACTGTGGCGGGCGCCGCGGAAGAAAGCCTCGGCATTGGCCGGCTGTGGACGGGCATAGGCCTGACCGTGCTGACCGGCCTGATCGTCTTTGGCGGCATCCACCGCATTGCAAAGGCAGCGGATGTCATCGTGCCGATCATGGCCGTCGGCTATATCGGCATGGCACTGGTGATCATCCTTCTCAACATCACCGAGGTGCCCGGCGTCATCTATTCCATCGTTCTCAACGCCTTCGGGCTGGAAGAGGTAGTCGGCGGCGGCATGGGCGCAGCCCTTGCGCAAGGCCTGCGCCGCGGGCTATTCTCCAACGAGGCCGGCCTCGGCTCGGCTCCCAACGTTGCCGCGACGGCGGAAGTCCGCCACCCGATCAGCCAGGGCATCACCCAGTCCTTTTCGGTCTTCATCGACACGATGATCATCTGCACCTGCACGGCGCTGATCATCCTGCTCGGCGATGTCTATGCGCCGGGTGCAGAAGGCGTTGACGGCGTCGTCCTGACCCAGCAATCGCTTGCTTCCCACCTCGGTGGCTGGACGAGCTATTTCCTGACCGGCGCAGTGCTGCTCTTCGCGTTCAGCTCCATCATCTACAACTACTACCTCGGCGAAAACGCCCTCAGTTCGATGACATCCAGCACCATGGCCCTGCACGTACTCAGGGTCGCCGTGATGGGCGTCGTGTTCCTGGGGGCGACGGCACCGAATGCAACCTCGGTGTTCTTCTTCTCCGATCCGCTGATGGGCGTCCTGGCGGTCGTCAACCTACTGGCTCTGATGATGCTGTTCCCGACGGCAAAGCGGATCCTGGACGACTTCAAGAGCCAGCTTCGGGAAGGTGTCGCCCGACCGGTGTTGAACCCTGACAACTTCGCGGATCTCGACATCGACCGCAGCGCCTGGACCGGCAAGGCGCCGGACTGACGGGCTCAAAAGACGATCTCTTGCAGTGGCGCGTCCTCCTGGTCGCGCCAGTCTGTCTGCGCCGGGGCCTGCCAACACTTTTCTTTTGAAGCCCGGTGTGGTCCTGTTCCCGTGTCGGTTCCGTCAGCGAAAGCGAGGCAGCAGGTTGCCCCTGACAGCGAAACAACATGGCGTCATGAAGGGCATGATTGCGGCGGTAATCGTCGCGGCCACCGGGCTTGGCCTTGGCGCCGTTCAGTATCCGCAGGACTGGCTGCCGGACGGCTCGCCGCAAGCCCGCCTTACGCTGGCAGCCCAATGTCTGCTGGCCGGTGCTTTCTGGCTGCTTTTGTCGATAGGCCTTCTGGCGCGGCATCGCTTTTTCACACCGGAGGATATCGACGGCAGCGGACTGACCTCAGGCACCGAAAAGGCCAAGGTGTTGCAGGCCGTGCTCCAGAACACGCTGGAACAGACCACGCTGGCCGCCCTTACCTACATCGCATTCGCAGCACTTGCTCCGGCCGGGTATCTCGGCGCTTTGCCTGCGGCCGCGCTCCTGTTCTGGTGCGGACGCGCTCTGTTCTGGAACGGTTATGAAAAAGGCGCGGCCGCCAGGGCCTTCGGCTTTGCCCTGACGTTCTATTCAACCGTTCTTCTGTTTCTGGCCGCCCTCGCTTTTTCCTTCTTTTGATCGGACGGACCTCTTTTTCATGCATCACGTGATCATTTACGACTGCGAATATCTGACCGCGCCCGGCGCCATGAGCCGGCAATGGTGCGGTCCGCTGGATCCGGATCCGAATGTCGCCCAGATTGGCGCGGTGAAACTCTCGCTCGGGGGCGGTTATGACATTCTCGATACATTCAATGTCCTGATCAAGCCGAGGGACAGGTTCGGCAGGCACCCGAATGTAGATCCTTTCTTCACCGAGCTGACCGGCATTACCCAGGCGGACATCGACCGCGAAGGCATTGCCCACGCCGACGCACTGGAAAAATTCGCAGCCTTCGCAGAGGGGGCGAATTTCTGGTCCTGGGGCAAGGACGAACTCACCCTTCTGGCGATCAGTTCCTATATCGAAGGCCTGACACCACCTATCCCCGCCCACCGCTTCGGCAACGCCATCGGCCTGATCTTGAATGCGGGCACCCCCGTTGAGGATATGGGCAAAATGACGAGCGGTCGTCTGGCGGAGTATTTTGGCCTAAAGACACCGGACGGGCGGCAACACGATGCTCTCGACGATGCCATGTCGGTTGCCGTGAGCCTGCAGCATCTTCTGAGGAGTGAGAAACTGACCGCCGAAGACTTCGCTCTGCCACTCGCGGTCCGGCTGCCAGAACTGTCGGAACACCGTTCAGCCTGAGTCCTCCCTCCGCAGGTCAAACCTGATTCCCCTTGCCGTCAGGACTTGCCCCTGCCTGCAACGGGCCGGTTCCGGTTACCACCGCTATCCTCGCTTCCCACTGAAAAGTGTCCGGTTTTGCGCCACTGCATTAACGATTGTTAATGCGGATCGGCGGTTTTCTGCGGACAAAAAGTTAACAAGAGGTTAACGTGGCACGGTGATTGCGACGTTTCAGGTGAGGCAGCCTTGGGCGTGCCATTCTGAAACAATGAGGCGTTAAATCGTGCGAGTTAACCCGGTTTCTTCTGCAGGTCGTGCCAATGTGAGGCGGAAGCGTCCCTCCGTGGGAGAGACGGAATCCGAGCGGCAGGCGACCTTTGACACGTATCTCCCCGTTCCCGTGGAACCGGAGCTTGAGCGCGAGCAGATTGCCTTCAGCGCGCGCTACCGCCCGAACTCTATTTTCCTCGCCCATCTGATCGCGACGCGAGATGGAGAGCCCCAGACAAGGTTCCGCAGGCAAACTGAGCCTCTCACCGGCGTGAACTCCTATCGGGCAACTGCTGCCCTGCCACGCCAGCGCCCTGCCGGCCGACTGCTCAAGACCGAGCGCTAGGCCAACCTGTTTTAAAGTTCCAGAAGTACCACTGGAGACCTTCAACCCGGGGCATTGCTCCGGGTCTTTTTTTGGTTTGCCCGAACATGCTTCAGGTGAAGATCTTGGAGGGGCATATCAGCCGGACTGCAGAGGCTGGAGGCAGAAGCACCGCGCGAAATGACGGCACCGGGAACAAATTCTGCTGACAACCGTTACCTCCAGACAGCAGCGGGCAAACCCTTCACCCGTCAAAGTGTGACGCGCGTCACATTTTTCTGTTGTCAGAGACCCTATATTGAAAAACAGATCCGGACTCCCCGGACCTCCGAAAGACTGGCCACGGACTGGCCCACCCCGGAGACTGAAATGCAAGTAAGACCCGTATCGGCCATCCATCCCATGCGCATCCGGCAGAAGCCGGTAACCGCTCCGACTGAAAGAACCGGCTTCGGTTCGACCTCAAATGGTCAGTTTGGCGCTCTGGATGCCGTCCCCGCACATCTCGCCGCACAGGCTTCTCAGCGTGACGCCTATTACGGCGCTCATGCCGAATATGCCACTCAGCTTCTGGCCGGAGACTCGTTTGACGAGCAGACCTGGCTGGAACGCCGGCAGCATGTCGCGCAATATGCATCCGCCGCCGAAGACGGCGACGAACGCTCCTACACGATCTCCCTGTCTGCCTGACCTGTCGGAAAACGCTCAGGCTTCTACACGCAGGAAACCGGCCAGGCCGGTTTTCTGGTGTTCGATCACATGACAATGGAATGCCCAGTCGCCCGGATTATCGGCAACCAGGGCCACTTCCATGGTTTCTTCTTCCAGAAGCAGCGCGGTATCCGTCACCAGCGGCGGCAGCTTGCGCTTGTTCGACCGCAGCAACTGGAACGACATGCCGTGCAGATGGATCGGATGATCGTTCGGTGATTCGTTTCGGAAGCGCAGGATGTAGGACTTGCCATGCCGCAAGGTCGCCAGCGGATCGAATGGCCCCGGCACATCCCCGCCCCAGGCCACCCGGTTGATCGACCAGAAGGTATAGCCGAGCGAACCACAGATGCTGGCCTGCGGCGCATCCCCGCCCGGAGACCAGCCGAACACGAAATCCAGAACCTCGGCATTGGCAAGGTCTGCCTGTGGCACAGGGTTCGGCTTGAGTGGCTTCAGTTCTCGCAGGTCCCTGCCGGCTGACGCGCCCTTGGGCTGGAACGTCGCCAGCACCTTGTCACCATTCGGCTTTTTCAGAACAAGCGTGGCGACCTCGTCTTCACTGTCCGGCACACGCAGGGCAACATCAGCCCGCTGACCGGGCGCAAGCACGATTTCGTCCATCGCCACCGGCTGCGGCAACGGGTTGCTGTCGATCGCGATCACCAGCGCCTCGGCGCCGGAAACTGTATATCTGCCGACCCTTGTGAGATCGGTGACAGCCAGACGCAGACGCACGAGAGAGCCCGCGGCAAGTTCATAAACGGGCTGTGGTTGCCAGTTGACCGTCGAAACGGTTCCGAGCGTGCCGCCTCGCGCGGCATTGCGAGGCTTGTAGAAGGCAATGAACTGGCCGTCGCCCCCAAGCCGGAAATCACGAATATTCAGTGGCAGGTCGCTGTCGAAGCCGGCATCTTCCTCGTCTTCCACCACGATCACCCCGGTCATTCCCCGGGCGATCTGTTCCAGCGTGTTGCAATGCGGGTGGTACCAGAAGGTGCCGGCGTCAGGCGGCGTGAACTCGTAGCGGAACGCGTTTCCCGCCTCGATCGGATATTGCGTCAGATAGGGTACGCCATCCATGTTGTTGGCGATCCTGAGCCCGTGCCAATGCACCACCGACGCTTCATCAAGCGCGTTCTTCACGTCGATCGTGGTGGTCTGCCCCTTGCGGAACCGCAGCACCGGTGGCGGACCACTGGGGCTGAAGCTCATCATGTCAGCCGTGACCGTTTCCGGCAGCACGGAATGATTGAGCCTTGAAAGGGTCAGGCTGTGCTCGGCGGCCAGTGCCTGCCTGGCACCAAGTCCACCGGCTGCAAACGCCGTCAGCGCCCCGGCGCCGCCAAGCAGGATCTCCCGCCTCGAAAATCCGGGCATATTGAAAACCTCATATGAATATCGGCGCGTCCAACCGCACCAAACACCCGTGAGGCGGCGATCACAAGGTTCAAATTGACGCGGTCAGGTGGCCGGCCGAAGCCGGGTCAGTAGCCTCCGGCATGCCCATCCTTGCGTGGATCGGAGCCTGCGGTCAGCAAGTGCCGGGCCTTGTCGATCATGATGGCCTGGGACCCTCCGATCGGACCGGACGCCGGAACGACGGAATGGCCCAGCGCGCGAAGGCCATCCAGCGTGGACGGCGGCACCAGTCGTTCCGCCTGCAGTTCGTGGCTGGCGATGTCGAAGAACATGCGCGGGAAGTCGATGGCGGCCTGAACATCCATGCCATAGTCGATGATATTGGTCAGCACATGAGCATGGCCACAGGCCTGGTAGTGGCCACCCATCACGCCGAAGGACAGGAACGGCGCGCCTTCTTTCAGCACCATCGCCGGGATGATCGTATGCATCGGCCGCTTGCCGCCGTCGATGGAATTGGCATGTCCCGGCTCGGCCCGGAACGAACTGCCACGGCAATGCAGCAGCACACCGGTTTCCGGAGCGACAATGCCGCTGCCGAACCCGCTGAACAGGGAATTGATGAAGGAAACCGCAAGTCCGTCCCTGTCGACAATCGTCAGGTAGACCGTATCCGTCTGCGGAGCCAGCGCACTTGCCGGGACCGAGTCCATCCGCTTGGTCAGCGACACCTGCCGGGCAAGCTGGTCGATATAATCCGCGCCGATCAACCGTGTGTGGCAGACATCCATATAGCCCGGGTCGGTGATGAACTGCTCCCGGACACCGTACGCCAGACGCGCGGCTTCCATTTCCAGGTGGAAACGTTCCGGACCGAGCGGATCAAGGCTTTCCAGGTCGAACTGTTCCAGAATACCGAGCATGATCAGGGCAACGATCCCCTGCCCGTTTGGCGGCAATTCGGCCACCGTGTGACCCTTGTAGTCCCTCAAGACCGGTGACACCGCTGTCGTGTGGCAAGCGGCCAGATCGTCCTGGGTCATCAGCCCGCCGCGCGACTGCAGCGCGCTCACGATGTCGTCGGCAACCGGGCCAGAATAGAAGGCATCCGCCCCGCCCTCGGCAATTGCCGCGAGAGTGTCTGCCAGACGCGGGTATTTCAGAACCGTGCCGGTTTTGGGTGCTTCGCCCTTGATCAGGTAGCGCGCGGCCGAAACCTCGTCGGCGCGCAGCTTGTCGACATCCCCGGCCCAGTCGCGCGCAACACGCGGGGCAACCGGAAATCCGTCGCGGGCATATTGAATTGCCCGCTTGAACAGGGACTTGAAACTCTTGGTACCATGCGCCTTCAGCAACGTTTCCCAGGCCCGAATGGCACCGGGTACGGTCACGGCATGCGGCGACGTGTCGGTGATGTCCTTGACGCCAAGCTCTGCAAGCTTTTGCGGTGTCGCGGCCCGCGGGGCTGCACCTGAGCCATTGAAACCCGTCAGACGTCCATCCGGCTCCATGACGATGGCAAAACAGTCGCCGCCGATACCGGTCATATGCGGTTCGACAACACATTGAACCGCAACTGCCGCGATCGCGGCGTCAACCGCGTTGCCACCTGCCTGAAGCACTTCCAGAGCCGCGCTCGTTGCCAGCGGATGAGAGGTCGCAGCCGCTGCTTCGCGTGCAAAAACCGGGGACCGGCCCGGGGCCTGAAAATCACGCTTCACTGAATTCCTCCTGGCCGAAGTGTCTTTCTTTCCGAATCGCAGCAATAGCTTCTCGGGAATGCCGCCTATTCGCCAATGCCATGTTCTGTTAGCAAATCGGTATCGCGGTCAGCACCTTAAGGAGAAGTGGGAAAATGCGCAAACTGACATTATCAACGGCAGAGACCATCATTTCTGCCGCTTTTGAAAAAGCAGCCGAGCTGAATCTGAAACCGCTTACCGTTGCTGTCCTCGATGCGGGGGGTCATGCCATCCTGCTCAAGCGGCAGGACGGATCCTCGATCATGCGTCCGCAGATCGCCACGGGCAAAGCGATCGGTGCACTCGCTGTCGGCACCGGCACAAGATGGCTGAACGCCAATGCAGAGTCCCGTCCGCATTTCGTCAACGCTCTGAACGGCGTTTCCGGCGGGGCCATCGTACCGGTGCCCGGCGGCGTTCTGGTGAAGAACGACGAAGGCGAAACCCTTGGCGCTGTCGGCATTACCGGCGATACGTCCGACAATGACGAAGCCTGCGCAGTCGCCGGCATTGCCGCTGCAAGCCTGGTTGCCGACTGCGGCTGAGGGAAGGACCGGATCTGCCTTCTTTCAAGAAGCCTCACCTACCCTTCACCTCATCCTGAGGAGGGCCGATAGGCACGTCTCGAAGGATGGGCTGCAAACACAAGAGCAAGCGGCCCATCCTTCGAGACTCGAGTGAGCTCGCTCTTCGGGATGAGGCTTTATTTTGACGGCGGTCCGGGCTGACGCCCGTTCAGACCGGCCCCAGGGCTTTGCGATAGATATCCAACGGCCCCGAAGCCGATTGAAGTGTTTTGACCTGCTGCCAATCCCTTCTGAGGACGAGCGACCCGGCCGTTGCCGTTGCAGTCAGAATTTCCGGAAATCCGATCCTGGCGGCTTCCCGTTCTGCGGCGGCGATCAGCTTGATGCCGATACCTGCTTTCCGGAAATCGCGATGCACAAGCAATGCAGTCAGCCAGGCGCCGGGATAAAGGTCCGACCCCGGCGAGGTATCGCGCAGGGAGACCGTTCCCAACGGTCTGCCATCTCCGTCCAGCGCAACCAGACAGCGTGGCAGGCGAGCATTTGGCAGAAGGCACTGTTCCAGATCTTCCCGCGCATCGCCGGGTTGCCCCGGGCCATACCAGTCGGCCCACTCCTCGACAAACCACGTCTCGAGGATTTTCAGCAACACGGGATCATCGCCAAGCGCAATGATGGCGATGTTCATGCGGTCCAGATCACGGCTCATTGCAGGTCGCGTAAACGCCTCAGGACTTTTCGCTGAGCTGGTTGATCTTTTTCTGCATGTCTTCCAACTGGCGCTTCATGTCGTCGAGATCGTTCCCGCCGGACTTTGCAGGCTTGGCCTGGCTCGCCGGGTTGGCAGTCGCAGCCGGATCTCCCCCTGCGGCCGGAAAGGGCATGAACATCTTCATGGCCCGCTCGAACATCTCGGTGTTGCGCTTGACCTGGTCCTCGATGGCCTCGAACGCCGTTGCGCCGAAAGCTTCGCTCATTTGCGAACGCAGCTTCTCCTGCTCCTTGGTGAGCGAGGTCATGGAATATTCCAGGAAGCTCGGCACGAGGCCCTGCATGCTGTCGCCGTAAAAACGGATCAGCTGGCGCAGGAACGTGACCGGCAGAAGATTCTGCCCCTTGCCTTCCTGTTCGAAAATAATCTGGGTCAGGACCGACCGGGTAATATCCTCACCGGACTTCGCGTCATAGACGACAAAGTCCTCCTCCCCCTTCACCATCACCGCCAGGTCCTCAAGCGTGACGTAGGTGCTGGTGCCCGTGTTGTACAGGCGCCGGTTGGCGTATTTCTTGATGATTGTCGGCTCGTTGGTCTTGGCCATCCGTGAATTCCGCCTATCAGCCTTGTGGCTAGTTTCCCATTTGACGACAAGGCTTTCGCAGGCCTGTCATCTCCTCCGTGTAAGAGACTAAGCCAATCGTATCGGATCGTGCCAGCCTTTTTATGTGCGCTGACGAAAGGATTATACCGCAAATGCGAAAACAGGCCTTCGATACGGAGTGTTACGGTTGACACAAATCTCAGCGCAGTTTCTAGTCCATGCATAATAAGCATCGACAGGTGCCCCTGCGGCACCAGTCCACTACGGTCAATTGGCCTCAAGTCTGGAGAGTATGATGAGCGCTTTCACCGATATCGTCATTGTCAGTGCGACCCGCACGCCCGTGGGGTCGTTCAATGGCGCCTTTGCCAACACCCCGGCGCATGACCTCGGTGCCATTGTCATGAAGGCGGCCATGGAACAGGCCGGCGTCGAAGGCGGCGACATCGACGAAGTCGTGTTCGGTCAGGTTCTGACGGCCGGTCAGGGCCAGAACCCGGCGCGTCAGGCTGCCATCAAGGCAGGCATTGCCGATAGTGCGACGGCATGGACGCTCAACCAGGTCTGCGGTTCCGGTCTTCGCACCGTTGCCATTGCAGCGCAGCAGATCATCTCAGGCGACGCCACCATCATGATGGCAGGCGGCCAGGAGAACATGTCGCTGTCGCCGCACTGCGCCCACATGCGCGCCGGCTACAAGATGGGCGACTACAAGATGATCGACACCATGATCAAGGACGGCCTGTGGGATGCCTTCAACGGCTACCACATGGGCCAGACCGCCGAGAACGTCGCCGAAAAGTGGCAGATCAACCGCGACCAGCAGGACGAGTTCGCAGTTGCTTCCCAGAACAAGGCGGAAGCTGCCCAGAAGGCCGGCAAGTTCAAGGACGAGATCACCGCGGTAACCCTGCAGGAACGCAAGGGCGAGCGCGTCGTTGCCGATGACGAATATATCCGTCACGGCGCCACGCTGGAAAGCGTCGCCAAGCTGCGCCCGGCCTTCACCAAGGACGGTTCCGTGACCGCTGCCAACGCCTCCGGCATCAACGACGGTGCAGCCGCCATTCTGGTGATGAGCGCCGCCGAAGCCGAAAAGCGCGGCCTGAAGCCGCTCGCCCGCATCGCCTCCTGGGCCACTGCGGGTGTCGATCCGGCAATCATGGGCTCCGGCCCGATCCCGGCATCGCGCAAGGCGCTTGAAAAAGCCGGCTGGTCCGCTGCCGACCTCGATCTCGTGGAAGCCAACGAAGCCTTCGCCGCTCAGGCTTGCGCGGTCAACAAGGACATGGGCTGGAACCCGGACATCGTCAACGTCAACGGCGGTGCGATTGCCATCGGCCACCCGATCGGCGCGTCCGGGGCTCGCATCCTGACCACCCTGCTGCACGAAATGAACCGCCGCGACGCCAAGAAAGGCCTTGCAACACTGTGCATCGGCGGCGGCATGGGTGTCGCCATGTGCCTGGAGCGCTAAGCCGCCAAGGGAAAGAAGGATCATGGCCGGGCCTCCGGCCATGATCGGGAACAGCAAACAAGACTGAATTGATGTCAGAGAGCCCAAAGGGCCCGGAACTGGAAGTCAGGAGGAAGGGGAATGAGCAAGGTCGCATTGGTCACGGGTGGTACGCGCGGTATCGGCGAAGCAATTTCGCGGGGTCTGAAAGACGCAGGCTACACCGTGGCGGCCACATATGCCGGCAACACCGAAAAGGCCGAAGCCTTCAAGGCCGAGACCGGTATCCACGTCTTCAAGTGGGACGTTTCCGATCCTGACGCCTGCGCGGCAGGCATTGCCCAGGTGGAAAGCGAACTGGGTCCGGTGGAAGTGCTGGTCAACAATGCGGGCATCACCCGCGACGGCATGTTCCACAAGATGAGCTTCGAACAGTGGCGCGAAGTCCTGTCGACGAACCTCGATTCCATGTTCACCATGACCAAGCCGGTGATCAACGGCATGCGGGAACGGTCTTCGGGCCGCATCATCAACATCTCTTCCATCAATGGCCAGAAGGGCCAGATGGGCCAGGCGAACTATTCCGCGGCCAAGGCCGGCGTGATTGGCTTCACCAAGGCACTGGCGCAGGAAAATGCCTTCAAGGGCATCACCGTCAACTGCGTCTGCCCGGGCTACATCAACACCGACATGGTTGCCGCCATGCCGGAAAAAGTGCTGCAGTCGATCATCTCGGGCATCCCGGTCGGCCGCCTCGGCCATCCGGAAGAAATCGCCCAGACGGTGGTCTACCTGGCGTCCGACGCCGCCGCCTTCATGACCGGTGCGGTGATGACCATCAACGGCGGCCAGTACATCGCCAACGGCTGAGGCTTCAGTAAAACCAGAACTACGGAAAGGCGCTCTCGGGCGCCTTTCTTTTTTCTGTTTTTTAGAACGTTACTCTCGTTGATCCTGGCCGAAACAGACGCGCTGAAGCCAGCCACGATTTGCCTTCTGATCGGGAACAAAGCCACGTTCATGGTAGCTCCACGCCCAGGCCTTCTCTCGCGAAACCAGGAAAAAATTGCCACCTCTTCTGCGTTTGGCCAAAGTCAGGAGGGTCAGACGGTCGCCGACCTGCGCGATCTTTTGATTGGTGGGAAAGTAGATGCAGTGGTCGCTGCCATTGACAGCAGCATACGCTTCAGAGCGTACCAGGGTCGGATACCAGAACCAGCTATAAGCCGTGAGAGCCAGCAGGACCGTGGCGGTTCCAATGCCGAATGGATGAAGAAAAAGCCTTGATGCTGGTCGTTTCAGCCAAGACTCAGTGGTCTTGGCAAATAGCCAGATACAGAAAAGAGCAAGGCTAACATGCAGTAGCATGGCGTGGGACAGGTCACTGGTTGCCCAGGCCAGGTTGCAAAAAAAGATCAGCGTCAAAATGCCTGACGCACCAAACCCCACGACTAAGTCCAGCCAGTAAGGCGATGCGGTTTCAACATCTTCAAAACAACGTTTCTTGTCTGCGAAATGGAGAAACAGCACGCACAGCAAGCGTAGCGACACGCTCATACCTATTGCAATACTGGCGAAGACAACGACAAACAAAACACCCTCCCGGTCAGAGGGGCCGGTAAAACGCCACCAAAGCAACAGTCCTGAAAAAATCGCGAGGGCTATCTTCATGGCAGTTTTCAACCTGACCATGAAAATCGGAAATGTGATAATAAACCCTACGATCCCCAGAAACCCAAGAAAAGAAAAAATCTTAATCATCACAAAGGCACCAAAGCTGAAACGAAAGGAACCGCTGCAAGAGTTGAAACGGTTTCTGCTATGGATCAGATCTTGATGAATGCTCCGGTTTTCAATCTACTGCGCAAAATCATCTCGGAATTTGCGCAAAAATTGCACTGGCGAGCAGGTTTCTGACTTTTTTAGTTTCTACCTATCCATCGCGTATTTTAGCCTGGCACCTCAGACGAACGAATTTCAGCGATCACGCGGCTATTCCAAAAAGCGCCCGTTGCGGCGCCTTTTTTATGGGTGCTTCCAGGAGTTTTCCGGAACGGGCCCCTTGAAGAACTTCCAGATCCGGCTCATCGGGTCCGGGGTGGTCTCCTCACCCAGGCTTTGGGCGCCTGTGACCTCCATCTCGAACGCCGCGATCATGTCGACCTGACCGTCCAGAAGCGTGATTTCCTGGCGGGTCGTTTTCAAGGACAAGCGCCCGGTTAGCCGGACCGGTTCATAGACATACTCCGCCCTCCAGCCTGTCGACAGCCGGTACCGGATCATCTGGTTGGGATCGGGCGCCGGCATGTGGCTGCACATGCCCTGCTCGGGAACAAGGTAGCCGGCGATTACCTCATCGCTGCCGGGTTCCTGCACGGGGATCACATACCCGGTAATCGCGATGTCCCTCCCGGCCAGAGCCTTGTTGCCGGCAAGCGACGCAGCAGCTCGTTTCTTCGCAACCTCGAAGCGTTGCGACGGCAATTTGTCCGTCGGCACGCCGGCCGCTGCAAGCCGGGCTTCTTCCTGCTGAAGACGACGTTTCAGCGTTGAACGGTCCGCGTCAGTCGCAGCCATCTCGTCCAATTGCTGGCGAAGCCGCAGCACCGTGCCCAGCGACCGCAGCTCTGTGCCGCTGAGCGCGGCAAAGGGGTCCTCATAGGCTGCAGCCTCCGGATCCTTGAGCTGGTCCCAGCGAACAGGCATCGCCGCGAAGGCAGAGACCGTAAGCAGCAAGGTGGCCGCGAGGCACAGCATCCAACGTTTCATCTTCACGCTTCCCGGTGCCTCTCTACTGGCCCTGAAATTTTCCGGCTCTATTTTCCGAATCGGACCGGGGTCCTTGACCCTGGCACCCTCCATCACCTATGTCCGGAAGCAGACTTCCTGAACAGGATAACGGAAAAACATGGAATTCGAACACGCCCCGAACGACCCCACCCGCAAGGAACTTTCCCCGCTCCTGAAGCTGGCGCTGGAATTGGGACCGCTCGGGGTGTTCTTCCTGTTCAATGCCCGCGGCGAACAGATCGCGGCGGCCTTTCCCGTGCTGCAACAGGTCGGCAAGCCTATCTTCCTGGCAACTGCCGCCTTCATGGTGGCCATCAGCATCTCGCTGGTCGTGTCGCTGTGGCTGACGAAGCGCCTGCCGATCATGCCGCTCGTGTCCGGCGCGGTGGTTCTGGTTTTCGGCGCCCTGACGCTGTGGCTCCACGACGAACTGTTCATCAAGCTGAAGCCGACCATCGTCAACTGCCTGTTCGGCACGGTTCTGCTGGGCGGATTGCTGTTCGGCAAGGCGCTGCTCGGCTACGTCTTCGACAGCGCCTTCCGGCTGACGGACGAAGGCTGGCGCAAGCTGACATTCCGCTGGGGCGTTTTCTTCTTCGTGCTTGCCGCGATCAACGAGATCGTCTGGCGCAGCTTCTCGACCGATTTCTGGGTCAGCTTCAAGGTCTTCGGCATCATGCCGATCACCCTTGTCTTCACCCTGACCCAGCTGCCGCTGATCCAGAAACACGCGATCGTCGAGGACGGCAAGGACGCCTAGCCGTTCCGGTCTTGCTCCGCGCCCGTCATTCCTGACAAATGCAGCGAAGCGCTGCACGCCGATCCGGCAACCGGATAACGACGTGTGCAACGCGAACCCATTCTCCTCAAATGTGGACAGCGCTAAAACGCAAAGGAATTCCGCGTGCCGGTTCTGCGCTCGGCCGCGTCACCCTTGTCCGGAATAGCGGCGGTCGGCCGGCAAGCAGTCTTAGTGCACGTCCCCATGGCCGAAGGAAACGTCCCGCCGTGCGCCAGTGATGGAAATCGAGAACCCGGCGATCACGTCGATCAGAGAGATCGCCATGAGGATGAAGAACAGCGACGTTGCCGCGGGCTGCAGCACCAGGAACTCCACCAGGTAGGCGACGAACACCAGCACCGAGAACATGTGGTCCAGCAGGGCCGTCGTGCCGATGCGGGTCGCCTTCAGAATTTCGATGAACAGGAAGAACAGCCCGACGGTGATGAGCAGATCGCTCGCCAGAAGCTCGAAGGTTGCGCCGGAAACCATCTGTATGGTGATCATCGGCTGCGCCCAGAAGCCAGGCTCTCCCGCGCCCACCGTGAAAGCAAGGGCGTTATAGATCAGCAGCGAGAAAAGCGTGAAAGGAACGGCTGAAAAAAGGCGCATGAACGGCTCCCGAATTCAAGGACACCCGAAGCGGGCGGAAATCGGAGCGAGCTGACACGATCTTGATAGCCAATTCAAGGCGCTGAAAAGAAAAAGGCCGGCCCGTCGAAACAAGGCCAGCCTCAATCTTGATTTGCCATGCGGCGATCCGGTCCGGACGCTACCTGCATTCACGAAGAATACGGGTGTTATGCGTCGTCTTTTGCGGAAAGGATCTGACGGCCCCGGTACATGCCGGTCTTCAGGTCAACGTGATGCGGACGGCGCAGTTCGCCCGAATCCTTGTCCTCGACGTAAGTCGGCTGCTTGAGGGCGTCCGCGGAACGGCGAAAACCGCGCTTGGAGCGCGAGGTTTTTCTCTTTGGAACGGCCATTTTGTTTTTCTCCGTGGTCCATAACCGCGCGGCCCGGACCGGGTTAGCCCGGGGCGTGGCGTCACGCAGCGTGTTGGAATGCGCGGCGTTATACAGGCAACGCCAACGTTTTGCCACCCCATAGAGAAAAAATTCTTGGTCTGGATAGAACAGGCGGTGGCGAAGCGCTATCCACCTTCGTCTATTTCCCCAGAACACAGCCGAAAATCGGCCCCGCGCCCTTCACACGGGCCAGGTTCGTGCCGGCCAGTTTCCGGTGTCCGGAACCTGGTTTGGCGGGGTTCCGGCCACGTGGATTTGGCAAAGCTGTCGCCAATCTGGCAGCTTCGGTCCGTGTCAGGTCCTTGGCGCTCTTGCCGAACCAGGCCTGCGCGGCGGCTTCGGCGCCGAAGATACCCTCACCCCACTCGGCAATATTGAGGTAGATTTCCAGGATCCGCTTCTTGGTCAGCATCGCATCCAGCATCAGGGCCAGCGGCAGTTCCAGCCCCTTGCGGATGTAGGACCGCTCGCCCCACAGAAACAGGTTCTTGGCGGTCTGCATCGTGATGGTGCTTGCGCCGCGAGGCTTCTCGCCTTCGCTCAGTGCTTCGACCTGATCCTGAAGCGCGTCCCACTCGACGCCGTCGTTTTCGCAAAAGCCGCTGTCTTCCGAAGTGATGACCGACCGGACGAGGTTTGGCGAAATCTGCTCAAGCGGTACCCACTGCCGGTCGACCCATAGAAACTGGACATAGCGCCCGATCATCAGCGTGCTTATGGGCGGCACGACGGAATAGATGACAGTAAGAACGGGCGGAAGCAGGACCAGGACCAGCAACAGCTGCAACAAGCGCTTGCGGACAAGGCCGATCATGCCACGGCGGCGCCCCGGCGCACCTCCGGAGCCTGACTTTCCACCCGTTGCAGGTTTGACCCTAACCATTCAGTTCCCGTTCGTTATCGACGATGAAGTCGCGGACAATCGGCACGGCATCCCGCTCCTTCGACAGGAGGAGCTGGAAGACCATGTTGGATCCGTGCAGGAAGCCCAGCTCGACCGCACACAGATAAAACTCCCACATACGGCAGAAAGTTTCGTCATAAAGATCAGCGGCAATCGCCCTCTTGTCTTCAAAGCGAATGCGCCAGTCGCGAATGGTGTAGTAGTAGTGCAGCCGCAGGATTTCCGCATCGCAGACCCATAACCCAAGCCGTTCGGTAGACGCAAAGACTTCCGACAGCGCAGGAACGTAACCCCCGGGGAAAATATACTTGCGAATAAAAGGCCCCGTCGTGCCCGGAGGCGTCATGCGACCGATGGAATGCACGACCGCATAGCCTTTTTCGGTCAGGCATCTGCGGATCTGGCCGAAATACTCGTCGAGATGGCCGATGCCGACATGTTCCATCATGCCGACCGAGATGATCCGGTCGAATTGCCCTTCGAATTCCCGGTAATCCTTCAGAACGAATGTCACCTGGTCCTCAAGACCCGCAGCGCGCACGCGTTCTTCGGCGATCTTCACTTGCTCTGGCGAGACGTTGAGCGAGGTAACCTTTGCACCGGCCTGAGCCATGCGGATGGCGAGTGAGCCCCAGCCTCCGCCGATTTCAAGCACTTCCATACCTGGCTTCAGATCCAGCTTGGCAACCAGATGGGCCAGCTTGGCCGCCTGGGCTTGTTCCAGCGTGTCGTCAGGCGAGGTGTAATAGGCACAGCTGTAGTTGAGGCCCTCATCCATGAACAGCCGATAGAGGTCGGTTGAAAGGTCATAGTGATGCCGCGCCTGCGACTTTGCCCGTTCGACGCTGTTCTGCTGCTGGCGCCGCCGCAAGAGCTTCCAACCCTTCCGCAACAGGCCCTGCACGGGATTGGCCCCAAGCGGCGCCCTGTTGATGGAAAACAGGAACATGAAGTCGTAGCAGGTCGACCCTTCCTCCATCGTCAGGGTTCCGTCCATATAGGCTTCGCCCGCGGCCAGCTCCGGATTGAGAAAAAGCGACCGGTAAAGCTTTTTGTCATGCAGCCGGATGGTCACTGTCGGACCGTCCTCGCCCGACCCGAATTCGTGCACGGCACCCGCGACGTCGATCACACGCATGCGCCCGCGCTTGATGAAGGATCGCAGAAGGCTCGACAGCAGTTTCATGGAAAAATCTCCAAAAGGGTCAGTTTGAAAAGATCGGGCAGGTAGCTCCCGCATTTTTTTGAAATTCGAGCCTTGACGATACAGAGAATTGGTTTCAGGGAAACCCGGACTTTGAAAATGTTGCCGATCCGTCCCGGAGCCAATCGTGACCCTTGACCCAAACCAGCATCTGACATTCCAGGCCAAGTTTGTGGAGGCCACGCTGGAAACGCTTCTGGCCACCCAGGCGCTGCCGGATGAAACCGTGCGCCCCCCAAGGCTGCTTGCCGCCATGCGCCACGGCGCGCTGAACGGCGGCAAGCGACTGCGGCCGGTTCTGGTGATGGAGGCTGCCAATCTGTTCGGGCGGGCGGATGACGGCATTCTGCAGGCTGCCTGCGCGCTGGAACTGATCCATTGTTATTCGCTGGTCCATGACGACCTGCCAGCCATGGACGACGACGATCTTCGCCGGGGCCAGCCAACCGTGCACAAGGCCTATGACGAGGCGACCGCCATCCTGGCCGGCGATGCCTTGCTGACGCTCGCCTTTGACGTGATCACGGGCGAGGCTGTGCATGCGGATGCAGCCGTGCGCCTGCGGCTATCGCGTGAACTGGCCCGCGCGTCGGGCATCGGCGGCATGGCGGGCGGGCAGATGCTCGACCTGGAGTCCGAACACCGCGAGCGCTCCGAGGCGGAGATCCGCCAGCTTCAATCCATGAAGACCGGTGCGCTGCTGCGCTACGCCTGCCGGGCGGGCGCCATTCTGGCGGATGCAGCGGAAGCGGATGTCGACCGGCTGACCCGCTTCGGTGAGGTAATCGGCCTTGCCTTCCAGCTCGCGGACGACCTTCTGGACGTGGAAGCCAGCGCGGAAACAATGGGCAAGGCCACCGGCAAGGATGCGGAGGCCGGCAAGGCGACGCTTGTAGGCCTCTGGGGCACCGACAGGACGCGCAACGAGCTTGGCCGGCTGGTGGTGGAAGCCGAAACGCTTCTCGCGCCCTACGGCAGCCGTGCGGCGATCCTGAGCGCCCTTGCCCGTTTCATCGTCAACCGGACCAACTGACGAGACAAAAAAGCCCTTGAGGGTCGAGCGATCCTCAAGGGCTAGAATGCAATGGGGGCTCAACGCCCGGGAAATTCTCTGGCAAGACCGGTTCCTGATGGAAGCGGTCACTCCGCCGGTGCGCCGGCCTTGTCCTTGGCATGACGGCCGAAGTCGGGGGCGTCGGTTTCCTGACCGGCCTCGATGATCGAGCGGCGGATACCCCGGGTGCGGGTGAAGAGGTCGAACAGCATCTGGCCATCGCCCCAGCGGATTGCCCGCTGAAGGGCCGAAAGATCTTCGGAAAACCGCGCCAGCATTTCCAGGATCGCGTCCTTGTTGTGCAGGCAGACGTCCCGCCACATGGTCGGATCGGACGCCGCCAGACGCGTGAAATCGCGGAAACCGGACGCCGAATACTTGATGACTTCCGACTTGGTGACCGTCTCCAGGTCGTCCGCGGTGCCGACGATGTTGTAGGCAATCAGATGCGGCAGATGCGAAACGATGGCCAGCACCAGATCGTGGTGTCTGGCGTCCATCGTGTCGACGTCGGAACCACAGGCGCGCCAGAAGGCGCTGAGTTTTTCGAGGGTCTCGGGATCCGTGTCCTCTGCCGGTGTCAGGATGCACCAGCGCTGGTCGAACAGCGTCGGAAACCCGGCATCGGGTCCGGACTGTTCGGTCCCGGCAATCGGGTGACCCGGAATGAAATGCACGCCTTCAGGCACATGGGGGCTGACCTGATCGACGACGGACCCCTTGGTGGAACCGACATCGGTCAGGATCGCGCCTTTTTTCAGCGCAGGCGCAATCCACTTGGCAATGGCCTCATTGGCCCCCACCGGCGCGCAGAGGATCACCAGGTCGGCCCCCTCCACCGCCACGGCGGCGTCGAGCGCATAACTGTCGCCCAGGCCCAGCTCCTCCGCCCTTTGCAGGGTGTCCGCAGACCGGGTGGAAATCGCGATTTCCTTGACCAGGCCGCGTTCACGGGCGACCTGTGCGAGCGAGGAACCGATCAGGCCGATGCCGATCAGGGCCATGCGCTCGAAAATGGGGGCAACAGTCATGTGTTCTTATTTCTGTTCCAGAAAGTCCTTCAGGTGGCCAATGATGGCCCGGTTGGCGTCTTCCGAACCGATGGTCATGCGGATCGAGTTCGGCAGCCCGTAATTGCCGACCATGCGCAGCACGCAGCCGCGCTCCAGCAGATAGGCATCGGCATCCGCCGCGCGCTTGCCGTCCTCGTCGGGGAAGTGAACCAGCACGAAGTTGCCGACGCTCGGCGTCACCTTCAGGCCGAGCTTTTCCAGCTCCGCCGTCACCCAGGGCAGCCAGGTGTCATTGTGCTCGATCGAGCGCGTGACGAAATCACGGTCACGAACAGCGGCCATGCCGGCCGCAATCGCCATGCCGTTGACGTTGAACGGACCCCGGATGCGGTTGAGCGCATCGATCACATGGGCCGGACCGAAGCCCCAGCCGAGACGCAGATTGGCGAGGCCGTAAATCTTGGAGAAGGTCCGCGTCATGATGACGTTGTCGGACGTCGCTGCCAGCTCGAGACCGCTTTCATAGTCGTTGCGGCGGACATATTCCGCATAGGCGGCATCCAGAACCAGCAGGACGTTGGCCGGCAGGCCCTCATGCAGCCGCTTGACCTCCTCGAACGGCAGATAGGTGCCGGTCGGATTGTTCGGATTGGCGATGAAGACCATGCGCGTCTTGTCGGTGACCCTTGCCAGGATCGCATCGACATCCGTCGTCAGGTCCTTTTCAGGCGCAATCACCGGCGTTGCCCCGGCAGCGCGGATGGCAATGTCGTAGACCAGAAAGCCGTGTTCGGAATAGATCGCCTCGTCGCCCTGGCCGAGATAACCGTAGGCGATCAGGCTGAGAACCTCGTCGGACCCGGCGCCGCAGATGATGCGGTCCGGATTGAGGCCGTAGACTTCGCCGATGGCCGCACGCAGCTCGGCAGAGGATCCGTCCGGATAAAGTTCCAGGTTCCGCGCCACGGCTTCAATGGCTGCGCGGGCAGCATCGCTGGTGCCGAGCGGCGTTTCGTTGGACGAAAGCTTGTGAACGGTCTTGCCGTGGCTGCCCTTGGACTTGCCGGGAACATAAGGCGCAATATCCAGAACGCCCGGCCGCGGCTGCGGACGGTTTGCGGTTGCCTTGCCGGCTTCAGTCACTGTCGTCATCTCGTTCATCCCTGAGGCTCCTCGTCCTCGGCAGCAAATGTGTCGTCCGGATCGCCATTGCCGTCGATCGGTGCGGCATAGCCGCCGACACGTCTTAAAACTTCCGGGGCGGCGCCTGCGGCGAGGCAGGCTGCGCGCACATCCTCTTCCGTCAGCTCGCCGGAAATCGCAAGCAGCGCGTCGACACCGGCGGCGGACCGGAAGAAACTGAGCACTTCAATGCCTTCGTCCATCAGGTTGCCCGGCAGAAGATCCGACCAGCGGGCGTCATAAACCGCAATATCGGCGTTGTCGATCATGCTGTCGGCCTTGGCCAGCACAAGCGCCGGCAGGTCGGCGGGACGCTCGTCCAGAATGACGAAGGGCAGCCGCGCCCGCACCAGTGCACCGGATTCGCTGAGGCCGCGCCACCAGGGCAGCTCCGCCCGGTCGATCAGCGCCACAAGGCCCAGGTCACCGGCTGACGCCGTCACGGCGCCGACCACGTCGGCCGCATCGCTTCCCGGCACCAGCTCCACGGAAAAACCGAAATAGAAACGCGCCAGGTCGAGCATCTCGATCAGATCGGCGCTGCCGTCCAGATGGACGGCGGTGTCTGCCTGCAGGCTGGTGCAGGCACAGATGAGATCACGCCAGATGTGTTCGACGGTTGCCAGCGGCAGGTCGCCCTGGTGGCGCTCCACCATCTGGCGCATCAGGTCGGCGTCACGTTCGGGTTGAAACAGGGCGGGTGCAGCTCCCGCGGCGCGGCCGGCAGCCTGGATACCGGCTTCGGCCTGGGCGCGTTCCATCAGGGCGGTGTGGATGCGTGCATCGATCTCGTCGACCCGTGTCCTGAGGTCGTCCAGCGACAGCCCGCTGTCCGGCAAGTGAGACATGAGGTGGCTCCGGCCTTCGTTTGGGTTCAGCGGCGCATAGTCATAGGCATGTGATTGCCCAAAGGCAAAAGAAAACATTGACTCAGGCGTTCCGGCACGGCTAGGTCGCCAGTCTGGCCGTTCTGCCGGGTGCCTGCCGTTTCCCGGTGGCGGACCGTGGCCCGCTCAACCGGCCTGAAAATTCCCGCCCGGGACAACAGATAATTCTTTAGAGCCATGTCCGCAGACACATCACGTCCAGCCACCCCGGAGGATCTGAAGGCAAGCGAAGCGGTTTCGCCCTCGAGCAAACTTGCGCGCTTTCCCGCAGAAGAACCGCTGGAGCTCGATGCCGGCGTAAAGCTTGGCCCCTGGCAGATTGCGTATGAAACCTATGGCGAGCTCAACGCGGACAAGTCCAACGCTGTCATCGTGTGCCACGCCCTGACGGGCGACCAGTATGTAGCCTCCACCAATCCCGTGACGGGCAAGCCCGGCTGGTGGAGCCAGATGGTCGGCCCCGGCAAGCCGGTCGACACCAATCATTATTTCGTTATCTGTTCCAACGTTCTCGGCGGCTGCCTCGGCACCACAGGACCTGCCTCCATCAACCCGGAGACAGGGCAGCCTTACGGCCTTGCACTGCCTGTCATCACCATTCGCGACATGGTTCGGGCACAGGCGCGCCTTGTCGATCATCTTGGCATCGACACGCTGTTTGCGGTCATCGGCGGCTCCATGGGCGGCATGCAGGTGCTGCAGTGGGCGGCCAGCTATCCCGAGCGCGTGTTCTCGGCCGTACCGATTGCCGCGGCAGCGCGGCACACGTCCCAGAACATCGCCTTCCACGAAGTCGGCCGGCAGGCAATCATGGCCGACCCGAACTGGTGCGCCGGCAGTTACCTGCAGGAAGGACAAAGGCCGACCAAGGGCCTGGCGGTTGCCCGCATGGCGGCGCATGTCACCTATATGTCCGACGAGTCCCTGCACCAGAAATTCGGCCGCAACCTGCAGGACCGGGACAATGTCACCTTCGGTTTCGACGCGGATTTCCAGATCGAGAGCTACCTGCGCCACCAGGGCATGACCTTCGTCGACCGGTTCGACGCCAATTCCTATCTCTATGTCACCCGGGCGATGGACTATTTCGACCTGGCGCATCAGTTCGGTGGCTCTCTGGCCAACGCCTTCAAGGGAACGAAAACGCGTTTCTGCGTCATGTCGTTCACATCCGACTGGCTGTTCCCCACGTCCGAAAGCCGGCGCGTGGTCAAGGCGCTCAATGCGGCGGCGGCCAACGTCTCCTTCGTCGAGATCGAAAGCGACCGGGGTCACGACTCGTTCCTGCTGGACGTGCCGGAGATGTTCCAGACGATTTCCGGCTTCGTCACCGGCGCAGCACACGCCCGCGGCCTGCCCGCACCGGGCGAGGAGGTCTGATCCCGTGAACCTGGCTCCAAGACAGACCAAGAGCGGAGACGTGCGCGGCGACCACAAGGTTGTTGCCTCGCTGGTACCGCACAATGCCCGCGTACTCGACATCGGGTCCGCCGACGGTGAACTGCTCGACCTTCTGGTGCGCGAACGCCAGGTGGACGGACGCGGCATCGAACTGTCCCAGGAAGGCGTCAACCGCTGCGTAGCCCGCGGCCTGTCGGTGATTCAGGGCGATGCCGACCAGGACCTGTCCGACTATCCGGACGGGGCGTTCGACGTCGTCATCCTGAGCCAGACCCTGCAGGCCACCCGCGAACCGAAAAAGGTCGTCAGCGAGCTCCTGCGCATCGGCAATCAGGTCGTGATCTCGATCCCGAACTTCGCCCACTGGCGCAACCGGGCCCAGCTCCTGTTCCGCGGCCGCATGCCGGTGACCAAATACCTGCCCTACGAATGGTACGACACGCCGAACATCCACTTCTGCTCGCTGCGCGATTTCGTCGAGCTTTGCCGGGAACTGGACGCGAACGTCGAGAGGGCCATCGCCCTCAGCGGCCGGGGCAACAAGATCCCGGTCAATGCCCCGTGGTGGGTGTGGAACATCGTCGCCGAACAGGCCGTGTTTCTGCTGAAGCGGTAAGCTGGTTCAATAACCTTCGGCCGTCATTCCGGACAAGGAAGGCGAAGCCGAACGCAGATCCGGAACCCAGACAAATTTCGCGCGATTAGCGCACCGATAAAACCTTATCGAGTTCGCTGCGCTCACGCTGGCGCGCTGGATTCCGGATCGTCGCGCAGCCTTCTGCAGCGTTAGTTTGGAATGACGGCCCAGAGGCTGTTAGAAGTCGCCCGTCTCCGCCCGATGCACGGACCTGACAGGTTTCAGTCCTGTCGCGACGCCTTCGGGAATGAAGACAGGCCGCAGGACGCGGAAGCGGCTTTTCTTGCCGTCGACGGGCAGGCTCTGGAACACGACCTTTTCCGCCTCCATGATCAGAACACCGCCAAAGGCGGGCCAGATGCGGCGGCCGATGCCTTCCCAGGTGCGGGCCGCGCGCAGGATGGTGCGGGCGCGCGAGGGCGGCATGAAGAGGGCTTCCTTGTCCTCGGTCACGTTGAACTGGCAGCTCTTCAGAAGATCCTTGAGCTGGCTGCCCGAATAAGGCCGGCCATAGCCGAAGGGGGAAAGCTCCGACTGTGCCCACAGGCCGCGCCGGTTCGGCACGACGGCAATCAGTCGCCCGCCCGGCACCAGCACCCGCCAGGCTTCCCTGAGAACCGCCGCAGGGTCCGAACAATGGTCGAGAGCGTGTACCAGCATCACCCGGTCGAAATAGGCATCGGGAAACGGCAGGTCCTGGTCTTCCACCAGCGCACAGGCGCTATCCCGCTCGCGCGGCCAGTGAACGGCGCCCTGGGGAGCGGGCATGGCGGCGATCGCCCGGTCGACCGTGTCGAGGTAGGGCCGCATGAACGGGCCCGCGTAACCGATACCGAGCAGAGCCTGGCCGGTAAGGTCCGGCCACATCTTGCGGATAGGCGCGCCGATCAGGCTGCGAAGCAGCCTGCCGAGTGGCAAATCGTAAAAAGCGCGCAAATGAACGACGTCGAGATACATTCAGCCTTGCTCGGTCAAGAAGGGTCGCGGCGATTGAACATGGAACGGCGGGAGAGCGCAAGATCTCTTGCCTTGCCCTTGGCGCCTGACTTTGCCAGTCTGCATCTCAACCAACAGATCTCAGCAGGGAGCCGTTTCATGGCCTTGAGCGACACCACCGAAATTCACCAGTTTACCTGTCTCGACGACAATTTCGGCGTGCTGATTCACGACACTGACAGCGGAACGACCATTGCCGTCGACGTGCCCGACGCCGATGCCTACGAAAAGGCGCTGGAGCAGACCGGCTGGTCGTTGACGCATATTCTGATCACCCATCACCATTGGGACCATGTCCAGGGTCTCGGCACACTCAAGCGGAAAACTGGCGCGACCGTCATCGGTCCCGAGCGTTCGCGGCTGAAGATTGCCGAGTTCGACCGCACCGTTGAAGACGGCGACGACGTCCGGTGCGGACCTTACGAGATCAAGGCGATCTCGACCCCGGGCCACACGCTGGATCAGATCTCCTGGTACATCGCCTCCATCAAGGTGGCCCACACCGGCGACACTCTGTTTTCGCTCGGGTGCGGCCGTGTGTTCGAGGGCGACAGGGACATGATGTGGTCGTCGCTTGCCAAATTGATGCGCCAGCTGCCCGATGACACCACCATCTACTGCGGCCATGAATACACGCAGGCCAACGCGCGCTTCGCCCTGACTATCGACCCGGACAACGCCGATCTGAAGGCGCGGGCAGACGAAGTTGCCGCGCTGCGCGAGAAAGGCGCCGCGACACTGCCGACAACCATGGCGAAAGAGAAAGCAACGAACCCGTTCCTGCGTGCAGGTGAAGCTTCTGTCGCCGCTGCACTCGGCATGGAAGGCAAAAGTGCTGCCGAAGTCTTTTCCGAGATCCGCATGCGCAAGGACAACGCTTGATCATACCTATAGGTCCCGCAGCAGAATTCTTGCACCGCCTTCCGGTTTTTCTTGGCCGGAAGGCTTAAAACAACGACTGGTTGCCCCCATATGCACGCCATCGTGATCATGAAGGGGCACACACCATGACACCTGCGAGTTCCGAAGACCACTTGACACGCTCCGCGGAGCAGCGCGCACGGGACGTGGTCAGCCGCATCGTCGGCCAGGCCGAACCGATACCGGGTCATCTGGGCGGCGGACACAGGCTGGACATGCAGCTCCTTTACGAGGAAGTGGTTGCGGCCCTGCGCGAAACCATTGATGATCTGGCTTTCTGCACCGGGTCGAAATCCTCCTGAGCGATCCCGTCCCGGAAATCCAGTTGATCCAGCCGGGACTTTTCATGACTTCTACCGCCAGCCTGACCGCCGAAAAGATCGTCGACCTTCTCGACATGCAGCCGCACCCGGAAGGTGGCTTTTATGCCGAAACCTTCCGCGACAGCGTCACCGATGATGGCGGCCGGGCTGCATCTACCCTGATCTATTTCCTGCTTCCCGAAGGCGTTCTCTCCCGCTGGCACAAGGTTGACGCGGTCGAGACCTGGCACTGGTACGCCGGCAGCCCGCTGGAACTTTCCATCAGCACCGACGGCACCACCCGGGAGGTGATTACCCTGGGCAACGACCTTCTGGCCGGCGAACGCCCCCAGGGCATCGTTCCCCGTGACGGCTGGCAGCAGGCCCGCTCGCTCGGTGCATGGACCCTGGTCGGCTGTACGGTTGCCCCCGGATTTCAGTTCGAAGGCTTCGTCATGGCACCGGAAGACTGGCAACCGGGAAGCTGATTTTTCGCTCCCTGTTCGATTCCTCGGAACCATTTCCTGTTTGACGAGTTCTCTCTCCAACGAAAGGAGAGAGGCATGAACGGTATCATCTATCTGGTCGGTCTCGTCGTCGTTGTCGGCGCGATCCTGTCCTTCATCGGACTGGTCTAACCTAGCCCCGGTAACTCTGCCGCGCCCCCGGCAGACGATCTCCAACAGTTTGGGCCGGACGCAAGCCCCCGCCACGAACGGCCGCCCCCTGCCGTTCACCCAGCGTCCGGCCCTTTTCCGTTTCTGGTAAGGAATTGAACATGCACAACATTATCTATCTCGTCGGACTTGTCGTCGTGGTTGTTGCCATCCTGTCGTTTCTCGGCCTCGGCTGAGCCGGGGTAACCGTCAACGTATTGCAGGTTTAGCGACCACGCCCTCTGGCACCGCCCGCTGGTCGGCCCGCCAAACATTCTGGCGGAGCCGACTTACAGCGCTTACCGATCGTGAAAATGCCGGGATGGCGGAAAGACCAGGGGAATGAAGTACTCGCACTGGTTACAAGCTGCCGCACGCGCGGGATATCTTTCGCGCGGCATCGTCTATGGCATCATATCCTTCTTTGCCATTCTCGCGTCCATCGGCGCAGGCAGCAGCAAGGGCACGAAAGGTGCCCTTGTCACTCTCTTGTCCCAACCTTTCGGCTCAGTTCTGGTGGCTGTCCTGGTGACAGGCCTGTTCGGTTTTGTCGTCTGGCGGCTGGTTCAGGCCGTTCTGGACGCGGACAACCATGGACGGGACCTGCAGGGGATCGTCGTGCGCCTGGCCCTTCTGGCAAGCGCCGCCACCTATAGCGCGCTGGCACTCTACGCCATGAGCCTGCTCGGAATTACGGGCACGGATGATGGCAAACTGCTGCCGGGCCTGATGAACGCTATCTCGCAAGCTCTTGGCCAGCGGGTATTCGTGACTGGCTTGTCCCTTGTCTTTCTGGGAATAGCGGTTGCGCACTGGTGGAAGGCCTGTTCAGGCAGATACAGCAAGCACTTCGATGAAAATGAAGCCCCGATGCGGGTTGTTCACGTCGTGTCGGTTCTTGGCCTCGGTGCACGCGGGATCGTGTTCGCCCTTCTGTCGGCAATGATCTGGCTGGGCATCGAGGGCGCCTCAACCTCCGGCGGCGATCTGCCGAGCACGCTGGATGCTCTGAAATACATTCAGGGTTTGCCTTATGGGCAGGTCATGCTGTTCACGCTGGCGGTTGGCCTCATGGTTTTTGCCATCTACTCCTTTGTCGAATCCCGATGGCGCAGGGTCAGCCTTTCCTGAGGCGCTGCGCAGGATTTGCTTCATTAATCGCCTGTCTTTTCAGGATTACCTTGCTGCTTTCGCCCCGAATTCCTTCGGCGCATGTTCATCGAGAAGGTCGTCCGACTGGGCGGCTTTACGTTCCAGTTCAACCTGCTTTTCAAGATCCCGGTCGGCTTCCGTATCGTTCGGCATTTCTGCCGATTGCGGAAACGCTGCCTCTTTACGGGTGATCTTCCCGCGATCCTGATCTCCCTGGTGCCTGTCCGGCAGGAGGTTTTCCAGCGCAGGCGCATCGTCGAACCTCAGCCGGTAGATGGGCTCCGGCAGGGAGAAGCCGTTTGATTCAAGCGCCAGCTTGACGAGGCGCATCGCCTCGGACCGGGCCTTCTGGAAATCGGTCCGCGTCTGGTCAATCCAGCCTACAAAACTCAGAACAACGTTGGAATCTCCCAACGCTTCGATCCAGGCATCGGGGGAGGGATCCTGAAGAATGAACTCCTGGCGGCGAAGCGTCATAAGGCCAACGTCCAGCGCCTTGTCGAGGTTGCTTTCCGCATCGACGCCCAATTCGAAGACGAAGCGGCGCCGTGGATTGGTGGAAAAGTTGACGAGGGTGCTCTTGAAGACGATGGCGTTGGGGATGCGGATATGGTTCCCGTCCTTTTCCATCAGGATCGTTGCACGCGACGTGAGACTGATGACAAAGCCCTCGTAGCCTTCAATCCGGACGAAGTCCTTCGGGTTGAACGGCTGCCGGATGCTGAGCATGATACTGGCAATGTAGTTTTCGACCGTGTCCCGGACAGCAAAGCCGACCGCCAGACCCACAATGCCGGCTGCTCCTAGCAAGGTGCCGATGACGGCAGTGGCGCCCAGCACATCAAGCGCAAGCACGATCCCGATCGTGAAGAACAGGATCCTGATCAGTTGCCTGACAAGATCTGCAATGAAGGCATTGGGCGTGAGCCTGTTCCAGGGCCATTCAAACCGCGCGATCAGCAGTCCGGCCGCACTGGCCAGCATCCAGACGAGCAGGGCAACCAGGGCAAGTGGCAGATAGTTCACCCCTTGGGACAGGCGCGCCTGCAAGCGCTCGTAAACCGGAACGAGACGTTCCTCCAGGGCGGTTTCCTCGGTGAGATTGTTCTGGACCGCGACGACGCCGTCGACACGGCCGGCAAGCTCTTCGGCCTTTGTGGCAAGGCTTGCCTCGGTCACGGTTCCGGTCAGGTTGACCACACCTGATCTTACAACGACCGAAATTCCGGAAAGTCCGTCGAGCTGGTCATAGATGCCGTTGATACGCTGCTCGATGGCTTGATCGTCGCCGGCTCCGGGCACGGCGGTGATTGCTCCGGCAGGGCTTTCCGCTTGTGAAAATGCAGGCAGTGCTCCGGGCAGAAACAGCACCAGAGCAACAAGAAACGAGTGCAACAATCTGGAAATCATGACGGCCTTTCCGCGCTTGTGCCCGGCTGCCGTCAGTAGAAGGGTTTCCGCGCGCGCCAGACTTCGACGCTAACTAAACGCGCGTCGGGCTGCGAGGTTCCCCGGCACTGCTTTGCGAATTCGCAAGGCGCCCGAACGAACGGATCCAGCGCCTTGCGGGACGCCCGAGTTAAGCCATGCCTGCAATCGCGCTGGCAAAATCCTTGGCCGAGAAGGGCTCGAGATCGGCCACACCTTCCCCAACACCGATGAAATGCACCGGCAGTGCGTACTTGGCGGCAATCGCGACCAGGATCCCGCCCCGGGCGGTTCCGTCAAGCTTCGTCATCACCAGACCGGTCACGCCGGCAACCTTGCCGAAGATCTCGACCTGGTTGAGTGCATTCTGGCCTGTCGTCGCATCAAGCGTCAGCAGGACCGTGTGCGGAGCTTCCGGGTCGTGCTTCTTGATCACGCGGATGACCTTCTCCAGCTCATCCATCAGCTCGGCCTTGTTCTGAAGCCGGCCCGCGGTATCGACCAGAAGCACATCGACGCCCTTCGCCTGCGCTTCCTTCATCGCATCATAGGCAAGTCCGGCGGCATCCGCGCCGGTATCGCGCGCAATCACTTCAGCCCCGGTGCGCTCACCCCAGATCTTCAGCTGTTCCACCGCAGCCGCACGGAAGGTATCGCCAGCCGCCAGCATGACGGTCTTGCCTTCCGAACGCAGCTTCTGTGACAGCTTGCCGATGGTGGTGGTCTTGCCCGTACCGTTGACCCCGACCATCAGCACCACATGCGGCTTCTTGCCGGTATCGAGATCAAGCGGCTTGGCGACGGGAACCAGCACCTTCTCAACCTCTTCGGACAGGATCGCCCGGACTTCCTCCGGCGAAATTTCCTTGTTGTAGCGCCCATCGGACAGACGGTCGGTAATCGCCATCGCCGTGTCGACACCAAGGTCTGCCTGGATCAGGATATCCTCCAGCTCCTCCAGCATGGAGGCGTCCAGCTTGCGCTTGGTGAAGATCGAGCTGATGCCTTCGGTGAGCGATGCCGAAGACCGGGACAGGCCGTTCTTCAATCGCTGGAACCAGGACAGTTTCGGCTCTTCGGCAACAGGTTCAACAGGTGCGGCCGGCACTGGCGCAGCAACAGGCGCTTCTGCGGGAGCCGGCTCGATGACCGGTTCCGGTGCGCTGGCCGTTTCAGGCGTTTGTATTTCCGGTGCCTGCGGTTCTGGTGCCAGGGTTTCTGGCGCCTGTGTTGCAGGTTCTGGTGTTGCGGGTTCTTGGCTTTCGGGTTCTGCCGGCCGGGGCGCTTCAGGTTCCGGTGTTTCTGCCTGCTCGGGCTCGACGTCGGGTCCCGTATCGGTTGGCAGAATGTCTTCCGGCTCCACCGCCGGCTTCATTGGCGAAAGTTCCGGAACGATACCAGGGCTGACATCCATTGCGATCGGCTGGAACGGCTCGTTCAGCGCCGCGACAGGCCGAACGTCCATCTCGACGTCGAGTGCCGGGTCATCTTCCTGCGGTTCTGCGGATGTTGCTTTCTGTGCCGCATCCTCTGCGGCCGGAGCAGCCTCGTCTTCCGGTTTGCTTTTGCCGCCGAAGAGACGTCCAAGAAAGCCGCGCTTTTTCTCGCTCATGAACCTGCCTTAAAAAATCTGCCCATTACTGCGTTCTTAAACTGTCGGCATCCACCGCCGAAGCCAAACCCTATACCTCATCCTGAGGAAGCGCTCAGCGCTGTCTCGAAGGATGGGCCACTTGCGCCGAGACTGCCGCCCATCCTTCGAGACGGCCCTGCGGGCCTCCTCAGGATGAGGGGGACATTGCATTTCGCCCCGGCTTCAATCCAATCTGACTCACACCACAGGCCAGCTCGTCACCACCCGATCCCTGAACCTTTCCTCAGGCAGCCCTGGAAAGGGCTTCGCCCAGAAGATGCCGGCCGGTATGTCCGATAATTCTGGTTTCGACAATCTCACCGGCATTGCCGCTGCCCAGCTCGACCTGCGTGAATTGTTCAGTCCGGCCAAGGCCTTCCTTCTCGATCAGCACGGGGCGGGTCTTGCCGACCTCGGCCTGAAGGTGCCTGACCAGCGCTTCCTCGCCCTTGGCCCTGAGGCGCGCGCCGCGTTCCTTCACGACATTGCGCGGCAGCTGCGGCATGCGCGCTGCCGGTGTGCCCTTGCGCGGCGAGAATGGAAAGACATGCAGATGCGTCAGGCCGCATTCGTCGACGATCCGGAGCGAGTTCTGGAACATGTCCTCGGTTTCCGTCGGGAAGCCGGCGATGATGTCCGCACCGAAAACCATGTCCGGCCGCAGGCGGCGAACCTCTTCGCAGAAGCGGATCGTGTCGGCCCTCAGGTGGCGCCGCTTCATCCGTTTCAGGATCATGTCGTCACCCGCCTGGAGCGACAGATGCAGATGCGGCATCAGCCGTTCGTCTTCGGCGATCACCCGCATCAGGTCGTCGTCCGCCTCGATGGAATCGATGGAAGACAGCCGCAGGCGCTTCAGGTCCGGAACCATCTTCAGGATCTTCGCCGACAGCCTGCCCAGCTTGGGGGGCCCCGGAAGGTCCGCGCCATAGGAGGTGATGTCGACACCGGTCAGCACGATCTCGTTGTAGCCATTGTCGACGAGGCGCTTGATCTGGTCGATGACCACGCCCATCGGCACGGAGCGGGAATTGCCCCGGCCATAGGGAATGATGCAGAAGGTGCAGCGGTGATCGCAACCGTTCTGGACCTGCACGAATGCACGCGCACGGCCCGTCAGCCCGTCGATCAGATGGCCTGCGGTCTCCTCGACACTCATGATGTCGTTGACCCGCACTTTCTCGGTTTCGGAAACGCCGAAGGCGGCAACGTCCTGATAGGACTTGCGCTCAAGCTTTTCCGTATTGCCGAGCACCAGATCCACTTCCTCCATGGAGGAGAAGGTCTCGCTTTCCGTCTGCGCGGCGCAGCCGGTGACAATTACCCTGGCGTTCGGGTTGTCGCGCTTGGCCTTGCGCACGGCCTGGCGGGCCTGACGAACCGCCTCGCCGGTAACGGCACAGGTGTTGATGAGGATGGCGTCCTTGAGGCCGGCAGCCTCCGCCTCGCGCTTCATCACTTCCGACTCATATGCATTGAGCCGGCAGCCGAAGGTCACGACATCGATGCTCATGACGCGGCTCCAGCCGCCAGCGGGGCGTCGCCCGTGGCGGTCTTGCGCCAGGCCAGGGTATCGAGATCGACCTCGCCTTCGAATTCCACTTCCGTCAGACCGGTCATCAGCACGTGGTTGTCGCTCTCGCGCCATTCGATCCCGATGGGACCGCCCGGCAGATGGATTGTGGTCTTGCGGCTGGTCCGGCCATCACGCGCGGCGGCTACCCCAACCGCACAGGCAGCCGTTCCACAGGCCAGCGTCAGACCGACGCCGCGTTCCCAAACCCTTACCCGGATCTGGTCGGCATCAAACACATGGGCCAGCGAAATGTTGGCGTATTCCGGAAAGATCGGATGGTGTTCCAGCAAGGGACCGACCCGCTCAAGCTCATAGGCTTCCACGTCGTCGACCCAGAAGATCGCGTGCGGATTGCCCATGTTGACGACGGCCGGCGTGTGCAGGATCGGATCATCGATAGGTCCGATCTGAAGTTCGATCGCACGGGTGTCGGCGAACTCTTCCGCAAGCGGGATTTCGTTCCAGGCAAGCCGCGGTACGCCCATGTCGACAGTCACGCTGCGCGGGCCGTCGGCATCGAACGCGTGCAGCAGCCCGGCACCGGTCTCGATGGTAACAAGCTCCTTGCCGGCTTCTTCCATCAGCAGACGGCCGATGCAGCGCGTGGCGTTGCCGCAGGCGGACACTTCACTGCCATCGCGGTTGTGAATGCGCATGAAGGCATCGACACCCAGCGAGGACCGTTCAACGGTGATCATCTGGTCGAAACCGATACCCGTCTCGCGGTCTCCCAATGCGGCAATGGCTTCGGGTGTCAGGCGCAGCGGTTTTTCACGCGCATCCCAGACCACGAAATCATTGCCAAGGCCGTTCATCTTCAAAAAGGGTCTGGTTTCAGACGCCATACCGGTCGCACTTCTTCAAAGCTTCAAGGAAAAGCGTCCGCCATCTTGCGGACATTTGCCCCTATATGGCGGAAAACACCGCAAATTACCAGTGGGGCAGGCAGTCATCGCAGATATGCGTAAACGCGCCAGCCCGTTATCACTTGGTCGTCATTGCTGGGCTTGCCCCTGCAATCCATCCGTGGGCTTTCAAAGCCGGAAGCGTACGGAAAAGAGCCGATCAAGCGGCATGGATGCCATGGACGTGCCATGGCATGACGCGATGTGTTGGTGCCCTTACAGGCTCGCCGCGCTGAACGTATCGCAGGCATTGAGGTCGCCGGACTGGAAACCCTTCTTGAACCAGCTTGCCCGCTGCGCAGAGGTGCCGTGGTTGAAGCTTTCCGGCACGACATAGCCCTGAGCCTGGCGCTGCAATGTATCGTCGCCAATCCGGCTGGCCGCGTTCAGTGCCTCATCGATATCGCCTTCCTCGACAAACCCTTTCTGCCGGGCGGCATAATGCGCCCAGATGCCGGCATAACAATCGGCCTGCAATTCGACACGTACCGATAGAGCGTTGCCTTCCGCCTTGCTGAGCGTACGCCGGGCCTTTTGGAATTCCGGCAGCACGCCAAGCACGTTCTGGATGTGGTGACCGACTTCATGCGCCAGCACATAGGCCTGTGCGAAATCACCCGGCGCATTCAGCTGGTTTGCCAGTTCCTGATAGAAGGACAGGTCGATGTAAAGCTTGCTGTCGGCTCCGCAGTAGAATGGGCCGGTGGCCGCACTGGCATATCCGCAGGCTGATGAAACCGACCCTGAAAACAGCACCAACGTCGGCTCGGAGTACGTCGCACCACCGTTTTCGAAGATCTGGCCCCAGGTGTTTTCCGTGTCGGCCAGTACGACGGAGACAAATTGCGCGGTTTCCTGGTCGGCCGCACTGCGAGGGGCCTGCGTCTGATAGGACTGCGTATCGTAACCGCCCCCGCCATCCAGCTGTCCGAGAAGTGTCAGCGGGTTGATGCCGGTCAGCCAGGCAATGCCGACGATAATCAGGAGGCCCGTCAACCCGAGGCCACCACCTCTCACCCGGCGGCCACCGACGCGCATGCGTGGTCTCCCGCCCATGGAACGCCTGTCTTCAACGTTGCTGCTGCCGCGGCGGCCTTTCCAGCGCATGTCCTGATTATCTCCGTGAACCCGAACTTCGTCATACCAGACAAGACCGCGGAAACCTATGCGGTTGGCCACCGTCTCTGCCTGTGAGACACTTTTCAAAAAACGCGGCAAGGCGCGTTCGGTTGCCCTCATTGCCAACGGAATCGTGATGCGGGTTACAGAGTTGGCAGTCATGCCGACCTAATATTGCGTCCATGGGGCAGTTATGAAGGATAACGATCATGCCCGACGTAAACGCTCAACAGGCGCAACGCCTGATCAATTTCGCCACCGAAAGACTTGGCCGGGTGGAAGGCGATGGCCAGTGCTGGACGCTGGTCGACAACGCTTTCCGGCACGTCGGCTTCAACAAGCCGGCCTCCACCTATGTCTGGGGAAGGGTGATCAACAACCTGTCGGACGCCCGGCCGGGTGACGTCTTCCAGTTCACGCGCTTCGAAGTCACGGTTCGTGTAACCCAGCCCGACGGCAGCTGGGAGGAACAGACCATGTCCCGCGGCGAACCGCGGCACACGGCGATCCTGGAAAGCGTCAACGGCAACAGGGCGACCTTTCTGGAAAGCAACGTCACAGACGACCAGACCGTCAAGCGCAACGGTTTCGGAATTCGCACGGCGACGACGACCGATGACGCCGGTGTCAGGACCTCGACCACGGTCAGTGGCAGTTTCACCATCTACCGGCCACAGGTCAGTGCCAATCCTTAAGATTGTTCGGGCCGGCTCAGGCGTGGATCACCATCTCCGCGCCAAGGCCGATGTTCTGAAGAATCAGGCGCATGTGTTCCGGTGAAACGGCAACGCAGCCTTCCGTCGGCGAATAGCCCTGCCGCGCGATGTGAAAGAAGATCGCGCTACCTTGGCCCTTCACGGCCGGGTTCAGATTGCAATCCAGCACCACGACGATGTCGTAGAGCCTGTCGTCGCGCCACATCTTCTCGTGGCTGGCCGCAAAAGGCAGTTGCACCGGCCTGTTGTAGAGGCGGTGGCCAGGGTCGTCACACCAGCCGGACGCCGGTGTCAGCGGCTCGGTCGGCAGCAGCGTTGCCGGCGGCAAGCCCCGGTCCGGGCGATAGTAGACGTGCAGCAATTCGAACCGGCCCACCGGCGTGCCGCCATCGCCTTCTCGCTTGCGCATGACAATGCCTGACCGGCCGAGCGCACACGGGACCGTGATCCGCCCAAGACTGAGCACGCCGCGTGTCCGGTTCAGAGGCGACGCACGAACCTCCAGCATTCCCGCCGATTTTTTCAAGGTTTTCATGATCCTGTCCGTTCCGCCTGTCCGCTCTGCCGGTCTTCTTGATAAACCACCCCTAAACCCCGCGTGAAGAAGAATTGACGGGACACCGCTTGTGCGGGAACAATTTCCCACGCACATAGAAGCAGGAACGCGCTTGTGTCCTTTGCACAAGTCGTCGTGAAGAGATTTTGGATTCTGGCGAGGGACGCGACGATGACCGCCCGCACGATTTTGATTGTCGATGATGATACCGAACTGCGCGAAGCGCTGGTGGAGCAGCTGTCGCTTTACGATGAATTTGAGACGATCCAGGCGGATTCGGCCACGTCCGGCATCGCCATGGCCAAGGAAGAGCACGTCGATCTGCTGCTGATGGACGTCGGCCTGCCGGACATAGATGGGCGCGAAGCGGTCAAGCTGCTGCGCAAGGGCGGTTTCAAGGCACCGATCATCATGCTGACCGGTCATGACGGCGACAGCGACACGATCCTGGGGCTTGAGGCCGGTGCCAACGACTATGTCACCAAGCCGTTCAAGTTCGCCGTGCTTCTGGCCCGTGTCCGGGCACATTTGCGCCAGCACGAACAAAGCGAAGACGCCACCTTCGCCATCGGCCGCTATTCGTTCCGGCCCGCCGCCAAGGTGATGCAGGACGACAGCGGCTCCAAGGTTCGCCTGACGGAGAAAGAAACCTCCATCCTGAAATTCCTCTACCGCGCCGGCGAAAAGCCCGTAACCCGCGACGTGCTGCTGCACGAGGTCTGGGGCTACAATTCCGGGGTGACCACCCACACGCTGGAAACCCACATCTACCGCCTCAGGCAGAAAATCGAGCGTGACCCGTCCAATGCGGAGCTTCTTGTCACAGAAGCCGGTGGATATAAGCTTGTGCCGTAACCGGTAATCGGCGTATTTCTTGGGCATGAGCCTTGCCCAAGACATTGCGATTCTCAAACAAATCCCGATGCTTTCGGACTTTCAGGACGATCAGCTGCGCCTGCTCGCCTTCAGCGCCGAAAGCATGGATTACAACCGCGGCCAGCGCCTGTTCGATCAGGGCGACCGCGCCGATGGCGGTTTGGTAATTACCAGCGGCACGGTCAGCCTGCTGACGAGGACCAAGGACGGCTTTGAGGAAATCGAGCGCGTCGGTCAGGGCACACTGCTGGGCGAGACGGCTCTTCTTGCGGAAAACAAGCGTCCTTGCCGGGCAGAAGCCGTTGACGGCGTGCGCATCATCCGCATTCGCCGCGCGCTCTTCAAACGCATGATCCAGGAATTCCCGGAACTTGCACAGCGCATGCTCGACCAGCGCGCCAGCCAGTTCCGCCAAACGGTTTCAGCCCTGCGCCCCATCGGCGAAAAGATGGCCGAACTGGAGCAGATCAACGCCGAACGCCGCGTGCGCGACGACGAGAAACAGTCGTAGGGCGAAAGCCCCGACGCTGATTGTCTCGCAATTCAAACAGGGTGGCTGAATCTGATTCTCGGCTGGTCTTCGAATTCCCTGGAGATAATCTTCACCTGTGGCCGTCATTGCCGGTGTTGATCCCGCAATCCTGGCCGTTCCACACATCCAAGCTCATCAGAAGATAAGGGGATCGGCATGGATCCCATGGTCGAGCCATGGGATGACGGGACTGGGAAACCTGGAGACTCAGCTTATTCCCTCATGGGGTGGCTCCCCAACCAGACCATTCCAATTCCTGAGACCACACCCTCTTTCCGTCATTGCCGGGCCAGACCCGGCAATCCATGCCGTGACCTTTCCGCATGAAACACCCGACCGGGGTGGAGGGTGCTCGACTTGGGTCCGAGGGAAAAGCCACGGGATGATGGTAGTGGGGTGTGAAGGCTCGGCGATATTTTACGCCCGTTTCAGCCCCAGCTTGGGGCCGAGCAGTCCGCCGATCCATTGAACCATTGCCGCCACACCAACCCCGAGCCCGATGATCCCGACCCAGATAGCCGGACGGATTGCAACGGAAAGGGCGAAGTTGGCTTGAAACACCCGGTCGGCAGGAATGCCGGTGGCAAGTGCGTACCAGGCAAATTCGATCCCGGCAGTCCCTGCAGCTGCCAGCAGCGCGCAAACCGCCAGAACCAGCGGGTTTGCAAGGCTGAAGCCTGCCTTGACCGCAAGTCTGTAGGTCATCAGCAGCACGAACATGCCTGCCATCAAGGTGGCCTGCGTGACGTCCGACTTGGACTGCAGGAAGAAGTGGAACAGCATGAGACCGCCGATCGGATAGATCAGGGTGTGCAGCCGCTGCCAGTTCCGCCCGAGTTTGCGGATGGCGCTGTCAAAGGAGGTCGCCCCCAGCACCGCCAGCCCGAACAGCGCGACAAAGCCGATGGCCAGATAGAAACGCAGAACGATTTCAGACACGACCTTGCCGAGGTTCCAGCTTTCCTGCGCAGCGTAAAGCCCCAGGTGCAAGAGCGCATAGGCAAGCACTGTCACACCCAGCATGCGCCTGACACCGACGATCCTGTTCCAGGAGAAGATCCTCCGCAGCGGGGTGACCGCCAGGGTCACAAGCAGGAAGCGCACCGTCCAGTCGCCACTGGCATGAAGCTCCATCTCGAAGGGCTCCGGCAGCACTGGTCCGAAGGCGAGTCTGTAGAAGATCTGCAACGCCGGAAGAAGCACGGCAATGAATACAGCCAATCGCAGACCGGAAAGGTTGCCGCGTCGGTCGGTCCAGGGAGCGTATGGTGCCAAGGTCATCATATCCATGCGTTCGGACTATCGCACGAAACGTTCAAGGACACTGAAAAGCTTTTCAAGCCTGCGTGAAGAAGATGAGAGGCGGTTATCCAGCTTTCCCTGTCCCGCTTCACCGGCAAGCGCCTTTCGGCGCCGCCCCTTTGTATTCAATCCGACAGGAACCAGGGATGCCCAGGTGATTTGTCATCCCGGTTTGTCGCGTCAGCGGCAAGACCGGGATCCAGTACGCCATGGGAACAGACTTCGAAAACCTTGCGAACCCAGTGAATCCTGGATCCCTGCCTTTGCAGGGATGACAAGGTTGATGGGCTTCAGGACAACACGGCTGAATGCTGTAGCCGTGATCGAAATCCGGAGGATTGCCCCTGTGAGTGGGGGATCATGTCTTGGCGACGCGTCGCGCGCCTTAAAGAACCTGAGGCAACCAAAACAAAAAAGCCGGGTCGTGAAACCCGGCTTTTCAAAAGTCTTTGCAGTCCGGCTCAGACCCAGGGACGGTCGTTGCCCATCTTGCTTTCAAAGGTGTCGATTTCACCGGCCTTCGCCATGGTCAGGCCGATGTCGTCGAGGCCGTTGATCAGGCAATGCTTGCGGAAGCTGTCGATCTTGAAGGCGATGTCGCCGCTTTCAAGACCTTTGATTTCCTGGCTTTCCAGATCGATCGTCAGCGTGAAGTTGGCGCCGCGCTCTGCCGCATGCATCAGGGTTTCCAGCTCGTCTTCGGAAACCTGGATCGGCAGAATGCCGTTCTTGAAGCAGTTGTTGTAGAAAATGTCGGCGAACGAGGTGGAGATCACGCAGCGGATGCCGAAATCAAGCAGCGCCCAGGGCGCATGCTCGCGCGAAGAACCGCAGCCGAAGTTGTCACCGGCGATCAGGATCTTGGCATTGCGGTAGGCGGCCTTGTTGAGAACGAAGCTGTCGTTCTCCGATCCGTCGTCGTTTGTGCGCATTTCGTGGAACAGCGCGGTGCCGAGGCCGGTGCGCTTGATCGTCTTCAGGAACTGCTTCGGAATGATCATGTCCGTGTCGATGTTCACGATCGGCAACGGCGCTGCGACACCGGTCAGGGTCTCAAATTTTTCCATTCTTCTTCTCTCCTGAAAGGCCTGAAAACGGATGCCGCTTACGCGGCAAGGCTGGTTGTCTGATCGACACCGAGCATCAGATTGAGGTTCTGGACCGCAGCACCGGACGCGCCCTTGCCCAGGTTGTCGTAGACGGCAACGATCGCAGCCTGCGCCCTGGCGTCATTTGCAAAGACGTGCAGATGCAGCTTGTTGGTGTCGTTGAGCGCCTGCGGGTTGAGGCTGTCGGATTTTTCGAGCGCTTCCAGCGGCGCGACCTCGACAAAACCGCCGGGTGCCGAAGCGAAATGATCGGCGATCGCCGCATGCAGCTGCTCGCCCGTCGGCACCTTGGCAAGGCCTGCCAGGTTCAACGGAACCACCGTCAGCATGCCCTTGTAGAAATCTCCGACAGTCGGAGTGAACAGTGGAGCTGCGTCGAGCAGGCCGTATTCCGTCATTTCCGGAAGATGCTTGTGATTGAACCCGAGCGCATAGGGCGCAAACGAATTTGCGCTGGTTCCGGCGGCTTCGTAATCGGCAATCATGCCCTTGCCACCACCGGAATACCCGGAGATGCCGAAATAGGTCAGGTTGAAGTCCGTCGGCAGCAGCTCCGCGGCAATCAGCGGACGAACCGCCGCGATCAGGCCTTGCGGCCAGCAGCCCGGATTGGCAACGCGCATGGCCGCGGCGATGATGTCGGCCTGGTCGAGGTCCATTTCGGCAAAACCGTAGGCCCAGCCCTCGGCAACCCGGTGGGCGCTGGAAGCATCAATCACACGGGTGGTGTCGTTCTCGATCAGGGCAATACTTTCCTTGGCCGCCGCATCCGGCAGGCAAAGAATGGCAATATCGGCCTTGTTGAGGTAGTCGGCCCGGGCAGCCGGATCCTTCCGGCTTTCGTCCGGAATGGAGATCAGCTCAAGGTCGCGGCGCATGGCAAGGCGCTCGCGGATCTGCAGACCCGTCGTACCGGCTTCACCATCAATAAACACGCGCGCAACCATCGCCCGTTCCTCTCCCTCTCATGATCGCCGCCAGTTTCGAACCCCAGGGCCCGAAAGCCGTCAGGCAGATCGGTGCAAAATCGCAAGCGTCATACACCCAATCGCGCGGCTTGTCACCGCCGCGCGACGCTCCGTTATCTCAACGGGCCCTTGAGTGATACTCATCATTCGGGCGCATGTCGGACGCCGCAGCCACCCTGTTGGACATGTTGAAGAAGCCCGTTACCGAGGCGATGTCCCAGATGTCGCGATCCGTAAACCCGACATCGCGCAGGGCTTGCCGGTCGCTTTCCACGATTTCCGCCGGCTTCTCCGTCAACTTGACGGCGAAGTCGAGCATCGCCCGCTGCTTTGGCGAAAGGTCCGCAACGCGGTAGTTCATCACCATCAGTTCCCCCAGCACGGGGTCCCCGGAAAGCTCGCGCACCGCAGCACCATGAGCCGTCAGACAATAAAAACAGCGGTTGACCGCTGATACCGCAACGGCAATCATCTCTCTCTCGAGCTTGGAGAGTGTACATTCGCCCAGCATGAGGTCGTTGTACATGTCGGTGAAGGCGCGCAGCTTCGTTTCGTCGAACGCATATGCCTTGAGGACGTTGGGAACGAGACCCAGCTTCTCCTGGCACAAGTCGAAATAAGCCTGTGTCTTTTCACTCAATGTTACATTTGAATCGATTTGCAAGGCCGTGACTTTACTTGACAATTTGCTCCTCCCGTCATGAAACCGTTTATGTCGCTGAAATATGAACTTAAGTCTTAGAACGAGCGAGCGACAGAGCCAAACCATACGATCGCCTAAGGGGATGGAAAATGCCGGACAAACACGACGTCGAGAAACTCAAACTCATCGACGCGGTCCAAGCAACCTTGAATCAGGAAGATCCGGCTCTCGCCGAGTTTTCCCGCGCCTTTTATGACCGGGGCGCAGCGGAAGACCTCGTGGCCTACACCGCGGAAGAGCTGACCGGCTTTGCCCGGGACGCCTGGCAGGATTTCCAGAACCACGAACTCGGCACGCATCGTGTCAGCATCGCCGATCCGGCGTTCAAGGCACAGGGCAGCAAGGTCAAGGGCGTCTCGATTATCGAGATCGTCAACGACAACATGCCCTTCCTGGTCGATTCCGTCATGGACGAGCTGCAGGAAAGCAAGATCGAAGTGCATCTGGTCCTGCACCCGATCTTCATCGTGGAACGGGATGACAACGGCAAACTGACAAGCGCAACGGCCCGCAAGAAACCACCGAAGCGGACCGATCGGCAGGAAAGCCTCATCCATATCCACGTGACACGGATTGATTCGCCCGAAGCCCGCGCGGCCCTCAAGGCACGACTCGACAAGGTTCTGTCCGATGTCCGCGCCGTCGTGTCGGACTTCAAGCCGATGCAGGAACGCCTGGCGGAGGCCATCGACACCTACAAGACCACGCAAATTCCCGGCAGCAGCGACGAGTTGTGGGAAGCAATCCACTTCCTGGAGTGGATGGAGAACGACAACTTCATTTTCCTCGGCATGCGCGAATACATGTTCGAAGGCGGCGTCGAGGAGGGCGAGCTTTCCCCCCATGAGGGCACGGGCCTCGGCCTCTTGTCCGACCCGGACGTGCGCGTTCTCCGCCGCGGCACGGAGTTCGTGCAGATCACGCCGGAAATTCGCGAGTTCCTGAAGAAACCCGAACCGCTGATCATCGCCAAGGCCAACGTGAAGAGCACCGTGCACCGGCGCGTGCACATGGATTACGTCGGCGCCAAGCTTTATGACGACGAAGGCAACATGAACGGTGAGCTGCGCATTGTCGGCCTGTTCGCCTCGACCGCCTATACCGAACCGACCAGCACCATCCCGTTCCTGCGCCGCAAGGTTGCCAGCGTTCTGGCCCGCGCCGGCTACGGGTCGGAAAGCCATTCCGGCCGCGCCCTCCGCAACGTTCTGGAAGCTTTCCCGCGTGACGAGCTGTTCCAGATCGAACGGGAGCGCCTGTTCGACTTTTCCATCGCCATCCTGCAGCTGGACGAGCGCCCGCGCATTCGCGTGCTGTCCCGCCCGGACAAGTTCGACCGCTATGTCTCCATTCTGGTCTTCGTCCCGCGTGATCGCTATTCCACCGAAGTTCGCCTGAACGTCGGCACCTATCTGGCCTCGGTCTATGAAGGACGCGTGTCGGCCTGGTACGTTACCTATCCAGAAGGTCCGCTGGCGCGGGTTCACTACATCATCGGCCGCGATCGCGGGGAAACGCCGACGCCCCAGCAGGAAGAGCTGGAGGCCGCCGTTGCCGACATGGTGCGCACCTGGTCCGACAGCGTGCGCGACGCGCTCAAGGACGAATTCGCACCTTCACAGGCCCGCAAGCTGGCCGACCGTTACGCGCTTTCGTTCCATGGCGGCTACAAGGAAGTCTACAACGCCCAGTCCGCGCTGTTCGACATCGTCAAGCTGGAAACCCTGTCCGACAAGAACGACACCACCATCACGTTCCACCGCCAGGCCGGCACCAGGGACAGCCGCCTGTCGCTGAAGGTCTATCACCGCGGTTCGCCGATCCCGCTGTCCGCGCGCGTGCCGCTTCTGGAAAACATGGGTTTCCGGGTGATCAACGAGCGGACCTACCGCATCACGCCGGCCGATGCCCCCTTGTCCTACCTGCACGAAATGACGCTGGAATCGCGCAGCGGTGAAGACATCGTCTTTTCCGATCAGCTGCAACCCCGGCTGGAAAGCATGTTCATGGCAGTCTGGACCGGGCTGGCGGAAGACGACGGCTATAACCGCCTGGTGCTGACGGCGGAGCTTGCCTGGCGCGACGTGGCGGTGATCCGCGCGCTGTCGAGATACCTGCGCCAGGCCGGCATCCGCTTCTCCGAAGACTATATGTGGTCCACGCTCAACAACTACCCGAAGATCGCGGCCAAACTGGTGGAACTGTTCCACCTGCGCTTCAACCCGGATGTCACCGAAAAGGACCGGGACCTCGGCACGGAACGGCTGGAAAGCGAACTGACCGCCGATCTGGAGGACGTCGCCAGCCTTGACGACGACCGCATCCTGCGCCGGTTCCAGAACACGATTGAATCGATCCTGCGCACGAACTTCTACCAGCTCGACAAGAAGGGGCAGCCCAAGCCGACCTTTGCCTTCAAGATCGACAGCCGCCAGATCGACGACCTGCCCCAACCGCGTCCGTTCCGGGAAATCTTCGTCTACAGCCCCCGCGTGGAAGGCGTGCACCTGCGTTTCGGCATGGTTGCCCGTGGCGGCCTGCGCTGGTCTGACCGGCCGCAGGACTTCCGCACCGAAGTGCTGGGTCTGGTGAAGGCACAGCAGGTGAAGAACGCAGTGATCGTCCCGGTCGGTGCCAAGGGCGGTTTCGTACCCAAGAACCTGCCGCCGATGAGCGATCGCGATGCCTGGTTCAAGGAAGGCACCGAAAGCTACAAGATCTTCATCAACGCCCTTCTGGACGTGACCGACAACCTCGGCGAGGACAACATCCTGCCGCCGGAGCGCGTGCAGCGCTATGACGGTGACGACCCCTATCTGGTGGTTGCAGCCGACAAGGGCACGGCCACCTTCTCCGATACCGCCAACGGCATTTCGGAAGGAAGGCATTTCTGGCTGGGCGACGCTTTCGCCTCCGGCGGGTCCGCCGGCTACGATCACAAGAAGATGGGCATCACCGCACGCGGCGCCTGGGAAGCGGTCAAGCGGCACTTCCGCGAGATGAACCGGGATATCCAGACCCAGCCCTTCACGGCGGCCGGTGTCGGCGACATGTCCGGCGACGTCTTCGGCAACGGCATGTTGCTGTCGAAGGCAACCAGACTGATCGCGGCCTTCGATCACCGCGACATCTTCATTGATCCGGATCCGGACCCGGCAAAGACCTGGGAAGAGCGCAAGCGGATGTTCGACCTCGGCCGCTCGTCCTGGAAGGACTACAACACCGACCTGATTTCCAAGGGTGGCGGCATCTTCTCGCGCCAGCTGAAGTCCATTCCGCTTTCACCGGAGATGCAGTCCCTGCTCAACCTGAACAAGGGCAGCGCAACGCCGCAGGAAGTGATGACCGCCATCTTGAAGATGGAAGTCGACCTGCTGTGGTTCGGCGGTATCGGCACTTATATTCGCGCCAAGTCCGAGACGGACGCCGATGTGGGCGATCGTGCCAATGACCCGATCCGCATCACCGCATCGGAAATCGGCGCAAAGGTGATCGGCGAAGGTGCCAACCTCGGCCTGACCCAGCTCGCCCGTATCGAGTTCAACAAGAAGGGTGGACGCTGCAACTCCGATGCGATCGACAATTCCGCCGGGGTGAACTCCTCGGACATGGAGGTCAACATCAAGATCGCCCTCGGCGCCGCGGTGAAATCCGGCAAGCTGACCATCGAGCAGCGCAACGAACTTCTGGCCGAAATGACCGACGAGGTCGCCGAACTCGTGTTGCGGAACAACTACCTGCAGACCCTGGCCATCTCCATGACCGAACTGCGCGGCATGGAAGACTTCGGCTACCAGGTGCGCATGATGCGCCAGCTGGAACAGGCAGGCCTTCTGGACCGGGTGGTCGAACAGCTGCCGGACGAGGCAACACTCGACGAGATGCGCAAGGCCGGGCAGCTGCTGACCCGCGCCGAACTGGGCGTGCTGCTGGCCTATGCCAAGATCACGCTTTACGACGCGCTGCTGGAAAGCTCGGTTCCGGACGACGATTATCTGGCGCGCGAACTGTTCCGGTATTTCCCGGACCAGATGGCCGACACCTACAAGGACGAGATCAGCGGCCACCGCCTGCGGCGTGAAATCATCGCCACGATGCTGGCCAACTCGATGATCAACCGGGGCGGGGCGACCTTCATCACCCGTCTGCGTGACCAGACCGACGCAACCGCGACCGAAATCGCTCAGGGCTTCGTTGCCGTGCGCAACAGCTACGACCTGACCGATCTCAACACGGAGATCGACCAGCTCGACACAAAGATCGACGGCGCTCTGCAGCTGGAGCTCTATTCGGAAATCCAGTCGCTGCTTCTGGAACGGGTCGTCTGGTTCAAGCGCAACGTGTCCTTCGACAAGGGCCTGTTTGCCGTTGTCGAGCGGTTCCGTGCCGGTATCGCCGCGCTGCGCGACCGCCTGGAAGCGGTCTTGCCGGAAGAACCCGCCGCGGTCCTGGCGGAGCGCACTGCAGCCTTCGTGGAGCAGGGTGTTCCGGAAAGCCTCGCGCGGCGGATTGCCTGGCTGCCGGCCGAGCGGGCCATTCCCGATATCGTCATCGTGTCGGAAGAAACCGGAGCAGATCTGGATACGGCTGCAAGGGCCTATTTCGAAGTTGCTCACCATTTCCAGCTCGGTGCGATGCTCGAGCTCGCCAACGATCTCGACGTCCGGGACTACTACGACGGCCTCGCACTCGACCGGGCACGGGCCATGCTGGTCTCCGCGCAGCGCGCCCTGGCCATCGCGGCGGTTCGCGCCGGCGGTTTTACAAGCTGGCTGGAGGAACACGAGGCGGAAGTGGGCCGGCGCAAACGCTCTGTTTCCGAAATCCTCGACGGCGGTCTCAGCGTGTCGAAATTCTCCGTGGCGGCAAGCCTGCTCGCGGAAATCTGCGGCACCGCGTAACCGGGCGGAAATCGCGTTATGGGGCCGGCAGTTCCGCTGCCGGCCTTGGCTTTTCAGCGGTATTGCCGTCGCCCCGGCAACACTATGCGCGAGCGGGGAATGGAGAGCCAGCGGCACCCAAGGCAAAGCGTACCTTCCCAAGATGATCTTTGGCTCACCGATCCCGGATCTTCGCTGCGCGGTGTCCGGGATGAGGTGATATGTGTTGCCAGGCTGGTGAGAGGCCCACCTTCCCACACCCTCATCCTGAGGAGCCGCGCAAGTGGCGTCTCGAAGGATGGGCCGCATACGCCAACCGAAACTCTCTCCTGCAACAGACACCGGATATTCGCAAACACCTGTGGGCTTCAGGAGCGGGAAGCGATATGCATGAATGAGTTGGGCTCGTCCCGGTCTTGATCCCCCAGGCAGCGAGTTGCCCTTTTCCATGACAACCGTTTCAGACATCCCGTTGCAATCTACCGACAGGCGCGCCGTTCTCTCCTGGGCGCTGTTCGACTGGGCGGCACAGCCCTTTTTCACGCTGATCACAACATTCGTCTTTGCGCCTTACTTTGCCTCGACACTGGCCGCGACCCCGGCCGAAGGCCAATCGCTTTGGGGATACGCAACTGCGGCCGCCGGACTGTGCATTGCCTTTGCAGCACCGGTACTGGGCTCGATCGCGGACGCAACAGGCCGGCGAAAACGCTGGATCCTTCTCTTCTCGTTGCCGTTTGTCATCTGTTGCTGGGCATTCTGGTACGCCGCTCCGGGAAGCCCGAATGGCATCGCCATCGCGCTCATCGCCTTTGCCATCGGCACACTGTCCATCGAAATCGCGACCGTCTTCAACAACGCCATGATGCCTTCGCTGGTGCCGCCGGAACGCATCGGACGCCTGTCCAGTTTCGGCTGGGCACTCGGCTACGCCAGTGGACTGGTCACGCTGGTGATCGCCCTCGGATTTTTCGCCGCCAGCCCCGAGTCAGGCAAGACCCTGCTGGGTTTCAAGCCGGTTCTGGGTCTTGATGCGGCGACACAGGAAGGCGATCGCGCCGTCGGGCCGTTCTCCGCGCTCTGGTATCTCGTTTTCGTGTTGCCGATGTTTCTCTTCGTGCCGGACGTGCCGCACCAGGCAAAGATCGGTCCAGCCATCCGCGCTGGCCTTGCAAACCTGCGCATGAGCCTGGCCCAGGCACGCACAAACAGGAATATCTTCCTGTTCCTTCTCGCCAACATGATCTTCAAGGATGGCCTTGTCGCCCTCTTCGCGTTCGGCGGAATATATGCCGCCGGCCAGCTTGGCTGGGGATCCATCGAAATCGGCACTTTCGGCATCATCCTGACCATCACCGGAACACTGGGCCTGTTGCTGGGCGGGCCGATGGATGATCGTTTCGGGGCCAAGCCGGTGATTGTCTTCTCGCTCATCGTTCTGATGATCTGCGGCCTCGGCATGATCTCCATCGACCGGACAACGGTGTTCTTTGTCATCAAGACCGCCGCTGCCCCCGAGGGTGCCCTCTTCGCGTCGCTGCCGGAACAGGTGTTCATTGCACTCGGCGGTGTCATCGGCGCGGTGTCCGGCCCGTTGCAGGCCTCCTGCCGCAGTCTTCTGGTCCGCATAGCCCCGCCGCAGCACGTGACCCAGTATTTCGGTCTTCTGGCGCTCTCCGGAAAGGTCACCAGCTTCCTGGCCCCGCTCACCGTCGGCGTGGTAACCGCCCTGACTGCCAGCCAACCCGCCGGCATGTCCGTCATCCTGGTCTTTTTCGGAGTTGGCCTCCTGTTGTTGTTGCGGGTGCGGGAGCGCTAACAGACGCTTTTTTAGGAAACGGTGCGGGCATTGCCCAAACAAAAACGCGCCGGAAAATCCGGCGCGCTTCATGTTCAGATGTTGGCAGTTTCGCCTCAGGCGACCTGACGAACGCTGGCAAGGAAACCTTCAACTTCCTGCTTGAGTCGGTCGGCTTCAGTCTGCAGGACGTTGGCGGAGGCCGAGACCTGGCGGGCGGCATTGCCGGTGTCGTCGGCAGAGGCTGCCACCTTGACGATGTTCTGCGCCACTTCCTGGGTGCCGTTGGAGGCTTCCTGGATGTTGCGGGCGATCTCGTCGGTGGCAAGGCCCTGCTGTTCGACCGAAGCCTGGATGGACGAAGAGATCTCGTTCATCTTTTCGATGGTTTCGGAAATGCCCTTGATGGCATCGACCGATCCGGCGGTTTCCGTCTGCACCGACTGGATCTGCAGGGAGATTTCCTCGGTCGCCTTGGCGGTCTGGTTGGCAAGCTCCTTCACCTCGGCGGCAACAACGGCAAAGCCCTTGCCCGCTTCGCCGGCACGCGCCGCCTCGATGGTGGCGTTCAGCGCCAGGAGGTTGGTCTGTTCGGCAATGTCAGTGATCAGCTTGACCACTTCGCTGATCCGATTGGCTGCTTCCGCGAGCCCCTCGATCTTCCGGTTCGTCGACTGGGCCTGTTCCACGGCGTGGGAGGCAATCTCGGTGGACTGGGTCATCTGGCGGGAAATTTCACCGACCGATGCCATCAGTTCTTCAGCCGCGGACGCAACCGTTTCCACGTTCGACGACGCTTCCTCGGAAGCGGCAGCCACTGCCGTGCTCTTCTCGCTGGTGTCGTCTGCTCCCGCCGTCAGCGTCATCGACGCCGCGTTGAGGTCCTGCACCTGGTGCATCACCGTCTGGGTCAGCTCTGAGATTTGGCGGTCGAAATCCTGCGACAACTCGCTGATCCGGCCTGCGCGCGCCAGCTGCTGACGCTGCGCTTCTTCCTGCTCGGCGGCCAGTGCCTCGGCCTGCCGGGCCTTGTCGCGGAAGACTTCCAGCGCCTTGCTGATCTCGCCGATTTCGTCCTGGCGGTCGGTATCGTGGATCGGCTCGTCGTAACGGCGATCGATGAGCGCCTGGATGCTGCGCACGGCGCGCTCCAGCGGACGGCGAACAATCGTGTTACCGACAAGATAGATGGAAAGAGCCACGACGATGAGCAACACGACACCGACGCCGACGATCATGGTCGTGATCGAAGACGAAGCCGCATTGAGGGTCGCCAGCGGCACGTTGACCACCACGGCAAGCTTGGCATCGGTACCGGTCACATGGACCGGCATGACGATGCGGTGCACTTCCGTGCCAAGCGTGTTGGAATATCCGTCATAGGCAAATGGTTCGCCGTTCTTGACCGCCGCCAGAAGCTTGTCCTGCACGGCAAGGTCGGCTTCGGACTGGCCTTCCATCCATGGCTTGCCGAGAACGGCCGGGTCGGCGTGAGCAATCCAGACGCCGTTCTGCGACAGGAGGTGAACCGATCCCGTGTCCAGTGGCCGTTGCTGGCCAAGCACTTCGGACAACGGTGTCAGAAGGATGTCGCCACCGGCAGCACCAATCACCTTGGACCCGTCTCGGATCGGCGAGGAGAACGACACACCGGTTACGGTCTTGCCATCGGCTTCCCAGCTGTAAGGTTCGGTCATGTAGTCCTTGCCGGACACGTAGGCACCATTGAACCAGAGGTCGCTGGTTGCACTCAGATCACCGACGGCGATCTTCTCGATGGGCCGGTAGGCCAGCGTCCCATCCGCCTTGCGGAAGTAATAGGGCTGCCATTCGCCGTCTTCGGCCCATTTCTCGTCGCCCTTGTACTCGGCATCTTTGCCGTCGAGCTCGTCTCCGGCAACCACGCCCCAGGTGCCCGAAAGGTCCTTGTTGGTCAGCGTCAGGTTTTCAACGACGGCGTTCCAGGCTTCACGGTCGACCGATCCGGCCTTCTTCATGCCGCCGAGGGAACTTGCCAGCGTCTGTGCGGATTTCAGGCCGTTTTCAAGACCGCGCTGGACGAATTGCGCCTGCTCGCGTGCCACTGTCTCGGCTTCGGACCGTGCAAGATCTCCCGTAATGCGGGACGCTTCCCATCCGATAAAACTGATGCCGACCACAAGGGCAACCGTCAGGGTCGCCGCACTGGCCCCAATGAGCTTTGTTGTGACCTTCGCTCTTCTAAACACCGGCAATCTCCGCGAATCGCAAGAAAACGGCAGGCGAATACCTGCCAAAGCTTGCTGCAGACTACCCGTTGGGCGTTAACAAGGTCTTCAGTGGGAGGGTTTTTCTTAATGACCCCTGTCATTTTTGACAGTAATTTTGGATCGTTAGCTTGCTAATGTTTTACAAGCTCAGATGAAGTGCCGGTTCGAATGAAAACCGGCACTTCAATTCATCGGCGAATACCCGAAATCAGTGCCGGAAATGACGCATGCCGGTCATGACCATGGCAAGGCCAGCTTCATCGGCTGCCGCAATCACGTCGTCATCGCGCATGGAACCACCCGGCTGGATAACGGCGGTTGCTCCGGCTTCGGCGGCAGACAGAAGACCATCGGCAAACGGGAAGAACGCATCGGAGGCGACCACGCATCCCTTCGTCAGCGGTTCGGAAAGACCGGCGGCCTCGGTCGCGTCCAGAGCCTTGCGGGCAGCGATGCGTGCGGAATCCACCCGGCTCATCTGACCGGCCCCGACACCAACGGTCGCACCGTCCTTGGCATAGACGATGGCATTGGACTTCACGTGCTTGGCAACCCGGAAGGCGAATTTCAGATCGGCCAGTTCCTGCTCGCTCGGGGCGCGCTTGGTAACGACCTTGAGGTCAAGGTCATCGACCACACCGTTGTCGCGTGACTGGACCAGAAGGCCGCCGGCAACGGACTTGACGAAGAGACCCTTGGCGCGTGCATCGGCGAGGCCACCGGTGACCAGAAGGCGCAGGTTCTTCTTCGCCGCGATGATTTCGCGTGCCGCGTCGTCCGCATCCGGCGCGATGATCACTTCCGTGAAGATCTTGACGATTTCCTCGGCCGCAGCGGCATCCAGTGTCTGGTTCAGGGCGACGATGCCGCCGAAGGCTGAAACCGGATCGCAGCGCAGGGCCAGCTCGTAGGCTTCCTTCAGGCTTGCGCCTTCGGCCACACCGCACGGGTTTGCGTGCTTGATGATGGCAACAGCACTGGTGCGGGCCGGATCGAACTCGCTCACCAGCTCAAACGCGGCATCGGTGTCGTTGATGTTGTTGTAGGACAGGGTCTTGCCCTGAAGCTGCCTGGCCGTGGCAACACCCGGTCGCTGCTCACCGGTGGTGTAGAAACCGGCCGACTGATGCGGGTTTTCGCCATAGCGCATGACTTCGGCAAGCGAACCGCCAACCGCACGATGGGCGGGCGTTGCTTCGTCCAGCTGATCCGCCATCCAGTTGGAGACGGCGGCATCATAGGCAGCCGTGCGGGCAAAGGCCTTTTGCGCCAGCTTCTTGCGCAGGGCCAGCGGGGCCTTGCCGCCGTTGGCATCAAGCTCGGAAATCACTGCATCGTAGTCGGCCGGGTCGGTGACCACGGTAACATAGGCATGGTTCTTGGCGGCCGCACGGGTCATTGCCGGTCCACCAATGTCGATGTTCTCGATGCCGGTGGCGTAGTCGGCGCCGGAGGCGACAACGTCCTCGAACGGATAGAGATTGCCGCAAAAGAGATCGATGCCGACGATGTCATGCTCGTTCATCGCCTTCTGGTGGTCGGCATCATCGCGGATCGAGAGCAGACCGCCGTGTACCTTCGGATGCAGCGTCTTCACGCGGCCGTCCATGATTTCCGGAAAGCTCGTGACTTCCGAAATGTCCAGAACCTTAAGCCCGGCTTCCTTCAGCGCCTTGTAGGAACCGCCGGTGGAGACCAGCTCGACGCCGCGCTCGGACAGCGCTTTTGCAAAGTCGACAAGACCGGTCTTGTCGAAGACGGACAGAAGGGCGCGCTTGACGGGAACCAGCTCGGGAACGGGTACGGCTTTGGACACAATGGCCATGAATTTGCCTCGCAATTGGGGACGGTCCGGGAGTTGCCGTCGCCCTATCACGTCTTCAGCAAAAGCGGAAGGTCTCTATTCTTCCAGCGGGAGTTCGTCCGGCTCGTCAAAATCGCTGGTGCCGCGCCGGCTGAGTTTGGCCGTCGCCGTCTTGCGGAACTGCCACCCCACAGAGGGGGCCTCGAGCACGGCACCGGAGATCACGATCTGCTCGGTCTTGCGGTGGCCGTAGACATCCGAAAGATAGATGCTTTCTTCCAGCATGACCTCGGTCCCGGGCGCTTCGAATTCCCAGGCTTCACCGTCCCGGCACACCAGGAGCACCGCTGATCCGCCGCGGATGAGCGAGCTGCGCAGGCCCGGATGCAGGTGAAAGCGGATTGCGTAGCGGTTTTCGCTGTCCACAGGGCCGATTGCCGAAAACGTGTCGATGCCGTCCAGCACCGTGCCGTCGCCTGCAAGGCGAATGTCGCGCTCATGCAGGACATGGAACTCGCTGGCATAACCATCATGGGAGGCCGTGATCCGGCTGCCGGCGGCATCGTCTTCCCGCTCCACCGGCACCCTGACCGGACCGGACAGGATGGGTGCGCCCAGAATATGCCCGAACGGCCGGTTCGACAGGAACCGGCAGGAGGACGTATCCTCGATCACCGCCGTGGAATGGGCAGGCGTCGAGCGGCTGACCCGGCGCCAGGCCGGATTGGACTTGGGCGAGACGCCGCAATTGACGACGATCCGGTTGTTGCCGGAGGAGAATTCGAACGAAAGACAGCCTGCATGAGCGTCGCCGGAAACGCCGATGGCCGGGGCAGGGCCGGTGTCGATCAGGACGACGGAATTGCCACCGGTTAAGCGCTGATAGCCCGAATGCGGCGCATTCTGCGGTGGGGCGCCCCGTGCATCGTCATAGGCAAGGATGGTGGCGACAAGGTCGCTCGGCGTCGAGCCCATGCCGTTGAAATGGGCAAGGGCCCCGTCGCCATGACGGAAGAAGCGCAGCAGTGGCATCATCCGGTCCACCGACTGCACCATCGCCGGCGGCACCTCCAGCCCTTGCGCAACGAAGGCCTGGCGAACCGGCAGCAGGTCCGCGAGAATGTCGATCAGCGCTTTCGGATTGCGCGAGATGTGGCCGCCATCGGGCAGGATCTGGCGTGTCAGCTCCTGATCGAGACGCCGGATGCTCTGGCGTGCAAAGCGGCCCTGTCCGGCCATGGAAATACAGGCGGATGCCATGGCAAGGGCTGCATGCAGGCGCTCGACGCCGTCTTCCGTTTCATTGATGGTCTGGCGCAGGTAACGCACCTGGCGAGCCAGTGACCGCACGAAACTGCGATAGAATTCGTGATCGCCGTCCTGAAGAATGAAGGGAGAATGCGCCAGCCAAGACAGAATGCGGCGGGTCACGACCGACGCTTCCCAGCCGATGTCGTGCCAACGACCGCAAAACTTGATCCAATCCTCCACCAGCGCCCGGGCATTTTGCCGGGAAATCTGGCTGTCGGCGGCGCGAAGGTCCCGCATCCAGCCGAAGCTGTGAAGCTCACGCTGCCAGTCTTCGTGAACGGCCTGAAGCTCGAACGGAGATCTGCCTTGCGTCTCCACCAGATGACCGGAGAACAGGAACCGGCCGCCATAGATATCGGCAGCATTGGTCGCGTCGGCAGTGCGCAGATCCTGCGGCGCAATGAGCAGGCGCGCAGGCACAGCCGAAAACGGCTGCATGCGGAACAGCGGCCCGCCATGCATCCATTTCAAGGAGCGTTGCCAAATATGCAGGGCCACAAGCCGCCAGATGCGGCTTCTTTCACTCAGGCTTGCAGTATTCACCAAACCATCTCCAAAACTGATGGTTTCTGCGCGTTTATGGGGAATCTCCGGTGTCTAATTCAGGAAACGAACCATTAAGGTTAGCATTTCATTTAAAGAATCATTGCAAGTGAACAGTTTATTCCGCGTTAAAACCGGCGGAACCTTGCGGCAAAAAAGCCGTCCATGCCCTTGCTCACCGGATCCAAGGCGGCGCTATGGCAGGGCAGACAGCGAAGATAACCTTCATTTGTGACACATTCGGCAAGGCCGCCCACCTCTGAGGCCTCGACCGGAACCAGTTCGATTTTTCCGGCCTGCCGCTCCAGAAAACCGGCCACCTGGGCTTCACCTTCCGCCGCTTCCAGCGAACAGGTACAATAGACGACCAGCCCACCCGGCTTGACCCAGCCCATCACCCTGTCCAGCAATTCGCTCTGGATTTCCGTCAGCTTTTCAATGTCGTATGGCTTCTTGATCCAGGGCACATCGGGGTGCCGGCGGATCGTGCCTGTCGCGCTGCAGGGCGCATCGAGCAGGATTGCATCAAAGAGTTCTTCCGGCTCAAAGGCCCGCAAATCCGCCGCAACCGTTTCAACACTCAGGCCGAGCCGCGTCATGTTTTCTTCAAGACGTTTCAGGCGCGCCTTTGAAATATCGACCGCGGTTACGCTTGCACCCGCGGCCGCCAATTGCGCGGTCTTGCCGCCCGGTGCAGCGCAAAGATCGGCAACACGCAGACCCTTCACGTCACCAAGAAGCCGGGCGGGAAGTGCCGCGGCGGCATCCTGCACCCACCACTGGCCGTCGCCGTAGCCTTCAAGTGCATCGACAGCGCCCTTGCGCACGAGGCGGATGCTGCCCGCACCCACAATCTGGCCGTCCAGCTTCCTGGCCCATTCTTCGGGATCCGCTTTCACCGACAGATCCAGCGCCGCTTCGCTTTCGTGAGCCCGCGCGATCTCGCGCGCTGTCTCCACTCCATAGGCTGCCTGCCAGCTTTCCATCAGCCAGTCCGGTGTGTTCAGCACCGCCGGATCGAGATCACCAGTCACTTCGTCCCGCTCGCGCCCGAGCCGGCGCAACACACCGTTGACCAGGCCCTTGTAGGGACGAGCCCGGCGGTCGAGACCGGCATGATCAACAGCAAGAGACACGGCAGCACGGTCCGGAATGTCGAGAAACAGCATCTGGGCAATGGCCACATGCAGGATATCCAGGATCCGGCCCGTCTTTTCCGGGATCGGCCGATCAAGCAACCGATCCAGGATTTCAGCGATTTCACCCCGATGGCGCAAGGCCGCACCGATGATTGCGCGAACCAGCGAACGATCGTTGCCGGCCAGCGCCCGAAATCCGGAGTGGCCGGACGTGATATCCAGCTCGCCATCGAGAGGCCGTTTCTTGTGAACGACGTTGCCAAGAATATCGGCAGCCACCTTGCGTGCGGCAAACCCCGGCTTTTCGGCCTGTTCGGGTGCCGGTTTGCCTGAAGGCTTCTGTTTGTTGTTCGGCCGTTTGGTCAAGGCTCAATCCATTCACGCGCCCGGCCCTGCTGTTACGGCCGGTATCAAAATCAAGCGCCGCAGACCGGTCTGCCGGTCGCGGCGCATCTGGTGATACTAAAGCCGGGTGGTCATCCGGCAAAGTTGTTTTTGTCAAAGAAGCTGACGTTCCGGGGGACTGTGGCCTATCCCCACGGCCCTTTTGGACGGCGCGGCGCGGAGGAAGGCCCCGTCGGACCGGCGCCGCTCCACGGGCCGGCCTGCTGTGGAGCCTGGCGGGTAAACGACATGGGACCGCTTCTGCCGCCCCTGCCACCGGTGCCCAGACCTGCATCCGACAGCTTGCGCAGTTCGTCGATCCGGTTCTGGGTGTTCGGGTGGGTGGAGAACAGATTGTCCATCCGCTCGCCTGACAGCGGGTTCATGATGAACATATGTGCGGTTGCCGGGTTCGCTTCCGCGTCCGGGTTATGGATGTGCTCCACCCCGCGCGAGATCTTCGCAAGTGCTGAAGCCAGCCACATGGGTTCGCCGCAGATCTGTGCGCCCATCCGGTCGGCCGCATATTCGCGCGTCCGGGAGATCGCCATCTGCACGACCATTGCCGCCAGCGGCGCCACGACCATCATCAGGATAACCCCGACAATGCCCAGCGGATTGTTGCGGTTGCCGCCGAAGAAGAAGGCAAAGTTGGCCAGCATGGAAATCGCACCGGCGATTGTCGCCGTGATCGTCATGATCAGCGTGTCGTGGTTCTTCACATGGGCCAGCTCATGGGCCATCACACCGGCAATCTCCTCGGGCGTCAGCATGTCGAGCAGGCCCGTCGTTGCCGCGACGGCAGCGTTTTGCGGGTTGCGTCCGGTCGCAAAGGCATTCGGCTGCGGATTGTCGATGATGTAGACCTTGGGCATCGGCAACTCGGCATTCTGCGCCAGCTGCCGTATCATCCGGTAGAACTCCGGCGCTTCGCGCTCACCCACTTCCCTGGCATGATGCATGCGCAGGACCATCTTGTCCGCGTTCCAGTAACTGAACAGGTTCATGGCGGCTGCAATAAGCAGCGCGATCAGCATGCCCGACTGACCGCCGATCATGAAACCGATCCCCATGAACAAGGCGGTCATCCCCGCCAGAAGCATTGCCGTGCGAATGTAGTTCATCGCCGCTTGTTTCCGTTTCTGTCCTGTTTTCGACTGCTTGCAAGAAGGCGCATAATGGCCTTTGTATCCGTCCAACAGATGGGGAGTGCTGCCATTCTTGGCAAGATTACCCTATATACGCCAGACAAGACTGCAAACTGAACGACCCGAAGAGCCATGACAGAAACACCGGACAACCCGACGAGCCGCTACAGCCAGAACGAGGCTCCCTCCCTGAAGACCAATGTCGAGGAAGCTCCGAAGCGGAAATTCGAGGACCTGCCACCGGCAGCCCAGCGCGCCCTCAAGGAAGCCGAAGAACGGCGCAAGGAAATCGACGCAAGACAGCAGAACATGGCCGAAGAAGTCAACGGACGCGGCGGCCTGGAGCCCACCCGCTACGACGATTGGGAGATCAAGGGACTGACCTCAGATTTCTGAGGGAATGTTCAGCCGGTCTGCCTGTCGGAGACAGCTCTAACCGCAGCAGGCAATCCAGTCTGCCAATTCAGTTTGCCAGCTTGCGCACTTCCGCTGCCACTGCCCTGGCGAGATCGGCCTGCGGCTCCGCATCGAAATGGACGGCATCAACCGGGCTGGCGGAAATCACCGTTCCTGCATCGAAGAAAGCTGCACCATATTCAGCCGCCTTCTCCCGGTAGCAGGCGGCCAGGCGATGGGATTCCGTGACGCTCTGTTCGCTGAACTGTGCCACGAAGGGTGTGCCTGCCAGTGGTGCCAGCGGCGGCGGTGACATCAGCAGCACCTTTGGCGCCCGGCCTTCGACATCGTCGGTTGGCCTGCGGGCAAAATCCAGGAGGCGCCCCATGGCAATCGCGATCGTTTCCGCGTTCATGCAGAACCGGGCCTGAAGGTCGTTGGTGCCGAGCATGATGATCAGAATGTCGATCGGCATATGCGTCTTGCGAACGGTGGCCAGATGAGCAAGACCGTTCTTGTCGCCCTTGACCGGATCCTCGAACACGGTTGTTCGGCCGTTGACGCCTTCTTCGGCCACATAAAACCCGTCACCCAGTTCTTTCTGCAGAAGTCGGGTCCAGCGGATGTCGTGGCCGTACCTGGATTTGTCGACCGGATTGAATCCCCAGGTGAGAGAGTCGCCGAAGCAAACGACGCTTATCGGATTTTTTGTTGTTTTCGACATCGTAGAACCTGTCCAGGTGGGCGCACTTTGAAAAAGGTCAGGCATATTTCATTTCTGCCGACCGCGCCGATGCCTTCAATTTCTACAGAGTCTTCGTTGACGATCAAGGACTTCCGGGCAATTCCCGCCAACCAAGGACGGAGGGGTGAAATTGTCCCTATGGACAGGTCAGACGCCCGGGCAGGCAGTGCGGGAAAATCCGCAACCATTTGCAGCATTTCCTGTGCCCTGCCCCGCTTGGTTAATAAGGGATTTACCACACCGGCTATAGGGTCTGAGCAAAGTTATGCGTAACGAGTGCCGGATCATTCATGCTTGCCAGCAAAAAAGCCTATCAGCGCGGTGTGTCCCTGCCGAGCTCCAATCCGTTTCAACGACTTGCCGAACTCCTGAGCGGCGAGACGCCGGGGCTTGACCCGATTGTCATGACGATTGGCGAACCGCAACACGCCATTCCTGATTTTACCGCGGAAGTTCTGGCTGAAAATATGGCCGGGTTCCGCCGTTATCCGCCGATCGACGGCTCGCCTGAATTCCGTTCGGCCGTCGCATCCTGGCTGGATCGCCGATACAATCTGGGTGGGTTGATCGACGCCGACCATGGTGTGCTGCCGCTGAACGGGTCCCGCGAGGGACTTTCCTTCGGCGCCATTGCCGCGCGTGATCAGCTGAACAAGGGCCTGGACCACCCTGTGGTGATTCTGCCCAACCCGTTCTACCAGACCTATGCTGCCGCAGCGCATGTCGCCGATGCGGAGGCCGTGCTGCTCGACGCGGTAGCGGGAAACAATTTTCTGCCGGATCTCGACAGCCTCGATGCGGAGCTGCTGGAAAGGACCGTCGCCTTTTATGTTGCCTCGCCCACAAATCCGGAAGGGTTTGTGGCCGATACCGCCTATTGGCAGCGCCTGATCGGTCTCGCCCGCAAGCATCGCTTCTATATCTTTGCAGACGAATGCTATTCGGAAATCTATCGCGAGACGCCGCCAATCGGCATTCTGGAAGCGGCCAGGGATCTGAATGAAGAGCAGGGCGGTGGCTTTGCCAACATCATCGTCCTCAATTCTCTGTCCAAACGCTCCAACCTGGCAGGTCTGCGCTGCGGCTTTGCGGCAGGCGATCCCGAGTTCCTGAAAAAATGGGCAAAGTTCAGAGGCCTTGCCGCACCGCAGGTGCCGCTGCCGGCACAGGCAGTTGCGGTCCGGGCCTATCAGGACGAATCCCACGTCATTGAAAACCGCAGGCTCTACAACGAAAAATTCGAAGCTGCCGAAAAACACCTCGGCCCGATCCTTGGGCCGGTCACGCCTGACGCCGGGTTCTTCCTGTGGCTGGATATCAGCCGCTGGGGCGACGCCGTTGCGGTCACGAAGGCACTCTGGACCGAAATCGGGCTCAAGGTGCTGCCAGGCAGCTACCTTGCCTCGGACCAGTCGGACGGCAGCAATCCGGGGCGGAACTATATTCGCATCAGCCTGACGGCTCCTCTTGAGCAGACAGAGATCGCTCTGGAGCGTCTGGCAAAATGGTTGGGGGACAAGGCATGAGGCGGGCCAGCGCAGTTCGCGGCAACGGCCGCAGATCTTCGGTTGACCTTCTGGACACCGAGAGCCCACTGAAGCGGTTCATCCGGCGCAATCTTGTTGGGGCCGCGGGCCTCGGTATCATTGCGCTGGCGGCAATGCTCGCGGCAAGCCTTGCTACCTGGTCCGTCAGCGACCCGAGCTTCAATCATGCCACCGGTGGCCAGGTGCGCAACGCCCTGGGAACACCAGGCGCTGTCCTTGCAGACATTCTGATGCAGACAATCGGCCTGGCGACGGCCGTCTTCCTGATTCCTCTGGTTCTGTGGGGCTGGCGGCTTCTGACCGGCCACGCGCTTGGCATCGGCCGCAAGCGCCTGGTCTACTGGCTGATCGGCACAAGCCTTGCCGCAGGTGCCCTGGCGTCGCTGCCGGTTCCCGAAAGCTGGCCGCTGCCGACCGGTCTCGGCGGCTTTTTCGGCGACACCGTTCACCATTTGCCTGCGCTCGTTACCGACAACATGACAAGCGGCGCCGCCACGATCGTCGGCGTGCTTGGTCTTGGCGTACCGGCTATCCTATGCCTGCTGGCAGCTGCCGGTTGGCTGGGCAGCATCGGCGCTCCGTCCGAACGGATCGAGCCTGTGGCCGGCCCTGTCGGTCACGGCAAGGCCGCCGAGCATGAACTCGACTTTGACGACGACGATGGCGAGTCCCGCATCGGTATCTTCATGAGTGCCTTCGTCGGCCAGATGGAGCATTTCGGTCTTCAGGCTGCCGCACAGGTGCGCCGGTTGACCGGGCTGAAGCGGAGCCAGGCCCAGGACGAAGAAGAATACTGGGACGAGGATGAGGACGACACCGACTACGAACCGGAAGACACCCGCCAGGGTAGCCGCCTGAAGGCATTCCGCAAGGCCCTCGCCGGCCGGCTGATGCCGCAAGATGACGACGGCCTGGACGACTTCTACCAGCGTGGCCGTCATGCGGACGACGGAGACGAACCCTACGCGGAAGAATACTACGACGAGGAAGGCGACACCTTCGAGCCGGACGATCTGATGATCGACAAGGGCCCCGTCAACGGTCGTCCTGCGGTCCCGGTCGGCATTGCCGCGCCGGAGGCTCAGCAGGCACCTGCGCAACCGGCAACGAACGGCCGTGTCATCCCGCAGGCACCGCGTCCGAAGCAGAGCAAACGTGCGATCGAGGAAGCCCAGCCATCTTTCCTCGGAGCCCCGGAAGAGTACGAATTGCCTCCACTGCGGCTGCTGGCCGAGCCGAAGGTGGCCGGCAAGGTGCCGGGTCTGTCCGCCGATGCGCTGGAGCAGAATGCCCGCATCCTGGAAGGCGTGCTTGAGGATTTCGGTGTTCGCGGCGAAATCATCGAGGTTCGCCCCGGTCCGGTCGTGACCCTGTACGAACTGGAACCGGCACCTGGCATCAAGTCCTCGCGTGTCATCGGCCTTGCGGACGACATCGCCCGCTCCATGAGCGCGATTTCCGCCCGTGTGGCGGTGATCCCGGGCAAGAACGCCATCGGTATCGAACTGCCGAATGCCCGCCGTGAGACGGTTTACCTGCGTGAACTGCTGGCCGCCCAGGACTTCGAAAAGTCCAAGGCCAAGCTGGCACTGGCCCTGGGCAAGACCATCAACGGCGAAAGCGTTGTCGCGGATCTGGCCCGCATGCCTCACCTGCTTGTGGCCGGGACCACCGGCTCGGGCAAGTCGGTCTCGATCAACACCATGATCCTGTCGCTGCTCTACCGGCTGACGCCCGAGCAGTGCAAGATGATCATGATCGACCCCAAGATGCTGGAACTGTCGATCTACGACGGCATTCCGCATCTGCTGACACCGGTTGTGACCGATCCGAAGAAAGCCGTCGTCGCCTTGAAGTGGACCGTCCGCGAGATGGAAGACCGCTACAAGAAGATGTCCAAGATGGGCGTCCGCAACATCGACGGCTACAACACCCGCATCAAGCAGGCGCTGGAAAAGAACGAAACATTCACCCGCACCGTTCAAACCGGCTTCGACCGCGACACCGGCCAGCCGATCTACGAAGAAGAGCAGCTGCCGCTCGAGGCGATGCCGTATATCGTCGTCATCGTCGACGAGATGGCCGACCTGATGATGGTGGCCGGCAAGGACATCGAAGGTGCTATCCAGCGGCTGGCTCAGATGGCCCGCGCCGCCGGTATTCACCTGATCATGGCCACGCAGCGGCCGTCGGTGGATGTCATTACCGGCACCATCAAGGCCAACTTCCCGACCCGTATCTCCTTCCAGGTGACGTCGAAGATCGACAGCCGCACCATCCTGGGTGAAATGGGCGCCGAACAGCTTCTGGGCATGGGCGACATGCTCTACATGGCCGGCGGCGGGCGCATCCAGCGTGTGCACGGGCCGTTCGTCTCCGACGACGAGGTCGAGGATATCGTCAAGCACCTGAAGGTTCAGGGCACGCCGCAATATCTGGAAGCCGTGACCGAGGAAGATGACGAGGCCGAAAGCCCCTACGACGGTGGCGGCGGACTTGCCGGCGGCGAGGAGGGCAACGATCTGTACGACAAGGCGGTTGCCATCGTGCTGCGCGACAAGAAGGCGTCGACCTCCTATGTGCAGCGGCGCCTTTCGATCGGCTACAACCGTGCTGCTTCGCTGATTGAGCGGATGGAAAACGAAGGCCTGATCAGCGCCGCCAACCATGCCGGAAAACGCGAAATTCTCGTGCAGAACGGCGTGGAAGAAGATTTTTGATGGTAAACTGCCAAAGCTTTGCCACACACGCTCCCTAGCTAGGGGGAAACGTGTCACACAGAGAACGATTTAGGACATTGCATCATGCTGAAACGCTTCGCTTCCCGCCTGATCAAACCTATGCTGGCAGCCGGTATTGCTGCGGCTCTGTCCCTGTCGGCACTGCTGCCCGCCGCGGCGCTGACCGAGCAGGAACAAAATGCCCTCAGGGATCTCAACTCCTATTTCAACTCGGTGAAGACCATGCATGGCGACTTCATCCAGTTCGGTCCTGACGGAAACCAGTCCGACGGCAAGTTCTATATGGCCCGCCCGGGAAAGGTGCGCTTCTACTACAACAAGCCTTCCGTGCTCGACATTGTGGCCGACGGCAAGTCGGTGTCCGTGCGCGACCGCAAGCTGAACACCCAGGACATCTGGCCTCTTGGCCAGACGCCGCTGCGCTTCCTGCTGTCCGACGACATCGACCTGCAGAAGGACACCAACGTCACCAATGTTCTGGTGGAAGAAGACCTGATCACCGTCACCATCCTGGACAAGACCAAGTTCAACTCCGGTACCCTGACGCTGATCTTCGATGCCAAGGACTACGCATTGAAGCAGTGGACCGTTACCGACCAGCAGGGCTACGACACCTCCGTTGCGGTCTATAATGTTGTGTCCAACGGCCCGACCAATCCGGACCTTTTCAAGATCGATTATCTGGCCAACGCCCGCCAGAAAAACAACTGACAGCCCGGCTGGCCCCAGCATGACGGAAACGGCCGGCCGGCGCGCACTCGTCTTTGACCTGCTTGAGGCCTATTGCGCCCGCAAAGGCTACCGCCTGACGGCGGGCGACGGCCATGGCCATGCCGGCATGGTCGAAAGCCCGTCCGGCAAGCGCTGGTTCTTCAAGGGCACAAGGTTCGACCTCAACACACTCGGCGCAGCGGAGATCGCCACCGACAAGGCCTATGCCGCGTCCTTTCTGAAGGCCGCGGACCTGACAGTGCCGGACGGACTTCTGGTTTTCGCACACGACATCCGCACGAGCCGAACTGCGCCGCAAGACCTTCTGGATTTTGCCGGGAACCAGGGGTTCCCGCTTTACGTCAAACCGAACTGTGGCCGGGAAGGGCGGGACGTAGTGCGGGTCGACACCAGTCACACCCTTCAAACGGCCCTGCACACCCTCGCCAAGAGCAACGACCAGCTGCTGGTGCAACCGGAGATCCGCGGACAGGAACTGAGAATTATCGTTCTGGACGACGATGTGCTGTGCGCCATCGAACGCCATCCGCCTCAGATCACGGGCGACGGTCATCGCAGCATTGCCGAGATCATCGGCGCCGATCCGCGCTTCGACGCTGCCGACCCCCGCCTCATCCTCGAACTGCAGCAACAAGGGCTGATGCCGGAAACGGTTCCCGCGCCAGGCCAGACGGTCACGCTTCTGCCCGTGGTCAATCTGTCCGCGGGCGGCACGGCCAGAATTGTCACCGGCTCGCTCGCCCCGGACCTTGCAGCCCTTGCCCGCGAAGCCGCACAGGCCCTGTCTCTGCGTTATGCCGCCGTTGACCTGATCTTGCCGACTGCGGCCAACGCAGAACCTGTTGTCCTGGAAGTCAACGCCGCGCCAGGTCTCGGCAACCTCGCCCGGCAGGGGTCTGAAGAGACCGCAGTGGTGAAGCATATCTACGAGCGTGTGTTCGAAGCGACATTCGCCGAATAGATCCCGCTGACCCCGGGAGCCCTGCGCGTCTAAGCGCCTGGGAAGACTGCGCCAAAGCAGGCTGCCGACAAAACTTGACCTTGGCGGGTGGGTTTTCAGATCCTACATGGAGCTCCAACGGAGATATCCATGCAGCATTTTTCCCTTCTCGATCTGTCCCCTGTGCCGGAAGGCCAGACAGCGGCCGCGGCTCTGGCAAACACGGTCGATCTGGCGCGGTCCGCGGAACAGGCAGGCTACCATCGCTACTGGCTGGCCGAGCATCACAACATGCCGGGCATCGCCAGCGCCGCTACATCCCTTGTCATCGGCCAGGTGGCGGCAGCAACCTCCACCATGCGCGTCGGCGCGGGCGGTATCATGCTGCCCAACCACTCGCCGCTGATCATCGCCGAGCAATTCGGCACGCTTGCAACGCTGTACCCCGGCCGGATCGACCTGGGCCTGGGCCGCGCCCCGGGCACGGACATGGCGACGGCCAGGGCCCTGCGTCGCCACATGGCCGGTGAGGACAGTTTTCCGCAGGATGTCCAGGAGCTGATGGGCTATTTCAGACCCGCTTCTGAAACCAGCAGGGTGCGTGCGATCCCGGGCGAAGGCACGCAGGTACCGATCTGGATCCTTGGCTCGAGCCTTTACGGCGCGCAACTCGCGGCGGCCTTCGGGCTGCCCTATGCCTTTGCCTCTCATTTCGCACCGGACATGCTGGAAGAAGCGCTGGAGATCTACCGGGCAACCTTCCAGCCGTCACCGCAGCTCGCCAGACCGCATGTGATGGTGGCAGCTGGCGTATTTGCTGCCGACACCGACGAAGAGGCTGATTACCTGCGCTCTTCCCAGTTGCTCGCTTTCGCCCGGTTGCGCATGGGCAACCCCGGCAAACTGCCCCTGCCGGTGGAAAATGTCCCCGCCGAAATTCCGCCCGCCGTTCTGGCGCAGGTCGAACACGCCCTGTCCTGCTCGGCAACGGGATCTCCGGCGACGATCCACGACCAACTGTCGGCAATCATCAACCGCTATGAGCCCGACGAACTGATGATCACCGGCATGATCCATGATCACGGCGCCCGCGTGAAATCCTTCCAGCTCGCGGCCGACGTCCTGAAGGATCTCGTGACAGCTTAGTCAACTATCAAAGGCGCTTCGACAAATCTGGGCGGTTTCTTCCAGCCAGTCTTGCCGCTGGGGATAGGAGCTGCCCACAACGGGCCTGAAGACGTGGCGCTCGTAATCCAGAGCGCCACAATACGGCAGCACGCACCGGCCCCAGATCAGCTCCAGCGGGTCTCCAAGATCAAGTCGCTCTCGCTCCGCCTCGGTGTCGGACGTGTTGAAGATGACGGCCTTGCGGATCGACAGCAGTCCTTCCGGCAGACCGTCGGCAGTCTGCAGCCGATAGGCAACGCCCGGCACCAGCACACGGTCCATCCAGCCTGCAAGGATCGCCGGCGGTTTGCCCCACCAGTTCGGATGGACGACCAGCAGACCATCGGCGTTCGAAATACCTTCCCTGTGCCGCGCAACGACGGCATCCTCTGAACGGGACAGCACTTCTTCCAGAGTATCGCCGATCGAGTAGGCTTCCTCTGCTGTCAGACAGGGATCGAACTCTTCGGCGTAAAGATCGTGGTGATCTATCTGGTGCCCCTCGGCCTCCAGAGCATCACGCGCCTGTTTCGACAGCGCATGGCAGAAGCTGTTGTCCCTGGGGTGCGCCAGAAGGGAAAAGATGCGCAACGGCCTGTTTCCTTGATGCAAATTGAAAATACCGGCTCGCAAATGTGCCGGAGCAATTCTTGTTCCCATGACTTCGCAATTCATTTCAGCCGTTTCAACCCTGGCAAGACCATTTGCCTGGTTTGACCTTCTGGACGGCTGTCGAAGGATCGAAATCCGCGCGTAAGCACCTGCTTATGATGCTTGGCGTCAGCAGTCCGTCAATCGACCGAAGCCGAGTTTGCGGCCAATCAGGACGAAGACCGCAACGGTCGCAGAAACCTGATGAAGGACACAATCATGCTGAAGAAATCTCTCGCCGTACTCTGCCTCTGCCTTGCTCCGGTCGCCGCGCAGGCCATGCCCGTCGTTGGAGACATGGTCGGCACCAATCCCGAGGAGGCCACCGCGGCACTGGCCAAGGCCGGTTGCACCGTCAAGGAATTCGAAGCCGAGGACGGCAAGATCGAAGCGAAATGCACCGATGCGCAAAACAAGCTTTGGGAAGTCTACATCGACCCGAAATCCGGCAAGGTCACCAACGTCAAGAACGAAGACTGATCATGGGTGCCTCAAACACCCCGCAATCGAACGAGGGGGCGCAAAGCCCCCCCGAATTGTGGGATCCGCTGGTGCGTATCAGTCACTGGCTGATCGCAGTCGCGGTGATAGCCAACGGTCTCCTCAACAAGCCGGGTGGCACCATTCACATCTGGATTGGCTGGGGGGTTCTCGCCCTGCTTGCGCTCCGTTTTGTCTGGGGATTTCTCGGACCGGCGGAAGCCAGGTTCTCCGCCTTTCCACCTGATCCGCGCGCTGCGGTGTCTCACCTGATCGACCTCGTTCGCGGTAGCCCGCGCCACTACCGCTCCCATAATCCCGCTGGAGCGATCATGGTCTATGCGCTCTGGGCCTGCCTTGTAGTGGTAACCGGAACCGGCCTTTACATGACCGGCGCCAAGAGCCCCATCACGATTGCCGAGGAAAAGGCGGCGGTTGCCGCCGGAGACTGGTCGGTGCTCGTCAAGGACGACGATGATGAAAAGGGCGAAGACAGCAAGGTGCTGGGGGAAGCTGCAAAGGAAGTTCATGAAATTGCAGCCAACCTGATGCTGGTGCTGGCCCTGATCCATGTCGCAGGTGTCGCAGTTGAAAGTCGCGCGACGAGGCGTAATCTGGTCCGACCCATGCTGGTTGGCCGGATCAAGGACAAATGACATTTACAGGGATCAACCTTCGACAGGGGCGGCGGGAGACGACCGCCCTTGCCGCGTTCATGCTGTTGCAGTCCGTTGCCGCGATCTTTTTTGTCGGCGATGCCTTTACCGATCTTGTGACCGACGTCAGCAGCCCGCATTCCATTTTCGAATTCTTTGTCGCCTTCGTGTTGATCGTCGGCATTTTTCTGGCCGGCTGGCAGTTGCGGCTCACCCTGGAAAGACTGCGCAATCAGGAGCGCGCCCTTGGAGCCGCCCGTGGCGACCTTGCCCGGATCATTGACGCCCAGTTTGCCGAATGGGGCCTGACGCCTGCCGAAAGCGATGTCGGCCTCCTGGCCCTGAAAGGCCTGGATCTTTCCGAAATCGCTCAGTTGCGGGGCGCCGCACAGGGAACCGTGCGCGCCCAATTGACCAGGATCTACGCAAAGGCCGGTGTTTCGGGCCGTCACCAGTTCGCGGCCTGGTTCGTTGAGGACCTGCTTCAGGACGGCATTGCGGACAGGACCACGGTATCCGCTGAGGCCTGAATCTGTATGGCGACACCAGAACCCGAACATATCCCGGGCAAATCCTGGGCGGTTCCCGGATGCGACCATTCCGTGCATTAAACGTAAGCACTATCACAGCTTGGCTTATTGCCGTGTTGCGCCTACTCTGCCAGAGGAACTCACCGAGCGTGTTCAAGGGAGACGAGGATCATGTCTTTTCGACATCTGCTTGCAGGCTTGCCCATCGCACTTCTCATGACGTGCACAACGTCCATGGCGCAAGAGTCAAAACCACCAAACATATTGGTCATCTGGGGCGACGATGTCGGTTGGCAGAATGTTTCCGCCTACGGCATGGGCACCATGGGTTACACCACACCCAACATCGACCGCCTGGCGAATGAAGGCCTCCGCTTCACCGATCACTACGCCCAGCCGAGCTGCACCGCAGGCCGTGCGGCCTTTCTGACCGGCCAGTACCCGATCAGGTCCGGCATGACCACCGTGGGTCAACCCGGGTCGTCGCTCGGTCTGAAAGCAGAATCGCCAACGCTTGCGGAAGAGCTGAAACAGATCGGCTACCGCACGGGACATTTCGGCAAGAACCATCTGGGTGACCGGAACGAGCACCTGCCCACCGTCCATGGCTTCGACGAATTCTTCGGTAATCTCTATCATCTCAATACGCAGGAAGAAGCCGAACAGCGCGACTACCAGCGGTTCGGCGAAGCCTTTTCCGGCAGCCTTGAGGAATACGAGAAGCAGTTCGGAACACGGGGTGTCATACACAGCTTTGCATCGGAAACCTTCGACGATACCGAACAGCCCAGGTTTGGTGTCATAGGCAAGCAGACGGTCGAGGACACCGGTCCGCTCACCCAGGAGCGGATGAAGAACTTCGACGAGGGAGAAGTCATCCCTCTGGCCAAGGACTTCATGAAAAACGCCCAGGAAGCAGGCGAACCGTTCTTTGTCTGGCTGAACACCAGCCGCATGCATCTCTATACGCGGCTGAACGACGAGTGGCGCTACGCCGCAGAAGCCTATACGACCGAAGCCGACTACCACGGCTCGGGCATGCTGCAGCACGATCATGATATCGGCCTGGTGCTGGACTGGCTCGACCAACAGGGCCTGACGGAAAACACCATTGTCTGGTATTCGACCGACAACGGTCCGGAGCATGCCTCCTGGCCTCATGGCGCTACCACCCCGTTCCGGGGCGAAAAGATGACCACCTATGAGGGCGGTGTGCGTGTCATTTCCATGGTGCGCTGGCCGAATGTGCTGGCACCCGGCCAGGTCATGAACGGAATTCAGGCGCACCAGGACATGTTCACCACCCTTGCCGCAGCTGCCGGCATTGAAGACGTGAACGCCGAAGTGATGGCCGAGAAGCAGCAGTTCATCGACGGGATCAACAATCTGGCCTACTGGAAGGGCGAACAGGCCAATTCCAATCGCAATCACATCTTTCACTATTACGAAAGCGTGCTGACGGCGATCAGGATGGGACCCTGGAAATTCCACTTCTCGACCAAGGAAGACTATTACGCCAACCTGGTTCCGCGGACCGTCCCACTGGTGTTCAACATCCGTGCGGATCCATTCGAGAGCTACGATTCAACCGATGGCTACGGGCATCTGATGCAGAAGGTATCGTGGCTTATCCAACCGATGGGCGTGCTCATGGGCCAGCATCTGCAGAGCCTTGCAGACTATCCCCCGGTCCAGGGCGGGGCGTCGTTCAACATGTCGAACATTGTTGAGGACTTCCTGTCGAAGGGGATGCAGTAGCGAACCGAACTTCTTGACCCGACAAAGCGAAACGGCCCCGGAACTTTCCGGGGCCGTTGAATTTTCAGCGCTCGCTCAGAGCAACCTGATTAATCGAACCGACTGCGATCAATAGTCGCCGAGCTTGATGTCCCGGGAGTATTCAACGCCTTCGACTTCCTTTGTCACTGCCTGGCCGCAAATGGTCGCGCCACGCGTTGCGTCGTAGGTAAGCGAAGGAGAACCGGACAGCTGCCAGCCCTTGTTGAGAGCCTGGGTAACCCGGTGGCAGAATTCGCTGTCGTCGATGCCGGTGATGAAGCGGTAGAGTTTCATGAGAGCTCTCTTGTGTGTCAGGTCCGGGCAGCGATGGCGTCGGCGATGGCGATCACCCGCTTGCCCATGTCCGCATGTAGCCTTTCAACCATCTTGCCGTCCACCTGGATTGCGCCCTTGCCCGCATTTTCAGGCTCATCGAACAGAGAATTGATCTTGCGTGCCCAGGCAACTTCCTCTTCCGACGGACTGAAGGCCGCGTGGCAGGCGGCGATCTGTTTCGGGTGGATCAGCGTCTTGCCGTCCATGCCCATGTCGACACCCTGGGCGCATTCGGCGGCGAAACCTTCCTCGTCCTGAAACGCATTGTAGACACCGTCCAGAATGTCGATGCCACCGGCACGCGCTGCCGCAACGCAGGTCATCAGCCAGGGCGTCATGGCGGCGCGGCCGGGCGTGAGGCGTGCCCTTGTTTCCTTGGCCAGATCATTGGTACCCATCACGAAACAGGAAAGCCGCACAGCCGGATCCAGACCGCAGGCGCCGATGGCGGCGGCATTCAGCATGGCGAGCGGCGTTTCCATCATGGCCCAGAGTTTCAGGTCCGCTGACGCCCCCAGAAGTGATAGCTTGTGCGCAACCATCTGCAGGTCGGCCGGGCCGTTGACCTTGGGCACCAGAATGGCATCCGGATTGGCCTTCACCGCTGCCGCCAGATCGTCTTCGCCCCAGGGCGTCTCCAGCCCGTTGATTCGGATCACCACCTCGCGATTGCCATAGGGACGGGCCGAAACGGCTTCGACGATCTGGGTGCGCGCCATGTCCTTGGCATCGGGGGCGACCGCGTCTTCAAGGTCCAGCAGCAGGCAGTCCACATCCAGCGTTGCCGCCTTTTCCAGCGCCCGGGCGTTGGAGCCGGGCATATAGAGAGCGGAACGGCGGGGTCTTGGCTGTGTTGTCATGGGTCGATCCTGCAAGTCGGGAAAACGGATTTCCGGTTAACCTAGGGTGTGGACTCAAAAATGAAGACGAAATGGCATGAGAAATGGCGAAACCGCGTTAGGAAGGGTGCGCGGAGCGGGCTTTCTGCCCGGTCAAGCACGCTGACGACACGCGGTGAAGCCATTTTCATGTCCTTCGGATTTGACCGGATTGGTCCTCCTCAGCGTTGCGAAAGCTTGAAAATGAACCACATTTCCTGCGCCTCCGCGCCTTGAGGAAGACCAATCCGCCTCAAACCATTTCATCTTCATTTTTGAGTCCACACCCTAGTGGATCGCGGCGACCAGGGGAATTCGCCGAAGGGGGAACAGCCGCGTTCGTGCACCGGGGTACCGCCAAACGCAGTCGCTGCCGCCGATCACGGGAGTTCGTCTGCCTGCACGCTCACCGACGCTTTCTGTCGACGTTTGAAGATCATGTCCTTTGCGGCAATCACCGCCCCCAGCGTAATCGCCACACAGGCGATGCCAACGGCAGGTGTCAGCGCCCCGAAGCCGAAGGCAATCAGCAACAGGGTGGACAGAAGCGGTGCCGAATAGGCCGCTGCGCCCAGCACCTGGATGTCGCCATGCTTGACGCCGACGTCCCAGGTGAAAAACGCAAGTCCCACCGGAAAGGCGGCAAGAGCCAGCACCGATGCCCATTCCAGCGACGATGCAGGCAGGATCGTTTCCTCCAGTGCCAGATGGCAGATACCCGAAAGGATTGCGGTCATCACACAGAACCCTGCAACGGCTTCGGTCGGAACCGCACCCAGTCTGCGCGACAGCACGGAATAGCTGGACCAGAACAGACACGAGGCCACCGCTGCCCCATAGCCGAGCATCGAGCCGGAGGAAAAACCGACACCTTCCCCGCCGGTGATCAGAAGCACTGCACCGGCCAGGCCCAGAACCGTTCCAATGACATGATGCAGACGCAGCCGTTCCCCCGGTAACAGGGCGGAAAACAGCACGATCAGGAGCGGCCAGGTGTAGTTGATCAGATTTGCTTCCACAGGCGGCGCGTTGCGGATGGCAGTGAAATAGAAAAAATGAAAGCCGAACAGGCCGAACGTGCCGAATGCCCAAACGCCAAGCGGTTGCCTGAGCAACCGGGTTCTGCCAGTCGCGATCAGCCAGATCAGCGCCATGATGCCGGAGAAGCCGAAACAGAGCGTGTTCAACAGGAACGGAGGCACACTTCCGGAACCGGCACCAAACAGGCCAAGGGTCGCCCACATCAGCACAGCTGTAAGTCCGATCAGCGTCGCCCTCAACTTTTGCTTGTCCGCCATTTCCTGTTCCCGTCTTTTCCGTGCATCGCTCATGGCACGAAATCGCCGCAAGCGAAAGGCCGCAGAGCCCGGACAGGGCCTGCGTAGCCGACCGTCAGCAATGCCGCAGCCATTAATTGATCGAAGTCCTTGATCAGCGAACCCGTTTCGGGACATGGTGGGCCAAAGTCACACTCTTAATCGATTTGCTTTCCGGGGAAATCATGACGACAACGCAAATCAGGGCCCTTCGGCTGGATGATGCTCATAAGCTTGCGCCGCTTATTGCCGAAAATGCGCAGGCGCTGCGGCGCGGTGCACCGCGTCGTCCCGACGCCTATTACGCCGAACGCATTCTGTCGGACAAGACGGCCGAGGTTCTGGGAGCTTTCGAAGGCGACAAGCTGGTCGGCTTCGCAGTTTTCTTCGACCTGCCGGAACTCATTACGGGCCTCAGGATCGGCCAGATGGATGACATCTATGTCCATCCCGATCACCGCAACAAGGGCACCGGCCGCAAGATGATCGAAACCCTGGTCAGCGAAGGCCAGAACCGCGGATGGCTGCATTTGCGCTGGCTCGTACCGGGCAAGAATACACCTGCGGTTGCGCTCTACGAAAAGATCGCTGAACCCGATCATCGCAAGAGCTACCTGATCCCGATCGACCGCATCGCCGGCGACTGACCGGGCTTCGCCTTCAGGCAGGTTTCAGTCCGCATACCGCTGTTCAGGGTGCGGACTGAGGCCATCAAGTGATCAGGATCCCGCGGGAAACAACGGCGGGATCTGGCCAAGCGGCAGAAAACCGATGCGAACCACGCCGCGGTCGACCGAGACCGGCAGCGTGATGGTCCGCACACCGTCGACTTCCTTGGCGGCAGGCTCCAGGCTCTTCACCACATTCTGCAGCAGTGAAAAAGTCTGATCTTCAGGCGGGAACAACGGCTTCACGCTGTCCAGAAGCGCGTCCGGATTGCCGAGGTTCAACTCCAGTGATCCGCTCAAGGTGCCGTCACCCGAAAGCACAAGATTGCCGCTTGCCGTTGCCTTGCCAGCTCCGAGCAGTATCTCGGTAAGCACCAGTTCGACCGGCAATTCTCCGCCCTGCGCCCGCACAAGCGAAACGAGGTCTGCCCCTGCAAGCAGGGCCGTGCCGCCTTCGATACGGGCATGGCTGCGCAGGGAAATCGTCTGCTGAAGTTCCGGCAGAGATTTGAGGCTGAGGTCCTGAACCGTGACGAAACTTTCCAGTGTCGCCGCGCTTTCGGGTTGCTTGCGCAGATGGACTTCGGACTTTTCAGCCGCAAACAGCCCCCGGGCGAGGGCGGTGTCGAACGCTGCTTCCGGTTTGTCGATCACCGCATCGAACGATCCGAGCGCATTGTCGCTGAACTTCACGCTGGCGCGGGCCGTCTGCCACGTCAGGCCACCCTCGAGGCCGTTCACCGGCACCGACATGGCCGCAGGCGACTTTGCCTCGAAGATCACGTGCCACGGATTATAGATCAAGGCGACGGCATTCAGCCCGCCGAGCGATGCGGCTGTTCCCCAGCGGTCGGCCGAACGCATGTCCGCGCAGGAGACCTCATAGCGGAACGGATAGCCGGCAATGGCAAGATCCGCGCAGCTCACATCCAGGCCCTGGTCCGCCATGCGGACAATTTGCCGGTCGAGTTGTTCCCGCAGCACGGATTGCCCATAGAACCAGGCGGCTGACCAGCCAGCAATCACCAGAACGACAGCTCCTGCCAGCAGGATATACCCGCGTCTGGTGGGTTTCGGCGGCTTGGTCTTGATATCGGACACTGGGAGACACTCTCTTCTGGTTCGGGCGATTTCCGGACCGGTCACACTGCCGACAAGGGCCACCTGCAAGACAGGCGCTGCCGGAGTGCCATTGAAACGACCGGTGCAGCTTGCTATCTCCGCAGCTGCGGTAACACAAGACAGGTCGATATGAGCGATTTTTGGGTCTTTGGCTACGGTTCTTTGATGTGGAACCCAGGATTTGATCACCAGCGCGCCGAACCGGCGCTGCTGCGCGGTGCACATCGCTCGCTTTGCGTCTATTCCTGGGTACATCGGGGTACGCAGCAGAGACCAGGTCTCGTCTTCGGCCTCGACAACGGCGGCGCATGCCGGGGCATCGCCTATCAGGTCTCCGGGGATATCTGGCCGCAGGTGCTGGAATATCTGCGCGCCCGGGAACAGACGACGATGGTCTACAAGGAGCACCATCATCACGTCGAGCTCGACAGCGGCGAGAAGGTGGAAGCGCTGGTCTACATGGTCGATCACGGCCATGCCCAATATGCGGGTTCCTTGCCGCTTGAAGAGCAGCTGGAAATCGTAAGAGGCGCTGTCGGCAAGTCCGGCGCCAATCCGGACTATGTCATCAACACCGCCGCCCACCTCCAGGAAATGGGCATTCCCGATACGGGTCTTGCCTGGCTGGCCGAGCGCCTGAAAACCTGAGCCAGGCTCAGGGACGGCAGTACAGGTCTTGCAGGATGCTAACGTTCAGGGAACACCCCACCAGCGCAATGTCTGCTCGCAATGATATTTCAAGGCTTGCACCGCAGCGGCCTCGTTCCGGGTTTCCAGCGCCTCGATGACCGCCAGATGCTCGTCCATCGCCGAGGCGATCCGATCCGCAAGAAACGGCCGCGCATGCTGGATGACGGCGATCCGGATACGGTTTGCGTCATAGGCAGCCGACAGCAGCGAATTTCCAAGTCCTTCACCAAGGTACGTGTGCAGGGACAGGTCTACCTCGATCGCCTTGGGCGGCAGGCTGGCCGCAGGCCCCGTCCGCACCTCGTCGCGCATGATCTCGTGACGCCGGCGCAAGGCGTCCAGACCCTCCAGATTTCCCTGTGATATCCGCCGGCGCGCACCTTCCTGGTCCAGCACCAGACGCACGTCCAGACATTCGCGAATGTTTTCCGGGCTAGCTTCCATCACCTGCAGGCCGCGTTTGGGCACCGTCGTCAGGAACCCCTGCGAGCTGGCGTATTTGACGGCTTCGCGCACGGGCGCGATCGGATAGTCCAGCTGGTCGACAAGCTGCGACATCGACAGGAACTGGCCATTGCGCAGCGAACCGCTGCGCAAGGCTTCGACAAGCGCCTGAAAAGCCTTGTCGTTCAGCAATTCACCCTTGTTTGCGTCCTTCATTGCAGCTCCGTCGATCCGGTCCGGATGATCGCAGGTTGTCGCCACTGGCATTTCCAAGCAAAGCCGAAAGGACCTGCTTGAAATTCCGTATAGTCTGTTACCTAACATGCTTTGTAAAATGTTAGATGCAAGCACAAACTTTTTGCAATGCACAGCCAAGAGCTTCCTGCGTCCGGGAGAACGCAAGAAGACCTGCGAATGTCCGGAAAACACCGAAGCCGCCGGGGATGCGGCCACATGGAGGAGACTATGGCGAATTTATCTGGCAAATCGGGTCCGCGAGACGGAGGCCTCTACAACGAGGACCTGGCACCGATCCCGGCTTCGGAGCGCAAGTGGGGCGCCTTCGAAATCTTCAACGTCTGGAACAACGATATCCAGAGCCTGTTCGGCTACACGCTGGCCGCATCGCTGTTCATCACCTATGGCCTCAACGGCTGGATGGTTTTCGCGGCAATCGTGCTGGCCGGTTTCTTTGTCATGGTGCTGGTCAATCTCACCGGCCGCCCGTCGGTAAAGCACGGCGTGCCCTATCCGGTGATCGCACGCGCCTCGATGGGCGTCTACGGCGCCCGTTTCCCGGCGCTCGTGCGAGGCATCGTTGCCATTTTCTGGTATGGCGTGCAGACCTACTTCGCCTCCACGGCGGTTGCCTTGCTGTTCAACACGCTGCTCGGCACTGAGGGCGGCGCGGAATTCCTCGGCATGACAACGGTCGGCTGGATTTCCTATCTCATCGTCTGCGTCTTCCAGGTTGCCCTGTTCATGAAAGGCATCGACTGGGTCGGCAAATTCCTGAACTGGGCAGGTCCGTTCGTCTACATCGTCATGATCGCGCTGTGCCTGGTGATCTGGTGGAAGGCCGGCAACGGCATCTTCTCGGCTCTCGGCACCATCTTCGAAGGCAGCGAAGCAACCGACCCGCGCGGTCCTGTTGCGGCCTTTGTCGCGGTGGTCGGCACGATGATCGCCTATTTCGCCGCCGTCGTGATCAACTTCGGCGACTTTTCCCGCTTCGTGTCGGATGAACGCGCCATGAAGCGCGGCAACTTCTGGGGCCTGCCGGTTTCCATGGCCTTCTTCTCCTTCATCGCCCTGTTCGTGACGGCAGGCACCGTGGTGCTGTTCGGAGAAAAACTGGTGAATCCGGCTGATATCGTCGACCGTGTCGACAACGTCCTGCTGACGCTGATCGCTGCCGTCACCTTCTTTGCGGCAACGGTCGGCATCAACCTGGTGGCAAACTTCATTCCGCCGGCCTATGACATTGCCAACCTCAACCCGGAAAAGATCTCGGCCAGGACCGGCGGCATCATCACCGCTGTCATTGCGTTCTTCATCGGCGCGCTCTGGGTGTCGGTCATCTCGAACATCGGCATTGCCGCATTCGTCGATACGCTTGGCGCCTTCCTGGCACCGCTCTACGGCATTCTGGTCGCGGACTACTACCTGGTTCGCAAGCAGAACATCGATGTCGAAGCGCTGTTTTCCTCCGATCCGGACGCCCGCTACCACTACAACAACGGCTGGAACATGAAGGCGATCTTTGCCTTTGCCATCGCCGCACTGTTCTCGGTGGCAACCGTTTGGGTTCCGGCCCTGTCGGAACTCTCCGGCTACGGCTGGGTCATCGGCGCGGTTCTGGGTGGTGTGCTGCATCTGGGCCTGATGCGCCTGCAGACGACCGAAGCCGGCAAGACAGCACAATAAGGCAGCCTGAAGACAGGTTCAGGCGATGATATCGCCTGGACCCGTTCAAACTGAAAGACCGTCTCAACGCATTGGGGCGGTCTTTTTTTTCAGACCGGCTGTGCCTTGCGGCGCGTGTCGACTTCTTCAAGCACCGGCGAGGGCTTGCGGGCCGTGCGGGCTTCCTCGATCAGCCGATCGCTGGCCGTCTCGATATCCGTGACCATTCTTTCGTAAAAGGCATTGGGCGCCAGGCCCGGCTCGATCGGTGGCAGAATCTCGACAATCACCGTGCCCGGATAGACCTTCCACGAGGCGCGAGGCCAATAGAGGCCGGCGTTGTGAGCTATCGGGACAACCGGACATTTCAGGTCGCGGTAGAGATGCGCGATACCGAACTTGTATTTCGGCTCTGCCCCGGCCGGCCGGCGGGTGCCTTCCGGAAAGATCAGGATCTGGCGTTTCTCGGCAATCGCCTCCTTGGCGGCCAGCATCATTGCCGCCAGCGCTTCGGACCGCTTGCCCCGGTTGATCGGGATCTGCTTGAACTTGGCTGTGTACCAGCCGAAAATCGGTATCCAGCGCAGTTCGCGCTTCAGGATGAAGGTCGGGCTTCTGAAGAGGGGGATCAGCGCCACTGTCTCCCAGGCGGACTGGTGCTTCATGGCGGCGATGAAACCGCCGTCAGGCAGGTTTTCCCGTCCCCGGACTTCCACCTTGATGCCCGCAAAGACACGCATCAGCAGCTGCAACACCCGTGACCAGGTCGGCACCACCCACCAGCCCCAGCGCCGCGGCAGCAGCATGACTGGCGCGAACAGGATCATCAGCACGAACGTGACGAGATAGAACAGGATCTGGAAAAGGGTAGAGCGCAGAAAAACCATGGCACCATAAAGACTGGTCGTGGGTGAAGCCACCGCTCGGCCGTGGTCCGACAGCTGTCAGCGCACACCCTGCACGGTAATCCGAAGTCGGGCGAGGATATACTTCACATATTCGCGCATGAGAAGCCGCATCGTTGCCGGTTCCCTGTACCAGCTGTCCAGCTTCAGGTCCTTGGAAAAGACCGGATAGGCAATCAGGGCGACATTCGGCAGGGCACCGGCAAGTTCTACCTTGGCACGCGGCAGATGGTAGGCACTGGTCACGACCAGCAGGGACGAGAACCCGTTCTTCTTGACCCAGTTGGCGGTTTCCACCGCATTGCCCGCTGTATTGAGCGCGACCCGGTCAAGATCGACGCTGTTTTTTTCCAGCGGCATGCTGGACGCAGTAACGGCGGCAAGCTGTTCACGCGTGGTGCCGGGATGAACGCCCGAAATCAGCAATCGGTTGGCACGGCCTTCTTCCAGGAGACGGATTGCCTCGTTGACGCGGGCATGCCCGCCCGTCAGCACGACAATGGCATCCGCATTTGCGGAAGCCGGCACTCTGGCATTGGCAACCTTCTGCGCGAACATGGCAAACTGCCCGACGGTTCCCGCAACAAGAGCCGTGATGACGGCAACGAAAAGGATCCTGAGACCGAAGCGTTTCTTGCGCGCATCACCGCTTGTGGCGTTCCTGCGCGCTGTGCCCTTGTCCTTTGAAACGGACACACGTCGATCGCCGACGACGGAAGAACCGTCGTCCAGAACGGGGTCTAACACTGTGTCAGCATGGGTCATGGCGCGACTATGATAAGTGATTCGGCCAATTTCACGGCATTGTGCGATAAAATCAATCCACTTTTGCCAAATGGGCCTTGACGGCAAGGCCAGAAGTCAGGGCTGTCAGGATCGCGACGAGGAACACCACACCGAATACACCGAGGTAGCCGGGCAGGCTGACGGAGATGCCGCCGAAGAGAGCCGACATCTGGTCCGACCCCGCCTGGCCGGAGCTCTGCCGGGTCAGCATGTCAACCGTCAGAAAGGCCAGGATGGCCGCAACACCGCCGGAAACACCGCCCTTCAGGCCCAGCATCAGGAAGTGGCGCTGGAATTCACGAGCGATGAAACCGTCTTCCGCTCCAACGAAATGCAGAACGGAGACGACGTCCTTGTTGCCGGCCATGGCTGCCTGGGTCGCAAAGACGACGCTCAAGACCATCGAGCCGAGCACAAGCACCATGATAGCAAAGCCGCCCAGCACCACCGCGCCTGCCATGGCCGACAGACGAGACGTCCAGACGGAATGATCGTCGACGCTCGCGCCCGTCACGTTCTGCGAGACCATCGAGCGCAACTGCGACAGGTTCAGAAGTTCCGGATCCCCGACCGTGATCTGAATGAGCCGCGGCACCGGCAGGCCGTCAAGCTGAAGGCCTTCGCCCAGCCAGGGCTCCAGCAATGACTTGGTTTCGGCATCTGACAGAGCCCGTACGGAATCGATGCCCGGAAACTCCTGCGCAAGCGCAACGGCCTTGTCGATCTCCCGCAGCATGTCGACGCCTTCGGCCGGGCGGATCTGAATGGTGATCTCACGCACCAGATCGTTCTGCCACGCATCGGCTGCGTCCCACACCACCGACACTGCACCGACCGTCAGACAGGCCAGAAAGCTCATGATGGCCACCACCAGCGTGAGAGCCCGCCCGGCGACTGCCTGTGGCGGAACGATCGCCGCGGAGGGGCGCAACTTGGCATCGTCCCCCTGGGGTGCTTCGTTCTTCGGCCTGGGGGCGGCCTTGCGCGCCGGCTTTCGGCCACGCTTCGGTCGTTCGGCTCGCTTGGGCGGGCGAACACTGGCGGCGCTTGCCTGTTTTTTGTCTGTGTCGTCGGACTGAGCCATCATGCCGCCTAATCGAAAATTGAGAGGCGCCCGTCGGCAAGCACCATGCGCCGGGCGTCCACCTGTTCCAGCAGCGCGATATCGTGGGTCGCGATGACGACAGAGGTGCCGAGTTTGTTCAATTCGATGAAAAGGCGCAACAGACGACGTGCAAGTGGCGGATCCACGTTACCGGTCGGCTCGTCCGCGAGCAGCACCTCCGGCCGGGTGATCAGCGCCCGCGCAATGGCCGCTCGCTGCTTTTCCCCACCCGAAAGCACCGGCGGCAGCACATGCATGCGATCCCCAAGTCCGACCCATTTCAACAGATCAATCACATCGGAGCGGTATTCGGATTCGTCCTTTCCCACCACGCGCAGTGGCAGCGCCACGTTTTCATAGGTTGTCAGATGGTCCAGCAGGCGAAAATCCTGAAACACCACGCCGATCTTGCGCCGGAGCTTCGGCAATTCCTGCTTGTCGATCACGCTCAGGTCGCGGTTGAAAACCTTTATCAGGCCTCGGGTCGGGCGCAAGGACATGAACAGGAGCCGGATCAGGCTGGTCTTGCCTGCCCCCGAGGGACCGGTCAGGAACTGAAACGACTGCGGTTCGATCTGAAAAGTCAGGTCGCGCAGGATTTCCGATCCCATTCCGTATCTCAATCCGACATTTTCGAAGCGGATCACAAAATTACTCCTGTTGATGGCCCGAACGCTATAGCCTGGCCGTTAACGGTGCATTAATCATATAAAGGTCCATTAAGGACCTGAAAGCCCGTCATAGGATTTGCTTGGCCCTTGTCCAATATTTCGTGCCGGATTTCGACCCCCCGGTTCCAAAGTGAACCGCTAGAGCATGCCATGGCGAAAGGTCTTCGCACATGAAGATCAAATGTCCGGACTGCAGTACGTCCTACGAGATTAAGGTAGAGGCGCTTGGCCCGGAAGGGCGTAGCGTCAAATGCGCCAAGTGCGGCAACCGCTGGTTCGTTTCGCCCGACGATGACGAAGAAGGCGATGTTGCGTTCAGCGCAAAGAACGACGTCGACGAAATTGCACCTCCTTCCGTTGAAGAAGATCCCGCACAGGACGAAGCCGATTGGGCAGCCGACGCGGAAGAAGAAACGTTCGACGCGGAAGCGGATGACGACGACGACGAACCCGAAGCAGCCGTCACTCCCGAACCCGCAACCGCCCGTACGGCCAGCGACGAGGCAAAATTCGCTGCGGATCTGAAAGAAGACGCCAGGACCGGTGAGCCTGAAAACAAGGCCGACATCGAATCCATGGCCAAGCGGCCGAAGATCATCGTCAATCCGAACAAGTTCCGACGGGACCAGATCGGTGCGATCCTCAACTGGATCCTGCGGCGAAATTATCGGCGCATTGGCGGTGTTGCCCTGTTCGGCGTCGCGGTTGCGGCCTGTGTTTTGTTTGTCCTCATGCGAGACTCGCTCGTCAAACAGTCTCCTGACCTGGCAAGCCTGTTTCGGATGATCGGGTTTGAAGTCAATCTGCGCGGACTTGAATTCCGAAACCTGCGCACCTTCACCGAGGTCGAGGACGGCAAGAAGGTTCTCGTGGTCGAGGGCTCGATCCGCAACCTGCTTGATGAACTGAACTCGGTGCCCGCCGTGCGCCTCTCGATCCGCGGTGCGGACATGCAGGAAGTTTATGCCTGGACTGTCGAGCCCAGAACAAAATCGCTAAACGCACTGGACGAAACCCGGTTCAGGACGATATTAGCCGACCCTCCGAAAACCGCGTCCGATATCCAGGTCCGGTTTGTTGAACGCGGCCAACGCCAGGTAGTTCTAGAGTGACCATGACATCAGATATCCATACTCTGTTCGATGAAGACGCCATTGCCCAACGTGTTGGCGCGCTCGCAGAGGAAATCGCCGAAGGCAAACCGCAAAATCTTTTGGTTGTCGCGGTTCTGAAAGGCAGCTTCATTTTTGCGGCTGATCTTGTGCGGGCAATGCACCGGGCAGGACTGCAGCCGGAAATGGAGTTCATGCACCTGTCCTCTTATGGCGCCGGGACTGAAGGCTCCGACACCATCCGGATTTTGCGCGATGTTGAAAGTGACGTTAACGAGCGCGATATTATTTTAGTGGATGATATCCTGGAATCCGGTCGCACGCTCGCCTTCGCGCGGGAGCGGCTGCTGAACAGGGGCGCGCACTCGGTGAAGATCGCAGCTCTGCTGGATAAACCCGAGCGCCGTAAAGCTGCCATATCTGCCGATTATGTCGGTTTTGCCTGTCCTGATAAGTTTGTCGTCGGATATGGTATGGATATGGGCCACGCTTGGCGGCAGTTGCCCTATATTGGATACGTTGTCGCCCCGGACGACGGAGCGGCTGACGGCAACACAGGAGAGTGAGCATGGCTCGCATTCTTCTTACTGAAGACGATGAAGCTGTCCGCAGCTTCGTAAAGCGTGCCCTGGAGCTTGACGGTCATTCCGTTGAAGCGGCCGAGGATGGCGGCGAAGCCGTCGAGGTTCTGACCCGCGAGAAGGGCGGCTTCGACCTGCTGCTGTCCGACATCAAGATGCCCGTCATGGACGGCATCGCCCTGGCTCTGCATACGGCGCGCGACTATCCACGGCTGCCGATCCTCCTCATGACCGGCTTTGCCGACCAGCGTGAACGGGCCAATGGCCTGGAATCCCTGGTCCATGACGTGGTCACCAAGCCGTTTTCGCTGGCCGATATCCGCAAGGCCGTGCGCAACGCCATTTCCGGCGATCTGCCGAGCGAAACCCGCCGCTACGCGTAAGGCCTGCCGCCGCAATTCCGAAACCCAAGACCCCGCTTCGGCGGGGTTTTTGTTTGGGCTGATCATGCCGGTAGTCACCGTATTCCTTCAGAACACAGAGAATTGAGCAAGCGGCCATCCTTCGAGACAGCGCTTCGCCCTTCCTCAGGATGAGGGTGATCTTGCGGCAAAGAAATATCCGAATGTGGCTGGGCTCTCCACGGGGCTACAAAAGGCCTCCCCCCAAGAAGACAACCTCATCCTGAGGAGCGCACGTGTGCGCGTCTCGAAGGATGGGCCACAAACACGAACATCACCGTCAAAAACAACTGACCCCGCCGAAGCGGGGTCATGAAACCTTGTCAGAAACGGGCCTAGTACCGCTTCAGGAGCCGTTCCAGATAATCGAGCTCCAGCTGCGGCCGGGAGGGATCGGAGAAGCGGCGGCGGAGCTCTTCCAGGATCCGGCGCGCCCGCTGAACATCGATTTCGTCAGGGATACGCACCCGGTTGTTGAAGTCCGGGCCTTCGGTGCGCCGCGGACGGCCAAGAGGGTCTTCGTCCATCGGCGACGCGCCGTTGGGCGATCCCGGGCCTTCGCCCTGACCCATCATCTGCTCCGTCAGGCCCTGCGCGCCGCGCCGAAGGGCATCCAGGGCGTCGCCCTGCTCGCCGAGCGCCTGCTGACCCTGTCCATCTCCCAGGGACTGCTGAGCCTCGCCCATGGACTCGCCGGCTTCACCCAGCGCCTGGTTCTGGCCCATGCCGTTCTGGCTAAGCTGGTCCATGAGTTCCTGCAGCCGCTGTGCCAGGTCACCCTGGCCCTCCTGAAGCTGCTGAAGCATCTGTTCCAGTTGCTCCTGGGTCAGCTGTTGTCCCTGGCCCTGCTGTTGCTGACCGGGTTGCTGCTGTTGACCGCGACGCTGCTGCTGCTGATCCTGGTTGAACTTGTGGGTTTCATCCATCAGCTGCTGTTGCCGCTGGATCATTTCACCCAGCTGGTTGAGCATCTCCATCATTTCGCTGGACATGCTGTTGGGCATCATCTGCGGTCGACCGGCCTGAAGGTTTTCCAGCATCTGCTGCATCTGTGCCAGCAGCTCGCGCGCGGCATCACGGGAACCGGTACGCGCCAGTTCCTCGATCCGGTCCAGCATTTCGCTCAGGTCCTGTTCGCTGAGCGTCTGCTGGTTGCCGTCGAAAGGCTGCATGGCCTGCGGGTTCTGGCGCATCTGCTCGGCCAGTGCCTGCATGTATTCGTTCAGGGCTTCTCGCAGTTGCTGGGTCAGCTTGGCGATTTCCTCGTCGCTCGCCCCTTCTTCCAGCGCCTTGCGCAGGGCCTCCTGAGCATCACGCAGCTTGCGTTCGGCTGCGGAAAGGTCACCGTCCTCGATCGACAGGGCGAGGTCCCACAAAAGCGGCAACAGGGCCTTCAGGTCTTCGTCGGTCCTCGCGTTCACCAGAGAGCCGTAGGCAAAGCGCATGCCCAGATAGTTGCGCGGCTTGAAGTCGAACATTTCCGGCGCCAGCATCAGGGCATCGAACGCAATGATGACCTCGCTCTGGCTTTCGGCATCAAGCGCAAGATTACGGCGCTGTTCGACGACAGCGCGGGCCAGAGGCTTGCCGAAGCGTCTCTGGGGCAGGGTGATGCGATACGCGGGCGATTGCCCTTCCTGACCGGCCTGGTCACGTGCCAGCAGCGATAGATTGACTTCAGAACCGGCCCAGGGATGCGACGTCAGGTCCCGGATGGTTTCCGCCGTCTTGGCTGTGCCGGCGCGCGGCGGCAGTGAAAGCGGGAACTGGGGCGCCTCCACAAGCGGGCGCGGAGCCCGGTTGTTGTTGTCCGGATTTGGCAGGGGCGCGATGCGAGCCTCGGCGGCCACAACGCCGTAGTCGTCATTCACAAGATAGGAAAACTTGAGCGCACCGCTGAGCTGTTCTTCAGGATCGTCCGTCAGCCGGATATCCGGTGCATCGTCCGGCTTCACCGCGAAGACGTAGCTCAGCATCGGCTCTTCGCCGTTGAGCAGCTCGACGATACCGGTGGTTTCCAGCTCGAGCCGGCGTTCAACCGGCAAAAGCGTTTTCAGATCCGGATCTTCCGTTTCTGTCCCAAGTTCAGGTTCGATCACCTGAGGCTCGGTGTCTTCCGCACGGGCGTAGGTCATCTTGAGATCACGTGCGCCTTGCGTGCGGACCACAAGTATCGACCCTTCCGGCACGGAGATCGGCGCACCCGGATCACGCAACTGGGCGCTTTCGCCCGTCAGGTAAATCGGTGGCTCGCTGGTATAGAGCGGCGGCGTGACCCAGGCATCGAGACGGCTGGGCGGTTCCACTGTCTTGAACGGGTTCTGAAAGGCCGAGACCAGCCGGCCGAAATGATCGCCACTGGCTGTCGAAAACCCGATCAGAAGCACACTGGCGGCCAGGACGCGAAGCGCCCAGGGATCGCGTCGGAAGGCCTGCGGATCCGGCGCTTTCGAACGGATCGCGGCGACTGCTTCGGCTGTGCGGCGCTGATGCAGGGCCCAGATCGCCTGGCTTTCGCGATCGCTCGCACCGACCGACAATTCGTCTTCAAGCGTTGTCAGGGGACGGTGGGTACGGCCAGAAGATTTCTCGACCCGGGAGAGCGCATCCTCACGCGTCGGCCAGGCAAGGTGGAAGAGATCCCGCGCCGCCCAAACGGTGGCGGCAGCGAATACCAGAAGTCCGAGCGGGCCTGCCCAGGCAGGAAGAACAAGCCACAGACCAAGCCAGGACACCCCGACAAACAGGCCGAGTACCACCAGCACCGGAAGCAAAGCACGCCACAGGCGTTCGATAAACAAGGCACGGCGGCTTTGGCGCACCAGGCTGTCCAGCCGGGATCGGATCAAGGCCCGCCAGCCGTAGGTCTCGGAAGAAATCTGCCGTTCTTGATCGGGATCGCTGTCGCTCGGGCTCAATGGCACCTCCGGTTTTGCCCCCCGAACTGCCCGTTTCTCCGGAAACGCAGCCCGCTGGACCTGCCCACCATACAATAAGGTGAGGCATAGCGGGCTGTCCGGCAACCTGTCGGTTCAACTAATTGTCAGCCGATCTGTTCACGAACCCTTGAGCCAGTCCGGAATCCGGTCCAGACCGAGTAGGTCTTCGTAGCTGGTCCGGGGCCGGATAACGGCAAATTGGTCTGCATTTACGAGTACTTCGGGCACCAGAAGCCGCGAATTGTAGGTGCAGGACTGGACTGCGCCATAGGCGCCGGCCGAATAGACCGCCAGCATTTCCCCGGCTTCTACCCTGGGCATATCCCGGTTCTGGGCCAGAAAATCACCGGTTTCGCACACCGGACCGACGATATCGGCCTTGATTCGGTCTGTTTCTTCCCCCGGTTCGCGCACCGGGCGAACCTCGTGATAGGCCTCGTAAAGCGTCGGACGGATCAGGTCGTTCATGGCGGCATCGACAATGACGAAATTCTTGTCGGCACCTTCCTTCACATAGACAACTTCGGTGACCAGGATGCCGGCGTTGCCGGCAATCATGCGGCCCGGCTCGAACATGACCTTGCAGTCCAGTTCGCGCACATGCTTCTTGACCACCTGGGCATAAGCGTCCGGATGCGGCGGCGGATTGTTATCGGTGATATAGGGGATGCCCAGTCCGCCACCGAGGTCGACATGGTCGATCGTGTGGCCTTGCGAGCGCAGATCCGTGATCAGTTCGCCCAGACGCGCAAATGCGTTGTCGAAAGGCTCCAGCTCCGTGATCTGCGAGCCGATGTGCATGTCGATGCCGGTGACCTTGATACCGGGCAGAGCCGCTGCCTCGGCATAAACGTCACGTGCACGCTGCCAGGGAATACCAAACTTGTTCTCGGCCTTGCCGGTCGCAATCTTGGCATGGGTCTTGGCATCGACGTCCGGGTTGATGCGCATGGACACCCGAGCGGTCTTGCCCATTGCAGTGGCGACCCGTGAAAGCTGGCGCAACTCGGGCTCGGACTCCACGTTGAAGCACAAGATGTCTTCCTGAAGCGCGTAGGCTTGTTCGGCCTCGGTCTTGCCGACCCCGGAAAAGACGATCTTCGACGCGGGAACGCCCGCTGCCCGTGCACGGCGCAATTCGCCTTCCGACACAACGTCCATGCCGGCGCCCAGCTGTGCAAGCGTCTTCAGGACCGCCTGGTTGGAGTTTGCCTTCATCGCATAGCAGACCAGCGACGGGATATCGCTGAATGCGGCGGCAAACACCTGGTAGTGACGGGTGAGCGTTGCCGTGGAATAGCAGTAGAACGGCGTACCTACTTCACGCGCGATCGTCTCGATCGCCACGTCTTCGGCAAACAGCTCGCCATTCTTGTAATCGAAGTGATGCAAGGGACGGCCCTCATGCGGCTGGATCAGGTTCAGGGCCGGTCGGTGTTACCAGACCGTGCGGAAGCTGATCGGCATTGAAACGATGGAGCGTATCGGTTGCCTCGGCAGAGCCGGCTCGCTCCGATGCGCAGCCGGCTCTGCCGCTGCGCGCATGGTTTATCGGATCATGAAATCCAGGAAAAAAGGCTTGTCGCTTTGCGGCGCTTCCGGCTGCACCGGTGCTGCCACAGCGGGATCAACCGCGGCGTCCGCCTGCTGCACAGGCGCTCCCGGGTTTTCCAGCCCGCCCTTGCGGCCACACCCTGCCAGGGTCACGCTCAGGCAAAGACCGACCAGAGCCAGGGTTTTGAACCGCATTGTCATCACCATCATGCCTTTTTGGATCGACTGCCCCGCGTCCGGGCGGACACGGGAGTTCTTACAAAGTCACATACCGGTCCTTCTCCTCGCATGACACGGCGCGTTCGGCAAGACCCAGTTCGCGCCGTGTGTTGCGGGGAATGCCGACCTTCAATGGGCCATCAGGCCTTGGCCAGCTCTTTCAGCCAGCGGCGTGCCTGCTTGCGTACGTTTACCGGCGACGTGCCACCATAGCTGGTTCGGCTGCGTACGGATTTGTCGACGGAGAGCACCTGGAAGATCTCGTTGGTGATCTTCGGCTCCACCGCCTGCATCTCTTCCAGCGAAACCTTGTGCAGTTCGATGCCCTTCTCGACGGCAATCGCCACGATGCGCCCGGTCACGTGGTGGGCGTCGCGGAACGGCAGACCGAGAACGCGAACCAGCCAGTCGGCAAGGTCCGTTGCAGTCGAATAGCCAGAGCCTGCGGCCTTCTTCAGCGCCTTGGTGACAGGCTCCAGATCGCGGATCATGCCGGTCATGGCCGCAAGAGCCAGGGAAACGCTGGCCAGGCCGTCGAAAGCCTGCTCCTTGTCTTCCTGCATATCCTTGGAATAGGCGAGCGGCAGGCCCTTCATCATCACCAGAAGCGCTTGCAGTGAACCGTAGATGCGGCCCGACTTGGCACGCACCAGTTCCGCCGCATCCGGGTTCTTCTTCTGCGGCATGATCGACGAACCGGTCGAAAACTTGTCCGACAGTTTCACGAAGCCGAACTGCGCCGAGCACCAGATGACGATTTCCTCGGCAAGGCGCGACAGATGCATGGCTGTGAGAGATGCCGTCGCCAGCGCCTCGATGACGAAATCACGGTCGGAAACGGCATCGAGCGAATTGGCAGCCGGACGGTCGAAACCGAGCGCCTTGGCGGTCATGTGCCGGTCGATCGGGAAGGACGTGCCGGCTAGCGCCGCTGCACCAAGCGGGCATTCGTTCATGCGCTTGCGCGCATCGCGTACACGGCCCCGGTCGCGGCCGAACATTTCGACGTAGGCCAGCATGTGGTGCCCGAAGGTCACCGGCTGGGCCGACTGCAGGTGCGTGAACCCGGGCATGACGTCGGCAGCATGGGTTTCCGCCTTTTCCGCCAGGGCCTGCATCAGCTCACCCAGCTGGTCGTCGAGCGTATCGAGCGTGTCGCGCACCCACAGGCGGAAATCGGTCGCCACCTGGTCATTGCGTGAGCGCGCCGTGTGCAGGCGTCCGGCAGCCGGGCCGATCAGCTCGGCGAGGCGCGCCTCGATGTTCATGTGGATGTCTTCAAGCGCGCGGGAAAACTTGAATTTGCCGCTTTCGATCTCTGACAGGATTGTGTCTAGACCTTGAACGATCTTGTCGGCATCGTCCCGCGTCACAATGTCTTTTTCCGCGAGCATGCGCACATGGGCTTTCGAGCCGTCGATGTCCTGCTTATATAGCTTCCGGTCGAAGTCGATGGAGGCGTTGATCTCCTCCATGATGGCGTCCGGTCCCTCAGCGAACCGGCCTCCCCACATGCGATTGCTCATGTCCTGTCCCTTAGAAGGCGCCCCCTTGCGGGGTGTGAACGAATGACAAAGCCAACCGAACCAGCGAAAACCAACAGACGCGGCATTGTTGCCGCCGGGCTTGCGGGTGCAGTGGCCGCCGTAGCGGCTCTATACGTGATCGCTGGACCGAATGGCAACATCGCCGGTGCGCAAAGCTGTTCGGCTGCGCTCGATTTTGCGGCGGCGGCCAAGCCATTTGCCACTGGAGAAGTGGCCGCCTTCCTTCCGGCAAGCGCGCCGCTGGACCTTCAGCACCTGACCTTCAAGGGGCCCGACGACCAGCAGATGGCGTTGTCGGACTTCGGCGGCAAGACAGTGCTCCTCAATCTCTGGGCAACATGGTGTGCCCCGTGTCGCAAGGAAATGCCGGCCCTGGACGAGCTGCAGGCGGAGATGGGAGACGACAATTTCGAGGTGGTTGCGGTCAATCTCGACCGGGGCGGACCGGAAAAGCCGAAAGACTTTTTGAACGAGATCGGCGTCGGCAATCTCACCTTCTATCAGGACAGTTCGAACGATCTTCTGAAGGATCTGCGCAAGGTTGCGCGGGCAACCGGTTTGCCGACAACCATTCTGGTTAGCCCCAAGGGCTGCGAGATCGGCACCATGTACGGCCCCGCCGAATGGGCCTCCGGCGAGGCCAAGGCGCTTATTAAAAACGCAATGGCGGCCCCGGACGCCTGACGTCCGGCTGCCGCCAGAAATATCAAGATCATCAGCCCTTTCGAAGCCGGTGGAGGTGACCCTCCGCCGGATCAGACGCTGATGTCGACCGCGTTGCCCAGACCTGGAATGCGGCGCGACTCGCGCCGATCTTCTTCCTGGGTCGCCTGGGCCTGCTCCAGCCGCTCGGCAACCTGGCGTTCCTGCTGGTTCTGGTCCCTTACCGCATTGGCAGCAAGTTCGCTGCGAACACTTGCAGCGCTGTAGGCGGCCGAGGAAGAGGAACTGTCGATAGCACTCGGCATGATGGGTTACTCCTTCGCCGTGGTGATGAGGCTTGTCCGCAGCCGTTGGTCACCCGTCATCCTTACAATCGGGCGCTCCGGCTTTTGTTCGTTCGTCTTATGCTTCCAGTCGGCTTATCCGGAAGATGCGTCACATCAGGCCAGGATGTTGACCTGTAATCCGACACCATCTTCCAGCCGACGCGTTTCCGCGCGATTTTCCAGTTGCTCAGCTTGCCGGCTCAGGAATTCTGCCCGGTTCGTGCTGAAACTCGCCTGGCGTTGCGCAATCACGGCTGCAGCTTCAGAGCGTTTGGTCTTGAACGCTTCGGCTTGTTCTGCAACCTGGCCCGCACGCGTGTTGGCCTGGTTCGGCTGATACGCCTGGGATGCTCCATATCCTATTGCTTCAGGCATGGTCGTTCCAATCCTTGGATACGATTTCAAACTTCATCTTGTATGAAATACCTGAATTCAAAGGTAAATTTCCAAAACAACTGTCAGAGTTGCTGACTCAAATACTGAATTGATCAGAATATTTTTCTTAAAACTTTACGTAATTATGGATAAGCATTTGAAAGACGGGAACTTTCAGAAGCATCTTTCGAGAGGTGCTTTTCAGGTTTCACCCGAAAAAAGACACCCGGCGGAGCAACAAAAACGGCCCGTGCGGGGCAAATCCGCACGGGCCGTTAACAAAACTGCAAAGGAACGGGATCAGGCGCTGACGTCTACCCGTCCGCCGAGACCGGGAGGTGGTGTAGCCTGTTGAGCCTGAAGATTGTCAGCCCCTTGCTGCAGCAGCGCCACCAGATTGGCGTCCTGCTGGGCGGCCATCTTCATCATCTCTGTCTGAAGCGTCTGGGCTGTCTGTGCCTGGGTCTGCGCAACGAATGTCGTGGCAATGCCAACGCTGTCCATCATTAACTCCTGAGCTTGTGGCCACCCTAACCCCCTACCCTTAATCAGGTGTTAACGAATGTCAGTGCCCCTCCCGCAAGACACTGCGCCGGACCTTGCCGGACGGTGTGCGTGGCAACTGTTCCAGCACCTTGTAGACCTTGGGACGCTTGTATTCCGCCAGGTTTTCTGCCGCATGAGCGGCAAGACTGTCGGCATCCAGCTGTCCGGGGAGGACCGGCACCACGAAGGCCGTTATCAGGCTGACACCTTCACGCGCAGGCACCGCCGTCACGGCCACTTCCTGCACCTGCGGGTCCGCTGCCAGCACCCGCTCCACTTCCTCCGGAGCGACCCTGTAGCCGAAAGCGTTCATCAGATCGTCAGCACGGCCTTCGTACCAGAAATAGCCGTCTTCATCCGTACGCGCCCTGTCGCCGGTCAGGAACCAGTCGCCCCTGAATGCGGCCGCTGTTTCCTCGGCACGGTTCCAGTATCCCAGCATCAGGCCCGGTTCATCCCTGTGAACAGCCAGAAGCCCTGTCTCCGTTCCGGACACCGGCACCGGCGTGTCATCCAACTCGCTGAGAATGGAAACCTTCCGGCCTTCCTGGGGTTTGCCCGGGGAACCCGGCTTTACCGGAACGCTGGGGCTGCTGGAGAGATAGGTGGAGATCTCGCTCATGCCGAGCGCTTCATAAAGTTCGCGGCCGGTGCGTTCCCTCCACTCCCGATAAAGACTTGCCGGAAGCGCTTCTCCGGCCGTCAGGCCGTGGCGAAGATCGGGAAAGGAGGCGGGCGTAACAGCGCCATACTTCAGGATACGCCGGTAGAGACTGGGCACGGCGGCAAACAGCGTCGCCCTTGTGTCTGTCATCAGGTCCGGCCAGAGGTCCGGGTCTCGAGGCCCGTCATAAACAACACTGGTCGCGCCATTGGCCCAGGGGTCCATCAAGCCGGCACCCAGCGTATAGGTCCAGTTGAACGCTCCGGCATGAAGCAGTCGGTCGGAAGCGCCGATGCCATACCAGCCGGAATACATGGGCCGGCGCGCACTGGCGGCGCGCTGCGCATGCAGGACGCCCTTCGGCGTGCCGCTGGTACCGGACGTATAGACAAGAAAAGCCGGGGCGTCAGCGTGGGTCTCCGCAAAGTCTCCCGGCTTTGCCTGCTTCAGTTCGACCAAGGCCTCTGGACCCAGCAACGTCGCGCTGCCCGCGTTCGGCAGCACAGTATGTCCGTCGTGCAGCACCATCCGCGCGCCGCTATCGGCCAGGATCGCGTCAGCTTCGGATGCAGTGAGTTGGGAAGACGTCGGGATCGGCACGAAACCACCCGCAATTGCCCCGAAGAACGCCAGCGGAAAATCGCTGGAGTGACCGATCCTGAGAAGGATACGGTCACCGGACGAAAGATCCGTGGCACGCAAACCCGCGGCAACCGAAAGAACGGCCCGCGTCAGCGAGCCATAGCTCCATGTTTCCAGAAGGGCGCCACCGGCCCCCACCAGTTCCAGCGCCGTCTTGCCCGGGTCCGGGGTGGCGCTGGTCAGGCAATAGCGGGCTAGGTTCATTGTTACCGGGGCTTCTGCGGTGGCTGGCGAACCGATTACCGGGTCGGAACCGGGTGCTCGCCGCGGTAATCATAGAAACCGCGTTGGGTCTTGCGGCCGAGCCAGCCTGCTTCAACATATTTCACGAGCAGCGGGCACGGACGATACTTGGTGTCCGCCAGACCTTCGTAAAGCACCTGCATGATCGACAGGCAGGTATCGAGGCCAATGAAATCCGCAAGCTGCAGCGGCCCCATCGGATGGTTGGCCCCGAGACGCATGGCCTTGTCGATGGAATCAACAGAACCGACGCCTTCATAGAGCGTGTAGATTGCTTCGTTGATCATCGGCAGAAGGATACGGTTGACCATGAAGGCCGGAAAATCCTCTGCGACGGCAATCTGCTTGCCGAGACGGACGCAGAACCCTTTCGAGGCTTCGAAAGTCTCGTCTTCCGTGGCTATGCCGCGCACCAGCTCGACCAGCTCCATGACCGGAACCGGGTTCATGAAGTGGATGCCGATAAAGCGTTCCGGACGATCGGTCGAAGCGGCAAGACGCGTGATCGAGATCGACGAAGTGTTGGTCGCCAGGATCGCTTCGGGCTTCAGGATCGGACAAAGCTGCGAAAAGATCTTGCGTTTGACCTGCTCGTTCTCGACGGCGGATTCAATCACCAGGTCTGCATCACGCAGAAGATCGAGGTCTTCGGCTGCCTTGATGCGATCCAGCGCCGCGTTGCGCTCTTCCTCGGTGATCATGGACTTGGACACTTGGCGCGCCAGGTTGCCGTTGATCGAAGCCAGGCCGGATTCGATCCGTTCCATGGAGAGATCGCTCAATCCCACGTCGAAGCCCGCAAGTGCACACACATGCGCAATGCCGCTGCCCATCTGACCAGCGCCGATTACGCCGACTTTCTTGATTTCGACTGCCATCCTGAAAATCCGATCTTTAGAAAACATCCCGATTGGACGGGTTGCGGCTATTTTTGGCAAGTCTTGCGCCGAACAGCAAGAACCCCGGAGCGAAAACTGTTATTCGCCCCGGGGTCCGTGATCAATTTGCCGCAGGTGTTACTCGACGGCAGCCTTCAATTCCGGCAGCACGTCGAAGAGATCCGCCACGAGGCCATAGTCCGCGACCTGGAAGATCGGAGCTTCCTCGTCCTTGTTGATCGCGACGATCACCTTGGAATCCTTCATGCCGGCAAGGTGCTGGATGGCACCGGAAATGCCACAGGCAATGTAGAGATCTGGAGCGACCACCTTGCCGGTCTGGCCGACCTGCCAGTCGTTCGGGGCGTAGCCCGCATCGACAGCGGCGCGCGATGCGCCAACCGCCGCGCCGAGGGCATCGGCCACCGGCATGATGACTTCCTGGAACTTCTCGGAAGAACCGAGCGCGCGGCCGCCGGAGATGATGATCTTGGCAGACGTCAGTTCCGGACGGTCGGACTTGGAAAGCTCCTCGCCGACGAATTCCGATAGACCCGAACCGTCCGTTCCCGCAACGGTTTCAACAGCGGCAGAACCGCCTGCTTCCGCTGCCGCGAACGTGGAGGTCCGCACGGTGATCACCTTCTTGGGATCGCCGGATTTCACGGTCTGGATCGCGTTGCCCGCGTAGATCGGACGCTCGAAAGTATCCGCGTCGACAACAGCCGTCACGTCGGAGATCTGCATCACGTCCAGAAGGGCTGCGACGCGCGGCAGGGTGTTCTTGCCGTTGGCGGTTGCCGGGGCAACGATCGCGTCATAATCGCCTGCGAGGCCGACGATCAGATCGGCGGTCGGCTCGGCCAGCTGGTGCTCCAGCGCATCGCTTTCAGCAAGCAGAACCTTGGCGACGCCGGAAAGCTTGGACGCGGCATCCGCAACGCCCTGAACGCCCTTGCCGGCGACCAGCACGTGAACGTCGGCACCAAGAGCGACGGCAGCCGTCAGGGCCTTTGCCGTGGCATCGCTCAGTTCGCCACCGGCGTATTCGGCCACAAGAAGTGTTGTCATGTTTTATCCTCCTGCGACGGGTCTTAAAGGACGCCGGCTTCGTTCTTGAGTTTGTCGACCAGCTCGGAAACGGAACCGACCTTGATACCGGCCTGGCGCGATGCCGGCTCGGTGGTGGTGACAACGGTGAGGCGCGGCGTGGTGTCGACACCAAAATCGGCCGGAGACTTTTCGTCGATCGGCTTCTTCTTCGCTTTCATGATGTTCGGCAGGGACGCATAGCGCGGCTCATTGAGGCGCAGGTCCGTGGTCACGATGGCCGGCAGCTTCAGCTTTACGGTCTGCAGGCCGCCATCCACTTCACGGGTGACATCGACAGTGCCGTCGCCCAGATCGACCTTGGAGGCAAACGTGCCCTGGCTCCAACCGAGGAGGGCTGCCAGCATCTGGCCGGTCTGGTTGCAGTCGTCGTCAATCGCCTGCTTGCCGAGGATCACGAGACCCGGCTCTTCGGCTTCGACGATCGCTTTCAGGATCTTCGCGACTGCCAGCGGCTCGGTGGTGTCGTCGGTCTTCACCAGAATGCCGCGGTCGGCGCCCATGGCAAGGCCGGTGCGCAGCGTTTCGGTGGCCTGTTGCGGCCCGACGGACACGACGATCACTTCACTCGCCTTGCCCGCTTCCTTCAGCCGAAGGGCTTCTTCGACGGAGATTTCGTCAAACGGGTTCATGGACATCTTGACGTTGGCAAGATCGACGCCAGAACCATCCGCCTTCACACGGACCTTCACGTTGTAGTCGATGACCCGTTTTACGGGTACGAGGATCTTCATTTGGTCTCAACCTCTTGCTGGGCCGGCTTTCACCGCACCGCATTCTCCGGCTCTCTGCCCTCATGACGCTAGGTTACAAACGGCAGAATTGAGCCAATCGTGGCGCATGGCGGGGGACGGTACTGACCGACACGGCACCTGTCAATTGCGGTAAAAGGTCTAAGGCGGCAATTTGCCGGGCTTGGAAAAACATGCGTCGCAATGATGATAGTTCGGCAACGCAACAATGCGTGGAAAACCGGGGCTCAGTACAAAAAAGAAACCGCGCGCACCTGTTACGGCAACACGCGGCGACTTCTCTGTTTTCCTGGTCCCCGGTCAGATGCCGGGGGTCTGCGGCGAGAACTTGTCGGACACCGGTTCGGCGAACACGGTCACCCAGGTGCCGTTCTCGTCCCGGCAGGCCGTGCCACGAATGGAAAGGTCCAGCCTGCTGAAGGTGGTCTCGCGAAGGTACTCGCGGCACCAGTGCCCGCTCTTGCTGCGGTAGGTCTTGATCGGTGTCAGGATCTCGCGCCAGTCGCCTTCCTGCCCAACGAACACGGGCTCGCCGCTGACTTTCGTTTCCAGCGCTTCCTGGACGGTCTGTGCCAGGAGCATCCGCTCAGTTTCCATATGTGCTGCAAGAGAAGACACGGCACTGTCCATCCGCGTCTGCATCCAGTAGGTGGTAAAGCCGAATGTGCCGGCAACCATCACAAGTGCGGCGGCGATCTGGATCAGCACGCCTGTCCAGGACGCATGCGCGTGACGGGGCGCAGGACCTTCGCGCTTGGCGAATTCCTTTTCGATGAGTGCTTCGAACCGTGCCATTGATTCGTCAGGCACCGGCGCGGCAACCGCTTTTTGCAGAATGGTATTGTCCTTGGACATCTGCTCCAGCAGATCATGTCCGCCACCTGTCGCCTCGATCCGGCGAAGCAGAGCTGCACGCTCCTCTTCCGAACCTTCCTCGTCCAGGATCTTGCCGATATCCTTTGCAAGCAGGATCTGTTCGCGCTTTTCATCAAATGTCATCACATACCCCCTGGCATGCTGCGCAGCCTGACGCCCTGCGGGGCATCGTTCGTGTCCAGCCACTCGCGCAGTTTCAGTCTTGCGCGGGCAAGCCGGCTGGTTACCGTTCCAATCGGAACACCGAGTTCATCCGCCACATCCTTGTAGCTTCTGCCCTCAACGGCGATCTTCAGAAGGACCTCGCGGTTGTCTTCTTCCAGCTCGCCAATGAAATCCTGCACTTTCTGGAGTTCCAGGCTGTCGGCGGCGGCTTTCGCGCCGTCGTAGCTTTCCTCGAAATCCAGCATGGCAAGGTCGAAAAGCCTGGCCCGGTTTGCGGTGTCGCGAACCGAATTGAAGTACAGATTCTGCAAAATCCGGAACATCCAGCTGTCGAGCCGGGTGGCCGGATCGAACTGGTCGAGCGATCGGATTGCACGTTCGCATGTCATCTGCACCAGATCGTCTGCCTGATCCGGATTCCGGCACAGCCTTAAAGCAAAACTCCTCAGCTTCGGGAGCAGACGGATCATCTCCGTCTTTAACGTATCTTCAGGCAAGGAGTTCTCCGCAAAACCGCTCTCAGCGAGACAACACGTAAGGAGACCTTTTGATCCCGACTTTTTTTAGACTATCTTCGGGAAGAACAAAGATTGCCCAGGTGTTATGCGTGCGAAGGTCGTAAAACCGCTCTCGTCGACCGCTAAAAACCCCTTATTACGAATTGAATCGCATCAGATGAAACGCGCCCGCCAGATTACATTGCAAGACCGCCTCTCTGCGATGTTTCGCATACTGCCGGGTGTTGCAGCTGCGGCAATGATGTTCTCTCTTGTCTACTTCAGCCCCTTGTTCGACATGAAGGACAGCATTGCCGCGGCCGCAGATTCGCATGGTGATCGCGGCAGTCGCAGCGAACGCGGTGACCGTGGAGGCCGCAGCGAACGTGGAGACCGCGGCGGCGACAGCGGAAGCAAGAGCTCCGGTGGTGACAGCGGTAGCAAGAGTTCCGGCGGTGACAGCACCGGTGGCAGCAGTTCCGGTGGCGGCGACACAGGTGGCAGCCGTTCGGGCGGCGGCGACTCAACTGGTAACAGTTCGAGCGGAAAAAGCTCCACCGGTAACAGTTCGGCAGGAAACAAATCGGCCGGCAGAAGCTCGGAAAGCAAAGGCAACTCCGGTCGCAGCGGAGGCTCCTCTTCTCCTTCCTCCTCCCGCTCTTCGTCGGGTGGATCGTCATCCGGCGGTTCGTCGTCCGGCGGTTCGTCAGAACGAACTTCTTTTAGCTCTGCCACACAAAAGTCCGGTTCAGGCGGTTTTTTAGATCGCATCTTTGGCGGGCGTCAGTTTAATGGTGATAGCGAGCCTTCTGGTGGGTCCCTCAGCGCGCGGGAAGAACGGGAGGCTATCTCCAACGGCTGGCAATAGATCCAAGAGGCGGGATCGGACTTGATTTTTCGTGGGTTTCACGTTCCGAAAGGGACGTTTTTTCTGTTTTTTTTGGCAAATATCCTCACAGGCTGTTCCGTGGCGTCAGTGCAGGACACGCTTGTCTCCCTGCAGGAACCCGCCGCGGCGGAAACCCGCAAACCGGCTTCAAAACTGCAAGCATCGGACAAATACCGGGCTGAAACCACGCTTCAGGCTGCGCTGGAGAAGTCTGTTTCCGGCAAGGACCGAAGCTGGAGAAACCCCTCGAGTGGAGCGAGCGGCACAATTACGCCTCTGAAGACCTGGAAAAATACGTCGGGCGACTTCTGCCGCTCCTACCGCGAACGGATCAAGCTGGCTGACGGTCGAATGATCAGCCGCCGGGGAGTCGCCTGCCGCACCGCCGATGCTGTCTGGAAAGCAGCCTAGTTTCCTGACCGGTCCGCATTCTTTTTGAAAACTGTGCCTAGGCGATGTTTCGGTCGAACAGGGGCACACCCCTGCGCCGGAAAAACAAGATCAGCACGGCACCCGCCGCCATGCCGCCGATATGCGCGATCCAGGCGACATCGCTGTCGGACGCAATCACGGCATTGACGATCTGATAAAGGATCCAGCCGCCGAGCAACCATCCGGCGGAAAGGCGCAAGGGTATCCGGCCCAGTGCCAGCACCCACACCTTCACCCGCGGGTGCAGCATCAGATAGGCGGCAACAACGCCTGAAACGGCGCCGGACGCCCCGATCAACGGCACATCTGAATTGACGTCGATGGAGGCGTAGGCCAACCCGCCGGCTATCGCACACAGCAGATAGAAGACCAGGTAACGCAGATGCCCCATGGCATCCTCGACATTATCGCCGAACACCCACAGGAACAGCATGTTGCCGATGAGGTGCATGTAGCCGCCATGGAGGAAGGCATAGGTGACCACCGACATCCAGTCGGGCAGCATCTGCAGCTCCGGCGACAGATCCCGGATATCGAACAGGACAACCGGGATAAGGCCGAAGGAATAGGAGGACGCGGCCACCGCCTGCTGAGACCCCGCACCCTGATACAGAAGAAAGATCAGGATGTTGGCGGCAATCAGGAAAAGGTTCACAAAGGGGCGGGGAACATGGACCAGCCGATTGTGATCGTGAAGGGGAATGAACATTCAGCGCCAGGCCTCCGGCAAGGGGAACTGACCTAACGGTTCTGTCCAGGCACCCAAAGAACGTCCTGCTCACCCTTTTCATTCAGGTACCGCGAGGCAACGAAGAAATAGTCCGACAGGCGGTTCATGTAGCGCACGGCAGCGGGATTGATCTGCTCGCGGGCTGCCAGTTCCACCATCAGACGTTCTGCCCGGCGCGAGACCGTGCGAGCCAGATGCAGGTAGGCAGCGGCAGGACTGCCACCCGGCAGCACGAAGGAACGCAGCGGCTTGAGCTCCGCGTTGAGGACGTCAATCGCCTGTTCGATCGCCGTGACCTGGGCGTCGGTGATCCGAAGCGGCTCGTACCCAAGGTCCTCACCCGTTTCCGGTGTTGCAAGATCGGCCCCCAGGTCGAACAGGTCGTTCTGGATCCTGCCGAGCGTCTGGTCGACGTCCGGCGCAGACTGCCCGGTCTGAAGGCGAATCAGACCAACCACGGAGTTGGTCTCGTCGACGGTCCCGTATGCCTCGATCCTGAGGTCGCTCTTTCGGCGCCGTTCTCCGGAACCCAGCGCGGTCGTGCCGTCGTCACCCGTCTTCGTATAGATCTTGTTCAGAACAACCATTGTGCCCCCAGTTCCTCCAGTAGTGTCCGGTTATCTTGTCTTAGTGGCCGGTGCCGAAAAAGTAGAGACCGCCCATCACCAGGACAATCACCAGAAACTGAAGACCGACACGCCAGCGCATCAGGAGCTGCGAGCGGTTGGCCGGCCCGTGACGGAACATGTTCCAGATACCGAGCAGCAACACGAGTGCAACCGCGGCGAGGCCGACGGGAATGAGAAAGTTGATCAGATCTGCCATTTCGTTTTCCTTGTTTCACCACTGTCCGGCGCAGCCACCTGTCGGCAGGCAGCTATTCCTCGCCGTCGGCAGCCCAGATGCAGAACCGGTCGAGCAGACTGGTCGGCAGCACCCGTTTGGCCACCGCCATGACGGTGGTCGGAATTGTTACATGATAGCGCGCTTTCGGCCGATTTGCTTCCACCGCATGCACCAGCCGTTTGACCACGGCCTCTGGCGGCAGCTTGAACGGCCCGGGCTCTCCCGCCTCCATCCGGATGCGGCGCTTTTCGTAGGTCTTACGATGCCGCGACGCCTGCAGACCATCCTCGCCGATCCAGCGCTGAAAATTCGCCAGTGCGTTTTGCGTGAACCGGGTATCGATAGGACCGGGTTCGATCAGGCTGACGTGAATGCCGGTGCCTTTCAGTTCCTGGCGAAGCGTGTCCGAATAGGCTTCAAGCGCGAATTTGGAAGCGGTGTAGGCTCCGCGATACTTGAGTGCCACAAACCCCAGTACGGAGGAACACTGCACGATCCGCCCGGAACCGTTGGCGCGCATTGAAGGCACCAACCGGCGGGTAAGATCATGCCAGCCGATGAAGTTCGCCTCGAAAAGCGACCGCAGGGCTTCCGTTGGCAGGTCTTCCAGCGCACCTGGAACCGCATAGGCGCCATTGTTGAACACCGCGCTCAACGCACCATCGGTCCGCCGCAGAACTTCGCTTGCCGTCGCCTCGATGCTGTCCGGATCCTCATAATCCAGGCGAAAGGCTTCGAAACCAAGATTGCTCAACCCGTCAACATCCGCCTGGCTCCGCGCAGTCGGAAAAACACGCCAGTTGCGCCCGCGCATGATGTGGGCTGCCGAAAGGCCGATGCCGGAGGAACAGCCCGTAATCAGGATCGACCGGTGCGCGGAAAAACTCTCCGGATTGGCAATCATCAAATGGAAATCCTGCGGAGTGGAAGACGGTCCGATCCAACTCCTATCAGATAGGTTCGCCGGAAAGCAATTTCGGCACCGGCCCCGCAAAACCGGCAGCTTCCTTGATGAACTGCGTTTTCAGGCCCGGCATCCTGTCCACAATACCAAGTCCGAAATCGCGCATGGCGCGCAACACGTCATTGTCATTGGAAAACAGGCGGTTCAGTACGTCGGTGACAACGCCCATCTGGAACGTGTCGAACCGGCGCCAGCGCTGGTAGCGTTCCAGAACGTCGAAACCGCCGAGATCCTGCCCCAGACGGCGGGCATCCACCAGCACTTCGGCCAGTGCCGCGACATCCTTGAAGCCCAGATTGAGCCCCTGGCCCGCAATCGGATGAATGCCATGGGCGGCATCGCCGATCAGGGCGAAGCGCGGCTTGACGAAATCACGCGCCAGCTTCAGCCCGAGCGGATAGGCCCGGCGCGGACCGTCCAGCTCCAGTGTGCCGAGGTGATGTCCGAAACGGCGTTCCAGTTCCAGTTCGAAAGTAAAGTCGTCAGACCGCACAAGCCGGTCGGCGTCCGCTGTCTTTTCCGTCCAGACCAGCGACGACCGGTTGCCCGGCAAGGGCAGGATCGCAAATGGTCCGGCAGGCAGGAAATGTTCTTCCGCCCGACCGTTGTGAGGCCGTTCATGCTTGACTGTTGTGACGATGCCGGACTGGCCGTAGTCCCAGTTGACCGTCCGGATACCGGCAAGGTCGCGCAGGCGGGAGCGCACGCCGTCGGCTGCAACGAGCAGCCGGCTTTTCAGAAGGGTCCCGTCTTCCAGCGCCAGTTCGACGTGGTCTGGATGAGTGCGAAAGGTTTCCGCGGTTCCCGGTGCGAAAAAGCTCACGCCAAGCGCCTTGGCCGCCTTGTAGAGCGCAGGCATCATCACGCCGTTCGGCATCATGTGGGCAAAGGGTTCACCCTCCGCCGCCTCGCCGCCGAACGTCAGGAAGACCGGGCGAACCGCATCGCGAAGCTTGCTGTCGGTGACGATCATTTCGTTGATCGGCTGGGCCTCGCCCGCAATCTTCTGCCAGATGCCGAGTTGCGACAGCATGCGTGAGGCAGCTGCCGCGATGGCTGAGGCGCGAGGATCCTTGTGGAGGTCTTCCATCGGCTTGGGATCGACCACGGCACAGGTGAGGCCGGCATCGCCCTGCTTCAACGCCACCGCCAGAGACAGGCCGACATAGCCGCCGCCTGCGATCACGACATCGAACATGTCCGGGACGCTTTTTTTCCTCGCCATCGTCTTCTTCTCCTTGCCTTCGGTTTCCCTAAAGGCATCTTGACTTTAACGTCAACTGCCGTCCAAGAGTGCGGTGCCGGGGCTCCAAGCCTCGAACCAAATCACCTGCCGTCTATCTAACAGGGATCGCGCCGATGAACACGGCCATTGATAATCTTCTCCAGATTCTCGACCTGGAACCACTGGAACGCAACCTGTTCCGTGGTCGCAGCCCGCAGGTCGGCTGGCAACGCGTATTTGGCGGGCAGGTGATCGGCCAGGCGCTGGTTGCCGCCTCGCGCACCGTGGTGGAAGACCGTCACGTCCATTCCCTGCATGGCTACTTCCTGAGGCCCGGCGATCCGTCAGTCCCCATCATCTACGAAGTCGACCGCATCCGCGACGGTGGCAGCTTCACCACACGGCGCGTTGTCGCGATCCAGCACGGCGAAGCTATCTTTTCCATGTCCGCCTCCTTTCAGGTGCATGAAGAGGGGCTGGAGCACCAGATCGACATGCCGGACGTTCCGACGCCTGAAGATCTTCCCAGCGAACAGGAACTGAAGGAAAAATTCCTGTCGATGGCCCCGGAAAACATCCGCCGCTACTGGGAACGCGAGCGGCCGATCGAGATGCGCCCGGTCGACATGACCCATTATTTCAGCAAGAAGCCCCTGCCACCTCAGCAGTATGTCTGGGTACGTGCGACAGGCCCACTACCGGACGACGAACGCATGCACCATTGCGTCCTCGCCTATGCTTCCGACATGACGTTGCTGGACACCTCGCTGTTTCCCCATGGCACGTCCGTCTTCAGCCCGAAGATCCAGGCCGCCAGCCTGGACCATGCCATGTGGTTTCACCGCCCTTTCCGCGCCGACGACTGGCTGCTTTACGCCACCGACAGCACCTCATCTTCCGGCTCACGCGGGATAAACCGCGGATCTCTGTTCACCAGGGACGGGGCCCTGATCGCCTCGACCGCCCAGGAAGGACTGATCCGCCTGCGCAAGAAAGATTGAGTTTCCGAGACGATGGTGCAGTCACCGCTGGCAGCTACTCAAAACCCCAGAGCCTCATCCTGAGGAGGGCCTTAAGGCCCGTCTCGAAGGATGGGCCACTTGTTCCTGTGGGTGCCGCCCATTCTTCGAGACGCCGCTTCGCGGCTCCTCAGGATGAGGGATCCCATTGGAGAGCGCCGGGGTATTGCGGATCTGCCGCCTACCTCACCGGACTGGTAAAGCCCGACACCGCCAACGGATTGTCGGTCAGGGCCTGGTGATCCGGCGTATCGGGCAGCAAGGCGCCCGAAAAGGCCTCGAACATGCGCCTGACGAACCCTTCCGGCAGGTCCTTGGTGATGAACACCATGCGGGTTCTGTGATCCGCGTCCGGCCAGGCCTCCAGTGTCGCGGGCGGATGGAAGACATGCTGGACACCGTGGATGACGACCGGCCTTTCCGGATCCTCGGCCAGCTGCACGATACCCTTCACCCGAAGCAGTTTCGGTCCGTGCGCCGAACGCAGCAGATCGAGGAACATTTCCAGCGCGGACGCCGGCACCGGTCGATCTGTCGACAGGGTAAAGGCCCGGATGGCATCACTATGCCGGTTCACGTCATGAGCATGGGCATGGTCGTGGCCGTGGTGATGCCCGTGCGAATGGCCATGTGCATGATCGTGACCGTGATGGTGGTCATGCTGCTGGTCTTCGTAGGCTTCCGCGTTCAGCCAGGCAGCCACGTCCGGGATCTTGCTCTTGGGATCATAAAGACCGGCGTTGAAAAGATTTTCCACCGTCGCATCATTTGCTTGCGCGTCCAGCCTGCGGGCGCCGGGATTGAGCTGCTGCAAACGCTGCTTGAGGGCGTCGAAGGAGGCCCGCGCCTCTTCGCCTTGAACGAGATCGGTCTTGGTGAAGACCAGCCGGTCGGCAACAGCGGCCTGCTTGCGCGCTTCCTCGTGATTGTCGAGGGTCGACAGACCGTTGACCGCGTCCACAAGCGTGATCACGCTGTCGAGCCGGTAGCGCATCACCAGATAGGGATGCAGCATGACCGTGTGCAGGATGGGCGCCGGATCCGCCAGACCCGTCGTCTCGATGATCACCCGGTTGAGCCTGTCCATGCGGCCGTTATCCAGTCGGCGCAATAGGTTTTCGAGCGTCGTCACAAGATCGCCGCGAATGGTGCAGCACAGGCAACCGGAGGCAAGCTCCACGATGCCGTCGCCGGCCTGATCGACAAACAGATGATCGAGCCCGATCTCGCCGAATTCATTGATGATGACCGCTGTGTCCGCCATCGACGGGTCCTTCAGGATCCGATTGAGGAGCGTTGTCTTGCCTGACCCCAGAAACCCGGTCAGGACTGACAGGGGAATGGGGGGCTTCGGACCCTTGGTTTTTTGTCCTTCGGCAACCGGTGTCGGCGAGGCCATGGTATCTCTCCAGATGCATTCGCCGGTCCTTGATCGGACCCGGCGGACTTTCCGCAGACACATAGGCAGAAAGGCGGGTCAGCGCAAATGCTGGTCCCGCCACGTTGGCTTGTTCAGTTGGAAAAATGTCCGGCTGACGCCGAATCACCCCGCGTTGAGGATGATGTCTTCTTCTTCGGAGGCCGCTTCGGCGTCCTTCTTGTCGAGGGCGACAATTTTCCTGTCGGCCTCGTCCTCGGACAGATCCATCGGGGTCAGATCCTGGACGATGTCCGCTTCAGACGCTTCCAGTTCGGCTTCCACGTCTGTGTCGCTGTCAGCTTCGAACTCGAAGTCGTCCAGTTCCTCTTCCGCCTCGACATCAACCACGAGCCGGACAGCCTCCGCCGCCTTTCGCAAGGTGGCGATCACATGGTCGACCGAAACCCCTTCCTCCAGTTGATTGGCGGAAAGTTCCGCAAGGCTGGCCAGAGCCTTGATGGTGGCGGTGGATCTCGGTTCAATCATCATGCGATCTCTCGACCTGTTGTACCGGCATATTCTGTGCCGCAGTGGCATTTAGAGGTCCGGCAGGGAGCACGCCTTTGCCAGAAAAATGCTTACTGCAGTGTTAAGGAGTAGCGTAAATAAAAGGTTAACTCCGTTAACCGCAACGCTACATCATCGGCACCGTCAAAGATCTGGAAATCGAATTACTTGCGAGGACTTGGGGAAGGAACCGGAACGGTGAAATCCAGACCCTTGCGGAAGATCGATCCGGGTGAAGATTTCGAAAGTTCAACCGCGGCTCCCGGGCGTGACACGGTATCGCCACCCTGCGGAATTGCGCCTGCGGTTTTGGCATTGGCCGTCAGCTGCATCTTCGCCCGGATTTCGTTTTCTGCCCGCCGCACGGGATTGGCGACCGGCAGCGGTACGTCTTCCGCGGCAATATCCTCGCCCGCGATGGCTGCGACCGCTTCGCTGGCGGCACCGGCGGGAACGGTGCCCGGGCTGACGGAAGGCGACCCTTTCGGGTTGCCGAGGCCGACATCCAGCGGACGGTAGGCAATTCGGCGAGGGCCGAGCGTACGATCAAGGATCTTTGCCCAGTCCGGTTTGCCGTTGGACAGCTTGAAACCGCTGTCGTCGAGCTTGTCCTCATCGGACTTGTTGGCCTTGGCGAAGAACAGGAACCCGCCCTGCTTTTCCTTTTCCATGTCGAACCGGGCCATGTAACCCTTGGGACCTGGGCTCTTGTTGCGCCGGCAGTAACCGTCGGCCGGCGGATTGCCGCTGGTGCCCGAAAGGCTCGTTATGCTACGGCCGCCGCGCTTGCGGAACCCTTCGTCAAAAAGCTGGCGTGCAAAGGCGGTGCGCTCCAGACCGGAACCCGCGCCAAGGATAATCGCGATCAAGGTCTTGTTGCCGCGCGTCGCGGAGGCGGCAACATTGTACCCGGAATTGCAGATGTAGCCGGTCTTCATGCCGTTGGCGCCGGGCACGCGCAGCAGGAATTCCCGATTGGCCGACCTCAGGGTCTTCTTGCCGAAGCGGATCCCCGGGTGGTCATAGTAGTTTCGGGATTCCGGAAAGTCCCGGCGCAGCGCCAGGGCCAGAATGGCAAGGTCCCGCGCCGTGGTCACCTGCCGGTTGTCTGGCAGACCATGCGGATTGTAGAACCGGGTATTGGACATTCCCAGGCGCTGAGCTTCCGCATTCATCATGGCGATGAAGCCGGCTTCAGATCCCGCGATCGACTCGCCGAGCGCTACCGCAACATCGTTGGCCGACTTGATCAGAATGATCTTCAGCGCCGTGTCGACAGTGAACCGCGTCCCGACCTTGAACCCCATCTTGCTGGGTGGTTCGGCCGCGGAGTTCTTGGATTGCACCACCGCGCTGTCGAGCGAGGCGCGGCCTTCGCGGATCGCCTTGAAGGTGACATAGGCCGTCATGAGCTTGGTGAGTGAGGCCGGGTACCACTTGCGCGTGGCGTTTTCCTGCTCGATCACAGCGCCGGAACTCGCGTCGATCAGGACATAGGCACCTATATCCGCCCGTGCCTGGCTCATGGCCAGACTCATCACAAGAGCGGTTACGGTCAGACAAACGGAAGTCAGGCGGCCAATCGGGCTCAAAAACACGGTTTCCCTCGCTCGTCATCCAGCGGATGACACGTCGCAATTGGGCAATGGCAGTATGAATAGCTGCTGTCTTCTTAAAAAACCGGAACATCGGCGCGAGAGCAACCCCTTCCTCAAATCCACTCCACGCCAATCTTTCTTGCAATTGCCTTATTTTTGAGCAACTTTTGCGAGCAGGCATTGATAAGCTGCGGGAAACAGGGACTTTTTTCGCCGGTGTCGTCTTGCCTTTCCACTTGCCGGCCTTGGCCCGGCTCTTGCTAAGATTGCCGAGGGCATATTGCCCATTGCGGCCCGGCGACGGTCTGGACCAATTTGAACAGATGTGAAAAATAACAATGACTGAATGAGCCCGCAGGGGGGGCGGTCAAGCAATGTATGATGCTGGTCTGGCATCAGAAACGGGCGGGAAAGCCGTAGTTCTGCAGCGCGTGAAAGGCATCGGCAAGGTGCGTTTTTCGGCGCCGGATGGCAAAACCCGTCTGACCGATCTGTATCAGAGCGGGTCGGCCAAGGTTCGCCTGCCGAAGGTCTATGATACCCCTGCAACAGCCGTTCTCATCAACACCGCCGGTGGTCTCACCGGAGGTGACCAGCTCGACTATGAAGTCGGCGCTGACGCCGGTGTACACGTAATTGTGACCAGCCAGACGGCCGAACGTGCCTACCGCAGCCCGGGCGGCACCGCCCAGGTGAGCGGCCATTTCACGGTCGGACCCGGTGCGACCCTGGAATGGCTGCCCCAGGAAACCATCCTTTTCAACGCCTCGCGCCTTCGCCGCACGCTGCAGGCGGACCTGGAAGGTGACGCAAGGCTGATGATGGTCGAATCCTTCGTCCTTGGCCGAAAGGCGATGGGCGAGCAGGTCAAGTCCGTATTCTACCGCGACAGCTGGCGCATCCGCCGGGACGGGAAGCTGGTGTTTGCTGACGACATCCGGCTGGATGGCGACCCGGCCGACTCGCTGACCGGCCCGGCTACGGCCGCCGGCGCCCTGGCCGCGGCAACCTTTGTCGATTGCTCCGCCGATGCCGAAGACCGGCTCGCCAGGGCAAGAGAGCTGATCGAAACATTGCCGGATGGAACCGCCCAGGCGGCCGCCAGCGCCTGGAACGGCTTGCTGATAACCCGGTTTGTGTCCAATGATGGCCGCGGCTTGCGCACGGCCCTGATGTCGTTTCTCACCGGATACCGAATGACGGCGCTGCCGCGCGTCTGGTATTGCTGATTTGGAGGACTTTCTTTCATGAACCTGACGCCCCGCGAAAAGGACAAGTTGCTCATTTCCATGGCCGCGATGGTCGCCCGCCGCCGCCTGGAGCGGGGCGTGAAGCTGAACCATCCGGAAGCTGTCGCCCTGATCACCGATTTTGTTGTCGAGGGGGCCCGTGACGGGCGCACCGTTGCCGACCTGATGTCCGCGGGCGCCAAGGTACTGACACGCGACCAGGTGATGGAAGGCGTGTCCGAGATGATTCACGATGTTCAGGTCGAGGCCACCTTTCCTGACGGCACCAAGCTCGTGACCGTGCACGAACCGATCCGCTGACCGCAATTTCCAAGGAGACGCGCATGATCCCCGGAGAACTGTTTCCCGCCGAAGGCGAAATCGAACTGAACACAGGCCTTGAGACCGTGACGGTGGAAGTCGCCAACACGGGTGATCGGCCGATCCAGGTCGGCAGCCACTATCACTTCTTCGAAACCAATGAAGGCCTGTCTTTCGACCGGGAAAAGACCCGCGGCATGCGCCTGGATATTCCGGCAGGCACAGCCGTGCGCTTCGAGCCCGGCCAGTCCAGATCCGTGACACTGGTGCCTTATCGCGGCAGCCGCACGGTCTACGGCTTCAACCAGAAGGTCATGGGCGAATTGTGATCAGATCCGCATCATCTCTTTCGTTTTCGCTGATCGGGCTCGGTCTTCTGCTCGCCGGACCTGTCGCCGCGCAGGAAACACCCAACTGCGAAAATGCCATGACGCAGTCGGAGATGACCCAGTGTGCCAACATCGACTGGCTGAAGGCGGATGCGGAGCTGAACGCGGTCTACAGATCCGCAATGGAAAAGATGACCGAGACCGACGCTTATTTGCCGGAAGGGCTGAAAGGGGCGGTCGAAACATTGCGCGAGGCCCAGCGTGCCTGGATCCCCTATCGTGACAAGGCCTGCGACGCCTACGGCTTTCTGGCCCGCGGCGGAACCATGGAACCCATGCTGGTCTACGGCTGCCGCGCAGATCTGACCCGCAACCGCATCGACGAGTTGAGACAGCTCGGCGAAGGTCTGGGGAATTGATGCCTGTGCGCGGTGTGACCCTTCCTGCTTTAGCCCTGTTTCTGGCCACCGCCGGCACGGCGGTTGCTGAGGAAGAAAAGGTCAATGACAACATCGACTGCGGCTATCCGCTGACCGAAGCCGAACGCAGCTTTTGTGCCGACAAGGCCCTGAAAGACGCTGACACGCGCCTGAAGGAGGCCTTCGACCGGCTGCGTGCACGGCTGGTCGAGATCGATGCGGAATTGCCGGAACACCTGAAGGGCGCCCCCGCCAGCCTCGACGATGCCCAGGCCGCCTGGAAAACCTACGCCGACAAGGATTGCACCGCCTACAGCTTCCCCTTCAGGGGCGGCACACGCGGCAACGAACTGTACCGGAACTGCCTGATCGTCCTCACCATGAAACGCACAGAGGATCTGGATGCGACGGTTGAGGACTACGCGAATTAAACACACCGATTTCTGATCGCCGATTGGAGACTAGATATGGCCTACAAGATGCCCCGCGCCGCTTATGCGGACATGTTTGGACCGACAACCGGCGACAGGCTGCGCCTTGCGGATACCGATCTCATCATCGAGGTGGAAAAGGATTTCACCACCTATGGCGACGAGGTGAAGTTCGGTGGCGGCAAGGTTATCCGCGACGGCATGGGCCAGTCCCAGGCACCCCGTTCCGCCGGCGCCGTCGACACGGTCATCACCAATGTGCTGATCATCGACCACTGGGGTATCGTCAAGGCCGATGTCGGGCTGAAGGACGGCCGGATCGTCGGCATCGGCAAGGCCGGCAACCCGGATGTCCAGAACGGTGTCGACATCATCGTCGGTCCCGGCACGGAAGCGATCGCCGGGGAGGGCAAGATCCTCACCGCAGGTTCGATCGATGCTCATATCCACTACATCTGCCCGCAGCAGATCGATGAAGCCCTGTGCTCCGGCGTGACCACCATGATCGGCGGTGGCACCGGTCCGGCAACGGGCACCAACGCGACCACCTGTACGCCCGGCCCGTGGCACATCACCCGGATGCTTCAGGCTGCCGACAGCTTTCCGATGAACCTTATCTTCGCCGGCAAGGGCAACGCCTCCCTGCCTGCCGCGCTGGAAGAGCAGGTGATGGCAGGGGCTGCTGCCCTCAAGATCCACGAAGACTGGGGCTCCACACCGGCAACCATCGACAACTGCCTGTCGGTTGCCGATGAATACGACGTCCAGGTGATGATCCACACCGACACCTTGAACGAGTCCGGTTTTGTCGAGAACACCACCGCTGCGTTCAAGAACCGCACCATCCACGCCTTCCACACCGAAGGCGCCGGCGGCGGCCACGCACCGGACATCATCAAGGTGGTTGGCGAACCCAACGTCATTCCGTCGTCCACCAACCCGACACGGCCTTACACGGTCAACACGCTGGAAGAGCATCTCGACATGCTCATGGTCTGTCACCACCTGCACAAGGACATTCCGGAGGACGTTGCTTTTGCCGAAAGCCGCATCCGCAAGGAAACCATTGCGGCGGAAGACATTCTTCATGACATGGGTGCTTTCTCGATCATCTCCTCCGACAGCCAGGCCATGGGCCGCGTCGGCGAAATCATCATCCGCACCATGCAGACCGCGCACAAGATGAAGGTGCAACGCGGCCGCCTTTCGGATGAAACCGGCGAGAACGACAACTTCCGGGTCAAGCGCTACATGGCCAAGACCACCATCAACCCGGCCATCGCTCATGGCCTGGACGAGTACATCGGCTCGGTTGAGGTCGGCAAGCTGGCCGACCTTGTGCTCTGGGACCCGAAATTCTTCGGTATCAAGCCGGCGCTGGTGCTGAAGCTCGGCTCCATCGCGACCGCTCCGATGGGCGATCCGAACGGGTCCATCCCGACACCGCAGCCGGTGCATTACCGGCCGATGTTCGCCTCCTACGGCAAGATGCTGACGCACAGCCGTGTCACCTTCGTGTCCCAGGCGGCCTATGACACCGGCGTCAAGCACAAGGCAGGTCTCGACAGCCTGGTGCTTCCGGTCAAGAACACCCGTGGCGGAATCTCCAAAAAGTCGATGATTCACAACAACATGATGCCAAAGATCGAAGTGCATCCGGAAACCTACGAGGTGCGCGCCGACGGCGAACTGCTGACCTGCGAACCTGCCGAAGTGTTGCCGATGGCCCAGCGCTACTTCCTGTTCTAAGCTCCGCAAGAACGCGTTCGGGAGAGGAAAGGCATGTATAAGATCGTCGGATTTCCGCGGACCCGCGCCATGCGGGTAATGTGGCTGCTTGAGGAACTGGGCGAACCCTACGAGGTTGACCCGGCTCTGCCGCAGTCGGATACCGTCAAGGCGCTCAATCCAAGCGGCAAGGTGCCCGTGCTGGTCGACGGTGACGCCGTCATCACCGATTCCGTCGCAATCTGTACCTATCTGGCCGACAAGCACGGCCGGTTTACCTTTCCTGCCGGAACTCTTGATCGCGCCCGTCAGGACAGCATCACCCAGTTCGGTGTCGATGTGCTGGAAGGCGCGCTCTGGACCGCTGCGAAGAACACCTTCATCCATCCCGAAGATGTCCGTGTTCCGGCGGTCAAGGACGTCTGCCGGCGCGAATTCGAGCAAGGCCTGAAAACGCTGGAAACGCTGATCGGTGACGGTCCCTATGCCATGGGCGAAACCTTCACCATTGCCGACATCATCGTCGGGCACTGCTCCGGCTGGGCACTGGCCGCCAAATTCGACCTGCCCAAAGAAGGTCCGGTCTACGATTATTTCAAACGCCTCAGGGAGCGTCCCGCTTTCCAGGCCATGATGGCAAAGGTGATGGAAGCCGCATGATCCGCGTCGCGAAAATCCACAAGGCCGAAACTTGGACCGGCGATGTCACCGACCGGGTCACGCTTGACCGGGAAGACCGGTATCGGCGCAGGGCAGTCCTGACAGGCGCAGCCGGATTGACCTTCCTGCTGGATGAACCGATGGCGATCCATTTGCGCCATGGCGACGGGCTGGAACTTGAAGACGGTCGGATCGTCGAAGTTCTCGCAGAACCTGAGGCAGTGGTCGAAATTCACGCCGACGACACCGCCCACCTGGTGAAGATCGCCTGGCATCTGGGCAACAGGCACCTGCCGACACAGCTCATGGGCAACACCCTGCGGATCCGGCGGGACCACGTGATTGAAGACATGGTGGAAAAGCTCGGCGGCCGGCTGACCAGGCTATCCGCGCCCTTCGACCCGGAAGGCGGCGCCTACGGCCATGGTCGCACCCACGGCCACGATCATGGTCACGGTCATTCGCACGACCATGAGCACGGGCATAGTCACGACCATGGGTCCGGGCATTCCCATGACTGAGCCCTCAACGCCCCGATTACCCCTGTCGCCCCAGGCGCTTTACCGGCTGCAGGCCTTTCTGTCGCCAGCCTTTCCCATCGGCGCCTTTACTTACAGCCACGGGCTGGAACAGGTGATCGAGCAGGGCGGGGTGGCAAGTGCGGCGGAACTTGGCGTCTGGCTGCGTGAAATCCTCCGCTTCGGCGCTGGACGAAGCGACGCCATCCTGCTGAAGGAAACCTACCGGGCCGCTCTTGCGGGAGAACGAGCGACCGTTGACGAGCTGCGTGACCTGGGGCTGGCCCTGCAACCCTCCAGGGAGCGGCATCTGGAATCCAGTGCCCAGGGCAGCGCCTTTTTCAGAGCCGTGTGCAACAGCTGGATGCCGGAAGCGGGCACCGAGGCCACACGCCTGTTTCACGAATTCGCGGGCGAGGAAAACACCTCCTGGCCTTACCCGGTAGTGCTGGGACTGGCAGCTGCGGCTCACGGCTTGCCGGTGGATGCCGCGCTTCACTGTTTCCTGCATGCTTTCGCGGCCAATCTGATTTCCGTTGCCGTGCGGGTGGTGCCGCTTGGCCAGAGCGACGGCCAGAAGGTGCTGGCAGGTCTGGAACCGGTGATCTTCGAAATTGCAGAAGAGGCCGAGGCGGCAGGTCTTGACGATCTCGGCACCTCCACCTTCCTTGCAGATATCGCCTCCATGGCACATGAAACCCAGTATTCGAGGTTGTTCCGTTCATGACTTCCCAAAATGGTCCCTTGCGCGTCGGCATCGGCGGTCCCGTCGGTTCCGGCAAGACCACGCTGACCGACAAGCTGTGCAAGGCCATGCGCGACCGCTACTCGCTCGCCGTCATCACCAATGACATCTACACAAGCGAGGACGCCGAAGCCCTGATGCGCTCGCAGGCCTTGACCAGTGACCGCATTCGCGGTGTCGAGACCGGCGGCTGCCCGCATACGGCAATCCGTGAAGACGCCTCCATCAATCTGGCCGCCGTGGCGGACCTGACCAAAAGCATCCCGGATCTCGACCTGATCCTGATCGAATCCGGCGGTGACAACCTCGCCGCAACCTTTTCACCAGAGCTCGCCGACCTGACGATTTACGTGATCGATGTTGCCGCCGGCGAGGAAATTCCGCGCAAAGGCGGGCCGGGCATCACGCGCTCCGATCTCCTGATCATCAACAAGACAGACCTTGCGCCCTATGTCGGCGTCAATCTGGAGGTCATGGACCGGGATGCAAAGAAGATGCGCAAGGAACGACCCTTTGTCTTCGCCAATACAAAGGCGGGAGAGGGCGTCGAATCCGTGGTAGACTTCATCGTCCAAAAGGGTGGGCTGAACGCTTAAATCTTCGATGTTGATGGCCGAATGATCGCTGGCAGACAGGATGCCTGCGCGCATAACAATGCGCTCTGGTGCGATGCGGTCCTGAAAACCGCAGGTGCGAAAACCGAATTTCATGCAGGGTTCTGGTGCGCTCGGGACAAGGCCCTGCCGCTCTATCCGAACATCGTCACCCTGTCGCCGAAGCAGGGAGCGGATTTTTATGCCGCGCTGCCCGATTTGCCGCAGGGGGCCGGGGTGAAGGACAAGTTTCGACAGTCTGGACCTGGCACCTTACGGCTTTCAGAGGCTTTTTACCGGCACCTGGCTGTTTCGTCCGCCGCCAAGTGCCAAACGTGCCCCGATCAGCTCCGATTGGCACAAGGTGGCGACATCGGAAAGCCTGAAGAAGTGGCTGGCGGGCTGGAACGAGAACGAAAGCCTCCATGCCGTTTTCCCGTCCAGACTGCTGGAACGCAAAACCATCGATTTCGCCGCCATCATCAAGGACGGCAAGGTGAAGGCAGGAGCGGTCTTCAACACCGGTCCGAAGCTTGACGGCAAGGATATCCTTGGCCTTTCAAACGTCTTCTGCCGCAAGAGCTGGCTCTACAGTGCTCTGCATGATCTTCTGGAACCGTTTCCGAACAGGTCGATTTGCACCTACGAAAATGATGCAAGCGTGCTACCGGTCTATCGGCAACTCGGTTTCGAGCCTTGCGGACAGCTTTCCGTCTGGCTGAAACAGTAGCTCCGGACAGAGCGAAGCCCGCAACTTTACAGCTGCGGGCTCCGATTTTCGTTGATGACCGGTCGCGCTATTTCACCGTCACGGTCTGCCGCGCAACGATTTCCGCGTCACCTGCGGACAGCACGAAGCGCAGCTCGTAAGTACCCGGCTCTTCCGGTGTCCGCACCTCCACAACGCCGTTGGAGATGTTGTCCGCAATCTCCCAGGCCCCCGGTGCCGTACCCCAGGCATCCTGAGACGGTTCGGCGAAACCGATGAAGTTGCTGCTGTTGGCAGGGCCGCTCGCCTTTACGCTGACATAGCTGGCAGCCGGAACTTCGGACGGGCCCTCCAGCGTCACCTTCGGATCCGTGATCTTCAAAGGTTGGCTGGCCAGGATCTTCGATCCGTCGGACGTCGAGAGAATGTAACGCAGCTCGTAATCGCCCCGAGCCAACGGCGCGATGATCGAAACACTGTCCCCATCCGGACGTTCGTAGGTCACATAGGCCGAAGGGTCGGAGCCGACCGGCGCGATGCCGATCCAGTCGTCGGGCGCCTTCGGGCCGCTCCAGGTCACGTTCAGTCTGCCGGCCGCCTCAACCGTGCTGTCGGCCTGAAGCGTTGCTGCACTTTCGCCAACGGTTAGCGGTTGGCGCGTCAGGATCGTCTGGTCGATGCCGGTGACATAGATGACGTCATAGGTGCCGGCTTCGCTCGGTGCCTGAAGGGTGACGGGAGACCCATCGGCAGTGCCTTTCCAGCGGCCCTGGTAATCGTCAACCGTGCCGTCCTTCGGAACGATCCCGATCCAGTCCTCCGGCCCGTTCGGACCTTCAAAGGCAATCTCCACCGGCTGACCGGCGGCAACTTCGGGGGCGTAGGTCAGGATTGCCTGAACTTCGGTCACTTTGATCGGTGCCTTGGCCAGAACACGTTCACCGCTATCGGCCCAGACATAGACGATTTCATAGTCGCCCGGCTGGGTTGGCAGGGCCAGTTTGGCGGGATTACCGTCGCGCACATACACCCAGAGATCCCGTTCGAGCCTGTTTCCGTCCGGGGTGACGACACGCAGGAAATCACCATCCAGGCCCGGGCCTTCAAAGGCAACTTCCAGCAGCGAGGTTGCAGGTGCTTCAGGGGAGGCGGGCGTGACACGCGCCTCGGGAAGATTGCCGTCGAGAAGAACAGTCTGCTGTCCGCCCTTGTCGGACACCTCAAGCGATGCACCGCCTGCCTTTTCACCAAGTTCTGCACTGACGACGTAGGATCCCGGTTCGAGCTCGACCTCGACGCTGCCACCTGTCATGCCGGACGCCACCACGGTCTCGTCGTCGACGGTGGCCACTGTCCATTGCACGGGGCCTGAAACAGGCTGGCCGCTTTCCTTGTCCGCCGCTGTCAGGACTGTCACAGGCAGCGGCGCTTTTTCCTCAACCGCAGCGACGCTTTCCTTCAGCGCTTCGGTCAGGCCGTCGGCGTCCTTGGCGTTCCAGTAAGTGCCGCCTGTCAGATGCGCAATACAGGCAATCTTGGCCTGATCCGCCTTGGAAGCAATGTCGAAACCGATGACATGGGCCTTGAAATCGACACCGGACTTGGCAAGTGCCTCGGCGAGGGCGCAAGGATCTCCGCCGCAGGTCTCGATACCATCGGAGATCAGGATCAGCCGTCCCGGGCGGTCGTTCTGCGCCAGAAGTTCCGCGGCCTGCCGAAGTGTTTCGGTAATCGGCGTCTTGCCGCGCGGCGTGAGCGCCTTGACGCTTTGCACCAGTTTGGAGCGGTCCAGCTCACTCACCGGCACCAGCGTTTCCACATCGCCGCAATCGGCCTTGCGGCGGTGACCATAGGCCATCACGCCAGCCCTGGTTCCATCCGGAAGACCGGCAACAAAACCTTCGAAGGCAGACCGGGCAATTTCCGCTTTCGCGGTACCGTCGATCTGGCCCCACATGGAATTGGAAGAATCCAGGACGAACAAAAGATCAGAAGGTGTGTTCGTCTGTGCCCCTGCAGGGGACATGAACATCGTGCCGCCGATGAGGGCGGCTCCCATAAGTCGAAACACAGGTCGCTTTGAAAAGAGCATGAAACCTTGGGCTCCTGTAATGAATTTTCGAAAAAGCCTTATCCGGAAAGGAGATAGGCGAGACGGGCCGAATTTAGAGACACTTGCAATCCCGAAGTGTGATAAAAGTCGCAAGTAGACAGAATTGCCAAGGAAAAAATGACGTTGGGAGACCTGCAATGATGTTCGACGGTATCAACCTGATTGCAGTTGCTGCGGCCGCCATTGTGTCTTTCCTGTTCGGCGCGCTCTGGTACGGCATCCTCGGCAAGGCCTGGATGAACGCCGCCGGTCTGACCAAGGAGCAGACGAGGCCAAACCCGGTTGTCTTTGCAACGGCCTTTTTCTGCCAGATCATCATGGCATTCGTCTTTGCGGGCGTGATCTATCACACCGGTGGAACCGATATCAGGAACGGCATCATCTCCGCGCTGATGATCTGGGTCGGCATCGTCATGACCACGCAGATCGTCAACCACCGCTTTCAAGGGCTGTCCTGGAACCTGACGCTGATCGACGGCGGTCACTGGCTCGGGGTACTGCTTGTCCAGGGTATCGTGATCGGATGGCTGAGCTGACGTGATCGCCGGGAAATACGCGTAAATCCGTACGAGATTGAAGGTCTTAGGCCTTGCCATAGACCAAAGACTCGCCGACTAAAGTACCAAGTCTAGGTTCTGGACGCTTTGAGGGGCCATACGCATAATGGCCCCGGCAAAACAAGGCCGCGGAAGGGAGAACTCGCTTACCGCAGGTCCAATTGTGGTTTCTGGGAGGTTTCACATGACTGAGTCCGTATTTCCCGTTCCCGCGGAGGTTGCCGCGCGGGCGCATGTCGACAATGCCAAATATCAGGAAATGTATCAGCGTTCCGTGGAAGACCCCGACGGCTTCTGGGGTGAGCACGGCAAACGGGTGGACTGGATCAAGCCTTTCACCAAGGTGAAGAACACTTCCTACGACTATCACAACGTTTCGATCAAATGGTTCGAGGACGGCACGCTCAACGTTTCGGCCAACTGCGTTGACCGCCACCTGGAAAAGCGCGGCGACCAGCCCGCGATCATCTGGGAAGGCGACGACCCGAACGAGCACAAGGTCATCACCTACAAGGAACTGCACCGCGAGGTGAACAAGTTCGCCAACGTGCTGCACGGCCAGGGTGTCAAGAAGGGCGACCGCGTCACCATCTATCTACCGATGATTCCGGAAGCAGCTTATGCAATGCTTGCCTGCGCCCGCATCGGCGCTGTGCATTCCATCGTCTTCGGCGGATTTTCACCGGACAGCCTTGCCCAGCGTATCGAGGATTGCGCCTCTGAATGCGTGATCACGGCAGACGAGGGCCTGCGCGGTGGCCGCAAGGTGCCGTTGAAGGCCAATGTCGACAAGGCTGCTGAAAAAGCGCCGGTAAAGAGCGTCATCGTGGTCAAGCGTACCGGCGGCGACATTGCCATGCAGGCCGGCCGAGACGTCTGGTACCACGACGAGGCGGACCGTGTGTCCGACCATTGTGCACCGGCGGAGATGAACGCGGAAGATCCGCTCTTCATCCTCTACACTTCCGGGTCGACCGGCAAACCCAAGGGTGTGATGCACACCACCGGCGGCTACCTGGTCTACGCCTCCATGACCCATGAATATGTCTTCGATTATCACGAAGGCGACGTCTACTGGTGCACGGCGGATGTGGGCTGGGTCACCGGTCACAGCTACATCGTCTACGGCCCGCTTGCCAACGGCGCCACCACGCTGATGTTCGAAGGTGTTCCGACCTATCCCGGTCCGGGCCGCTTCTGGGAAGTGTGCGACAAGCACAACGTCAACATCTTCTACACGGCACCCACCGCGATCCGCGCCCTGATGGGCGCCGGCGACGAACACGTCACCAAAACCTCGCGCAAGTCCCTGCGTCTTCTGGGGTCCGTTGGCGAGCCGATCAATCCGGAAGCCTGGACCTGGTACTACAATGTAGTTGGCGACAAGCGCTGCCCGATTGTCGACACCTGGTGGCAGACCGAAACCGGCGGCATCCTGATCACCCCGCTGCCGGGCGCAACCGACCTGAAGCCAGGTTCCGCCACCCGTCCGTTCTTCGGCGTCCAGCCGGCGATCGTCGACGCGGAAGGCAAGTTCCTGGAGGGGGCAACGGAAGGCAACCTTGTCATCAAGGACAGCTGGCCGGGCCAGATGCGCACGGTCTATGGCGACCATGAGCGCTTCGTCCAGACCTATTTTGCCACCTACAAGGGCCTCTATTTCACTGGTGACGGCTGCCGTCGTGACGAGGACGGCTACTACTGGATCACCGGCCGCGTCGATGACGTCATCAACGTTTCCGGTCACCGCATGGGCACGGCGGAAGTCGAGAGCGCACTGGTGGCGCATCCGAAGGTTTCCGAGGCCGCTGTGGTCGGCTATCCGCACGACATCAAGGGACAGGGCATCTATGCCTATGTCACGCTGATGGAAGGCGAAGAGCCGAGCGACGACCTGAAGAAGGAACTGGTGAAGCATGTTCGTTCGGAAATCGGGCCGATTGCCTCTCCGGACCTGATCCAGTTCGCACCCGGCCTGCCGAAGACCCGGTCGGGCAAGATCATGCGCCGTATCCTGCGCAAGATCGCCGAAGACAGCTTCGACAGCCTGGGCGACACCTCGACCCTGGCCGATCCGACCGTCGTCGACGACCTGATCGACAACCGCCAGAACCGCGGCTGACCGGCACACTCCGGACTATGAAATGCAAAAAGGCTCGCCACCCGGCGAGCCTTTTCAGTTTGGTCGACCCGTCCCAAAAAGCTTCGATTACCTCGAAACGTAGATCTGCTGGATCTTCTTGGCGATATTGGCAAAGGCGTTGATCAGCTCGTCCGAACTCGTTGCCTTGTAGAAATTGCCCGTGCTGGCGCAGGACTGCATGTTTCTCGACCCGGCCGAGGTGTTGCTGGTGCCGAAATAGACGCCGAAGATCGAAATTCCTTCGTCCTTCATGGCCTGGCAAAGCGCGCGCTGAGCCGTTGAGGAATTGTTGCTGTAGCTCTCGCTTTCGCTGCGTTCCTGCCACTGATTGATCGTAACCGTCTCACACTTGTACTGCCAGCCATGGCGTCTGGAATAAACCCAGTCGCATTCTTCCCGTTCGCCGATGTATTCGTAGTACCGGTTGTTATCCCCGTCGGTCATGATGATCGCGAACTTGAGAACATCCTCGTTGTCATAAGGCTCCGGCTTGCTTGCAAGGGGCCATACGTCCGAATAGTTCGGCGAGATGCTGTTCCAGCCCCAGACCACGCCGGTCTGGCCTGCCGTACCGCCGTTATCATCCAGGTCGGCGATCGCATCGAGCAACTCGTCCCGGTCGGATGTCAGCGGGATCATCTTCGACGTGCTGGAACAATTGTTGCTGCCACCGCCGTAAAACACGGCCTTCGGCGGCGGATCGGTCTTGTCGTAGTAATTGTAGGTCTTGTCGGTGTAGCGAACTTCGTAGAGATCTTCGCCGTCGTCGTAATCCTGGCGTTCCGTCACGCATTTGCTGCTGTCGGCATAGCCGAAGAGGCCGCCCTTCACCTTGGAAGCGTAAGCTCCTAGGTTGACCCCCTGGCTGTATGGCACCAGCGAGATACGGACCTTGCTTTCGGATTCTTCGGTTCCATCCGGGATCAAGATGTTCACCAGGCCTTCGGAGGCATCCCGCAGCGTATCCATGTCGTTGCGCATGGACCCGGTAACGTCGACGACGAGGGCCAGTTCGACGTCAAAGCGTGAGTAGGTGACCTGTGAGCTCGTTCCGAAGCTGAATGTTTCCGGGCCGAGGGCACTCTTGCCGTATCCGCCCATGTCGATGAAGTAGTTCTTGAGAGAGGCCGTGGACGTTACCTTGATGGTGCCGTTGTCCGGATCGACGACGAAATCGAGATTGTCGATTGCCTCGTCCAGGAATTCGACGTCGGCCAGGTTGGCCTTGAAGGAATCCGCCAGTGCCTGTTTGATCTGGTCGTCGCTCATGACGCTGGTCGACAGGTCCGCCGCGACCGAAAGTGCCGCGGCATCAATCGCAAAGGACAGTTTTTCGCGCGCATTCACCGTTCGGGACACGTCGATGGTAATCCCCGCGATCACGACGATCAGGATCACCAGCATACCGAAAATGGGCAAAATGGATGCTTTGCGGTCGCCGGTAAACTCTGCAAGCAGGGGTCGGCAAATGAGACGCTTCAAATACTGCATTACTGCCTCGTCATTTTGTGAGACAGTTACTCTAGAAAAGTACCTAATTCCTTAAACGGAATGTAGAAAATAGGGGGTTGTTTCCGTTTGGTAAACCAATCGGAAAGAATCGAGACTGACGCTTTTCGCTGGCCGGTCGTCCGGCAGGTCTTATTTGGACAGGTAGATCGACTGGATCTTCCGCGCGATGTTTGCGAACGCTCCTATGAGTTCATCGGACGATGCAGCCTGATAGTAGTTTCCCTGGCTTGCGCAGGACTGCATGTTTTTTGCCCCTGCGGATGTATTGCTGGTTCCGAAGTAAACTCCGAAAACCTGGATATTGGCAGCCTTCATGGCCGCACAGATGTCTCGTGAGCGGACGGAAGAGGTGTTGTTGTAGCTTTCGCTTTCACCTGTTTCCCGCCAGGCGTTCACGGCCACTGTGCTGCATTGCCAGGTCGACTTGCCGTTTTTCTTGACCCAGCCGCACTGCTCCTCCTGTTCGATATATTGGTAATACCGGTTGTTGTCGCCGTCAGTCATGATGATCGCGAACTTGAGCGTATCGCCGTCTGAATAGGCCGCAGGCGCGCTGTCCGCAGGCCATACGTTGGCGTAGTTCGGCGACAGGCTGTACCAGCCCCAGGCAACCCCGGTCTGACCCGCGGTACCGCCAGTGTTGTTGAGAGCGGAAATCGCCGGCAGCAACGTGGAGCGGCTCTTGGTCAATGGCACCAGCTTGGACGTGGACGAGCAACTGCTGCTGCCCCCGCCAAAAAAAGTCTGTGCCGGAGGAGGGCTGGACTTCTTGTAGTAGTTATAGGGATCGTCCGTGAGCATGACCTCATAGGTGGAATAATCCTGACGTTCCGTGACGCAGTTGCCGCTGACGCTGTAGAAATCGCCGCCCTTCACCTTTTTTGCATAGGTGCCGAGGTTGACGCCCTGGCTGTAGGGAACCAGCGAAATGCGCACCTTGGCATCGTCTTCTTCCACGTCCTCGGGCAGCAGGATGTTGACCACCGCCGTCGAGGCATCGCGCAGCGTGTTCATGTCACTTGAGGACATCGAGCCGGTGACGTCCACCACAAGGGCCAGCTCCACATTGAACTTGGAATAGGAGACCTGTGAACTGGTTCCGAAGGCAAAGGTCTCCGGACCCAGGTTCTTCATCATGTAGCCACCGAAATCGATGAAGTAATTCTGCAGGCTGGCCGTCGAGGAGACCTTGATGGTTCCATTTTCCGCATCGACCACAAAGGTCAGGTTCTTGATGGCTTCGGTCAGAAACTCGGCGCCGTCCAGGTTGGACTTGAAGGAATCCGTCAGCGCCTGCTTGATCTGTTCATCCGTCATGAGCGATGTCGACAGATCCGCCGCCACGGACAGTGCGGCTGCATCGATCGCATAAGACAGCTTCTCACGGGCGTTGACCGTGCGCGAAACGTCCACGGCTGCGCCCATGACGACGATCAGAAAAATCACCATCAACGCAAAGATGGGCAGCACGGCCCCTTCACGTTGCGTGAGAAATCGTCTGTTTATTTTGAAATTCCAGAAAAGAAGAGACATGTATGGCGCCGCCTCAAGGGAGATAAAGACAGCTACTACACACTTTAAGAAAAAACAGTGAATGAACTTTGGGAACGAGGTTAAAGCCTCGTTAAAATCAAATATTCAACGGCATAAATACATCCACTGGATGTCAACTGCCAGTTGCCTGCAACGTGGAATAGGCGCTCCGACGCAGACGCTTTCGAGCCGTCACAAGGGCTTTTGATGACCCCGCCTGAAGGCTCGCAATACGTACCGGGGACTACGGTTCCAGCTCGGTATCCCAGTAGAGGAAATCCAGCCAGCTATCGTGCAGATAGTTGGGCGGGAAACCGCGGCCGTTGTTGTGCAGGTCCTGGATGGTCGGCTGGAACGGCATGTGCATCGGCCACATGTTCAGTTGCTGGCACGACTTGTTGGACTTGCGCAGATTGCAGGGGGAGCAGGCGGTGATGACATTGTCCCAGGTCGTCAGACCACCCTTGGAACGCGGCACAAGGTGGTCAAAGGTCAGCTCATCCTTGGAGCCGCAGTACTGACACTGGAATTTGTCGCGGAGAAAGACGTTAAATCGGGTAAAGGCAGGGTATCGGCTGGGTTTCACGAAGGTCTTGAGAGAGACCACACTGGGTAATCGGAACTCGAAGCTCGGACTTCGAACCGCTGCATCGTATTCGGCAACGATGTTCACCCGGTCCAGGAACACAGCCTTGATGGTATCCTGCCAACTCCACAGCGACAGGGGGTAGTAGCTCAAAGGCCGGTAATCCGCATTGAGCACCAACGCCGGATGGGCGCCCGACGAAACCGCTATCGTCACCTTCCGCTCCTCATTCCCAGAGCATGCCGAATCCACACGCGGATGCGTTGCTCTAACGACTTACGTTGGATCAACTTCCAGCAATCAGGTGCCAACTGACAGCGCGTTGACCTGTCGGAATGTCCGTTATCCGGTCAATCGGACAGCGGAACAGTCCTTTTGTGACGGGAGTATTGTAGTGCCGAGGTGACAGTCTTGTGAAGCCCGGGAAAATCATTTCTGAGTGCAGTTGTCGCCAGATCAGACCCGGCAAAGGATTTTTCTTAACTACATGAATTATTTACGCAAAAGCAAAATCCCCTGCGTCATTGTGACTGTTTTACGGGGAGAAGCAAAAAGGGCGCCTTGCGACGCCCTTTCTCATCAACCGAAATGCGGTCGAATCAATTCGTCGTCCACTCGCGGATATCGACAAAATGGCCGGCGATTGCCGCCGCTGCCGCCATGGCCGGCGAAACAAGATGGGTCCGGCCCTTGTGACCCTGACGGCCTTCGAAGTTGCGGTTGGACGTCGACGCACAGCGCTCGCCCGGCTTCAGCTTGTCCGCATTCATGGCAAGGCACATGGAGCAGCCCGGCTCACGCCATTCAAAGCCTGCTTCCTTGAAGATGACGTCCAGACCTTCTTCCTCGGCCTGTTCCTTCACCAGACCAGAGCCCGGGACAACCATGGCGCTGACGCCTGCTGCCACCTTGTGGTTGCCGATGACGGCCGCCGCAGCACGCAGGTCTTCAATGCGACCGTTGGTGCACGAACCGATGAAGGCGCGGTCGATCTTGATGTCGGTGATCTTGGTGCCCGGCTGCAGGCCCATGTATTCCAGGGCGCGCTTCTTGGACTCGCGGCGGTTTTCATCAGCGATTTCGGCCGGATCCGGCACGACACCTTCCACCGAGATGACGTCTTCCGGAGACGAGCCCCAGGAAACGATCGGCGGCAGGTTGGCGGCGTCCAGCTCGATGACCTTGTCGAAATAGGCGTCTGCATCCGAATGCAGGGTCTTCCAGTAGCCGAGAGCCATGTCCCAGGCTTCGCCCTTGGGCGCCTTGGGGCGGCCTTCGATGTACTTGTAGGTGATTTCGTCCGGTGCAATCAGGCCTGCGCGTGCACCAGCCTCGATGGACATGTTGCAGACCGTCATGCGGCCTTCCATCGACAGGGCACGGATTGCTTCGCCGGCATACTCGATCACGTAGCCGGTTCCGCCTGCGGTGCCGATCTTGCCGATGATGGCCAGAACGATGTCTTTCGCGGTGACGCCGGCAGGGATCTTGCCGTCGACCTTCACCAGCATGTTCTTGGCTTTCTTCTGGATCAGCGTCTGCGTGGCCAGAACGTGTTCCACTTCGGATGTGCCGATACCGTGGGCGAGGGAGCCGAAAGCGCCATGGGTGGAGGTGTGGCTGTCGCCGCACACAATGGTCATGCCGGGCAGGGTGAAGCCTTGCTCGGGACCCACGATATGAACGACGCCCTGACGCATGTCGAGTTCGGAATAATATTCGATGCCGAATTCCGCCGCGTTCTTGGCCAATGTGTCGACCTGCAGGGCCGATTCCGGATCATCGATGCCGTGACGGCGGTCGGTGGTCGGAACGTTGTGGTCGACCACGGCAAGCGTCTTCTCCGGCTGGCGCACCTGGCGGCCGGCCATGCGCAGGCCTTCGAATGCCTGCGGGCTGGTAACTTCATGCACCAGGTGGCGATCGATGTAGAGCAGACCGGTTCCGTCCGGCTGCATGTCGACCACGTGGTCGTCCCAGATCTTGTCGTAAAGCGTCCGTGCGTTGGCCATGGGTCTCTCCTCGGTCCATCCGAGCAAACGGTCAAACGGTCTAAAGTTTGCGAAATGCCCGGTGATGCCCGTCGCGGCGCGTCCAGCCGCAAGGGTCTATCCTCGTTTATCGTAGCTAGTGAATGACGCAGCGCCGCCTGAAGGTCAAGCGTTCCGAGTTGAGCTGAATTCAACTCAGATTGACCGGCGCAGGAAGAACGGGGCGCAAAACCCCGGATTTGCATCGGGCTGCGCCTGGGTTTGGCGCAAATGCAAAAAAGGCGGCCCGAAGGACCGCCTTTTCGAAACGTTTTGCCGGGTCGGCTTATTCGGCTGCGTTCTCTGCAGCTTCCTTGGCAGCGGCCTTGGCTTCTGCAGCAGCTGCCTTGGCAGCAGCCACTTCCGCACGCACTTCTTCGTTGAGGCGCTTGGAACGAGCATTGGTGTTTTCGACGATACGGGCAGACTTGCCGCGACGGTCGCGCAGGTAGTAGAGCTTCGCGCGACGGACCTTACCGCGGCGAACCACTTCAACGCCTTCCAGCATCGGGGAGTAGACCGGGAAAACGCGCTCGACGCCTTCGCCGTAAGAAATCTTGCGAACCGTGAAGCTCTCGTTGATGCCGCCGCCGGAACGGGCGATGCAGACGCCTTCGTAAGCCTGGGTACGGGTACGCGTACCTTCGGTGACCTTCACGTTGACGCGAACGGTATCACCAGGAGAAAATTCCGGCAGCTTGCGCTGCTCTTCGATTTTCGCCATTTCCTCAGCATTGAGCTGCTCGATGATGTTCATGGCATATTTCCCTTTTGAATTACAAAGCGGTCAGAGCGTTTTCCGGTTTTGGCCGGAAACGGGTTCACCGACTTTGGGCCATGTTGCTTGTCGGCTGGACTTTCCTGATTTTCCGGTCCTTTTGGTCCGGTTCAGGACGCAGGTCTTTCCAAGGAAAAGACACAACTTCACCCAGCTTCGGCGCGCGTATACAGGAAATTTGCGCCACTGTCATGCGGATTCTTCAATCCACGTCGTCTTCATCCGCCATATAGGCATCCCAGAGATCCGGCCGCCGCTCGCGTGTCAGGCGCTCGGCTTCGGCCATGCGCCACTCGTGGATCTTCCGGTGATTGCCCGAGGTCAGAACCTCGGGAATGGTCAGGCCTTCGAACTCGGCCGGCCGCGTGTATTGCGGGTGTTCCAGCAGGCCACCTTCGAAGCTTTCGGTTTCCGCACTGTCCATGTTGCCCATGACGCCAGGGATGAGCCGGACAACAGCGTCCAGCATGGTCAGCGCGCCGATTTCGCCGCCGGACAGGATGTAGTCGCCGACGGAGACTTCCTCCAGACCGCGCGCGTCGATCACCCGCTGGTCGACCCCTTCGAACCGGCCGCAGACGATAACTGCGCCAGGGCCTTCGGCAAGTTCATGCGCACGGTCCTGGGTAAAGGGCGCCCCGCGCGGGCTCATCAGGAGCCGCGGGCGCGGGTCCTCAGCGGGTGCCGCCGCATCAATGGCCCTGGCCAGGATATCGGCCCTGAGCACCATACCGGCACCGCCACCGGCCGGTGTGTCGTCAACAGAGCGGTGTTTGTCCGTTGCAAAGTCGCGGATCTGGCTGGTTTCCAACTGCCAAAGCCCCTTGTCCAGCGCCCGGCCCGAAAGGCTGTGGCCCAGGGGCCCTGGAAACATGTCCGGGTAGAGCGTCAGAATGGTTGCCTTGAACGTCATTACGCCTGTCAGTTCTGCTGATTGGCCGGTATGCCCGGGTCCAAACCCGGTCATTGGTTAACGAGCCGTTTACCGCTTTCCTAAAAACCTGTCGAATTCTTCAGGGTAGCCGCCGGAAAGAAAGCTCTGATTAAGGCTCGCAGTATAAAGTGGCAAGAGCGTTTCAATCGGGTTTATTGCCGTGGCAAAATTTCCAGTCCTGCGTTTCAAGCTTCCCCGTTTCATTCAGGTGCATGTCGACCGCCACTATCTCGACATTTCCCTGAGCCGCGTGCTGCCCCTGTTCGCCTTGATGACCTTCGGCGTGCTGGCCGGCCTTGTGTTCAACACCGGCGTCGGCCACCCCTATGACAAGGTCATCCATATCGGCTTTTTCGCACTTCTGACCCTGTCGATCCATGCGCTGTTCTGTTGCCGGCTGCGTATTTCCGCCGTCGTCGCCTTCGGCATGGGTCTCGCGGGTGAAGTGGTGCAAGGCTTCATTCCCCACCACGAAATGTCGTTGCAGGATGCCTTTGCCAACGGGATCGGGGTTGCACTGGTCGTCGCACTGATTGCGCTGAAGCGTTCCGAGGTTCGGCAGGCTGTTCGCCAGGACGTTCCCGCGGAGGAGCGCGAAGAGCTCAACCTACGCAAGATGGGCTTGCAGCCCGTGCCAACGCGTTACCTGTCCGGCTCGTCTTCAGAAGGCTCAGGAGCTCCTTCGGAGAAGTAATCCTCCGGCAGCGAAGCGCTGACCCGGCCGTTCTCCAGATCGATCTCCGGCACGAATTCCTTCGTGAACGGAACATAGAAGCTGCGGCCGCGTTTTGGCCGGACTTCCAGCAGATCGCCGGCTCCGAAATCCTGCACCGCAATGATCTTCCCGAGTGTCTCGCCAGTCTGGTCGAGCACATCGAGGCCGGTCAGGTCGGAATAGTAGAATTCGTCTTCTTCAGGTTCGGGCAGCTGGTCACGGTCGATAAAGAGATCGACACCGTTCAGCTCTTCCGCCTGGTTGCGGTCCGCGATCCCCTTGAACTTGGTGATCACCACCGTCTTCTGCACCCGCGCCCGTTCCACCTCGAAGGACCGTTTGCCGTCCCGGGTGGTCAGAATGCCATAATCGGCAAAGGAAAGCGGGTCATCGCCGTAAGGTTTGACCCGCACTTCCCCGCGAATGCCATGCGCCGCACCGATCTTGGCCATCAGTACCTTCTGATCGTCCTTGGACGTCATCTCAAAAGGCTCCCTGGCCAATGTCTTCCGGTGCGGCTTGGCGCATCTGCTTATTCGGCAGCTGCTTCTTCTGCCGGAGCGGCAGCAGCTTCAGCGGCAGCAGCAGCTGCTTCTTCTTCAGCCTGACGCTTGGCTTCAACGCGTTCCTTCGCCTTTGCGCCCAGCTCGGCTTTCTTCGGGTTGTTGCGCGGCTCACGCTTCAAGAGGCCGGCAGCATCCAGGAAACGGTGAACGCGGTCGGTCGGCTTTGCGCCGCTGTCCAGCCAATGCTGAATACGCTCGACGTTCAGGGTCACGCGGTTTTCGGAATCCTTCGGCAGCATCGGGTCGTAGGAACCGACCTTTTCGATGAAACGGCCATCGCGCGGGGAGCGGATGTCAGCAACAACGATGCGGTAATACGGGCGCTTCTTGGAACCGCCACGTGCCAGGCGAATTTTCGTAGCCATTTTTATGTCTCCAGTTTGTTCAGTTGCCGGCTTCAGCGGCAATGGCTTCGTGGTGCCGGATCACTTCCTTGACGATGAAGTTCAGGAATTTCTCGGCAAAGTCAGGATCGAGGTTGGCGTCGCCCGCAAGCTGGCGCAGCCGTTCGATCTGAATTTTCTCCCGCGCCGGATCAGCCGGCGGCAGGTCGTTGGTGGCTTTCAGCACACCCACTTTCTGGGTGCACTTGAACCGTTCGGCGAGCATGTGAACAAGAGCCGCATCAATGTTGTCGATGGACGCCCGAAGAGCCTTCAGTTCGCGCAAGGCGGGGCTTTCACCCAGCTTGTTCTCCGCTTCGCTCATCGTTTCTTGCCTTTGCCCATACCCGGAAACCCGGGAAGTTTCGGACCGCCGAGGCCCGGAAGGCCCGGCATGCCCATGCCTGGCGGCAGACCGCCGCCCAACCCGCCGGGCAGGCCTTTCGGCATTTCCATGCCGCCCGGCAACTGGCCGGACTTGGCCATTTCTTCAAGCTGCTTGGGATCGACATCCGGCATTCCGCCGCCGCCAAGGCCGCCCATCAGCTTGCCCAGCATGCCTTTGCCCTTGCCCATCTTCTTCATCATGTCCGCCATCTGGCGGTGCATTTTCAGAAGCTTGTTGACGTCGGCAACATCCATGCCCGACCCGGCTGCAATACGCTTCTTGCGGCTGGCCTTGAGCAGTTCGGGCTTCTGACGCTCGGCCGGTGTCATCGATTCGATGATGGCGACCTGACGCTTGAACATCTTGTCGTCGATGTTCGAGGCCTCGATCTGCTTCTTCATCTTGCCGATGCCCGGCAACATGCCCATCATGCCGGACATGCCGCCCAGCTTTTCCATCTGGCGCAGCTGCTCGGCGAGATCTTCCAGGTCGAAGTGACCCTTCTGCATCTTCTTCGCCATTTTCGCGGCCTGTTCCGCGTCGATGGCTTCTGCAGCCTTTTCCACCAGCGAGACGATGTCGCCCATGCCCAGGATGCGGTCGGCGATCCGGCGCGGGTGGAAGTCTTCAAGTGCGTCTGATTTTTCGCCGGTACCGATCAGCTTGACCGGCTTGCCGGTGACCGCCTGCATGGAGAGCGCCGCACCGCCGCGGCCGTCGCCGTCCATACGGGTCAGGGCGATACCGGTGATGCCGACGCGCTCATCGAAACTCTGCGCCAGGTTGACGGCGTCCTGACCGGTCAGGCTATCCGCCACCAGCAGGATTTCATGCGGCTGGGCAGCGGCTTTCACCTCTGCCATTTCAACCATCAGCGGCTCGTCGATGTGAATACGGCCAGCGGTGTCGAGCATGACCACGTCATAACCGCCGAGCTTGGCGGCGGACATGGCCCGCTTGGCAATTTCGACCGGGCCCTGGCCGGCAACGATCGGCAGCGTGTCGATGTCGTTCTGCTCACCCAGAACCTTCAGCTGCTCCTGGGCAGCCGGACGGCGGGTGTCGAGCGATGCCATCAGCACCTTGCGCTTGTCGCGCTGGGTCAGGCGACGGGCAATCTTGGCCGTGGTGGTGGTTTTACCGGAGCCCTGCAGACCGACCATCATGATCGCCACCGGTGCCGGAGCGTTCAGGTCGATCGGATGGGCTTCTTCACCGAGCATCTCGACCAGCTGGTCATGAACGATCTTCACGACCATCTGGCCCGGGGTCACGGACTTGACCACCTCGGCACCGACGGCGCGGTTGCGTACCTTGTCGGTGAAGGAACGTACGATCGGCAGCGCAACGTCAGCCTCGATCAGCGCGCGGCGGATTTCGCGCAGCGCCTCGTTGACGTCGTTTTCCGACAGCGCACCGCGGCCGGTGAGCTTGTCGAAAATACCGCTTAGTCGATCGGACAGGCTTTCAAACATCAGTAGTCCTTGAATAGTCTCGGTTTCGGGAAGTCTCCCGAACCATATGGGCAACCGCCGGTCATTTCCAACCGGATCAATCCGCGCAAAGCAGTTTGACACCCGAGGGCGCAACGCGCTGTCGGATGTTAACCTCCGGGAACTCTTTACACCTTTGCGGGTCCCGGTCGGCGGATCGAAATTTCAATCACTCATATGGAGTTCGCGGGGATATGCCCGAAACCCGGGCAAGAGTCAAGGAAGCGGCGGAAATTCCCGTTTTCCTTGATCCGGATTTCTGTCTCTACCCCGTCATCCCGTGGCTTGACCATGGGATCCATGCCGTTTCGCCTTATCGAACACCTGGTTTTCGGTTCAGGCCATGAACGCTTGGGTGCTGATCGCAATCGACGTCAGGATGGCGATGGTGAGGAGCACCGCGGCCAGACCCAGCAACAGACCGAAGATGACGACCAGTCCGTCACGCTCGACAATGCCGACGCCGGCGATGAACAGCGCGACCGCCGGAAACCAGCCGCTGAGCGGCACTGGCAGAAACAACGTGAAAGCAATGACGAACAACGCAAGCCCGAGCAAGCGCTCATGTTTTCGTGCAAACAGACCTTCGTACCGGTGGGCCAGCACGCGCTCCAGCCGCATTGTGACGGGGCGCAGGCGCACCATCGTTCGCCGCAGCTTGTTGTGATTGAGCGACAGGCGCGCAAGCGGCCTGGGCAGTTTCACGTGCGGAAAGCCGAGCACCATCTGGAACGTGGTGACGAGCACCGGCAGACCGGTGACGAGCGAGGAGCCGGGAGGCAACGGAAGAAGTGTCAGCAGGGAAAACAGCACGATCGCCCAGCCGAACGACGTCTCGCCCAGCGCCAACAGCAAATTGCCGAGCGTCAGTGTGCCGTCCCGGTGCTGGTCGCGCGATGTCCGCAGGATCGGCAGCGACAGCGAAGGTCTTCGGCGTCTTTCGCCCTGCATTCAAGATTTCCGTTACAGCTTCTGAGTCGCGCAGGGTCTAACATTCCATCTGCAATAAATCCAACGCCGAGTAGCACGGGTTGGCGTATTTTGCAGTTCGGCAGAGCGACCGGGTTCCGGACAGTCCGGCGGCATCAATCCCGCTTGGACGTCTCGTATTTGGCCGAAACCTCATAATAGTCGTTGAAGCCGATCCGGTCCCGCAGCTCCTTGAAGTCCATGAGATCCGGCGTGCGGTCCTGGTCGCTCTTCAGCTGCTGCAACGTCGCGACCATTGCCTTCATGGCGCTGGCCATCAGGGTCAGCGGATAGGCGGCAATGGCGTAACCGATGTCCCGAAGCTCTTCATGCGAGAGGTCGGGAGTTTCGCCGCCTTCCACGATGTTGGCCATCTTCGGACCCGGCAGTTCCCGGCAGATTTCCTGCATTTCGGCAACCGTCTTGGGTGCCTCGACAAACAGGATATCAGCGCCGAGTTCCTTGAACTTTGCCGCCCGGGCAATTGCCTCGGCAAGGCCGTGCTCATGACGGGCATCGGTCCGGGCAAGGATCAGGATATCGGCTCCTGCCTCCTTGGCATCCTGCGCCGCCCGGATCCGGTCAAAGGCTTCCTCGCGCGAAACGACCGCCTTGCCCGGTGTGTGACCGCAGCGTTTCGGAGCCACCTGGTCCTCGATCATCACCGCCGCAGCGCCTGCCTTGGCCATGCCGGTCACGGTCCGGCGCACGTTCATGGCATTTCCGTAACCGGTGTCGCCATCCGCCAGCAGCGGAATCCGGACCGCATCGGTGATGTTGCGCGCCTGATCGAGCACTTCGCCATAGGACATCAGCCCCAGATCCGGCTGCCCGATCCGCGATGCAGAGGCGGCAAAGCCGGACATGAAGGTGAGATCGAACCCTGCCTGCTCGATCAGCTTGGCGGACAAGGCATCATAACAGCAAGGCATGACGTGAAGTTTCGGCTGCTCCAGCAGCGCGCGAAGGGTAGCTGCCGGTGACGGCATGACAAAAACCTCAGAACTTGAATGGCAGATAGAGCGCGAGATCGGTCCAGACATACAGGATCGCGACCGAAATCAACATGATCACCAGGAACGGCAGCACGCCACGGGAGACGTCGGACAGCTTCGATCGCGCGACTGACTGGATGACATAGAGATTGAGCCCGACCGGCGGTGTGATCAGGGCGCATTCCACCATGACGACCATGTAGACGCCGAACCAGATCGGATCGAAGCCCAATGCCATGGCTGCCGGCAGCAGTACGGGCGTCATGATCAACACCATGGACAGCGCCTCGAACACCAGCCCCATGATCAGAAGCACGATCGACACCACGATGATGAATGCGAGCGGCGTATCGATGGTCTGGCCGATGAAGACCGAGATATCCTGCGGAATCCGGTAAAGCGTGATCGCCTTGCCGAACACCTTGGCCCCGGCAATGATCAAGACGATGGCAACGGTCGTCACCATGGCATCGAACGCGGCTTCCTTCAGACCTTGCCAGGTAAGCGTACGCAGGATGGGCCCGGTAATCAGAAGCGCCACGGCGAAGCCGATGGCTGCAGCTTCCGTCGGTGTCGCCGCGCCGCTGTAGATGGCGCCGATAACAACAAGCGCCAACAGGATCGACGGAAATGCCCGCACTGTTGCCCGCATGCGCTCGTCCCAGCTTGACGCCGGCTCCGGCGTGTAGCCGCCGAACCAGCGGGCATAGACCATGGAAAAAACGATGAAGAACACCACAAGCATAAGGCCCGGGCCAACACCTGCCAGGAACAGCGCGATCACCGATTGTTCAGTAACGAAGCCATAGACGATCATCGGGATCGACGGCGGGATCAGAATGCCGAGCGTGCCACCGGCGGCAAGCAGGCCGTAGACGAATTTCCGCTCGTAGCCGCGCTGGATCATTTCGGGGATCGCAACTGTTCCGATGGTGGCGGCCGTTGCCACAGACGATCCGGAAATGGCTGCGAAGATGGCGCAGGACAGGATGGTCGCGACGGCCAGTCCACCCGGCCAGTGACCGACCCAGGCATGAACGGCGGCAAAGAGATCCCGCCCTACCCCGCCTTTCAGCAGGATGTTGGACATCAGCAGGAACAGCGGTACCGCTAGAAGAATGAAGCCATCCAGCGTCGACAGGATCGCTTGGGGCGCCATCAGCGGCGAGAAACCACCGAGAATGAGCATTCCAAGGCCGAGACCGCCCAGCGCGAACGCCACCGGCACGCGGATCAGCAACAAGGTGAACAGCGAAGCGAGAATGAGAACTGTCGTCATTCCATCACCACCGCTTCATGATCGCCCGACTTGGGCTTCTGGCCCAGTTCAATAAGGGCCTGCACGAACAGAAGCGCAAACCCGACCGGAACGGACAGTTCGGAGATCCACATGGGAAGGTCCAGCATGGAGCCCGAGGTGCGGCCTCGCTCGAAGGAATCGTAGAAGATCCCGCCGCCTTTCCAGGCGACCAGGATGCTGAACACCGCAACAAAGCCCATGGCAACCACATGGCAGGCGCGGCGCCAGCCCGGGCTTAGCTGGTCTGTCAGCGCATCAACCGCAATGTGCCGACCGGCTTTCAACAGCCATGGCATGGCAAGCATGGTGCCCCAGATCAGGCACAGCTGAGACAACTCCGACGCCCAGATGGTCGGTGCAACGAAAAGATACCGGGCCAGAACTTCATACGTGAGCATGCAGCCCACGGCGACGAACAGCAGCGCGGCGATCCAGGCAAAGGCCTGAAGAAGAAAATAGAAGGCTTTCATGAAACCATCTGTCGATCGAGCAATCGGCAAGGCCGGGAAAAGACGGCCGGTGAAACCCGACCGCGAAAAGACACCGGAACTCCGGCATCCGTGACTGGAAGCGGCCAGCATGACAGCGGCCGCTTCCGTCGTTCACGATCCGCGGACCGTCAGAATTTCTGAGCGGCTTCGAGAACCTGCTTGCCGAGGGGGCCCGCTTTTTCGACGAAGTTGTCGTAGACCGGCTGGCTTACGCTTTTCCAGGCAGTCATTTCTTCTGCGGTCGGCGTGTAGATGGTCATGCCGTTCTGTTCCGAAATCTCGTAAGCTTCGGCTTCGATCTGGGACATCCGATCCCGCACATCGGCTTCCGCCTTGAGGGCAGCAGCCTCGATGATCTTCTTGTGCTCGTCCGGCAGGCCGTTCCAGAAATCGGTGTTCACCACGACAATGAACTCGATATCCGCATTGTTGGTCACGGTGATCGTGTCCATGACTTCCCAGAGCTTGCGGGATTTCACGCCGGAAACACCGGTCATGCCGATATCCACGGTGCCGCGCTGGTAGGCCAGATACTGTTCGGAACCGGAAATCAGCGTCGGCGCGCCGCCGGCAACCGTGACAAAATCGCCAAGCGTCTTGCCGAAGACGCGAACCTTCTTGCCTTTCAGATCTTCCGGGGTTTTCAGCGGTCCGCCGTTGGACAGCATGATGGAGCCGCCATACGCCTGCCACCACAGAACGGTGGAACCGGTTTCCGCGATTGCCTCATCCAGCGGTCCGCGCACGGGAGATCCCTTGGCTACGGCCGCACGAACCTTTTCTTCCGTGTCGAACAGGAACGGCTGATAGAAAACGTCGACGGCAGGAATGTCGCCGACATAACGCGTCAGCGACGCAACGCCCATTTCAATGGAGCCGCTGCCGACGGCTGCCGGAACTTCGTTGTCCTTGTAGAGCTGAGCGGAATCGTAGATCTCCACGGCAATGTCGCCGTTGGAGTTTTTCTCTACTTCTTCCTTGAAGAGCTGCAGATTCTGGCCGAGGTGGCTCGTCAGAGGCAATTGCAGCGAAATGCGCAAGGTTGTGTCTGCTGCTTGTGCCGAACCGGCTGCCAGGCCAAGCGCCATTGCCGCGCCAAGCGCCCAGGAAAGTACTTTCATGTTTTCCTCCCAAATTTATGAAATCACTCTGGCAAAGCCTCCCGGTCCGGTCAACATGAACTGGCGTATAGGTGTGTTTTAGAAGCAGTTTTGCCGATCGCCCGCGGGTCAGCTACCCTGCCGGTCATTCCAGGCGATTGGCAGGCCTAAAACCCGACGGCCTTGCTTTTTGCGGTGCACAGGCAGATAACGACAGTCTTTTGACACACACGCCTGCTGTCCTGACAGCCGACCGTTGCGGACGTCCAGTCTATGAATTATCGCGCCATTGCTTTGCCAATCGGACGATTGCTCATCCTGATTTCAGTTCTGATGATCGTTCCGGGTATCGCGGATGTGTTCGCCAGAAACTCGGACTGGCAGGTCTTTCTGGTATCGGCCCTGGTTCTTGGAACCGCAGGCTTGCTCATGACCATGGCTTTCCAGGGAGAACAGCCGCCGAGCCACTTTCGCGAAGCGATCCTGTTCGTCAACGCCGCCTGGTTCACCTTCTCCTTCGCCGGCGCCGTACCCTTCTACTTCAGCGGCCTCGGCATCAGCTTCACAGACGCCTTCTTCGAGACCGCCTCCGGCCTGACCACAACCGGTTCGACAATCCTGACGGGTCTCGATACGTTGCCGCCGGGCATTTTGCTGTGGCGGGCGCTGCTGCAATGGGTTGGCGGCATTGGCGTGGTTGCCATCGGGATCTGGCTTCTGCCGGGCTTGCGCGTTGGTGGCAGCCAGCTATTCGCGCTGGAATCGTCTGAAAATACCAGCAAGCCCTATGGCCATGTCGGCCCATTCGTCTACCGGCTGCTGGCCCTTTATGCCGGACTGTCGATTGCCTGCGCCACGCTCTACCTGCTGTGTGGAATGACCTTTTTCGAAGCCGTGATCCATTCCATGACCACCGTCTCGACAGGAGGCTTCTCCACGTCCGACCAGTCCTTCGGCCAATTCGACGGCCTCGCCGTTTATTGGGTCGCATCGGTGTTCATGCTGGGGTCCGCCGTGCCGTTCCTCTATCTGATCCGGAGTATCGAGCGACGGCATTGGGTAAAAGACGTCCAGATCATGCTGCTGCTTGCCATTGTCGCCGCAGCTTCGATCAGCGTGTTCCTGTTCGAGCGGTTCATTGGACATGACACACCGTTCCAGATGTTCACATTCGCGGTCTTCAACGTGGTTTCGGTGATCACCACCACCGGCTATGCCGCCAACGACTACCTGCAGTTCGGTCCGCCCGTGATCGCGATTTTCTTCGTGCTGACGTTCTTCGGCGGCTGTAGCGGCTCCACGTCCGGAGGCTTCAAGATGTTCCGGATCGCAATTCTGGGCAGTTACATCCAGGGCCTGTTCCGACGGATGATCCGGCCACACCGGGTGGTCGAGCCGAAATACCAGGGTCGGGCCGTGTCAAATCCGGTTCTGGAAGGTGTGCTTGTCTTCGCCGTTCTTTATGCAGGCGCTTTTGCGGCGTTTTCGCTGGTCTACATGATGCTCGGTCTTGATCTCGAGACGGCGCTCAGCGCCTCCATCACAGCCCTTGCGAATGTCGGTCCCGGCGTTGGCGATACCATTGGACCGTCCGGTACGTTCCAGTCCCTGCCGGATCTCGCCAAATGGTTTCTGGCGGTTCAGATGATCCTCGGTCGACTGGAAATCCTGGCAGGTATCCTGCTCCTGACGCCGGATTTCTGGCTGGACTGAAGCCTGGCCCAACCGGATTGGCTCAATTGTTCGAGTAAAGTTCGAAAGTCCCCTTCAAAACGGAAAACCACCGCCGGCGTGACCTTACCGACGGTGGTCTTGTTCGGGCAATCTGGCTGCTGACGCAGCCGACGGGGGGTTTGATTGCCCGAAGCCCGGTTACGGCTGGACGGAGGAGAACTCTTCCGGATCCAGAAGGCTGTCCTGATTGCTGTCAGCCGCGTTGAATGCATCTTCGGAAAGGGTCGGGACGGCTGCCGCGATTTCCTCAAAGCTGACATAACCGTCCTGATCGAGATCCACCGCCTCGAACGACATGCCCTGGGCAAGAGCTGCGGAAGACGCGGTAAAGGCACCGATCAGAAGAGCAGCAGTAAGACGTTTGGACATGATATGACCTCCAATGGTTTGGGTCTTGTCAGGTGTCCCGTGTGCCATTCGGCTTTGGGCTCACCTGTCGTTCCGTCCGTTCGCCAGGCCCCTGCGACCCGTCGAACCGGAACGAGACAAACACTGCGGGCCGATCGCGACCGGCAAAGGGCAGCTCTTTGAAACCTTCGCGGCAATGTTGTGTTCCGCCATGGGGATCAGCCACAGGTCGGTCAAACTACCGTCATTTTTAACGATTTTAGGCAGTTCTGGGGCTTCCGCTGGAAAAACCAGTCTGAATATCTATTTGATTTTATTTATAAATTCGAAACAAACTGGTTGAAATGGCTATCCATTCTTCGGTTCGCGACCAGTCCTGCAAACCGAAGCAATACCAATCCCGGTCTGATTGCCGTTCCGTGAAACGGCAGGCTTTGATCAGGTGTAGTCGCGCGAGCCAAAGATGGCGGATCCGACACGCACATGCGTGGCCCCAAAGCCGACCGCGACCGGATAGTCGGAAGACATGCCCATGGAAAGCTGCTCAAGACCATTGCGGGCGGCGATCTTTTCCAGAAGCGCGAAATGTTCGCCCGGTGCTTCGTCGACCGGCGGAATGCACATCAGGCCGACAATGTTGAGCCCGACATCTTCCTTGCACTCTTTCACGAAGGCATCGACATCCTTCGGTGCGATGCCTGCCTTCTGGGGCTCTTCACCCGTGTTTACCTGAATGAAACACGGCAGATCCCTGCCCTGCTTTTCCATCTCGGCTTTCAGTGCCCTTGCGATTTTCGGCCGGTCAACCGTATGGACGACATCAAAGGTCGTGACCGCTTCCTTGGCCTTGTTGGATTGCAGCGGGCCGATCAGATGCAATTCAATGCCATCAAAGTCCTCGCGAAGCCCCGGCCACTTGTGCATGGCTTCCTGCACCCTGTTTTCGCCGAAAACCTGCTGACCTGCCTCAAGCACCGGGCGGATCTCGTCCGCTTCGAAGGTCTTGGAAACCGCAATCAACGTTACCGACCCTTCCGGCCTGCCGAACTCGGCTTCGGCACTTCTGATATCTGCCTGGACGTTTGCCAGTCGGTCTGCTGCGGAGGTCATCAGTTGGTCCTTCAAATTGTCAGGTGCTCTGCCGGATCGCGCGTTCCTTCTCATAGGCCCGGTCGCCCCTTGATCTCAAGTGGTCTTTGCAAAGACTCAAGCAACCTGGCGTGACTGCACAGCCGGTGAATTTTCACGCCAGGTATTCAATCAGGTTCACCTTTTCCTAGAGGTTTGCCGATAGTGTCTCGCCGCTTGCATCAAATGAAGATGGAGGGCCCGGTGTGAGGCAACTCGGTTCATTTATCTGCATACTGATGTTGTTCTGCTTTCTGTACGTTCCTGCATCGCGGAGTGAAACCTTCACGTTCGCGGTTGGCGAATGGCCGCCTTTTATTGGCGCGAAGTCACCGGGCTTCGGAAGCCACACCCAGATCGTCAGGCGCGTAATCGAAAAAGCCGGGCATCAGGCGAAATTCGACTTTCTGCCCTGGCAGCGATCGTACCAGATGGTCAGGAACGGGACTTACGCCGCAACCTTTTCCTGGTCCTACACGGATGAACGAAGCGAGGAATTCTATTTTCCCGAACGGCCCGTCGGACTGGCAACCTACGTACATTTTTACAAGAAAGACCGGTTTCCGGACGGCATCGGGCCACTGGGCTTCGATGATCTTCGCAAGGAAGGGCTCTCCGTGGTTGCGGTCAGAAACTACTGGTATGAAGACATGCTGGAGGCTGCCGGTGTCACTGTTGAATATGTGTCGACGGAACAGCTTGCCTGGTCGATGCTTCTGCACGAACGGGCCGATGTCTATATGGAGAGCACGGAAGTCGGCATGATCCGGAAGGCCGTGTTCCTGGGTGACGAAGCAAGCCTGCTCGTTCACTCCCCCACCTTCCTGGAAGTGCCCATGTATCCCATGTTCAGCAGGAAACACCCGGACGGGCGGCGCCTGTTGGAAATCTGGGAAGCTTCAAGCCCGCCTGATCCCGAAACAACGCCGGAAGCGGCCATCCGATAGCTTTACGAATGCGGCGTTGCGAAATAAACAGGCATCTGCAAGATCAATCTCTTCTCACATGTTGACCCCGGACGCGATTTCTGGTGACAGTCCGGCAGTCAATCTTTCAGGAAATCCGCCGGATCCGGCGGCAAGAACAAACGGCACATTTGATGGCAACGGAACGGTACAATGCGCGCGAAGTCGAAGCGCGCTGGCAAAAGGTCTGGAACGACAAGGACGTCTTCGTCACCCACAACGACGATCCCCGCGACAAATACTATGTCCTTGAAATGTTCCCCTATCCGTCCGGCCGCATCCACATGGGCCATGTGCGCAACTACGCCATGGGCGATGTTGTTGCCCGTTACAAGCGCGCCAAGGGCTTCAACGTCCTGCATCCGATGGGCTGGGACGCTTTCGGCATGCCTGCGGAAAACGCGGCCATGCAGAACAAGGTTCATCCCAAGGACTGGACCTACGAAAACATCGCCACCATGCGCGACCAGCTCAAGATCATGGGCCTGTCGCTGGACTGGAGCCGGGAATTCGCGACTTGCGACGTCGCCTATTACACCCAGCAGCAGCGGCTTTTCCTGAAGTTCCTGGAGGCCGGCCTCGTCTACCGCAAGAACGCCAAGGTCAACTGGGACCCGGTCGACATGACGGTTCTGGCCAACGAACAGGTGATCGACGGTCGCGGCTGGCGCTCCGGCGCTCTGGTTGAGCAGCGCGAGTTGACCCAATGGTTCTTCAAGATTTCCGATTACTCGGAAGACCTGCTGGAGGCGATCGACACGCTCGACCGCTGGCCGGACAAGGTGCGCCTGATGCAGAAGAACTGGATCGGCCGCTCCGAAGGCCTGCGTGTGCGCTTCGAGTTCACCGAGGCTGCGCCCACCGGCGACAAGACGCTGGAAATCTTCACCACCCGTCCGGACACGCTGTTCGGTGCGTCCTTCATGGGCCTGTCGCCGGATCATCCGATCTCGACCAAGCTGGCGGAAAGCAATCCGGAGCTGAAAGCCTTCATCGAAGAGTGCCGCCGGGTCGGTACATCCGAAGAAGCAATTGAAAAGGCAGAGAAAAAAGGCCTCGATACCGGTCTGCGCGTCAAGCACCCGCTGGATGCCTCCATCGAGCTGCCGGTATATGTCGCCAACTTCATCCTGATGGACTATGGCACCGGCGCCATCTTTGCCTGCCCGGCACATGACCAGCGCGACCTGGACTTCGCCCGCAAATACGGCCTGCCTGTCACGCCCGTTGTGCTGCCGAAGGATGCCGATCCGGCAACCTTTGATGTAGCCGACGAGGCTTTCACCGACGATGGCACCATCTTCAACTCCGACTTCCTCAACGGTCTTTCCATTCCGGACGCCAAGGAAGCAGTGGCGAAGAAGCTGGAAGAGATCACCGTCGACGGCGCATCCCAGGCAGAACGCCAGGTGAATTACCGCCTGCGCGACTGGGGCATTTCGCGTCAGCGCTACTGGGGCTGCCCGATCCCGGTCATTCATTGCGACGATTGCGGTGTGGTACCGGAGAAGGACGAGAACCTGCCGGTCCAGCTGCCGGACGACATCAACTTCGACAAGCCCGGTAATCCGCTCGACCGTCACCCGACCTGGCGCAACACGTCCTGCCCGAAATGCGGCAAGCCTGCCCGCCGCGAATCCGACACCATGGACACCTTCGTGGACAGTTCCTGGTACTTCGCCCGCTTCACGGCGCCGGACTGCGATCAGCCGACCGACCCGGAAGCCGCCAACGGCTGGCTGCCGGTGGACCAGTATATCGGCGGTATCGAGCATGCCATCCTGCACCTGCTCTATTCCCGTTTCTTCACACGGGCGATGCAGAAGGTCGGTGCGCTTGATCTGAAGGAGCCGTTCAAGGGCCTGTTTACACAGGGCATGGTCACCCACGAGACCTATCGCGTCGGCGAAGGTGCGAACGGGCGCTGGATTGCCCCGTCCGAGATCCGTATCGAGGATGTCGACGGCAAGCGCCGCGCGGTTCTTGTCGAAACCGGTGAGGATGTGGCCATCGGCTCCATCGAGAAGATGTCGAAGTCGAAGAAGAACACTGTCGATCCGACCGACATCATCGACACCTACGGCGCCGATACCGCCCGCTGGTTCATGCTGTCCGACAGCCCGCCGGAGCGGGACGTGATCTGGACCGAGGACGGCGTGCAAGGTGCCTGGCGTTTTGTCCAGCGCGTCTGGCGCCTGATCGGCGACATTGCCGAGAAGATCGAACCTCGTGGCGGCAAGGCACCGGAAGTCGACGGCAAGGCGCTTGATCTGCGCCGGGCCAGCCACAAGACCCTTGCGGCCGTTTCCGCCGATCTGGAAGGCCTCGGCTTCAACAGGGCCGTGGCCCGCCTCTATGAGCTGGTCAACACCATCAGCAAGGTCTTCAACGAAGGCGACGCCGATGCCGGCACCGAATATGCCGTACGTGAAGCAGCCGACTACCTCGTGCAGATGATGGCTCCGATGATGCCGCACCTGGCAGAAGAATGCTGGTCTGCACTCGGCCACGACAATCTGATTTCGGAAGCAAGCTGGCCGCAGGCCGACGAAGCCCTGCTGTCCGACGACACCGTTACCTACCCGATCCAGATCAACGGAAAGAAACGCGGTGAACTGACGATTGCAAAAGAGGCTTCCAAAGACGAGGTCGAAGCGGCTACCTTGGCCCTCGACGCAGTCAAGAAGGCTCTTGAAGGCAAGGCGCCGAAGAAGATCATCGTGGTACCGCAAAGGATCGTGAATGTCGTTGTTTAACAACCTCTTCCAGAGCAGCGGCGCGTTGCGGCGCGCTGCCCTTTGCGCCGGACTGGCAACTGCCATGGCTCTGGGCGGATGTCAGGTCCGCCCGCTTTACGGCAGCAGCACGGGCGACTTCGGTTCCCAGCCCTCTCCCGTGGCGGCGGAACTTGCGGCGATCGACCTGGAATCCATCTCCAGCCAGTACGCCAACGACGATGCATCGCGTGTTCTCTACAATGAACTGACCTACCGGTTCGAACGTGGGGCAGGCTCTGGTGCCAAGAAATATCGTCTCAAGGTGTTGATGGACATCGGCAGTTCGGAAGTCGGTGTTGAACAGTTCTCCGACGTGCCTTCCGCCTACACGACCACGATGAACTCGACCTTCGTCCTGAGCGATCTGGCGACCGACGAGACCCTGATGACCGGCCGGGCGTTCAAATCCGCTTCCTACGACTTCTCCAACCAGCGTTTTGCCAACACCCGTGCCTATCGTGATGCTCAGGAACGTGTTGCCAAGGCAGTTGCTGACGATATCGCAGCCCGGATTGCCGGCTATTTCGCCAGCCAGTCGTAACACTGACCCCGGAGGCAAACGGCCGTGACCGTCCTCAAAGCCGCGGAGATTGACCGTTTCGTCGCCAATCCCCCGGAGGCTGGCGGCGTTGTCCTGATCTTCGGTCCGGATACCGGACTTGTATCGGAACGCGCCACCCGCCTCGTCAACAAGGCCTCCGAAGGCGAAAGCGATCCGTTCAATCTGGTCAAGCTTGATGCGTCCGATCTCGGTTCGGATCCGAATCGGCTGATCGACGAAGTTCTGACCGTTCCGCTTTTTGGTGGCCGCAGGATCGTCTGGGTGAAGGATGCTTCCTCCCGCAATCTCAATCCTGCAGTCGAACCCGTTCTGAAGCTGGACGACTGGCAGACGCTGGTGGTCCTTGAGGGCGGCGACATCAAGAAGGGCGTCGGCCTCAGAAAGCTGATCGAACCGCACAAACGCGCCGTTGCGCTGCCCTGTTATGCCGACAATGACCGGGGCATCGACCAGTTGATCGACGAGGAAACCCGCGAGGCCGGTCTTTCGGTTACCCGGGAAGCCCGGGCAGCACTGCACAGCCTGCTGGGCGGTGATCGCATGGCCAGCCGCGGTGAGCTGAAAAAACTCTGCCTCTATGCCCTCAACAAGGGCCGCATCGACAGCGAGGATGTCGAGGCTATCATCGGCGATGCATCCGCCTTCGAAATGTCAGAGCTGATTGATGCCGCAGCATCGGGAGACCTTGCCTTGCTGGACCACGGGCTGGAACGGCTCGCGGAAGCCGGCTCCAAGGCCTCGGTGATCGCCAACCAGACATTGAAGCATTTTCAACATTTGCACCGGATGCGAATCGATATCGAACAGGGCAAAAACGCCCAGGCCGTCGTCGATGGACAGCGACCGCCTATCTTCTTCTCCCGCAAGCCGAAATTCACCCAGCAGCTGCGGATCTGGTCCCTGACGGATCTGGAACGCGCCATGGACATTCTGAGCGAGGCTACACGCATTTCCCGCCTCAACGATGCCCTTGGTGTACCCGTCCTCTCCGAAGCCCTCCTGAAGCTCGGCAGAGCCGCCAGAGCGCGACAACAGCGGCGCTAACGAGCTTACCTGCTCCTCTCCCTGAGTCTCCCTGTATTCTTGGCGTTCACTCACACGCCTCCCTCATCCTGAGGAAGCGCGCAAGCGCTGTCTCGAAGGATGGACGGCAACCACCGGGACATGTGGGCCATTCTGCGAGACGGGCCTGATGACAGTCCTCAGGATGAGGGATGTTGGGATTACAGGCTGGCAAAATCAAAACAAAAAAGCCGGAGCAATAATCGCTCCGGCTCTAAAATTTAAAATAAATTCAATATCTTAGCGCGTCTCAACGCCCAGCTTCTTGCAGATCTCGTCGAGCTGTTCCAGCGACGTGTACTTGATTTTCAGGTCGCCCGATTCCTTGCCCGGCTTGTGGCCGACGACGACTTTCAGACCGAGCGTGTCGGTGAGGCGCTTTTCCAGTGCCTTGGTGTCGGCGTCCTTCGGGGCCTTCTCGGTCGGGGTCTTCTGGCCCATCAGTTTGGCGAGAGCATCCGGGTCCTGAGCGATCTTTTCGGTCTCGCGGACGCTGAGGCCTTTTTCGACGATCAGATCGGCAAGTGCCCTCGGGTCATCGATGGTGATCAGCGCCCGGGCGTGGCCGGCCGTGAGCAGGCCTTCGTGCAGATAGTCCTTTACCGAATTCGGCAGCTTCAGCAGGCGCATGGTGTTGGCCACGTGACTACGGCTCTTGCCGATCACCTTGGCGAGTTCGCCCTGGCTGTAGCTGAACTCGGCGGTAAGCTGCTCATAGCCCATCGCTTCTTCGATCGGGTTGAGATCGGCACGCTGGACGTTCTCGATAATGGCGAGCTCAAGCGCCTCCTGATCGGTCACGTCCCGAATGATGATCGGTGCTTCGTGCAGCCCGGCCCGCTGTGCGGCCCGCCAACGGCGCTCGCCGGCGATGATCTCGAAACGATTGGCCTTCCCTGCTGCCGGACGTACCAGGATCGGCTGGACGATGCCTTTTGCCTTCAGGGACTCGGAAAGATCCGCCAGGTCTTTCTCGGTGAAGGTTTTGCGCGGGTTGCGCGGGTTGGGCTCCAGATGTTCGATCGGCACCCTGCGGGAGTCGCGAATGATCTTTTCCGGCGGTGCGGCCGCTTCGGGAGCCGAATCCCCGATCAGCGCCGCCAAACCACGGCCCAAACGCTTGTTCTTGACGTCTCTTTCCGCCATACCGCACCTTTTTCTTTTTATATTTCAATAGGATATAGCATGGCAACTGTGCCTCTTCGCCGCCATGCATCAAGGCTCGCCAAAACGGAGCCGAATCGATCGGGCTTTATGCCGCGACGCGTCGCAGTTCGCGCTCACGCTGGATGATTTCAGACGCAAGCCGCAGATAGGCCTGGCTGCCGGCGCATTTCAAATCGTAAAGCAGCGCCGGCTTGCCATAGGACGGAGCTTCCGAAATACGAACGTTGCGCGGAATGATCGTTTCGTAAACCGCATCACCCATGGTTTCGCGCACATCGGCGACCACCTGACTGGAGAGGTTGTTGCGGCTGTCATACATGGTCAGAACGATACCATGGATGCTGAGTTCAGGATTAAGCGCGTTCTTGACCTGCTCAACCGTGCTGAGCAACTGGCTGAGACCTTCAAGCGCGAAGAATTCGCATTGCAGCGGCACCAGGATGGAGTGCGACGCAGACAAGGCATTGATCGTCAGCAGGTTCAGTGACGGCGGACAGTCGACCAGCACGTAGGTAAAGCCGATCTCCTGGAACAGACGCGAATGGGTCAGGTTCTCGATGGCACTGCGCAGGCGGAACGCCCGGTCACCCGTGGAGGCGATTTCCAGCTCGAGGCCCAGCAGATCCATTGTGGACGGCGCCACCCAAAGACGCTGCACCGCCGTTTCGCGAACGGCCTCTGCAAGGGAGCAGTCACCGCTCAGTATTTCATACGTCGACAGACCACGGTCGCGATGCTCGATACCCAGACCCGTTGAAGCGTTACCCTGCGGGTCAAGGTCAATCACGAGAACTTTTTCGCCAATCGCCGCAAGCGCCGTGCCGAGGTTAATGGCGGTCGTGGTTTTGCCCACCCCACCCTTCTGATTTGCTAGCGCGAGAACGCGCGGCATTTCGGGAAGCATGCTCATTGCTACAACACCTTCCTGGCTACTCCGGCCGGGCTGAAATATTCGAGAAAAGAAGCATCCGGCTCATTGGATCAACAAGACTGTCTTTTTCTATCATGTCGAACTGCCAACGGGCAGTAGCTTCGTTAACTTCTCGCTGAAAATCCTGACCTTTGTGGAAAACAGCCTTTGCGCCGGCTGCCGTAAACGGCTCTGAAAGCTGAAAAAGCAGATCCAGCGACGCCAAAGCGCGCGCAGAAACAGCGTCCACCTGACCATGCTTCCAATCTTTCGCAACCGATTCGATCCGGCCAGGATGCACTGTCCCCTTGGACCCTGTCTCCCTCAAGGCCGTTCTGAGAAATGCCACCTTGCGCTGGTTGCTCTCGATCATGTGCACATGTGCGTCCGGCTCATCGGCGAGCAGGATTGCGGTCACCACACCGGGAAACCCACCGCCGCTGCCGATATCAACCCAGGTCCTTGCTTCCGGATTACACCACTGGGTTTGCAGGCTATCCGCCACGTGACGGGTCCAGATATCCGGGATGGTCGACGGTGCAATGAGGTTTTGCGCAGGCTGCCATTTCAGAACGAGGTCGACGTAGATCTGGAGTCTATCCAACGTTTCACGTGAAACATCCCCAAACTTATGCACAACCTGTCCAGAGGTATTCAACATCACCGGGCGGCCCATCAGGCAGCCCCTTTCTGGCTCTGGCGCTTCAGATGCGACAGGATCAGCGTGAGCGCGGCGGGTGTCATGCCATCCATGCGAGAAGCCTGGCCAAGAGTGGCCGGACGTATGTCGATCAGTTTCTGGCGCACTTCATTGGAAAGACCAATGATCGCTTCGTAGTCGAAACCATCCGGGATCGACAAGGCTTCGTCGCGTTTCAAGGCTTCGATATCTGCCATCTGACGATCGAGATAAACGGCATAAAGCGCATCTGTCGCAACCTGCTCAGCGATCGCCGGATCAATATCCTTCAGTTCGGGCCAGATGTCCGTCAGGCCTTCGAAGGTGACATTGGGATAGGACAGCAGATCGAAGGCAGACCGGCGAATGCCGTCCTGGTTTACAGGCAGGCCCTTCTTCTGAGCTTCGGAAGGCGTCACGGTCAGTCTCGTCAGAAGTTCCCGCGCAGTGGCGATCCTGGCCATCTTGTCTTCAAAGGCTTCTTTACGTGTGGTGGACACACACCCAATAGCGATACCCAAAGGGGTCAGGCGCTGGTCCGCATTATCCGCCCGCAGGGACAACCGGTACTCTGCTCGCGACGTGAACATCCGATAGGGTTCGGTGATGCCCCTGGTGATCAGGTCATCGATCATGACACCGATATATCCCTCGGACCGGTCAACCACGAACGGCGCCTTGCCGGCAGCCTTCAGAGCGGCGTTGAGCCCGGCCACAAGACCCTGTGCCCCGGCTTCCTCATACCCGGTCGTACCGTTGATCTGGCCGGCCAGGTAAAGACCGGAGCACCGCTTGGCTTCCAGTGTCGGACGCAGCTCGCGCGGGTCGACATGGTCATATTCGATCGCGTAACCCGGCTGCAGCACCACCACATCTTCCAGACCCGGAATGGTCTTCAGAAACGCTATCTGCGCATCTTCCGGCAACGATGTGGAAATGCCGTTCGGATAGACGGTGTGATCGTCCAGTCCTTCCGGCTCCAGGAAAATCTGGTGCCCGTCCCTGTCGCCGAAGCGAACGATCTTGTCTTCGATGGATGGACAATAGCGTGGCCCCCGCCCCTTGATCTCGCCTGAATACATAGCAGAGCGAGAAAGGTTCTCACGAATGATGCGATGGGTCTCGGGCGTCGTGCGTGTGATGTGGCACGGGATCTGAGGTGTCTCGATCCTGTCCGTCAGAGTAGAAAACGGAATCGGGTCGTCATCGCCCGGCTGCTCTTCCAGCCTGTCCCAGTGGATCGTCCGGCCGTCCAGCCGTGCGGGCGTACCTGTCTTGAGACGCCCAAGATCGAAGCCGATTTCCTCCAGTGATTCAGACAGCCCGAGTGCCGGCGCTTCGCCGGAGCGGCCCGCGGGTATCTTCTTGTCACCGATATGAATGAGGCCCCGGAGAAATGTACCGCTCGTCAGCACGATGGCGCGGCAGTTGATCACCCGGCCATCGGCCAGTTCGATACCCGAGACAGAACGTTTTTCGCCGTCAACCGCAAACCGGATCTTGTGGGCTTCGCCTTCAACGACGCTCAGACCTTCGACAGCGGCAATCTCACGCTGCATCGCTTCCCGGTAGAGCTTGCGGTCTGCCTGCGCGCGCGGACCACGCACCGCCGGTCCCTTGCGCCGATTAAGCATGCGGAACTGGATCCCGCCCTTGTCGGCAACACGCCCCATCAATCCATCAAGCGCATCGATCTCGCGAACGAGGTGCCCCTTCCCCAGACCACCAATAGCCGGGTTACAGGACATCACACCGATGGTATCGAAGCGATGCGTGACCAGAGCAGTCGCGGCGCCAGCACGTGCCGATGCCGCTGCAGCTTCACAGCCGGCATGACCACCACCAATCACCACCACATCGAATGTCAGGTCCAGTTCGTTCATAGTCTCTACCGCTCACGAAACCCGACAGCAGAGCCTCGGGTCCGGGTTTTTCCGGTTCGGTTTTCGGGATCTTTCTCCGGCCTAGGCCAGACTATCACAGGCCGCGCAAACCGGCACTTGTTCGCCGAGACTTATACGTGTGACGCAGCTGAAGGTCAAAGCGGAATTCCGGTCAGCAGGCAGATCGTCTGGTGGCGCAGGTCATTTTGCACCCAAGGCAGAAAAAATGATTCACGTGAAACATGTTCCGGTAGAGAATCGATCCGCAGTTCCCCTGAGATGATTCACGTGAAACAGGTCATTTCCCGATACAGAAATCCCGGAAGATCACATCGAGCAAATCCTCGACATCGATCCTCCCGGTGATCCGCCCGAGAGCATCCGCAGCCCGGCGAAGGTCTTCCGCGCGCAATTCCGCCGGCAGGTGCACCATATCCACGGCAGCTCTCAGGCCGGACAGACAATCCTTGAGATAGTGACGGTGCCGTTCCCGGGTGGCCAGTGGTGCTTCGCCGACAGATATCGTTTCCTCGGCAAAACGGGTAAGCCGGGAAAAAAGCGGGTTCATACCTTCAGCGCTTTTGCTGGAACAAGCAATTTCCTGGATCGTTCCGGAAGAGTCTTGTTCCGGAAGAGTCTCAAGATCAGCCTTCGTTCGAACGGTCCAGACAGGCACGCTACGGCGAAGGCCTTCCGGAAGGCCGGCGACGACATCGTCCTGTTCCACCCCACCAGGCTCCACCGCCCACAGGATGAGATCCGCTCCCCGGCCCCGTTCCTCCGCCCGACGTATGCCTTCCTTCTCAACCACACCCTCCGTCTTCCGGAGGCCGGCGGTATCGACAAGCGTCACGGGATACCCTGAAAGATCCAGATGAACCTCGATCACGTCCCGGGTCGTTCCGGCTTCTTCCGTGACGATGGCGACCTCCCGTCCTGCGATGGCATTCAGGAGACTAGACTTGCCGGCATTGGGTGCCCCCATCAGCACCACCTGCAAGCCGGACCGTAGACGCTCGCCGCTGCGGGATTTCTCAAGGTGCTCTGCAATCTCGCCATGGAGCTGGGTTGCTTCCGCCCAGACTTCATCGGCAACGCTGCCAGGAACATCCTCTTCATCGGCGAAATCGAAGTCTGCCTCGATCATTGCGCGCATATGGATGAGACGCTTTCTCCAGTCGTCATAGAGCTTGCCGAGGGCTCCACCCATCTGACGGACTGCCTGCTTGCGCTGGCTCTCGGTCTCTGCGGCGATGAGATCTGCCAGGCCCTCAACTTCCGTCAGGTCCATGCGGCCACGATCGAAAGCGCGGCGCGTGAACTCCCCTGCCTCGGCAGGACGGCAATTCGAAAACCGGGAAAGTACGGACAGGAGGCTTGAGACCACGGCACGTCCACCATGGCATTGGAACTCGGCAACGTCCTCTCCGGTGAAGCTGGAAGGTCCTTCAAAGTAGAGTACCAGGGCCTCGTCGAGAACGTCCTTCGTTTCCGGATCCCGGAGCTTGGCCAGCATCGTCTTCCGCGGCTGTGGCACCTTGCCAGCCACCGTCTCAACGATCTCCCTGGTACCTGGACCAGACACACGGATCACCGCAACGCCCGAAGGCACAGCTCCACTGGAGAGCGCAAAGATCGTGTCAGCCATGGTGTCTTCCGGTTCGTGGTCGGGTCGTGGACCGCCTCTTTATCAACTCTCGTCACCGCGGAAAAGAACAAGCCTCGCCATTCCGCCGCCGAATCGAAGTTGCTGGCGATACGGCAATCTGTTTCACGTGAATCAATTGTCAGAAAGTACCTGGCTTGGACAGGAGCGGCTTTCCTCTCAAGCGCGGTTCTCGTGCCTCACACACAGCTTCGGTCAGAGTGTACCCAGTCTCCTTCATTTCCTGCTCCCCCTTCAAATCGGGTCTAGGACGGAAACACACTGAATGAGGGAATCGCATTTCATTTGGGGAGACTACGTCACAACCTCACAATCTGTTCGAAGGTCTAGGATCGAGGTCTTTCACCCATGTCGTCACACGATGTAAGTGGAGGCGGTTAAGCTCCTGAACACAACAGTAGGCGATGAGTTCGGAGCCGATTCAAAACAGGGGATTCACGTGAAACACCGCTTCCGGGATTTCTCCGTCGTCCTCTGGTCCAGACACTGCAATCAGGCATGACGTCGGGTTCGAATGTGGCCCGCAAGAAATGTGAGAAAGAAACACTCACCTCAGGTGAAAACTTCGTCTGTCGGATCGGAGCCGATTCAACGTGACGGATTCACGTGAAACAAATTCAACCCGTAACGCCGCCCCTCTTCTGTTTCACGTGAATCTATGCGCTGGCAGTATTCGTCTTGAAGTGATCTTACCCAGCGCCGGCATCTGGCAATCGGCTTCTGTCAGACTTTTCGAGAACATTCCGTTTGAAGCGGCATCCGTCTCGAAGGTTCGGATGCAGGAAATCGCCGGGTGTATCGCACCCCATTCCAATTCGGCTCGTCGGTTCCTGCGTGGGAACATTGTCGGGAAAGGCGTCAGTCACCAAGCGATATAGACACCGGCACCATTGGGCAGCACATCTTCGTCGTCGAAATCAAGCACGTCGAAACGGATGCGATGCGGTTTTGTTTCACGTGAATCTGATCAACACACCGGACCAGAAGTCAGACTTGCTTCGGGCCGGACATCCAGTCGGACTTCGTCAGGCGATAGAGCACATGCTTTGCGATCGGATGATCAGCCGGAAGACTGGGGTGAAGAAAGTCCCCATCCCTGTCACGTGTCATGCCGATCTTTTCCATGACCCTTTGCGACGGCAGATTGTCCGGGATGGTGAAAGCCACGATCTCTTCAAGACCGATGGCTTCAAAACCGAATCGAAGCCACTCCCGCGCAGCCTCGCCTGCATAGCCCTTCCCCCAGGCAGTCCGCTTCAGGCGCCAGCCGATTTCGACACATGGCTCGAATGGCAGGGGCGCCGCATAGGACGGAACGTTCAAACCGACGAAGCCGAGAAATTCTCCCGTCTCCTTGATTTCAATCGGCGCCATGCTGAAACCGTCCTTCACCGTCTTTTCCCGGCACCGCGCAACCAGCAAGTCTGACTTCTCCCGCGTCAGCACCTCAGGGAAAAATCTCATCACCTCGGGGTCGGCACAGAGCCTGGCAAACGGGTCCAGGTCTTCATCCTTCCATGGACGAAGCAGGAGTCGGTCAGTCTCTAACAGGAACGAAGCTTCAGGCATCAGAACGGGTCCGATTCAACAAAAGGCAGGATTCACGTGAAACACGGTGGTGGGGTGTTTAATTCTTAACAAAAAGTAAAGGCGCGAACCCTCGCGGGCCGCGCCTTTGAATAGAACCCGATCCGTTTGGGATCAAGTGTTCATGCTGTCGAAGAAATCGTCGTTCGACTTGGTCTGCTTGAGCTTGTCGAGCAGGAACTCGATCGCATCCACCGTCCCCATCGGGTTGAGGATCCGGCGCAGCACGAAGGTCTTCTTGAGACGTTCGGCCGGTACCAGAAGCTCTTCCTTACGCGTACCGGAGCGCTGGATATCGATGGCCGGGTAAACACGCTTGTCGGAGATCTTGCGGTCCAGGATGATTTCGGAGTTACCCGTGCCCTTGAACTCTTCGAAGATGACTTCGTCCATGCGGCTGCCGGTATCGATTAGTGCGGTCGCGATGATCGTCAGCGAGCCACCCTCTTCAATGTTACGGGCCGCACCGAAGAAGCGCTTCGGCCGCTGCAGGGCGTTGGCATCCACACCACCGGTCAGGACCTTGCCTGAAGACGGAACGACGGTGTTGTACGCACGTCCCAGACGCGTGATGGAGTCCAGCAGGATGACGACGTCCCGGCCATGTTCGGTCAGGCGTTTGGCCTTCTCGATCACCATTTCGGCAACCTGCACGTGGCGGGCGGCCGGTTCGTCGAACGTGGAGGAAACCACTTCGCCGTCGACCGTACGCTGCATGTCGGTCACTTCTTCCGGACGTTCGTCGATCAGAAGAACGATCAGATAGCATTCCGGATGATTGGTGGTGATGGACTTCGCGATGTTCTGCAGGAACACCGTTTTACCTGTGCGCGGCGGCGCGGTGATCAGCGCACGCTGGCCTTTGCCGAGAGGCGCTACCAGGTCGATAACGCGGGAGGAGAGATCCTTGATCGTCGGATCTTCGATCTCCATCCGGAAACGTTCATCCGGATAAAGCGGCGTCAGGTTGTCGAAGTGAACCTTGTGCCGGGCCTTTTCCGGATCCTCGAAATTGATGGTGTTGACTTTGAGAAGGGCAAAATACCGTTCGCCCTCTTTGGGGCTGCGGATCTGGCCTTCAACGGTGTCCCCTGTCCGCAGCGAAAAGCGGCGGATCTGCGAGGGCGAGACGTAAATGTCGTCCGGGCCCGGCAGATAGTTCGCATCCGGAGACCGGAGAAAGCCGAAGCCGTCCTGAAGGACTTCAACGACGCCTTCGCCGATAATCTCCACATCCTGAGCAGCTAGGTTCTTCAGGATGGCGAACATCAGCTCCTGCTTGCGCATGGTGCTGGCGTTTTCGACTTCAAGCTCCTCAGCAGTCTGGAGCAGCTCTGTCGGTGTTTTTTCTTTTAGGTCTTTGAGTTTCATTTCCCGCATCGAGTTGGGGTCTTTTTTTGTGTTGTTATGGATTTAGGTTTGGAAAGGTCGTTCTGCGCCGGATGGATGGGTCGGCCAGAAGATATCTGAGAGACTTTTAGGCGTGTCCAGATTGTACGGCGACCGCGGAGCGATTGAAAACGAACACTGTGCCGTATGAAGATGCGCGAAAGATACGTTGATTTGCAATAAAGCGCAAGCCCGGAATTCTGCCGGTTTTTTAGGCCACACTTAGAATTCGAAAGGTGAAAATGACGGCCGCATGTCTGCGGCTGTCTCTATTGCCTGTTTCGTGCCGCTTAAAACGGTTTGACGATGACGAAGATGACGATCCCGATCATCAGGACAGTCGGAACTTCGTTGAGTATCCGGTAGTAACGCTGCGGCCTTTTGTTCTCGTCGCGGGCGAATTTCTTCACACAGCTGCTGAGATGGCCGTGAACACCGGACATGATCAGGACAAACGTGAACTTGGCGTGGAACCACCCGTCCTGCCAGGCCTGAAGTTCCCAGGCGAGCCACAGGCCAAACCCCCAGGAGGCGATCATGGCCGGGTTGATGATGGCCTTCAGCAGCCGCCGTTCCATGATCTTGAAGGTCTCGGACTGTTCCGATCCGATTTCCGTGGCCGCATGGTAGACGAACAGCCGCGGCAGATAGAGCATGCCGGCCATCCACGCGATGATCGAGATGACGTGGAGCGCCTTGATCCAGAGAAAGAGATCCATGCGCTTATCCCTTCCTGACCAGCTCGACCATGCGGGCAACGTTTTCCGGATCCGCGTCCGGCGTCACACCATGCCCCAGGTTGAAGACCAGCGGACCTTTGTCGAAGGTGTTCAGGATATGGGCCACGCCCTCTTCCAGCGCCTTGCCGCCAGCCACCAGCCGCATCGGATCGAGATTGCCCTGGATCGGGACCTTCTTCTGAATGTCGAGCGCAACCTGGTCCGGAGCCGTCCAGTCGAAACCGACCGCATCCACACCCGTACCTTCCACGAATGCCATCATCCGAGCCGAGGAAGCTTTCGGGAAACCGATGATCTTCGCATCCGGCCGCACGGCCCGAACACCATCAACGATCCGGCGTGTCGGTTCGATCGACCAGCGCTTGAAACCGGCTTCATCCAGAACGCCTGCCCAGGTATCGAAAATCTGGACCGCATCCGCGCCCGCATCCAGCTGTCGGATGAGATAGCGGATCGAGGCGGTGACGAGCTGATCGACGAAACGCTGCATCAGGTCAGGATCGCGATAGGCGCCCACACGGGCGGCAACCTGGTCCTGGGTGGTGTGACCGGCAACGGAGTAGCAGGCAACCGTCCACGGAGCGCCACAGAAGCCCAGAAGCGTCGTTTCCTCTGGCAGCTCCGCACGCAGGCGGGAAACCGTCTCTATGACCGGTTTGAGATGATCCTCGGCGCGATCCTGTTCCAGACGATCCAGAAGATCGGAAGACAGCGGTTCCAGAACGGGACCACGTCCTTCTTCAAAACGAACCGGGTACCCGATGGCGTCCGGTACGACGAAGATGTCGGAAAACAGAATGCTTGCATCAAAACCATACCGGCGGATCGGCTGGAGAGTGACCTCTGTTGCAAGGTCGGGCGAATAGCAGAACTCCAGAAAGTTTGCCGCTTTCGAACGCACTTCGCGATATTCGGGAAGATAGCGTCCGGCCTGACGCATCATCCAGATGGGAGGCGGCCAGAGCTTTTCTCCGGAGAGTACCCGCATCACGGACCTGTCTTGGGATTTCATGAGGTCGCCTTTCCCACATTTCAAATCAATAAAGATTCTTATTTTGAATCTGTTTTTTCTATTTGTGCGTGGATTACCGGGATCATTTTCTATCCACAATCCATCAGCCTGATTTTCTCGGCGGGAAAAAATCCGCTACTTGTTAAGCAGATTTCCTCCCCAGGAGTCGATAACAGGATTACGAATTGAATTACAATCACTTGTCCGCTTGTTTACGTTTCGTTAAGGAATTGGGCGGCAGTGGACAATCTGTCGATATGTCACAGCGCCTTTGTGAATCCACATCCATGCACAACCGTTTCGGGATCAGTTTCCGCTCGTTTAAGCATTGTTAATAAATTCGGCTGAGCGGGCATAAACTTCGTGCTAGGCACTGGGTGGCAGACATCTTACCCAAATCATCAACAGGCCTGGGGATGACAACGTGAACAAGTCGAGACACTACTTCCATCTCCATCTCGTGTCCGACTCCACCGGCGAAACGCTGATGACAGTGGCCCGTGCGGCAACGGTCCAGTACGAGAACGTGCAGGAAATCGAGCATGTCTATCCGTTGGTGCGCTCCCAGAAGCAGCTCGACCGGGTAATCACTGAAATCGAAAAGGCACCCGGCATCGTCCTCTATACCCTGGTCGATGTGGAAATCGCCGGCCGGCTGGAACTGAAATGCCGCGAGCTGGGTGTGCCTTTCGTCAATATCCTGGATCCGGTCTTCGCGGTCTTCCAGTCCTATCTCAATGTCACCCAAACCCACCGGGTCGGCGGACAGCATGAACTGGATGCGGAATATTTTCGCCGGATGGAAGCGCTCAACTACACCATGTTGCATGATGACGGTCAGATCTGGGACGATTTGGAATCCGCCGATATCGTGCTGATCGGCATTTCGCGCACATCCAAGACGCCAACCTGCATCTATCTGGCCAACCGGGGCATCAAGGCTGCAAACGTTCCGCTGGTCCCGGGCATTGCCCTGCCCGAACATGTGAAGAAACTCAAGCAGCCGATGATTGTCGGTCTGATCGCTTCTGCCGAACGCATTCAGCAAATCCGCCGCAACCGTGTGCTGTCTTTGAATTCGGAAGGCTATAACGACACGTATGTCGACCGGAAGGAGATCTCCCAGGAGATCAACATGACCCGCAGGCTCTGCACGGAACATGGCTGGCCGTTGATTGACGTTACGCGTCGTTCTGTCGAGGAGACAGCTGCGGAGATCCTGACCCTTTTCAAGGAATTCAAATCAGGGCAGGAAGGCGGAGGAGAAACCGGGCGCGCCGGATAACCAACAAAAGGGATGGAAATGGCACTTGTCTTGGCAAGCGGAAGCAGGATCCGCGCTGATCTTCTGAAAAACGCCGGGCTCGACGTTGAGGTCGACCCGGCCGATGTCGACGAACGTGTTGTCGAAGCCCCGCTCCTGGAAGCAGGCTTTCCTCCGGAAGACCTGGCAAGCGTTCTGGCGGAAGCCAAGGCGAATGACGTCAGTGACCGCCGCGCCGGTGATCTTGTCATCGGCGCCGATCAGATTCTGGCGTTCGAAGGTGAAAGACGCACAAAACCGGAGGACATGGAAGCTGCGCGCCGGCAACTGCTCGCCTTTTCCGGCAAGACTCACGAACTGCATTCCGCCGTGGTGATTTCGAAGGATGGCGAAGCAATCTGGCGCCACGTTTCCACGGCACGCCTGACCATGCGCGAACTGAGCCCGGCCTTCATTGGCCATTATCTGGCTGCGGCCGGTGAGGACGTGCTTTCCAGCGTCGGCGCCTATCAGCTGGAAAGTCTCGGCGTGCAGCTTTTTGAAAAGATAGATGGAGACTATTTCACCATTCTTGGCCTGCCGCTTTTGCCTCTTCTGGCAGAGTTGCGCAGCCTGAAGGTGATCGAAACATGAGCGGATCCGTGAAAAAAGCGGCCATCACAGGCCATCCGGTCACACATTCCCGCTCTCCGCTGGTGCATGGATACTGGTTGAAGAAGCACGGCATCGCCGGAGAATATGGCAGGGTCGATGTTCCGCCGGAAACTGCCGAGGACTTCTACCGGAATTTTGCTGACGCGGGTCTGTCCGGCGCCAATGTCACTGTTCCGAACAAGGAAGTGGCTGCCGCAGCCTGCGACTGGCTGGACGATGCGGCAAAATCCATGGGGGCTGCCAACACGATCTGGCTGGACGACAGCGGCCGGCTGTGCGGGGCCAATACGGATGGTCTCGGCTTTCTCGGCAATCTTGATCAGCTCGCCCCCGGGTGGGACGTTTCACGTGAATCTGCCGTGGTCCTGGGGGCAGGCGGAGCCGCACGTGCCGTAGTGTGGGCATTGCTTTCACGGAAATTCACAAGAGTGCATATCGTCAACCGGACATTCGAAAAAGCAAAAGCCATTGCGGATATGTTTGGTTCCGGAACGATTGCCCATGAATGGGACAACCTGGGGACAGTGCTTGAAGAAGCCGATCTTCTGGTGAACACCACTTCGCTCGGCATGGCCGGCAAGGCGCCGCTGGAAATCGATCTGTCACCCTTGCCGAAGACGGCAATCGTCACTGACGCAGTCTATGCTCCACTGGAAACCGACCTGCTGCGCAGCGCGAAGGCGCGGGGCAACCAGACTGTGGACGGCCTTGGCATGCTGCTGCATCAGGCCGTACCGGCTTTCGAACGCTGGTTCGGGGTTCGGCCGGAAGTGGACGACACCCTGCGCAACATTATACTCGCAGACCTTGGAGTAACTGCGTGATCCGGATCGGCCTTACCGGCTCCATCGGCATGGGCAAATCGACAACGGCAAAAATGTTCGCCGCTGAAGGTGTTCCCGTGCACGATGCCGATGCCACGGTCCACGCGCTCTATTCGGGCCGGGCCGCGCCGCTGATCGAGGCGGCGTTTCCCGGCACGGTATTGGACGGCAAGGTCGACCGTACGCTGCTCTCTCCGCATGTGCTCGGCAAGCCCAAAGCCATGAAAAAGCTCGAAGCCATCGTTCACCCACTGGTGCGTGAGGAAGAGCAACTCTTTCTGCAACGCGCCCGGGCGGACCATCGGCGCATCGTCATGCTGGATATCCCGTTGCTGTTCGAAACCGGCGGTGAGGCCCGTGTGGATGTCGTCGTTGTTGTCACGGCGGATGCCGACATCCAGCGAGACCGTGTCCTGTCCCGGCCTGGCATGAGCGAAGACAGGTTTGAGGCGATCCTCGCCAAGCAGATGCCTGACGCAGAAAAACGCCGCCGCGCGCATTTCCTGGTCGATACCGGCCGGGGCATGGAAGCGGCCAAGCGGCAGGTGAGAGCGATCCTGAAGGCATTGGCCGCGACAGGGTGACGTCTCTCTGATCTCCTCTTGCACCGAAGCTCTTTTCAACTTCGCCCTCATCCTGAGGAGGGCCTGCAAGGCCCGTCTCGAACGATGGGCGGCATACTCCGAAACCAGTGACCCATCCTTCGAGACACCCGGCAATGCCGGGCTCCTCTGAATGAAGTGTTGGAGGGAACAGGCACGGGGGCACTGGGATCAAACGCCAGAACCCCAGAACACCGGGGAAAACCGCGCGCAACTCTTGCCACTCACCCTGCAAGCTGCACAGTGAATCCATAGGCAAAAGGCGGAAAAATGCGCGAGATCTCGTTCGATACGGAAACAACAGGCCTGAACCCGCGCGGAGGCGATCGGCTGGTGGAAATCGGCGGTGTTGAGTTGATCAACCACATCGCGACGGGCAATTCCTATCATGTCTACATCAACCCGCTGCGCGACATGCCGGAAGAAGCTTTCCGGGTTCATGGCCTGTCGGCGGAGTTCCTGTCCGACAAGCCCTTGTTCGAGCACGTTGCGGATGAGTTTCTGGAGTTCGTTGGCGATGCCACGCTGGTGATCCACAACGCGGCTTTCGACATGGGCTTCATCAACATGGAGCTGGAACGGGCCGGACGGCGCACAATCCCGAATACCCAGGTGCTCGATACTCTGGATCTTGCCCGCCGCAAGCACCCATCAGGGCCGAATTCGCTGGATGCGCTGTGCTCTCGCTATGGCATCGACAACTCCAAGCGCATCAAGCACGGCGCTCTTCTGGATGCGGAAATCCTGGCTGAAGTCTATCTGGAGCTTATCGGCGGCCGTCAGACGGCCCTTGGCCTGCTGACAGACGAGGAAGAAACCTCTTCTGCAGGCTCCAGCTTCGAACCTGGCGAACTCGGCACCTTTAACGCCCGCCAGCGTCCCTCGCCGTTGCAGCGCCTGCTGCAGGAAAGCGAACTTGAAGCCCACAAGGCCTTCATCGAAGGCATGGGCGACAGCGCGATCTGGTCAAAATACAACGGCTGAGGCTCGAAAGACCTCTTAAACGGATTTGGTGGATCAATTGTCCGCCAGCAACCAGCGCACTGTTTCAAAGTGCCGTTCGGCATAGCTGCTGCTGAATGCCCAGGCCATGGTCTGGCCGATGGTCCAATATCTTGCCCGCTCCCGGTCAAGCTCCAGTTCTTCCGACAGTCGGTCCAGGCGGTAACGCGCTTCGGCTTTCGAATGTCCGAATTCGAAGCTCCTGACGATCGGGCTTAGCGCAAAGGCAGGATCGCCGGCGAGAGGCTTCGGGTCGATGGCAAGCCAGGTATCTCTTTCAGAGGACAGAATGTTGTGTCCGTGCAGGTCCTGGTGGAGCAGGACCTCTTCCGTCTCTTTCTCAAGACAAAGGTCCTGCAAGGCCTTGCGCGCAGCGTCCACCAGGTATTGCTCGCAAGGCTTCCCGGCAGCCATCCAGTTATGGTCGAGGCTATCCCGCCACCGTGCGGCTTCATCGTTGAGGCGGGTAAACGGATCACCGGCGGGGATCGTCAGGAGACGCAGCAACCCGGCAACAACGCCAATCCGGTCCGTTTCGGTGTCGTCGGCCAGAAACTGTCCCGGCCTGCAGCGCTCCAGCAGCAGTGCGCCCAGTTCCGGCGCATGCTTCAAAAGCCGAACAGCACCCTTGCCGTTCCAGCGCCCCAGTGCCTCTGCTTCGTGGCGGCATTCGTGATCGGGAAACTGCAGTTTGAGGACAACATCCTCACCGTCGTGTCTTGCCGGAACGACGAGAGATACATTACCGCCAGAAAACGGGCTCCCAATTTCTGAAAGTCCGAAGTGTTCGCACGCGGTTTCAAGCAGCACCGGCAGCTTGTCGAGCCAGATACGGCCGGTTTCGGTCGCCCTCAGCCAGTCGAGACTGGCCGGCACGGCAACCGCGCTGCCGATGAAACGATCAGCCAAGACATGAGACTCGCAAACGGGTCAAAGCATCGACGGCAGAACACGATCCGGCGGGCGGTGTCCGTCCATGAAGGTCTTGATGTTGATGATGACCTTCTCGCCCATTTCGATACGGCCCTCGATGGTGGCCGACCCCATGTGCGGCAGCAGCAGAACGCTTTCCAGCTTGGCCAGCTTCGGATTGACCGCGGGTTCGTGCTCGAACACGTCCAGACCGGCGCCGGCAAGCTCACCGCTCTCGAGCATCCGGATCAGGGCGTTTTCGTCGATCACCTCGCCACGGGCGGTGTTCACGACGTAGGCATCCTTTTTCAGAAGCTTCAGGCGTCGGGCGGACAGAAGGTGGAACGTTCCCGGCGTGTGCGGGCAGTGGATGGAGACGACATCCATGCGCGCCAGCATCTGGTCAAGGCTGTCCCAGTAGGTTGCCTCAAGCTCTTCCTCGACACTTTCGGCAAGGCGGCGGCGGTTGTGATAGTGGATCGACATGCCGAAGGCCTTGGCACGGCGTGCGACGGCCTGGCCAATACGGCCCATGCCGATGATACCCAGGCGTTTTCCCCAGATCCGGTGTCCAAGCATCCAGGTTGGCGACCAGCCGGCCCAGTCGCCGGCTTCCAGCGCCTTGATGCCTGTGGCAAGTCGACGCGGCACGGCCAGGATCAGCGCCATGGTCATGTCCGCGGTGTCTTCGGTCAGCACGCCAGGCGTGTTGGTGACATTGATTCCCCGGTTGTTGGCACTCACGACATCGATGTTGTCGACACCATTACCGAAATTTGCGATGAGCTTCAGGTTTTCACCAGCCTGCGAGAGGACAGATGAGTCGATCCGGTCGGTAACGGTCGGCACCAGAACATCGGCGGTTCGCACCGCTTCCACCAGTTCCGCCTGGCTGAAGGGCCTGTCATTATCATTGAGACGCGTCTCGAAAAGCTCACGCATCCGTGTTTCGACCACGTCCGGAAGCTTCCGGGTCACCACAACGACAGGCTTCTTTTTCGCCATACCAATTGCCTTTCGCGCTTCGTTGAGGACTTGTTAACCTCAACGGTACCACTTTGACGCTGCGCGTTGCGCGAGCGGATGAGACCACCCCTTTTCCTTACCAGATGGTCCGGCAGAAACAAGGGATCGGTTTCAATCGCCGCGGATCGCCAACCGGCCAAAACGACCAAGCTGGTTTTCGCGCAAATTTTTCGGTAGAGATTTGCCTCAAATCAAAGATCAATAACAATTGGACAACCGGACAATATGGCTCGCTCGTTCCAGGCTACCCGGATCTTCCTCACTGTGATGACATTGCTGTGCGGTCTGCTCGCAACTTCGGTCGCTTCGCAGGCCCAGGGCACCACGACCGGCGCAAGCGGCCTGCCGGTGCCGAGATTTGTCAGTCTGAAGTCCGACCGGGTCAATGTGCGCATCGGGCCTTCGCGCGAACATGATATCGCGTGGACCTTCGTGCAGTCCGGTTTGCCCGTGGAAATCGTCGGTGAATTCGAGAACTGGCGCCGCATTCGCGATTGGGAAGGCAAGCAGGGCTGGGTGTTCCGCTCGCTGCTGTCCAGCCGCCGCACGGCTCTCGTCACCCCATGGGAAAAAAGCGACCGCACACCGCTGCGCTCCCGCTCCCGCTCCGACGCCGATATCGTTGCCGAACTGGATCCCTTCGTGCTGACGACGGTTTCCGAATGTGCCGGAGGCTGGTGCCGGGTCAACGGCGAGAATTATGACGGCTGGCTGGATCAGACCCGCCTGTTCGGTGTCTATCCGGACGAGCTGATCGGAGACTGACGTCCTCCTCCCTCGATTGCCTGGGTTTCCTGATCCCTCATCCTGAGGAAAAAGGAACGGAAATTCTCGAACAAAAAAGGCGGCCAACGGCCGCCTTTTGCATGTCTGGATTGTTGGACGGGCCTCAGTCGGCCTGAACTTCCTGAACCTTGAGCTCTTCCAGACGCGGCATCGACATGATGTTGTAGCCACTGTCGACAAAGTGCACTTCACCGGTCACGCCACCGGAAAGATCCGACAGGAGATACAGGCCGGTTCCGCCGATTTCGTCCAGGGAAACGGTCCGGCAGAGCGGAGAATTGCGCTTCTGGAAGTTGAACATCAGGCGGGCATCGGAAACGCCGGATCCTGCAAGGGTCCGAACCGGGCCTGCGGAAATCGCGTTCACGCGGATGTTCTGCTCACCGTAGTCCACCGCCAGGTAACGGACGGAAGATTCCAGAGCGGCCTTGGCAACGCCCATCACGTTGTAGTTCGGCATGACCTTGGTGGAACCACCATAGGTCAGCGTCACCATGGAACCGCCATTGGTCATCAGAGCGGCAGCCCGCTTGGCGATTTCGGTGAAGGAGAAGCAGGAGATCAGCATGGTGCGGGAGAAATTCTCCCGCGTGGTGTCGGCGTATTTCCCGCGCAGTTCCGTCTTGTCGGAAAAGGCGATCGCATGCACCAGGAAGTCGATGCTGCCCCACTCTTCCTTCAGCGTGTCGAACACGCTGTCGACCGATGCAATGTCTTCCACGTCGCACGGCACAAGGATCTTGGAACCGACGGAATCCGCCAGCGGCTTGGTACGGCGGCCGAAAGCCTCTCCCTGATAGGTGAAGGCAAGTTCGGCACCGTGATCGGCGAGCGTCTTGGCAATACCCCAGGCAATGGAGTGGTCGTTGGCAACGCCCATGATCAGGCCGCGTTTGCCCTTCATCAGATCAGACATTCAAAACTCCTCAGCCGTGAAAGCGCGACAGCGCGAGCGACGCGTTGGTGCCGCCAAAGCCGAAGCTGTTGGAAAGAACCGTGTCGAGGCCTGCATTGTCCACGCGCTCGGTCACGATCTCGCCCGGCTTCAGGGCCGGATCCAGCTCGTTGATGTTGGCAGACGCGGTCATGAAGTCGTTCTGCAGCATCAGCAGGCAGTAAATGGCTTCCTGAACGCCGGTTGCACCCAGGCTGTGGCCGGTGAGCGATTTGGTCGAAGACACCGGCGGCTGGTTTTCACCGAACACGCGGCGGATCGCTTCGATTTCGCCGATATCGCCGACGGGTGTCGAAGTGCCGTGGCTGTTGATGTAGTTGACCTTGCGGTCGCCCAGGGTCGAGGTGGCAAGGCGCATGCAGCGCTCGCCGCCTTCACCGGAAGGCGCCACCATGTCGTAGCCGTCGGAGTTGGCTGCGTAGCCGGTAACCTCGGCATAGATTTTCGCGCCGCGCGCCTTGGCGTGTTCCAGTTCTTCCAGAACCACCACACCGCCACCACCGGCAATCACGAAGCCGTCGCGGGTCGCGTCATAGGCCCGCGATGCGGTCTGAGGAGTGTCGTTGTACTTGGAGGACATGGCGCCCATGGCGTCGAACAGACAGGACAGGGTCCAGTCGAGTTCCTCGCCACCACCGGCAAACATCACGTCCTGCTTGCCGAACTGGATCTGTTCGGTGGCTGCACCGATGCAATGCGCCGAGGTGGAGCAGGCCGACGTGATGGAATAGTTGATGCCCTTGATCTTGAACGGCGTCGCCAGGCAGGCAGAGTTGGTGGAGCTCATGCCGCGGGTCACCATGAACGGGCCCATGCGCTTGGGCGACCCTTTTTCCAGCACGATCTGGTGCGCCTGGAACAGGTTCTTGGTCGACGGACCACCGGAGCCCATGATCAGGCCGGTGCGCGGGTTGGAGATGTCGGTTTCTTCCAGACCGCTGTCGGCAATCGCCTGCTGCATGGAGATGTAGTTATAGGCGGCACCGTCGCCCATGAAGCGCAGCTGGCGCTTGTCGATGAGCGAAGCGATATCGACATTCGGCATGCCGTGTACCTGGCTTCTGAAGCCGTGTTCCGCGTAATCCGGAGCGAAGCTGATGCCGGACTTGCCTTCTCGAAGGCTGGACAGCACTTCTTCGGTGTTTGCTCCGATGGACGACACGATACCCATGCCGGTGACGACAACGCGTCTCATTGCGGTCTCCTATTGTCTTGACTGCACCACAGCTCTCAGGGGGTGTGTCGAGAGCCTGCAGGCACATACATAATATGCAAACCGGCGCTCCCAATGAAAAAGAAGCGCCGGTGCCATCAATTGATCCTGCGAACGGGTGTCAGGTCTTTGCCAGGCCGACGCGCAAATCGGTCGCCTTGTAAATCTGTTCACCGTCCGCCTTCAACCAGCCGTCGGCAATGCCGAGAACCAGGCGACCCTTCATGACCCGCTTGAAGTCGACACCGTATTCCACCAGCTTCACGTCCGGCGTAACCATGCCCTTGAACTTCACTTCACCGGTCGACAGGGCCATGCCCTTGCCTTCAAGGCCCAGCCAGCCAAGGAAGAAACCGGTCAGCTGCCACAGGGCGTCGAGACCAAGGCAGCCCGGCATTACCGGATTTCCCTGGAAATGGCACGGGAAGAACCAGAGATCCGGCTTGATGTCGAACTCGGCGCGAGCGAACCCCTTGTCGAATTCACCGCCGGTTTCGGAAAGTTCCGTGATCCGGTCGAACATCAGCATCGGGGGAAGAGGCAGCTGGGCATTGCCCGGGCCAAACAGCTCGCCGCGGCCGCAGGCGAGAAGTGCTTCATAATCGTAGCTGGAGCGGCGATCGGTCATTCGGGATCCGTGTTTTGTCTCCTGCCAGGGAAATTCCCAGGGCAGGTTCGGTTTGTTTTCGGTTCGTTTGAGGCGCCTTCCTAACACAGGGGAACCATGACCGAAAGATGTCACTTGCGCGAAGTTACTCGGTTTTTTCGGGCGTTTCGCCAAGTTTTGTGCGTATTCGACGTAATCTGCGCATCCGGCTCCGGGACACCGGCTTGCGGCTGTTTGGTCAGCGCTTGCACGAACCTTCCGAACGCGCCGCAGTTGCGCCCTGATTTCCGCTCAGGTTGCCCTTTACGTTTAAAACTTGCATCTTGGGTACAAGAAATGGCAGATATAGGCCAATGTTAGTGAAAACGGCCCGGCGCAACGTTTGCGCGGTACATATTTGCGCCGTTTCAAGAAGCGACCCTGGACCTGGATCGGATCGGAATGACAACACTTGTGGTGCATGAAACCGGCGACAAGAAGAATGTGACCGACATGCTGCGGTCTGCAGGCCTTCGGCCGACGCGCCAGCGTGTCTCGCTTGCAGAAATTCTGTACTCCCGGGGCGATCGCCACATCTCGGCCGAGCTGCTTCATGAAGAGGCGGTCGACGCCGATGTGCCGGTCTCTCTCGCCACGGTCTACAACACGCTGCACCAGTTCACCGAAGCCGGTCTGCTGCGCGAAGTCGCGATCGACGGCAACAAGACCTACTTCGACACCAATGTGTCCGACCACCATCACTTCTTCATCGAAGGCGAAAACCGGGTGATCGACATTCCGGGCGAAGGTGTAGGCATCGGCGCTCTGCCGAAAGCACCCGAAGGCATGGAAATCGTTCGTGTCGACGTGGTCGTACGCGTTCGCGAGAAACGCTGATCGTCGCGATTGATTGCGGCGGCCCTCAGGCCAGACCGCTTTCCACATAACGCAATTTCCATTCGTAATAGTTGGAGGTCGTCCCGATCTCCGCCAGATGCCGCTGGCCATCCGGCTCGAAGCCAAGTTTCTTCAGGAGGTTGGCGGAGCGGACGTTTTCCGGATGCGTGATCGCGCACAGCGTGCGCAGCTTCAGTTCCCGGGTAACGAAGTCCAGCACGCTCTGCCCGGCCTCGCGCCCGAACCCCTTTCCGCGGTGGTCTTCCAGAAAGGCAAAGCCAAGGTCCGGGTACTTCAGTTCCTTGCGCACCACCAGACCGCACACACCAACCGGTGTCAGCGACGGTTTCAGATCCAGAATCCAAAGCCCGACTCCATGGGCGGCAAAGCGCGCCAGCGTCTTGTTCTTGATGTAGTTGGCCGCGTCTTCCTCGGTCTTGATACCGTGGTCGGCGATAAATCGGATGTAATCCGGCTCATTCATGAGCTGGTGGTAAAAAGCGGCATCATTGCTGGAAGGCAAGCGGAAGCGAAGCCTCTCGCTCACGGGAAATGGTCCAAGCGGGAAACTCACGCAACTGTTTCCTTTTCAATAAGGGCTTTGGTGCGCAGGGCAATATCCGGCACCGCATCAAAAAGTTCTTTCTCCGTGCTCCGGCACAGATCGTAAATCACACAGCGCCGGCACTCCGGTTTGCGCGCCTTGCAGATGTACCGGCCATGCAGGATGAGCCAGTGGTGGGCATGGAGCGCAAATTCCACCGGCACGACCTTCTCCATGGCTTTTTCCACGTCGAGAGGCGTCTTGCCGGGGGCAATGCCGATACGGTTGCCCAGGCGAAACAGATGCGTGTCGACGGCAATGGTCGGGTGGCCGAAGAAGATGTTCAGAACCACATTCGCGGTCTTCCGGCCGACACCGGCTAGCGCTTCCAGCGCTTCGCGGTCTTCCGGAACCTCGCCGCCATGGTCGCGGATCAGCTGCTCGGACAACAGGATGACGTTCTTGGCCTTGTTCTTGTAAAGGCCGATCGTCTTTATTTCCTCCCGCACCCGGTCCTCCCCGAGCGCCACCATCTTTTCCGGTGTGTCGGCAATCTGGAACAGGTGTCTTGTTGCCCGGTTCACACCAACGTCGGTTGCCTGGGCCGACAGCACCACGGCAACCAGAAGCGTGAAAGCATTGACATAATCCAGTTCGCCCTTCGGTTCCGGGTTGTCGGCATGGAAGCGCTGGAAGATCGCAAAGGTTTCCGCCTTCGTATAGCGGGACCGTTTCAACACCTTGCCGGGGTTGTCCACGGAGGGTGTTTTTCTCCGGGTCTGTTTGGATTTTGCGGGCCGGCGTGCTGCCGCAGTCTTGGAAGGGCTCTTTGCTTGCGTCATCTTCTCTCTATAATCATGCCTCATGAGCGAGAACAATCCGAAACCCCTGCAGGATGGCGAATTGCCGGATCAGGACCGGCCGTTTTTCACTGCCGTTCTGACCCCCCACCGGTCTCTGGGGCCAAACGGATTCCTGGTTCTCATGTGCTTCTTCGGCGGTGTCAGTTTCATCGCCGGTATTCTGTTTCTGCGTATCGGCGCCTGGCCGGTTTTCGGGTTCTTCGGACTTGATATCGCGCTGCTCTGGTTTGCCTTTCGGATGAACTACCACTCCGCCCGAACTTTCGAGGAAGTGGTCGTCTCGCGGCACGAGATTGCGATCCGCAAGGTTGGCCCGGGCAAGAAATACCAGGAATACCGTTTCAATCCCTTCTGGGTCCGCCTGACGGTGGACCGGATCGAGGACGAAGGGGTCGTCAAGGTGACCCTCCTCAGTCGGGGTGAACAGGTCGATCTCGGCAATTTCCTGAATCCCGATGACAGAACGAGTTTTGCCGGTGCCATGGCCAATGCGTTGTCCGTCGCCAAGTCAGGCGGTGTCTAGGCTCCTTCTTCAATGACTTTGGGCTGCACCTTGAGCGTTGCAAGCAGAACGGCCAGGGCCGCGGTTGCCGAAAGCGCCGCGGTGTAAAGCACGGTCTGAAAGCTGGCCGCACTGGCGATGAAACCCATCGAAATGCTGCCGATCATGCCACCGAGGAACAGGCTGTTCATGTAAACCGCCGTTGCCCGGCCCGGCCGGTCCGGTGCGAAGCTCTGCACAAAGCTGATCGCGACACCGGCAAACAGGCCATAATAAGTCCCTTCCAGTACCGCGATGGCCAGCACCTGCCAGAGCGCGGTCACCTGGGCAAACAGCACCATGCTGACCGCGGCAAGGCATGCTGCCAGCATCAGCACCTGCCGAATGCCGATGCGCTCGGCAAGGCGAACCGAGCCGAAGATGACAAAGACTTCCAGCAGGCATTTGACCGACAGTGCCAGGCCGGGTGTTGCGCCGGGCAGATGTGTTTCCTGCACGAAGAACAGCGGCATCGCCGAGACGAACAGAGAATTGGTGATGACAAAGCCAAGGCAGGTCAGCCCGGCAATCTGAAGACCCCAGTTGATCGGCGCCTTGCCGTTTGTCTTGGAACGCTCTCGTGCTGACCTGAAGTCAGCCGGAACGACAATGTACCAGAGTATCAGGTAGACAATACCGATTGCAAAGGCGCACAGGAAGGCGGCGGCAAAGCCGAAGGCTGCAACCACCGAAAAGGAGACCGCCGGCCCGATCATCCACGCAAGTGAAACCATCATGCGCAGCCAGGAATTGACCCTGGCAACGTCCATGCCCTCCTGTTCGGCAAAAAGGCGGCCGAAAGTAAAGACGACGCCCGCGCCCATGTTGGATAGGCTCATAAGGGGGGCGATCAGAACGAGCAGCATCACCAGACTGCTGATCTGGGTCAGCAGTGCCGCGAGCGTGATATAGGCGACCACAGAGACGACCAGCAGGCTCTTGACCGGGAAACGGTTGTCCAGTCGTTCGCCTGCCCATCGATTGACGGCCAGCGTCAGCGGCATCACCAGACCGGAGTAAAGCCCCACCTGCCAGGGTTCGGCGCCCAGCCCTTCCACAATGAAAAAACTCATCAGCGGCACCAGCGCCGAAACGCCGAGGCTGTTGGTGAATTGAAGAAGCAGAATCAGCAATGCCTGTCGGGGCAGTTGCAGGAGGGACAACATGACGATCGCCGGAAAAGTGAAATAAGCAAGAATTACAACCTAACTGGGTTGTATCGCCCCGTCACCGGTTTTTTTGCCGAACGCGCGTCTGCCGATTGCGCTGCCCATTTCGGAAAGTTTCGAAAACCAGACAATCCCGAACGCTATCGTCACTCAAATCAGCGGCACAATTCGAACCTGACAACTAGTCGTCAGGGGTCATCCGCAATGTCTTCAGCCGGTACAGCGCTTCCAGCGCTTCGCGCGGGGTCATGTCATCCGGATTGATTGATTCAAGAGCGACCGAGACGGGATCGGGTTCCGCAAACCCTGCCGGAGCGCTGGGCGCAGGCGCGGTCAGGCTTGCGAAAAGCGGCAGTTCGTCGATCAGGCTCTCAGCCGGCGAGCGGCGGTCCTGCTCTTCCAACTGGCTAAGCACCTGCTTGGAGCGTTCGACGACGGATACCGGCAGACCCGCCAGCTTGGCCACCTGAATGCCGTAGGACCGGTCGGCTGCACCCGGAACGATCTCGTGCAGGAAGATAACGTCGCCTTTCCATTCCTTCACCGAGACGGTGGCATTTGAAAGCCGGGCCAGCTTGGCGGAAAGGGCAGTCAGTTCGTGGTAGTGGGTCGCAAACAGGGCACGGGACTTGTTGACCTCGTGAAGATGTTCGATCGTTGCCCAGGCAATAGACAGGCCGTCGAACGTCGCAGTGCCACGGCCGATCTCGTCCAGGATCACGAGTGAGCGGTCGCCAGCCTGATTGAGGATTGCAGCGGTCTCGACCATCTCCACCATGAAGGTGGATCGGCCACGCGCAAGATCATCTGCCGCGCCGACGCGGGAAAACAACCTGTCGACCACGCCGATATGGGCTGCTGCCGCCGGCACATATCCGCCCATCTGGGCCATCACGGCAATCAGTGCGTTCTGGCGCAGGAAAGTCGATTTACCGGCCATGTTCGGACCGGTTATCAGCCAGATATGGCCGATATCCTCGTCCGCTTCCGGACCGAGATTGGCATCATTGGCAACAAAACTGTCGCCGCCGGATTTTTTCAGCGCCTTTTCGACCACCGGATGACGTCCACCCTTGATGTCGAAGGCGCGGCTGTCATCGACCACGGGCCGGACATAGCTTTCTTCCTGGGCAAGTTTCGCAAGCGCGGCCGAAACATCCAGAATACTGAGGCCGTGGGCGGCGGCCTTGATTGCTTCCCCTGCGTCGATGATCGCCTTGGCAAGCCGGTCGAAGATTTCCAGCTCGATGGCAAGCGAGCGTTCGCCGGCACTGGCGATCTTCGATTCCAGATCCGCAAGCTCCGTGGTGGTGAAGCGCATGGCGCCGGCCATGGTCTGGCGGTGGATGAACCGACCGGGATCTGCGGTCAGCTTTTCCGTCTGCGCGGAAGGCGCCTCGATGAACCAGCCGAGCACATTGTTGTGCTTGATCTTCAGCGACCTCAGGCCGAGTTCTTCGGAATAATCAGCCTGAAGCTTCGCGATGACCTTTCGGCTTTCGTCGCGCAGGGAGCGCAGTTCGTCCAGATCGGCGTTGTAACCGGTGGCGATGAAACCGCCGTCGCGTTTCAGAAGCGGCGGCTCTTCTTTCAGCGCCGTCGTCAATTCGCTACCGAGATGGTGCGGAGCCTGTTCCAGACTGGCGCGCGCAGCAGCGATTTCCGCCGGGATCGTTCCCGCCGTCGCACTGGTCTGGTCGAGCACTGCCCGCGCGGCCTCAAGCCCCTGCGCAACCGACAGGATATCGCGCGGCCCGCCGCGGTTGAGCGCGATCCGCGACAGGGCCCGGGCCATGTCCGGGGCACCTTTCAGTGTCTGGCGCAGACCTTCGCGCATGATTTCGTTTTCAAGAAAGAAGGCAACGCCGTCGAGCCTGTGCTGGATCGCATCGACATTGACCAGCGGTCCGGCCAGGCGGCTGGCGAGCAGGCGCGAGCCGCCGCCTGTCACTGTCCGGTCGATCGTCGCCAGCAGCGAGCCCTGCTTTTCGCCGGAAAGCGTGCGGGACAGCTCAAGATTGGCCCGGGTTGCCGGATCGATCAGCATGCGCCCGGCGCCGGCCTCGCGCACGGGCGGATCCAGCGGAGGACGTTCGCCGAGCTGGGTCTTCTCGATGTAGGCAAGAATGCCAGCGGCGGCGGAAAGCTCCGCCCGGCTGAAGGTGCCGAAGCCGTCGAGGGTCTTCACACCAAAGTAATGCGCAAGCCGGTCCGTGGCGGTGGAACTGTCGAAAAAGGCACGCGGCACAGGTGACAGCGCACCGCCGGCCTGTTCGGCTGTCAGGCGCAACTCGCTTTCCTGCAGCAGATTGTCCGACAGGATGAGTTCGCGCGGGGAAACCTGGGCAAGGTCGGCGGCAAGGCGCTGATGATCGGTTTCCGACACCTGGAAGGAGCCGGTGGACATGTCGATCCAGGCAAGACCATAGACCGCGCTGCCGTCCAGCGAGCCGCCCTTCAACCGGGTCAGCGCCATCAGGTAGTTGTTGGCACCGGCATCCAGCAGGCGCTCTTCCGTCAGCGTTCCGGGGGTGACGAGACGCACGACATCGCGCCGGACGACGGATTTGGAGCCGCGTTTCTTGGCCTCGGCCGGATCTTCCGTCTGTTCGCAGACCGATACCCGGTGCCCCTTGGCAATCAGCTTGTTGAGATAGTCGTCGGCTGCATGCACCGGCACGCCGCACATCGGAATGTCGGCACCCTGATGCTTGCCACGCTTTGTCAGCGTGATGCCGAGCGCGGCGGAGGCAACTTCGGCGTCTTCGAAAAACAGTTCGTAGAAATCGCCCATCCGGTAGAACAGAAGGCTGTCAGGATTGGCAGCCTTGATCTCCAGGAACTGGGCCATCATTGGCGTGACCTTGTTGTCCGCCGGGGTGATTTCTTGCGCGCTCTGTCCACTCATGCCTGATACCTAGCAAACTGAGCGGACCATTCCACCAAGGGCCTATTCCATCTTGGCTTGAGGCTTCATTTTCCAGGGGATAAGGTCGGGCTCCCGCCCCGTAAAGAGAGCGCGCAAGAGGAAACGCCCAAACCATGTCCGCCGACAAGAAACCGACCAAGACCAATGTCAGCTTCACCGACCAGGAAGCGCTGCAATTCCACCAGGAAGGCCGCCCCGGGAAGCTGGAAATTGCGCCCACCAAACCGATGGCGACCCAGCGCGACCTGTCGCTGGCCTATTCGCCCGGCGTGGCGGTGCCGGTGCGGTCGATCGCGGAAGACCCCAGCCGTGCCTACGACTACACCACCAAGGGCAACATGGTTGCGGTGATTTCCAACGGCACGGCCATTCTGGGCCTCGGCAATCTGGGCGCGCTTGCCTCAAAGCCGGTGATGGAAGGCAAGTCCGTCCTGTTCAAGCGCTTCGCCGACGTCGATTCCATCGATCTGGAAGTCGATACCGAAGAGGTTGATGAATTCATCAATGCGGTCCGTTATCTCGGCCCTTCCTTCGGCGGCATCAACCTGGAGGACATCAAGGCGCCGGACTGTTTCATCATCGAACAGCGCCTGCGTGAACTGATGAACATTCCCGTCTTCCATGACGACCAGCATGGCACGGCCATCATCGCGGCGGCGGGTCTCATCAACGCCCTTCACCTGACCGGTCGCGACATGAAGGACACGAAGGTGGTCTGCAATGGCGCGGGTGCGGCCGGCATTGCCTGCATCGAACTCGTGAAGGCAATGGGCATTCCGAACGAGAACGTCACTTTGTGCGACACCAAGGGTGTCATCTACAAGGGCCGCGAAGAGGGCATGAACCAATGGAAGTCCGCCCATGCGGTCGAAACCAAGGCACGCTCGCTCTATGACGCCCTCAAGGGCGCTGACGTCTTCTTCGGCGTTTCTGCAAAGGGCGCGTTGACGCCCGACATGCTGCGGGTCATGGCACCGAACCCGATCATTTTCGCCATGGCCAACCCGGACCCGGAAATCACGCCGGAAGAGGCGGCGGAAGTGCGCGACGATGCAATTGTCGCGACCGGGCGTTCGGACTATCCGAACCAGGTCAACAACGTGCTCGGCTTTCCCTATATTTTCCGCGGCGCGCTTGATGTTCAGGCCACCACCATCAACGACGCCATGAAAGTTGCATGCGCACACGCACTGGCGGAACTGGCGCGTGAGGAAGTGCCGGACGAAGTGGCCGCGGCCTATCGGGGCAACCGGCCGAAGTTCGGTCCGGAATACATCATTCCGGTGCCCTTCGATCCGCGCCTGATCCACACCATTCCGCCCGCGGTCGCCCAGGCAGCGATGGAGTCCGGCGTCGCCCGCAAGCCGATTGTCGATATGGAGGCCTACAAGCACCAGCTCTCCGCCCGCCGCGATCCTGTCGCCGGCACCTTGCAGCGGATCTTCTCCAAGGTGCGCCAGCAGCCCAAGCGGGTCGTCTTCGCCGAGGGCGAGGAAGAACCGGTCATCCGCGCAGCGACAAGCTTCGTGTCGCAGGGCCTGGGTGAGGCCATCCTGATCGGCCGCGAGGACGAGATCAAATCCATGGCCGAACGCGCCGGCATCGACATCGACCGGCCGGGAATTTCCATCCAGAACGCGCGGCTTTCCAACCGCAACAGCGACTACGCGCAGTATCTCTACGGCCGCCTGCAGCGCCGGGGCTACCTGCTGCGCGACTGCCAGCGCATGGTCAACAACGACCGCAACTACTGGGGTGCGATCATGGTCGCGCGCGGCGACGCCGATGCCATGGTAACCGGTCTGACCCGGAACTATTCCGTCGCCCTCGATACGGTGAAGGCCACCATCGATCCGAAGCCCGGTCACCGGGTCATCGGCGTGTCGCTGGCACTCGCCCGCGGCCGTACCGTGCTGATCGCCGATACGGCGGTGATCGACATGCCGACATCGGAAGAACTGGCGGACATCGCCGAGGAAGCGGCGCATGTCGCACGCAAGTTCGGCTACGAACCGCGTGTTGCCATGCTGGCCTATTCCACCTTCGGCCATCCAAAGGGCGAACGCTCGGAAAAGGTCATCGAGGCGGTCAAGATCCTCGAACGCCGCCGGGTCGATTTCGAATTCGACGGCGAAATGGCCGCGGACATCGCGCTCAACATGGACCGAATGGCCGCCTATCCGTTCTGCCGCCTGTCCGGTCCGGCCAACGTTCTGGTCATGCCGGCGTTCCACTCGGCATCCATCTCCACCAAGATGTTGCAGGAACTGGGCGGCGCCACGGTCATCGGCCCGCTGCTCGTCGGCTTCGACAAGTCGATCCAGATCGTTCCCCTGGGTGCCAAGGACAGCGATATCGTCAACATGGCCGCCATCGCGGCGTTCAATGTGACGTGAGGTGGTGATTATTCCGCTGAATTAGGGGCGCTCCGATCCCGGATCTCCGCTGCGCTGCGTCCGGGATGACGAAGATAGGTCTGGTAAAACCTTTCAGTCGTCATCCCGGGCAAGCAAAGCGCGACCCGGGATCGGGGAGCCACCCCAAACCTCTCGAAACCCGGAGTGGCCATCGTTTGACAGCCTGGGTCTACATCCTTGCCTCGCGACCGTTCGAAACTCTTTACACGGGCGTAACGACGGACTTGGCCCGCCGGATTTACGAGCACCGCGAAGGTCTGATTGAGGGTTTTTCCAACCGATACGGAACGAAATCCCTGGTCTGGTATGAACAGCACGAAGAGACCAGGGCTGCGATTGCCCGCGAAAAACAGATCAAGCGTTGGCGCCGGCAATGGAAATTCGATCTGATCGAGGAGATGAACCCGGACTGGCAGGATCTGTATCTGGTTCTAAATCAGTAACAACTACCTTGATCTCTCGGTCGTCATCCCGGACGCAGCGTAGCGAAGATCCGGGATCGGGGAGCCCCAAAGCGCTGCGGCAACACACATGGAAATCCAAAGTCCGGTGTCTCGTCGTACTCAAGCTGCAAGTCACTCGATAGAGGGGCGATAGCGTGCAATTGCGCCTTTTCGCTTCGCGACAGCTAATCTTTTTTGACAAACCCTGCCCCAACGGCGATACCTCGAAACCATGTCGGATATTAAAGTCAAAATCTGCGGTCTTTCGACCGAGGACACCATGGCGGCGGCGCTGGATGCCGGTGCGGATATGGTCGGGTTGATGTTCTTCCCGAAGAGCCCGCGTCATGTGTCGCTCAGCCAGGCCTGCCGGCTGGCCGATATGGCGCGCGGCCGGGCGGAGATCGTGGCGGTAACCGTCAACATGGATCTCGACGGCCTGTCCCGTATCAACGAGCTGGTGAAGCCCGATACATTCCAGTTTCATGGCGAGGAAGCTCCGGAAGCCCTGGCAGCGGCCAAGGTGATGCAGGGCACCAAGGTCATGAAGGCGATTTCGATTTCCGACCGTTCAGATCTGGAGCAGGCGCACTATTATGCTGTTGTGGCAGATCGTCTCCTGTTCGATGCCAAGCCGCCGAAAGGGTCCGAACTGCCTGGCGGTAACGGCGTTTCCTACGACTGGACGATCCTGAAAGACCTTGACCTGAAGAAGCCCTTCATGCTTTCCGGAGGACTTGATCCGGAGAACGTCGCCGAGGCGATCCGTTTGAGCGGCGTCAGCGAGGTGGATGTTTCCTCCGGCGTCGAGCGGGAAAAGGGCGTCAAGGACAGTGGTCTCATTCGCGCATTCTTGGCGGCGGCCAAGGGCGTCAAGGTTCCGGGCTGAAGCCCGGGTGAAGGAGTAAACGCGTGAACGATATGGCTAACAGCATCCGGACCGGTCCGGACGACCGCGGGCATTTCGGTATTTTTGGCGGCCGCTATGTTGCCGAAACGCTGATGCCGCTGATCCTGGACCTGGAACAGCACTACAAGGACGCCAAGAACGATCCGGCTTTCAAGGCCGAGATCGAGACGCTGAACAAGCACTACACCGGCCGTCCGTCGCCGCTTTATTTTGCTGAGCGTCTGACGAAAGAACTCGGCGGTGCCAAGGTCTATTTCAAGCGTGATGAGCTGAACCACACCGGGTCGCACAAGATCAACAACTGCGTCGGTCAGATCCTGCTCGCCAAGCGCATGGGCAAGACCCGCATCATCGCGGAAACCGGCGCCGGTCAGCACGGTGTCGCGACAGCGACAGTCTGTGCCCGCTTCGGCCTGCCCTGCGTTGTCTACATGGGCAAGACCGACGTGGAACGGCAGAAGCCGAACGTCTTCCGCATGAAACTTCTGGGCGCGGAAATCGTGCCGGTGACCGCCGGTGCGGGCACCCTGAAGGACGCCATGAACGAGGCGCTGCGCGACTGGGTGACCAATGTCGAGGACACCTACTACCTGATCGGTACCGCTGCGGGCCCGCATCCCTATCCGGAAATGGTGCGCGACTTCCAGTCGGTGATCGGCAAGGAGCTGCGCGAACAGATGATGGAAGCCGAAGGCCGGTTGCCGGATGCGCTGGTTGCCGCCGTCGGTGGTGGATCCAATGCCATTGGCCTGTTCCATCCGTTCCTGGACGACAAGGACGTGAAGATTTACGGCGTCGAAGCTGGTGGCCGTGGCCTTCAGGGGGAAGAACACTGCGCTTCCCTGACCGCAGGCAAGCCGGGCGTTCTGCACGGCAACCGCACCTATCTGCTGCAGGACGACGACGGCCAGATCCTGGAAGGTCACTCGATTTCCGCCGGTCTCGATTATCCGGGCATTGGGCCGGAGCATTCCTGGCTGAAGGAAATCGGCCGTGTGGACTATGTACCGGTCATGGACGACGAGGCCTTGGAAGCTTTCCAGATGCTGACGCGCGTTGAAGGCATCATCCCGGCGCTGGAGCCGGCCCATGCGCTGGCTCATGTCGTGAAACTGGCCCCGCAAATGGACAAGGACCAGATCATCGTCATGAACCTGTGCGGCCGGGGCGACAAGGACGTCTTTGCCGTCGGCCAGATGCTGGGCTTCGATCTCTGACAGGCCGCTTCGAACGGAACCCTGGAAAACCGCGTATCGAAAGGTGCGCGGTTTTTCTTTTGGCCGCTCCGGAGTGTCATCCCCTCCGCCAAGGGAAAGACCTCGCGCCTGCTGGTCATCAATGCGGGTTTTGGATAGGGCCGACGTTCCGCTTTAACCGGAATGATAACGGGGTTTGCCACCGGCCCCTAACGCCGGTTAACCAGCCCCGCCAGTTTGGAAATGCTGCAATGCAAACTTGTGCGTTGTGAATCCGCCGGGAAAGACTAAATCAGCCGCGAATGAAACAGGGTCGGCGCTATTGCCGGCCGCTTGAGGAAACCCCGAAATGGCTTTCGATCTTCTGACCGGCTTCGTCCGCGACTTTCGCGCTTCCCGCAAGGTTGCCGGCGAAATCGCACGCATGAACCACCTGAACGACGCCCAGCTTGCCGATCTCGGCCTGGAACGCAGCGAAATCACCAGCCGCGCCTTCGCCCGTCATTTCAAACGGCGCTAAGGCTGCAGCCAGTCAGGCACTGCGTTTGTAAGCAGCGCGCGGTGGCACGGCTATGGGTTTTGCCGTCAACATGGCTTCCAGCAACTGCTGGCGGCCCCGGGCGTCCAGACCGGTCGCCTGTTGTGCCAGCGCCGGGTCTGATTGCTCGGAAGAAACGTCGGCAACACCCTTGCGCTGGGCAAAACCCAGGTGAAAATCCCTCATCCGGCGCCACAGCTTTTCTGTGAAAGGCTGAGGAGCGGGTTCGAACAGGGAATGGGCCATTTTCAGCTCCTTATTTGTTTGGTGGCTCAGTGGTTCGTTTTACAATAGGTGCACGCAGTGCATTTTTCTAGGCGCAATTTGTGCACATTTCGCCTATCAGCCATGCATTTTTCGCGGGTCTGACCTGCGCTTCCACAGCTTGCTGCACTGCAAAAAAGCCATAAGGTGCGGCCCGGTTGCGATTCCGGATCGCGGCATCAATCTTTTTTGGTTTTTGAGATGAGCACCTTGCAGGCCCTCCATATCAGCGCGCCATCGGCAGCGCCCCTCGCCACCGTGTTTCGCGGTGCCGGAAACCCGTTCACGCGCTCCGGCCGGGCGAAGCCCATGGGCAGCGAACATGTCTACCGGGCGGATGCCGCCCTGCGCGCTATCGGCCTGATCGACTATCCAAGCCGCTGACCGGTCTGGGTTCGGAGCCTGTTTCAACGCTCCGAATCTGCATGAGACAATTGACATTGCACGCACTGCCCCCGTACATCGCTGAAACGGAAACGCCCCGGAGGGTCCCGGATGGCGCGAAAAAGGGTAGCAGTGAATGACGGATACGCGTATCGACCGCCGTTTTAAAGCCTGTGCGGATGCCGGCCGGCCGGCCTTGGTCACCTTTATAACCGCAGGCGATCCGGATCTGCAGACCTCGCAAGCCCTCCTGAACGCCCTTCCGGCAGCAGGTGCCGACGTTATCGAACTCGGCATGCCGTTTTCCGACCCGATGGCCGAAGGCATCCCGATTCAGCTTGGCAACCAGCGTGCGCTGGCTGCGGGGCACACCATGGACAAGACCCTGGACATGGTTCGTGAATTCCGCAAGCAGGACCAGGATACGCCGATCATCCTGATGGGGTATTACAATCCGATCTACGTGCGGGACCCGAAGGTTTTCGTGCAAGTAGCCAAGGACGCTGGTGTAGACGGCTTCATCATTGTCGATATTCCGGCAGAAGCAGATGACGAACTCTGCATTCCGGCCCTGGAAGCAGGTCTCAATTTCATTCGCCTAGCAACACCTACCACTGACGACAAGCGTCTGCCTGCCGTTCTGGCCAACACCTCCGGTTTCGTTTATTACGTCTCCGTGACCGGCATCACCGGCGCCAATATCGCCGATACCGGTCGGGTGACCACCGCGGTCAAGCGGATCAAGGGCCATACGGACCTGCCGGTTGCCGTCGGTTTTGGCGTGAAGACCGCAGACCAGGCAGCGGAAATCGGCAAGGATGCCGACGGTGTCGTGGTCGGGTCGGTTCTGGTCAATGCCATCCGTGACAGCCTCGATGAGGCCGGCAAGGCGACTGACAAAACCGTTCAGACCGTCGTCGACCTGGTGTCCGACCTGGCCTCCGGATGCGCCCGGTCAAGAACAGCCTGACTGGTCAGCCATCGGCTGGTCTGAATTGAAGGATTTCGGACGGACCCCATATCTCCGTCCAATGGTAACTCGAGTAGCGGGACGCGTTTGACGTGAACTGGATCAATTCTATCGTACGCCCCAAGATCCGTGATCTTTGGAAAAAGCGCGAAGTTCCGGAAAACCTTTGGATCAAGTGTCCGGAAACCGGTGAAATGGTGTTTCACCGGGATCTGGAAGCCAATCTCTGGGTGATCCCGAATTCCGGTCATCACATGCGCATCCCGGCGCGCAAACGCGTTGAGGCTTTGTTTGACGGCGGCAAATACACCGAGGTCGATACCCCGGAAGTGCATGCCGATCCGCACAAGTTCCGCGACAGCAAGCGCTACACCGACCGCCTGAAGGAAGCCCGCACCAAATCCGGCGAAGACGAAGCTGTGATCGTGGCCCAGGGCCAGGTCAACGGCATGCCGCTGACCATTGCCGTGCAGAACTTCGATTTCATCGCCGGCTCGCTCGGCATGGCCGCGGGTGAAGCGATCCTTGCCGGCATGCTGAAAGCGGTCGATGACAAGACGCCTTTCGTCATGTTTGCCGCTTCCGGCGGTGCACGCATGCAGGAAGGCATTCTGTCGCTGATGCAGATGCCGCGCACCACGGTCGGTGTGCAGATGCTGCGCGAAGCGGGACTGCCCTATATCGTCGTCTTGACCAACCCGACCACGGGCGGCGTCTCGGCCTCCTACGCCATGCTTGGCGACGTGCACATTGCCGAACCGGGCGCCCAGATCGGCTTTGCAGGCCGCCGCGTGATCGAACAGACCGTGCGCGAAAAGTTGCCGGACGATTTCCAGACTGCCGAATATCTTCTCGACCACGGCATGATCGACATGGTGGTGCCGCGCCAGAAGATGAAGGAAACACTGGCACGCATCTGCGGTATCCTGATGAAGCGGGAAGTCGAACTGCCGAAGCTTGAAGCGCCGAAGGAGCCGGCACCGGAAGCCGAAGCCAAGCCTGCCGAAACGGCTGCAGAGCCTGCCAAGGGCGCGGAAGCGGCCAGCTAGGTGGCTTCGTTACACGAATACGTCGCGAAAGCGGCCTGACACGACATTTCCGGGCTGTCCGCTTGTCTCGCGGGCGGCCTTCCCGTAAAGGCGTTAGTCAAACGCAACCGGGAAAAAGGGACCCTGCGGAGGGCGCCTTGGATCAAATCACGAAAATTCTGGACCGTTTGCTGGCGCTGCATCCGAAGGAGATAGATCTCTCGCTCGGTCGCATGTACCGCCTGCTGGAAGCGCTCGGGCATCCCGAACAGCGCCTGCCGCCGGTGATTCACGTCGCCGGTACCAACGGCAAGGGCTCGGTTACCGCCACCATGCGGGCGATCCTGGAAGCTTCCGGAAAACGCTGCCACGTCTACACCTCGCCGCACCTGGTTTCCTTCAACGAGCGCATTCGGCTCGGCTCGGATGGCAAATTCGTCTCCGATCCGGTCCTCTATGAGGCCCTGCACCGCTGCGAAGAAGCCAATGGCGGTGAGGAAATCACCTTTTTCGAGATCACCACCGCTGCTGCCTTGCTCCTGTTCGCGGAAAATCCCGCAGATGTGCTGCTGCTTGAAGTCGGTCTCGGAGGCCGTCTTGACGCGACCAACGTGATCGACCGGCCGCTTGCCACGGTGATCACCCAGGTTTCGATGGACCACGAGAAGTTTCTGGGTGACGACCTGTCGGTGATCGCTGCCGAAAAGGCCGGTATCATCAAGCCGGGCGTGCCGGTCATCTGCGCTGCGCAGGAAGACAGCGCCATGGCAACGATTGCGCGTCAGGCAGCGCGCAACAAGGCGCCGATCGAAGTGTTCGGGCAGGATTTCGCAGCCCAGGAAGACCAGGGCCGCATGGCTTTTCAGGACGAGGACGAATTGATCGACCTGCCTGTGCCCGTGCTTGGTGGCCGTCACCAGTTCTCCAATGCGGCTGTCGCCATTGCGGCGTTGAAGGCGGCGGGCATGTTGCCGGATGGCGATACGATTGCCCACGGCCTGAAAACGGTCAACTGGCCCGGACGGCTGCAGCCGATCACCAGCGGACCGTTGCATGACCTGTGCCCGGAAGGGTCGGAAGTCTGGGTCGATGGTGGCCACAATCCCGGCGCGGGCATTTCGATCGCCCAGTTCATGGGCGAACAGGAAGAGCGCTCACCCCGGCCGCTTTACCTCGTGTCCGGCATGCTGACGACAAAGGATCCCGTCGGATTCTTCCGTCCGTTCCACGGACTGGCACGCCACGTCGGCACCGTGCCGATCACCACGACACCCACCGCAAGGGAGCCGGAAGACCTGGCCGATCTTGCCCGCTGTGCGGGACTTGAAGCGACACCGTTTCAATCACTGGACGCAGCGCTGGCAGATGTGGCAGCTTGTGCGGCAAAAGATGGCGAGCCACCCCGGATCCTGATTTGCGGGTCGCTCTATCTGGCTGGTGAAGTTCTGGCGCGCAGCGGTCTGGCGCCGGTCTGAGGCGTCACCGGCCTCTGCCCGAGGAGGCCCTGAATGTTCGGTTTTGAAACCTGTCGCCCAAAGCTTGCAGGCGCTTTCCTGGGCGCTCTGCTCTTGAGCGTGCCTGCAAACGCGCTCACCGAACAATATGAGACGCCACCGGAGCAGGATCCGGCCACACTTCTCGACGGCAAGGAACTCGGCCCCGGCTATGCGGTTCTCTCGCCGGTGCGCGGCGACGGTTTCCTGCGGATTTATCAGGTTCAGACCGATCTCGGCGTCGAGCAGATCGAAGGCGACGGCATGCTCAAGCTGCGCCTGCACGAAATCCAGGTGCTGATTGCCCTCGACAGTCTGAAAAACGACGCAAGCTTCGTTGACGGCCTCAAGCAGGCGGCCATGAAGCCGGTCGAGTTCGTCGAAAGCACGGTGACCGATCCAGTGGGAACCGCAAAGAACACCGTTTCCGGTGTCGGCCGCATGTTCGGCCGCCTCACCAAGGGCGTCGAGGCCGCTGTCAGCGGCAAGGGCGGATCTCCGGCGGAACTTGCCAAGTCGATCACCGGCCAGGCCAAGGCCCGGCGCGAACTTGCGGTCGATGTGGGTGTCGACCCCTATACGTTTTACCGGCCGCTATCGGAAAAACTCGACGAAACCGCCAGCGTGACCACGGCAGGCAACTGGACGGTGAGCGCAATTACCAGCCTCCTGCCCGGAGGTATCATCGTCAATGCCGCGCGGCAGGCAGACAATTTCCGCAATCTCATCGTCGACAGCACGCCGACCGAACTGCAGGAACGCACCTCCAGCGTTCTGCGCGCCGTGGGCGTGCCGGAGGTGACGAACGCCAAGCTCATGGGCAATCCGTTCTACACGGCTTCGGAAAAGGCCGCGATCGCCTATCAGATGCAGGCGATGCCCGGTGTGAAGGACCTTTACCTGATTGCCGAAAAGGCGGCTGATGCCGACAGCCGGGATCTTGCCTATTTCCAGCTTCGTCGTGTCGTTCTCATGGAAACCTACAACAGCACGGTTTCGCCGCTGGGAGATATCAAGCTGGTGTCCGGCATCCCTGTCGCCCTGCGCCGTGACGGCATCGCCGCCATCGTCATGCCTTTTGATCATGTGGCCTGGACCCAGACCGTGGCGCAGACCTTCTCCGCCATGCACGAAGGCCTCGGCACCTTGCCCTTCCCGCCAACGGGCGTCGACTTCCTGATCACCGGCGACGTCACACCCATGGCCGCCGAACGCATCGCCGCATTCGGCTGGGAAATTACCGGCAACTATCCGATGCCGAAGGGGCCGGTGTTTTAGGGCATCCGGCTGTCATTCCGGACAAGTAAGGCGAGCCGAACGCAGATCCGGAATCCAGATGCTTTTCGCGCCGAAGGCGCGGCCGCTTCTTCTTTCAAGCGGGTTTCGCTTCGCTCATGCTGATGTCTGGATTCCGGATCTGCGCGCATCGACGCTGCGCTTGTCCGGAATGACGGACGGTGGGTTCATTTTGCCCCCTCAAACACACTCCAGAACCGGCCCGGACAAGCCGCTTTCCCAGCCGAGGATGGCGCGTTTGCGGGTGAGGCCCCAGTGGTAGCCGCCGAGTTTGCCGCCTTTTGCGAGCACCCTGTGGCAGGGGACGACGAAGGAGAGCGGGTTGCGGCCGACTGCGGTGCCGACAGCGCGGGATGCCTTCGGGTTGCCGAGGCAGGCGGCAATGTCGGAATAGGTGGTGGCCTTGCCCATCGGGATCTTCAGTAGGGTTTGCCAGACCCTGATTTCAAAATCGGTACCAATCATAACGATGTTGAGCGGCTGGTCCTCTTGCCACTTTTTCGGATCGAAGACGCGCCGGGCAAATTGCGCCGTCGCATCCTGATCCTGGACGAAAACGGCTGCGGGCCAGCGCTCGCACATGTCTTCCAGGGCGGAGGTTTCCTCGCCCGGATCGGCAAATCCCAGACCGGCCAAACCCTTGTCGGTGGCCATCACCAGAACCTGGCCGAAAGGGGAAGGATGAAAGCCGTAGGCAATTGAAAGACCCGCGCCACGATTGCGGTAATCACCAGGCGTCATGGCTTCATGGGTGACGAAAAGGTCGTGCAGCCGGCCGGATCCGGACAGGCCCACTTCGTAGGTTGCGTCGAGAACACTGGCGGACTCGCGCAGCAGCGCCTTGGCGTGATCCAGCGTGATTGCCTGCAGGAACTGCTTCGGCGTCAGTCCGGCCCAGCGCGAAAACACACGTTGCAGCTGGATGGGTTGAAGACCGGCTTCCCTGGCCAGCTGGTCCAGCGTGGGCTGCTCGCGCCAGTCTTCGGTGATCCGCTTCAAGGTGCGGCGAACGACGTCGTAGTGCTGCGCAGCCTCCTCGCCGATGGAGATCGGGGTTGGTTCGGACGTCAGGCTGGTAAGGTCGAGCGCTTTGGTCATGGCGGTTTCTTCATGCTGAACTTGAAGTCTGCTCCGATCTTAGTCGGCGAACAACAGGGGATCGACCCGATTTGCGATCCGTTTCATGATCCTTGGCGCTTTGGTACCAGTTTCCGCTTCACGCGGCCGGAATGACGGCACAGAAACCGGGACTGGCGTTCCTACCCCAGAACATCCTTGAACTCGCTGGCCGAAACCGCCGGTCCCTTGCGGGTGGTCAGAAGCAGGCTCGTCTCTGTGCCGGTAATACCCTCGATCAGGCGAATGCGATTGAGTGCATCGTCAAAGGCAGCAAGATCGCGTGTGGCGACGTCCAGTACCAGATCCCACTTGCCATTTGTGGAATGGATCGCGCGAACCTCCGTCATGGCGCTGAGCGAGCGGATCACCGGTTCGGTATTGTGGCCGTCTACGACCACAAGCGTCACCGCGCGGATCGGCAGATCGCGCCAGTCGTCGCGCAGGACGGCGGTAAATCCCAGGATTTCTCCCGTGTCGACCAGCTTCTCCATGCGAGAGCGCACGGTGGCGCGTGAGACCTTCAGATCACCTGCCAATTCGGACACTGACCTTCGCCCGTCATGGCGCAGAAGCGAGATCAATCGAAGATCCAGATCGTCCATTTTTCCATTCCGATAAATTGAGCTTATCAAAATGATAAATCTGGCTGCTCTTTTGATCAAGTGTCCGGATTTACTCCGCCGCGGCGTTTCAGCACACTTTTGACAGTTGAATTTTGGGGCGGAGCAGGACGTGAACGTCGTTGAGAAACAGATTGTGCTGGTTGGAGCTCCGGTGGATGAAGGCGCCGGTCAGCGCGGCTGCCTCATGGGACCGGACGCCTATCGAACCGCCGGCCTGCAGGAGACGCTGCAGGAACTCGGCCATTCGGTCGTCGACCAAGGAAATCTGAGCCCGGCGGAGGTTGGCAGCCTCACCCCTCCCAACAGGATACTGCGGAATTACCGCGCCTATGTTGCCTGGACCCGGGCGCTCCACCAGAAGGCGGCGGAACTTGGCGAAGGACCGGGTTTTCCGATTTATCTTGGCGGCGATCACGCCATGGCGGCGGGCACCGTTTCGGGTCAGGCAAGGGCGGCAGCCGCACTCGGGCGCCCGCTGTTCGTGCTTTGGCTCGATGCGCATTCGGATTTTCACACGCTGGACAGCACCGCCAGCGGCAACCTTCACGGCACGCCGCTCGCGTTTCTGTGCGGCCTGCCCGGGTTTGACGATCTGCTCGGCAGTCCGCTGGAACACACCTTGAAACCGCAGAATGTCGAGATCCTCGGCGTTCGCTCGATCGATGATGCCGAGCGCAACCTGCTGGTCAGCCACGGCGTCGGTGTCAGCGACATGCGCCGGATCGACGAGGAAGGCATCGGCACTCTTCTGAAGCCGTTTCTGGAGCGTGTAAGGGCGGAAAACGGCCTTCTGCATGTCAGCCTGGATGTCGATTTTCTGGACCCGTCAATCGCCCCGGCCGTCGGCACCACCGTTCCGGGCGGCGCGACCTTCCGCGAAGCCCATCTGGTGATGGAGATGCTGCATGACAGTGGTCTCGTCACCTCTCTCGACCTGGTCGAGCTCAATCCCTTCCTGGACGAACGCGGAAAAACCGCGCGTCTGATGGTCGAACTGACCGGCAGCCTGTTTGGCCGCCGGGTCTTCGACCGGCCGACAAGAAGCTTCTAGAGGACCGAACAATGTCAAACAGCCCCATCAATCTCCTGCCGTCGGATCTGGCCTATGTGCCCTTCGTCAGCGTCGACAACATGATGCGCAATGTCCGCGCGATTGGCGTCGAAACCTTCATGCGTGGCATCGCCGAATATATCGAGCAGGATTTCCTGCGATGGGAAAGCTTCGACAAGAAACCGCGTATTCCGGCGCATGCGCCTCAGGGTGTCATCGAGCTGATGCCGACCAGTGACGGCAAGACCTTCGGCTTCAAGTATGTCAACGGTCATCCCGGCAACACCCGTGATGGTCTGCAGACCGTTACCGGCTTCGGTGTTCTGTCGAACCTGACGACCGGCTATCCGGTGCTGTTCACGGAGATGACCATCCTGACGGCCTTGCGCACGGCAGCCAACTCGGCACTTGCCGCCAAATACCTGGCTCCCAAGGGGTCCACCACGATGGCAATCATCGGCAATGGCGCGCAGTCCGACTTCCAGTGCCTGGCGTTCAAGGACATGCTCGGGATCACCGACATCCGCGCCTACGACATCGACAGCGCTGCAAGCTTGCGCCTTGCCCGCAACCTCGCCAATTCCGGACTGAACGTGACTATCTGCAAGACGCCGGAAGATGCGATCGAAGGCGCGCAGATCATCACCACCGTAACCGCGGACAAGAAATCGGCGACGATCCTGACCGACAACATGGTCGGCACCGGCGTTCACATCAACGCGGTCGGCGGCGACTGCCCGGGCAAGACCGAGCTGCATCGCGATATCCTGCTGCGGTCCGATATCTTTGTCGAGTTCCCGGACCAGACTCATATCGAGGGTGAATTCCAGCAGCTCGACCGCGATCATCCGGTTACCGAACTCTGGCAGGTCTACGCCGGCAAGGCCGAAGGCCGCACTTCGCAGGACCAGATTACGCTGTTCGACAGCGTCGGCTTTGCCATCGAGGACTTTGCCGCCCTGCGCTACGTCCGCGATCTTCTGCCCAGAACCGGTCACTTCGAGAAGCTCGACCTGCTGGCTGATCCGGACGACCCGCGTGACCTATACGGCATGGTTCTCCGGTCTGCGGCCAATGGAGACAACCAGGCAGCGTGACCTGAGATCACGTGATTGTAGCAAACTGGACCACCGCTTCGGCGGTGGTTTTTTCTGGCCTTGGTCAACCGGCCTCTACCCCTGCTCTCCAGGGAAAGAAACGGTTCCGGAAAGTACTTGTGTCATCCCGGGAAAGCATGGCGGAACCCGGTCCGCGTGGTTCAGGGGAGGAAGTGGGACCCGACAAGGGTAATGCCAAAAAACGCCTGACATCAGTCACTTATTTTAAGGTTTTCGGTGTTGAGTTGGCGTCATCCTACCTTTTCGGGGACTTTTTGATGACATTCAGAATTTTGACCGGCCTCGGACTCGGCCTGCTTGCCGCTTCCGCTGTTCAGGCCAAGGAACAGTATTTTTCTTACAAGGACTGGAATGTAGAGATTCAGTCGTTTGATACGGGCGAAGACTTTCGTATCAACTGCACCATGTGGACCGGCGGCGACGGCCTGCCCACCGTAGGCTTTGCGACGTCCAACAGCGATGCATTGCCGCCGGACTTCTTCCCCGGTGTCCAGCTGACGGAACGTGCCGTCCGCGGCCATGCGACGGTTCTTCAGAATGACCAGAAGGTCAATTTCGTCTTTGATGACGGCGACAGCGCGCAGGCAACGGTCCAAGCCTATTTCGATGAAGACGGTTTCGCCGTCGCCCAGACCTATTTCCCGATCGAGGACGCTCAGCGCGTCCTGCAGGCGATGCAACGGAACGGGCAGATCGATATCGTCGGACCGAGCGGCCTCATCTATACCGCTTCCCTGAGCGGATTTACCGCGTCATATCGAAAAGTTGCCGAAGGATGCGGCTTTCCGGTTACCGGTGTTATCGACTAGCGGCGGCAGGTTCAGCGCCTCTTCTATTTCGGCAACCACGGCATCGGCCGCCGCACCCGGATCTTCGGCCCGGCTGATCGGGCGGCCGACCACCAGGTAGTCGCTACCAGCCTGAATCGCGTCCGCCGGGGTCATCACCCGGCGCTGGTCTCCGGCGTCGCTGCCGGCAGGGCGGATGCCGGGGGTGACGATCACAAGCTCGTCTCCAAGGATGGCGCGCATTTTTGTGGCTTCGGTGGCGGCGCAGACGATGCCGCCCATGCCAGCCACACGGGCGTCCTTCGCCCGCGCTTCCACCACATCGGCAATCGGGCCGCGATACCCTGCATCGACCAGGTCCTGCTCGTCCATGGAGGTCAGCACCGTCACCCCAAGCAGGCACAGATCGGGATTGCCCTCTTCCCGCAGGCCTTTCACGGCAGCGCGCATGGTTTTCGGGTAGCCATGCAGGGTCATGAAGGTCATGCCCATCTTGGCGACATTGCGTACGGCCTTTTCGATGGTGTTGTCGATATCGTGCAGCTTGACGTCCAGAAAGATCTTCTTGCCGTCACGCGCCAGGTCACGGGCGAATTCCAACCCGCCGGCAAACTGGAGTTCCATGCCGATCTTGTAGACACCGACCTTGCCTTCAGTCTGCTTTACCAGCTTCTCGGCCTCGGCAACCGTCGGCACGTCGACAGGCAACATCAGGCGATCCAGAGCGGTTTTCGGGGAGAAAGGGCTGGTCGGCATGGGCAGATCCTCGGATTTTGGGGCAGGTGCCAGTGCATAGCACCAAGGATCGCCCAGCGCCAGAACTACCCAGAACTACGCCTTGCCTGTGCGCTCGAATTCCGCAAAGGCATCCTTGTAGTCGTCATGCCAGCGCGACAGCGGCGGCCGGTTTTCAATGATATCGCCGATGGCCCATTCTGCCCGGCGATTGTCCCTGGTGCTGTCGACGTCATTGTCCGGGCACAGGATGTAGAAATCGCCCGCTGACATCCGCTCGATGAAATGATCGACGGTCTGCTCGCTGGTCCAGGCCGCGTCCGGCTTCTCCGGAAAGTGGCTTGCGGTCATGCCCGTGTAGGTGAACCCAGGCACGAACAGATGCACCGAAATGGGCGCACCGGCCTGCCGCAGTTCATGGGCAAGCTGTTCACTGAGCACTTTCACGGCTGCCTTGGTGGTGTTGTAGCCGGGGTTTCCCGGAGGTGTCGTGATGCCCTGCTTCGATCCGGTGTTGACGATGACCGCCGGGCGGGCAGCCTCGATCAGGCGCGGCGTGAAGGCATGGACACCGCGCAGGACGCCGTAGAAATTGATGTCCATCAGGCGAACCCAGTTGTCGAAGTCTTCCCAGGCAGAGGTCGGCAGGCTGATACCGGCGTTGTTCATCAGGACCGCGACGGGCCCGGTCTGAAAAGCCTTCTCGGCCAGGGCTTCCACCTGCGCCATGTCACCGACATCGGTCGGAACCGCGAAAATATCGACACCGACCGTACCGGCGGCACGCACCTTTTCCGTTGCCTCTTCAAGGGCCGGACCGGGCAGATCGGCAAGAATGACGCCCAGTCCTGCCTGGGCGAAGCGGGTGGCAGCGGCCAGTCCGACGCCGCTGGCAGCACCGGTAACGACGGCAATCCCGCCTTCTGAAATGGCTTTTTTGTACATGATGGATTTCCCCCAAAATGGATTTCAGGAACGCGGCGACAGACGAATGCCGATTTGCCTGTCTGCAAGATAGTCCGGCCACAGAACCCTTTCACTATGAAACCGCTATTTTCTTAGACGGTTCAGGCTGCTACAACACCGCGGTTCTTCTTTCCCATTACCCACGGGGCATCAGCACATGCGCACAGCGAGTGTATCGCGCGACACCAAGGAAACCCGCATCGCGGTCGAGATCAACCTGGACGGCACGGGCGCATACGACGTCCAGACCGGCGTCGGGTTCTTCGACCATATGCTGGAGCAATTGTCGCGACATTCGCTGATCGACATCAAGGCCCGTGCCGATGGCGACACTCATATCGACTTTCACCACACGGTCGAGGATACCGGCATTGCGCTGGGCCAGGCAATTTCCGAAGCGCTGGGCGACATGGCGGGCATCACCCGTTATGCCGATACCCATCTTGCCATGGATGAAGCGCTGACCCGCTGCGCGCTGGATGTGTCCGGCCGTCCCTTCCTGGTCTGGGACGTCACTTTCGACCGGGACAAGATCGGTGAATTCGACACGGAGCTGTTCGAGGAGTTTTTCCGGGCATTTGCGATGAATTCCGGGATTACCCTTCATATTGCCAACCTTTATGGCTCCAATTGCCATCACATCGCCGAAACCTGCTTCAAGGCGGTTGCGCGCTCCTTGCGCAAGGCGGTGGAGATCGATCCGCGGCAGGCAGACCGCATTCCGACCACCAAGGGCCAGCTCGGCAGCTAGGGCAGGAAACGGCGCATGAGCACATATGTTGTGATGGCTCCGCCAGAATTCGAAGACGTGGCTGGCGATCCTCGCCAGACCGACAAGCTCGCCTTCGTTCCGGACGGCTTCTCGACACTTGCGTTCCTGTTTGCCGTCATCTGGCTGCTGGTCAACCGCATGTGGCTGGTGCTGCTTGGCTATCTCGCCGCGACGCTGATGATCGAGTTGCTGGCGCTGTCCGTCAGTCAGGAAGCCATGGCCGTCGTTGCCCTCTTCACCTCCATCCTTTTCGGCCTCGAGGCCCAGGCGCTGCGCCGCTGGTCGCTTGAACGCAAGGGCTGGCGCGTTGTCGGCATCGTCGACGCGCACAACAAGAGCGAAGCCGAACTCCGATTTCTCCACAAGGCGGCTGACCGAGTGTCGCCGCCCAGACCTCAAATCGACCGGCAACAGCGCCCCGCCTCCCAACCGATCATCCCGAGGATCGGTAGCGAGCAGGTGGTGGGCCTGACCCTCGGTCCGGAGACCCGTCAATGACAATTGCGATTATCGACTACGGCTCGGGCAACCTGCGCTCGGCCGAAAAGGCGTTTGAGCGCGCGGCCCGCGCCCACGCCCACACGCCCGACGTTATCGTGACGTCCGACCCCGAAAGGGTACTGAAGGCCGACCGTGTCGTGCTGCCGGGTGTCGGCGCCTTTGCCGACTGCAAGCGCGGCCTGTGGGCTGTCGAAGGCATGCCCGAGGCGCTGGAACAGGTCGTTCGCAAGGACGGCAAGCCGTTCTTCGGTATCTGCGTCGGCATGCAGCTGATGGCAAGCCGCGGCCTGGAGTTCGAGACCGTGGAAGGCCTTGGCTGGGTCGAAGGCGACGTTACAGCCATGGAACCGGCAGACAAGACGCTGAAAATCCCCCACATGGGCTGGAACACCATTGATGTACGCCCGGAAAGCCACCCGGTTTTCAAGGGGCTGGAAACGGGACCGGATGGCCTGCACGCCTATTTCGTGCACTCGTTCCACTTTGCCTGCGCCAGGGCGGAAGACCGCCTGGCAACATTCGACTATGCCGGCACCTTCACTGCCATGGTGGCGAAGGACAACATGATCGGCACCCAGTTCCACCCGGAAAAAAGCCAGCGGCTCGGTCTGGAGCTGATCGCCAATTTCCTGGACTGGACCCCTTAATCTAAAAGCGCCTGGGAGGCCAACATGAGCAAAGGTTACTGGATCGCCCGTGTCGACGTGCATGACGCCGACGGATATCCGGCATACGTGGAAACGGCAAAGCCCGCTTTCGAGCGGTTCGGCGCCAATTTCCTTGCCCGCGGCGGCAAGACCGATGCCATCGAAGGCCCGGGCCGGGCGCGCAACGTCATCATCGAATTTCCGAGCTTCCAGCACGCGGTTGATTGCTATAATTCGCCGGAATATCAGGAAGCGGTGAAAATCCGCCAGAAAGTAGCCGATGGCGAAATCGTCATCGTTGAAGGAATTTAAAGCGACATGATCCTCTTTCCCGCCATCGATCTGAAGGATGGCCAGTGCGTTCGCCTGAAACTGGGCGACATGGACCAGGCAACCGTGTTCAACGACAACCCGGGCGCGCAAGCCCGGGCGTTCGAGGATCAGGGCTTCGAATGGCTCCATGTGGTCGATCTCAACGGCGCCTTTGCCGGCGAGAGCGTCAACGGCGCGGCTGTCGATGCCATTCTGGGGGCAACGAAGAACCCGGTGCAGCTGGGTGGCGGGATCAGGACGCTGGAACATATCGAAACCTGGCTGGACAAAGGCATCAGCCGCGTCATCCTGGGCACTGTTGCCGTGCGCGATCCGGACCTGGTGAAGGAAGCCTGCCGCAAGTTCCCCGGCAAGGTCGCCGTCGGCATAGATGCCAAGGGCGGTTATGTCGCCGTCGAGGGCTGGGCGGAAACGTCCGAACTTACCGCCGTCGATCTTGCCAGGCAGTTCGAGGATGCAGGCGTTGCGGCGATCATCTACACCGATATCGATCGCGACGGCGTTCTGAAAGGCCTCAATATTCCCTCGACGCTGGACCTTGCCCGCGCCGTCTCCATTCCGGTCATCGCCTCGGGCGGCCTTGCGTCGATCGACGACATTCACCGCCTGCTGGAGCCGGACTGCGCTATCCTGGAAGGGGCAATCTCGGGCCGTGCACTCTACGACGGCCGTCTCGATCCGAAAGAAGCCATGGAATTGATCCTGGCCGCGCGGAGCAAAGCATCATGACCTTGAAAGCCCGTGTCATTCCCTGTCTCGACGTCAAGGACGGCCGTGTCGTCAAGGGCGTCAACTTCGTGGATCTGGTCGATGCCGGTGATCCGGTGGAAGCCGCCAAGGCCTATGACGCGGCCGGGGCGGACGAGCTCTGCTTTCTCGACATCACCGCCAGTCACGAGGGCCGGGACACGATCTACGACGTTGTCCGGCGCACGGCCGAGGCCTGTTTCATGCCGGTTACCGTCGGTGGCGGCGTGCGCACGGTGGAAGACATCCGCAAGCTGCTGATTGCCGGAGCCGACAAGGTGTCGATCAACACGGCGGCCGTTACCAATCCGGATTTCGTGCGCGAAGCGGCGGAAAAATTCGGCGCGCAATGCATTGTCGTTTCCATCGATGCCAAGCAGGTCAACGCTCCGGGCGAACCGGAAAAATTCGAGATCTTCACCCATGGCGGCCGCAATGCCACCGGCATCGATGCTGTTGAGTTCGCCAGGAAGGTTGTCGAACTGGGCGCCGGTGAACTGCTGGTCACGTCCATGGACCGGGATGGCACCAAGTCCGGCTACAATATCGCCCTCACCCGGGCGATTGCCGATGCGGTGCCGGTGCCGGTGATCGCCTCGGGCGGTGTCGGCAACCTGGATCATATGGTGGAAGGCATCCGTGATGGCCATGCCACTGCGGTGCTGGCCGCCTCGATCTTCCACTTTGGCGAATACACCATTCAGGAAGCCAAGCACTACATGAACGACGCCGGCGTACCAATGCGCCTCGACGCCTGAAACGGCCTCAAGGGAACTAGCCGAATGACCGACTTCACTTTGGAAGATCTGGACGCCATTATTGCTGCACGTGCGAATAGCGCGGACGACAAGTCCTATACGCGCAAGCTCGTCAACAAGGGCGTTGCCAAATGCGCCCAGAAGCTGGGGGAAGAAGCGGTTGAGGCGGCGATTGCCGCCGTTCAGAAGGACCGGCAGGAATTGACGGCCGAGGCCGCCGATGTGCTTTATCACTTGTTGGTGGTTCTCAATGTCTCCAATGTCCCCCTCGGGGATGTTATGAAGGAGCTTGCGAGCCGTACGGGACAGACCGGACTGGAAGAAAAGGCGTCCCGGCCTCAGGAATAATCCAGGGCCTGCAGGCTCTGTACCGGATCCGGCGTTCAGCCGCGCAGCAGGAACTGCGAAGTAATGGATCAGAAAGTCGCCACGGCCCTGGACATGGATCTGTCCCCCTACCAGGTGTTCACCGAGCGCGAGTGGGCAAGACTGCGTGCGGACACGCCCATGACGCTGGATGCGCATGAGGTGGCCCAGTTGCAGGGCCTCAATGCGCCGGTTTCGATCGAGCAGGTCGAGACAATCTACCTGCCGCTCTCCCGTCTGCTTGCCTTCTATGCCGAAGCAACCATCAGCATCTTTCAGGCAACGCAGAACTTCCTCGGCACCCGCGACGGCAAGACGCCGTTCATCATCGGTGTTGCCGGGTCGGTGTCTGTCGGCAAGTCGACCACCTCGCGCGTGCTGCGTGAGCTACTTGCCCGCTGGCCGGCCAGCCCCAAGGTCGACCTGATCACAACCGACGGGTTCCTGTATCCAAACGCGGTGCTGGAAGCCGAAGGGCTGATGTCCAAGAAGGGCTTTCCGGAAAGTTTCGACAGGCCACGTCTGTTGAAATTCCTGTCCGACATCAAGGCAGGCAAGCGGTTCGTCCGGGCACCGGTCTATTCGCACTTCTACTACGATGTCATGCCCGGCCACACGGTGACGGTCGACCGGCCCGATATTCTGATTGTCGAAGGCCTCAACGTGCTGCAGACGCGCGAATTGCCCAAGGACGGGCGGGCGGTGCCGTTCGTTTCGGATTTCTTCGACTTCTCGGTCTATATCGACGCCGATGAAACCCTGCTGCTGAACTGGTATGTCGACCGCTTCATGCGCCTGCGCGAGACAGCCTTCCGCGATCCGGGATCCTATTTCCATAAGTATTCGCGGATCACGGATCAGGAAGCCGTCACGACCGCCAATCGCATCTGGAACGACATCAACCTGGTCAACCTGCGCGAAAACATCCTGCCGACGCGGCCTCGCGCCGACCTGATCCTGACCAAGGATTCCAGTCACAAGATTGCCAAGGTCGCCCTGCGCAAGATCTGAGCTGCAGCTGACGCCTGTCCCTCAGAGGAAGGCACCCAGCTTGGCCAGAACAAGATCCGGCACCTCGAGTTGCGGCAGGTGGCCGGCGTTCGGCAGCGCTTCGAATGTCGACTGCGGAATGGCGGCGTGCAGAGCCCGGCCCCGGTCGATCGGGATCCACGGATCGTCCTCTCCCCAAAGGATCTTCACCGGGCACCGGATGTCGCCGTAAAGCGGTTCGATCTCGTTGGTATAGGCTTCGTCTGCCTGGGCGAACTGGCGATAGAAGCTGCCGCGGCCTTCTTCGGTCAGCCAGGGCTTTGCCAGTGCCGTGCGGGCCTCGGCCCCGATTTCGTTGACAAGGGCGCCGCCGATATAGGCATCGACAACCGCGCGGTGGATATGCGGCGGGAGCCCGACAAAGGCTTCCACATGGCGGCCGACATGATCGAAGAACTCCGACCCCCAGGGGCTGAGGGCAACGACGTTCATCAAGACGTATTTGTCGAAATCGCAGCCGTGCAGAAGATGCGCCCGCAACGTTGTTGCCCCGCCAAAGTCATGGGCCACGACCGATGGCCGTTCGAGTTGCCAATGATCGAGCATTTCGGCAAAGACCTTGCCCTGAATGTCGAGGGACGTGCGTTGATCAGGTGACTTTGCCGACTGGCCGTATCCAGGCATGTCGTACCAGTGGACGCGGAACTTCCTGGAGAGTACCGGAATGAGCCGATGCCAGGACCAGGACGACCACGGCCAGCCGTGTGCGAGCACCAGCGACGGCCCTTCACCCGCCCGGCCCGCCATGACGACACCGGCAGATGTCCGGATTTCTTCGGAAAGGTGCCAATTCGTGGCGTCGTTCATAACCTGGTCTCCATTGAACATGCATCGGCAGACATGCGCTGGAGAAGGTCAGTGTCCGTCTCCCAGCGCCTTCCGCACGTGGTGTGCCACGTCGCTGCTTGCAACGGTTGAACGGTTGGTTTCGGTCTGGCCTGCCTTCAGGCTCGATGAAACCGGAAGGCAGGTCTGCCGAAAAGGTGTCAGGCGTCGCCGGGAATTCGCGCGATGACCTTGATTTCAAAATCGAAACCGGCCAGCCAGTTGACGCCGACAGCCGTCCAGTTCGGATAAGGCGCTTCTTCGAAAACCTCGTCCTTCACCTTCATCAGGCTCTCGAACTGGTTTTCCGGGTCCGTGTGGAAGGTCGTGACGTCGACGATATCGTCCAGTCCGCAGCCGGCCGCTTTGAGCACGGCTTGCAGGTTTTCAAAGGCCAGGCGCACTTGATCTTCGTAGTTTGGTTCAGGCGTGCCATCTGCGCGGCTGCCGACCTGACCGGATACAAAAAGAAGGTCGCCGGAGCGAAGAGCGGCCGAGTATTTATGCGTGTCATATAGGGCGTGACGACCTTCCGGAAAAACGGGTTGGCTCTTGGTCATGTTCTGTCCTTTCAGGGTTGGCGCTTCGGTGTGAAACCGGGCTTAACGGGGAGCGCTTATTGAGATACGCTGCGTATGAGAATAACTCACATACGCGCCGTATGTCAATTGGCATACGCGACGTATGCGAATTTGCGAGGTAAGGATGGCGCCTGGAAAACGAGCCGAAATGATGGAGGAAACGCGGGCAAAGCTGATAGCGGCAGGGCGAAAAGCCTTTGCCGAACAGGGCTACGCGGCTGCGTCCATGGATGACCTGACCGCTTCTGTCGGCCTGACGCGCGGCGCGCTTTATCACAATTTCGGAGACAAGAAGGGCCTGCTGCAGGCGGTGGTCAATCAGCTCGATGGCGAAATTGCAGCCGAAGCCAAGGAAGCCGCCAGCCGGCTTGGCGGGAGCGAATGGGAGTCGCTCATGGCAGAAGGCATCGCCTATATCGAGATGGCTCTGAAGCCGGAAGTGCAGCGTATCGTGCTGCTGGACGGACCATCGGTCCTTGGCGATCCGTCACAGTGGCCGAGCCAGAATGTTTGCCTGCAGACAACGACCAGTGCGCTTGAACGTCTGATCGCCGAAGGCCTGGTAAAACCCGTCGACGCGGAAGCCGCTGCGCGGCTTCTGAACGGCGCTGCCTTCAATGCAGCGCTCTGGATTGCGGCAAGCGATGACCCGCAAGCGGACCTGAAGAAGGTGATCGACGCTTTCAAGGTTCTTGGAGAAGGCCTTCTGACGACCCCGCCGGGCTGACATACCACTTGGAAGCAGACACGAAAAAGCCCGCAGCCTTTGAGGGACTGCGGGCTTTTTGCGTCTGGTGTCCGGACCTTAGGCCACGGAGCGCTTGCGGACTTCCTGCAGGAAGGTGCCGACCTGATTGCGCAGCATCGAAGCATTTTCCTTCAGCTGCTGGGCCGAGCTGTCGACCTTTTCCGCGGTGTCGCGGGTGTTTTCGGCAGCCGCTGCAACGGTCTCGATGTTCGTGGTCACTTCAACCGTGCTGCGCGAGGCTTCGGTCGCGTTGCTGGCGATCTCCTGCGTCGCGACGCCTTGCTCTTCCACGGAAGAGGCAATGGACGAGGCGATTTCGTTCATGTTGTTGATGATCTCGGTAACCGAGGAGATGGCACTGGCCGCATGACCGGTCTCATCCTGGATCGCCGTGATCTGGCTGGAGATTTCCTCGGTCGCCTTGGAAGTCTGGGTGGCCAGCTCCTTGACTTCCGCCGCAACGACCGCAAATCCCCTGCCGGCTTCGCCTGCGCGTGCCGCCTCGATGGTCGCGTTAAGCGCCAGGAGGTTGGTCTGCTCGGCGATCGCCTGGATAAGGTTCACGACCTCGCCGATGCGGCTGGCGCTTTCGGAAAGGCCATGCATGCGCTGGTTGGTTGCCTGGGCTTCTCCGGCAGCGCGGGCCGCAATCTCGCTGGAAGACTGCACCTGCCGGCGGATTTCGTTGACCGAGGCCGACAGTTCTTCCGCCGCCGCCGCAACGGTTTCAACGTTGTGGGCTGCCTGGGAGGAGGCGTTGGAAACGCGACCACTCTGTTCCGTGGTCTGTGCCGCGACGCCGGTCATGTCGGCGGAAGCAGCCTGCAGGTTCTGCACGGAGCTGTCGATGATGTTTAGCATTTCCATGATCTGACGATCGAAGTCGCCGCTGAGCTGCTGGATTTCGGCTCCCTTGCGGGCAGCGTCTTCCTGGCTGGAATTCTGCTGCTCTTCAAGCTCGCGCCGGGCAGCTTCGTTGCGGACGAAAACTTCCATGGCGCTTGCCATCTGGCCGATCTCGTCGCCGCGGTCGGTACCGTCGATCGTGATGCTGGTGTTGCCTTCTGCCAGGAGGCTCATGTTGCCGGTCAGAGCCCGCAGCGGGCGGACCGTGTTGCGAACAGCAACAACAGCGATACCGATGGCGATCAGGGCGCCGACCAGGGCCAGGGCGATGATCGCGGTGGCAGCACTCCAGTAGGCTTCGTCGAGGTCGTCAACATAAACCCCCGTGCCGACCATCCAGCCCCACGGCTCGAAGCCGGATCCCCAGCCGTATTTTTCAACCGGAACCTCGCCGTTCGCGCGCGGCCAGTAGTAAAGCAGCGATCCGCCGCCGGCCTTGGCATCCTTGATCAGTTCGGCAACGATCTTGACACCCGTCTGGTCGGAAAAACCAATCATGTTGGTGCCGACCAGCTTGGCGTTCGGGTGGATCAGGTTCATGCCCTGGTAGTCATAGGCGAAGACATAGTTGTCGCCTTCGAACCGGATGGCACCGATGGCGGCGCGGGCTGCGGTCTGCGCTTCCTCGCGGCTCATCTGCCCGCTTTTTTCCAGGCCGTGGTAATAGGCGGCGATTGAAACCGCGCTATCGGAAATTTCCTCGATCTTCTTGAGACGTTCGGCGAACATCGCCGAATAGAGGCTGTTGAGGCTCACCACGCAGATCGCGGCTGTAAACAGCAGGATGGTTGCGATCGGGAGGCTGATCTTCCAGGTAATGGGCCAACGGGCGAAGGACATGGTTAAGTGATTCCTATCGAACTCTGTCCGACAAGATTTCCTCTCAATAATTGACCAAATGCTTAAGAAGACTGCAGATTTATGCCGTTAAAACGATTAAGGCTCCGAAAACTGTCAGACAGTCCGGATTTCTACCAAGTATTAAACCTGTCGTTTTTTACAGGTGTGTCTGAAATTTATCTGCGGGCGCAGAACACATCCCGCAATCCGGGACGGGACCAGGTGGCATTCTGAACCTGGCCCTTCAGCACATGCCCCTGGGATTCGTAATAGAACGTGTTGGCGCTGCCCTGTCTCTGCAGGGTGACTGCGCCATAGCCCATTTCGGCAACGGTCGCGGACTGCATGTCCGGCGAGAACACGACATTCAGATCTATGCCGGCGGTGCAAAGGTAGTCGGCCACATTGGCGCGAGCCGTCTGCTGTTGCTGGAAATTCGGCTGGTTTGAGCCTTCGATGGATCCCGGGGGGACAGGGCCGGACGGGAAATCGTTGCCGGGCTGACCGTCGAAACCGCCACCGTTGGGGGCACCCCAGGTGCCGCCATTATTGTCGAAGCCGTTGTTGCCGAACCCGTTGTTACCAAAGCCGTTGTTACCGGGGGCGCCGAAGTTCGCCGGTCCGTTGATCACGACTTCCCGGTACGGGGTCTTGGTGACGTAAATACCCCGGCATTCGCCACTGGAGCCGCGCACGGTCCAGGCGTGGGAGACATAGGTCTGCTGTTCCAGGATCTGCCCCGGCTCAAGGCGCGCGTAGGGCCGCTCGCCACCGCGGTAATCCACCCAGCTCACCTCGATGGGCTGACGGCTGGCGTTGCGGAACACGATCTGACCAGGCCGGACGGCTTCGACCGACCGCACCCGGCCGGCCTCGGAGCAGGAAAGATCCGAGTTCGCTTCTTCCGCACCGCTGCCGTAGGCATCGTCCGAAACGATCTGCTGAGGCTGGGCGCAGGTGGCAACGAACAGGCGCACCGGGTTGGCGCTGCCTTTCAGGGAAACTTCGTGTGCAGGCAGGCCTTCGACCGCGATCGACAGGGCAGACTGCTTGATCATGGCCTCCCACAGCGGGTCGGTCATTTCAATGTTGACTTCGGGCAGCGACGTGCCGGCTTCATTGGCGCTGGAAGAACCGAAAGCATTGTAGACGCTGTCGAATTCGCCTGCGGAAATGCGCACGGCCTGCGGCATGCCTTCCAGAAGCCCGGCGGGAGCCTGCTGGAACGTGATCTTGGCAAACCCGGACTGGGTGGTGCAATCGGCCCGGAAATCCCGGTCGTCGGTTTGCGCTACGGCGTGCTGAAGCAGCGATGGTGTTCCGGGCTGCGTACCCGGTTCGGCCAGCCACTCGCGCGCCTCGTTCGGGCTTACCAGAACCGGTTCGGAATTGGCGGCACCCGGATAACCGTCACCGGTTACCGTATCGATGTCATCAGGCAGGGAGGCCGTTTCGGTGCCGGGTGCGGAAATCGGGGTATCGACCTGGTCGAGCGGCTTCAGCCCGCCCTCTTCGGCAGGCGGTTTGATTTCCTCAACGGATGGGGTCGATGATCCGTTGGAGTTGGAAGCGGTCTGCTGTCCTTCGGCAGGTCGATCCTGCTGGGAAGACTGTGTTGCCGCCGGAGCATTGGAAACCGGGCCGGCGGCCGTTCCGGAAGTTGTGCCGACGATGCGGGCGACCGCGCCCGGCTTGCCGTCGTTCGAGACGTCGACCACAAGCGTGCCGCCGGAGCAGAAGCTGGCATCCCGATGCAGGACGCGGCTGTTTTCCAGAGTGACCTCAAGCTTGACGTCACAGGGCGGCAACTTGTTGTCGCTGCCCATCGTGTCGATGACCACGCCCTTGTCGTCGCGGCTGATGATCGGCCGGTATTTCTTGTTCACGGTGATGGACCGGATGCCGGGTTGCGGCGGTTCCACGTTGATGCGCACGGTTTCGGGAACCGATTGAGCCTGTGCAGGCAAAGCCGACATCATAAGAACCACGCTGCACGCGGCCAGCAGGCCGGATTTCAGCGCGGGGGTAACAAGAGCATGGGCAGCATCAAGCCGCATAAGCGATCTCCGTGGGAGCGCAGGTTATCACCGTTTGGGAATACTTAGGCAAAGTGGCAGTCTAAGGGCAAGCCCGCAATGGCGGGAAGCCCCGGCTTTCTCAGCGCGGCGCGCGCTTTGCCAGGATCCTTTGCAGGGTTCGGCGGTGCATGTTCAGCCGGCGTGCGGTCTCCGAAACGTTGCGGTCGCAAAGCTCGTACACCCGCTGGATATGCTCCCAGCGGACTCGGTCGGCCGACATCGGATTTTCCGGCGGCTGCGCCTTGTCTTCGGGCTTGCGCGCAAGGGCGGCAACGATATCGTCCGGATCGGCGGGCTTTGCGAGATAGTCGATGGCCCCCAGTTTGACCGCCGTGACCGCAGTGGCAATGTTGCCGTATCCGGTCAGCACGATGGCGCGGGCATCCGGACGGCGCTGGCGAAGCTGTTCGATGACATCAAGACCGTTGCCGTCTTCAAGCCGCATGTCGACAATGGCGAAGGCCGGGGCGTTCTGGGCAATCTTGCCGGCTGCGTCCTGAACACTGTCGGCTGTTTCCGTCGTAAAGCCGCGTTTTTCCATGGCGCGTGCGAGGCGCTGCTGAAACGGCTTGTCGTCGTCAACGATCAGGAGGGTCATGTCCTCCGAACTGTTCAGGGCAGGTGTCTGGTCCGTCATTTGGCTCTACCGGTCTTATTCTTGCGTCTTCTCCTGCACCCCGGATGGATTCACGGGCACAGCATGCATTGTTTGCGCTTTATTGCCGTTATGGGGTGAAAAAGCCGTTTCGTCCACTCTGCCGTCCTGTTCAAACACCTTGCGCGGCCAGCTTACGCGGATATGAGCCCCTGTCTGGGGTGGGGCCGAATTTTCCAGATGCAGCTTGGCACCCGTGCGTTCCAGCAGGGTTTTGGCAATGAAGATGCCAAGACCAAGCCCTCCGCCGGTGCCGCGTTGCGGCGACTTTCCGCCGCGCACGGAAACGTAGGGGTCGCCGATCTTGCCCAGAATTTCGACCGAAAAACCGGGACCGTCGTCCTTGATGGAAATCGAGAGTGTCGTTTCGTCCCAACTGGCGGACACATCGACGCGGGTCTTGGCGAAGTCGACGGCATTTTCCAGCAGGTTGCCAAGTCCGTAACGGATTGCCGCGTTTCGTGTACCCACCGGCTCGGCGCCGGTACCGGACCCGGTGGAGTGGATCGCAACGCCCGTGCCCCGGTGCGGGTCGACCACATCTTCCAGCAGTTGCGACACCGGCATGCGCTGGTAGGTCCGGTCCTCCTCGCTCGACAGGCTCGTGAGCTGACGCAGGATGGACCGGCAGCGCTCGGCCTGTGAGCGGATCAGGTCCACGTCCTCGGCCCTGGGGTCGCTCGCCTCGAATTCGTCCGTCAGTTCCTTGGCCACCAGGTAGATGGTGGCAAGCGGTGTGCCGAGCTCATGCGCGGCCGCGGTTGCCAGTCCGTCAAGCGCGTTGAGATGCTGCTCACGGGCAAGCACGAGTTCGGTTGCCGCAAGCGCATCCGCCATCTGGCGGGCCTCTTCGGCCACCCGGAACGCATAGATCGCCATGAAACCGAGCGTGGAGACGAGTGCTGTCCAGATGCCGACGGAATAGACGATCGGAAGCGAGAAATCGTCGCCCACCGGCCATGGCAGAGGCAGGTGGAAAACCGCAACCAGGCTGGCGCAAACCGTGGCCAGAATACCGAGGATCACCGTGTAACGGGCTGACAGGCCTGTCGCGGACACCATCACCGGCGCCATCAGCAGGAACGCGAATGGATTGCCCAGACCGCCGGTCAGGAACAGAAGCCCGCTCATCTGCAGGATGTCATAGGCAAGCTGCAGGGCTGCGGCGCGTTCCGACAGGCGCATGGCCGAGGGCCAGCGGATCTTCAGGAAGATGTTGAGCCAAGCGGACAGGGCCACCATGGCAAAGGCAGGTCCGGCCGGCGTCGGATAGCCCAGACCGACATGCACGACCAGGAGCGCTGCGGACTGGCCGCCCACGGCAAGCCAGCGCAGGCGCACCAGCGTGTCGAGTTTCAGGCGCCGGTGCGGCAGGGTGATATTGGATGTCGGTTGTTCGTGCATCTGGACTTCTTGGAGAACGGCAACTTCCCTCTTTTGAAGCGGATTCCGGCGGCTGGCAAGGCCGGGGCTCTTGTGCCGACAAGGCGTAAGTGGTAGCCACCCGCTAACACGGCTGTCCGGATCACGCGGGCCGGCGGCCAGCCGGAGGGATTTAATAGCTCTTCATTTCAGATCAGCACCGCGCAACGGAATGAGATGATGACCGACACCAATGACGGCGGCGCGCAGCCGCAGGCGGAGAGCGCAGCAGCGCCGGGTATGCACATCCTTGGCCAGTACATCAAGGACCTGTCTTTCGAAAACCCGAATGCGCCGCGCTCCCTGGCACAGGGCGACCAGCCGAAGCTCGATATCAACGTCAACGTCGGTGCCCAGCAGATCGGTGACGACCAGTTTGAAGTCGTCCTGACCCTGACCGCCAAGGCAGAACGCCCGGACATGGTGATGTTCAACGTCGAGCTGGTCTACGCAGGCCTGTTCAAGATCACCGGCGTGCCGAAAGAGCACATGCATCCGTTCGTGATGATCGAGTGCCCGCGCATGATCTTCCCGTTCGCCCGCAACATCCTTTCCGAAGCGACCCGCAACGGCGGTTTCCCGCCGCTGATGCTCGACCCGATCGATTTCGCTCAGCTCTACCGCCAGAACATGGCCCAGCAGGCCGCTGCCCAGCAGGCGACTGAGCAGAAGCCGAACTAAGGTCGGTCAGACCACAGTTTCACGGAACCCGTCCCGGGCAACCGGGGCGGGTTTTTGTTTGCCCGAAAGACTGTCCGGTCAGACGTGAGGGAAGCGGCCAACAGCAGGTTTCTCACTCCCTGCGGGAGGGCGATCTCGTATCACGCCTCCTCCAGCAGCTCCGCCCAGGTTTTTGGAGTGTCGCCGTTGAGGGGGTTCTTCGCGGAACGCTTGTAGCGAATGGTTTCCATGCGCACGGTTCTGGCGTCGAAGAGGATCATCCGTCCAACCAGCCCCTCGCCCGTTCCGGTCAGCTCCTTCAGCACTTCCATGGCCTGCATGGCGCCAATGATGCCCGTCAGCGCACCCAGAATGCCGGCCTGGGCGCAGGTCGGCAGCAGGCCGTCGCGCGGCTTTTGCGGGAAGAGGCAACGGTAGGTCGGGTTGGCCGTGCCGTCCGGGCCGGTTTCAAAGGGCTTCAAGGTGGTCAACGAGCCGTCGAACTGGCCAACGGCGGCCGTCACCAGCGGTTTTTGCGCAAAGAAACAGGCATCGGACACCAGGTAGCGGGTGTCGAAATTGTCCGACCCGTCCACCACGAGGTCGTAACGGGAAACGAGCTGCATGGCATTGTGGCCGGCAAGGCGGGTGGGGTGCGGCTCGACCTTCACATTGGGGTTCAGTCGCGCAATCGCTTCGGCCGCACTGGCAACCTTGGGCTCACCCAGCTGGTCGGTATCGTGGATCACCTGCCGCTGCAGGTTGGAAAGAGACACCGTGTCGTCGTCGGCAACGCCCAGCGTGCCGACACCGGCGGCTGCCAGATATTGCAGCACCGGCGCGCCGAGGCCGCCGGCACCGATCACCAGCACGCGTGCATTTTTCAGCTTCTGCTGGCCGGCACCACCGATCTCCTGCAGCACGATGTGGCGGGCGTAGCGTTCCAGTTCGGCGGGCGAAAGCATGTCAGGTCCTGTCTGGCTGGTCTCGGGTACACATGGGGGTGGCGGCGGCGGCAGGTCAAGCCCGTACCCGCTCGGGAAATCCGGTCTCCGGCAGGTTTATCCGAGTATCCGGCTGACCAGCCGGGCGGTGTAGTCGACCATCGGGATCACCCTTGCATAATTCAGCCGGGTTGGTCCGATGACACCGAGAACACCGACGATACGCTGGTTGCTGTCCCTGTAGGGCGACACCACCAGGGAGGATCCGGACAGCGAGAACAGGTTGTTCTCCGAGCCGATGAAAATGCGCACCCCGTCGCCCTGTTCGGCAAGACCCAGCAACTGGATAAGATCCTTCTTGCTTTCAAGATCATCGAACAGCAGGCGAATGCGCTCCAGATCCTCAACGGCGTCCAGATCGGTCAGGAGATTGGACCGGCCCCGCACGATCAGCGTGCCCGGATCGGTGGCGCTTTCCCCGCCCCAGACCGCAAGACCCGCATCAATGACCTTCTGGCTCAAGAGATCCAGTTCGGCCTGGTCCGCATCGCGGACCTTTTCCAGTTCGGAGCGGATTTCCGACAGGGTTCTGCCCTTGATCTGGGCATTCAGGTAGTTGCTGGCCTCCACCAGAGCCGAGGACGGCAGGTCACCCGGCAGATCGACAACGCGGTTCTCGACGGACCCGTCTTCACTGACGAGGATCGCCAGGGCCTTCAGCGGTTCGATGCGCACGAATTCGATATGTTTCAGCCGCATGTCCGACTTGTGGGTCAAGACAACGCCGGCGCCCATGGACAGGCCGGACAGCATCTGACTGGCTTCCGTCAGCACCTGCTCGGCCGAATTCGCCTTTTGCGACGCCCGCACCTGGGCATCGATCGCCCGGCGCTCGTCCTGGGTCAGGTCGCCCACTTCCAGAAGGGCATCAACGAAGAACCGAAGCCCGATTTCGGTCGGCAGCCGGCCTGCGCTGGTATGCGGCGAATGCAGCAGGCCCATATGTTCCAGATCAGACATCACGTTGCGGATTGAGGCAGGGGACAGCGAAATGCCGAGCTTGCGCGAAACGTTCCGGGACCCGACGGGTTCGCCGGTCTCCAGATAGGTTTCCACGATCGAACGGAAGATTTCACGGGATCTCTTGTCGAGGTCGCTGAGGCTCAAGGCTTGTTCTCCGAATGTGACCACTCACCGGGGTCGACCGGGCTTTCATCAAAAAGATATAGGCGCAAAAGGGGGCTTGCGTGAAGTATCACAACGCAAGGCCTTTACGGCGAAGGAAGTTGGGGTCTACAAGGCCCCAACGAATACACTGGAGAAACGGCGGTTTTTCCGGAACGAAAGTCGAAAGGGATATGCATGCGTCCGTCCAAACGCGCAGCCGATGAACTCCGTGCGGTCACACTGGAGCGCGGGGTCTCCAAACATGCCGAGGGGTCCTGCCTCGTCAAGTTCGGCGACACCCACGTTTTGTGCACCGCCAGCCTGGAAGAGCGGGTTCCGCCCTGGTTGCGCGGACAGAACCGCGGCTGGGTGACGGCTGAATACGGCATGCTGCCGCGCGCCACGGGCGACCGCATGCGCCGCGAAGCCAGTGCCGGCAAGCAATCCGGCCGGACGCAGGAAATCCAGCGTCTCATCGGCCGGTCGCTGCGCGCCGTCGTCAATCTGGAAGCCCTCGGCGAAAACCAGATCACTGTGGACTGCGACGTCATCCAGGCCGATGGCGGCACCCGCACGGCGTCCATCACCGGCGCCTGGGTTGCCCTGCGCGACTGCATCGAGTGGATGAAGGCCCGTGACATGGTCTCCGGCGAGGTCCTGAAGGATCACATTGCCGCCATTTCCTGCGGCATCTACGAAGGTGCTCCGGTGCTCGACCTCGACTACGCCGAGGACAGCACTGCCGAGACCGACGCCAACTTCGTTCTGACCGGGTCCGGCGGCATCGTCGAAATCCAGGGAACGGCCGAGGGTGCACCGTTCTCCGAAGAAGAATTCGGCAAGCTCATGGGCCTGGCCAAGCTGGGCATCGGCAAGCTGGTCGATCTTCAGAAAATGGCCATTCTCTAAGGGCGCAAACCATGAGCCATCGCAAGCTGGAACCGGGCAAACTGGTTGTCGCAAGCCACAACAAGGGCAAGATCCGCGAGATCAACGAACTGCTTCAGCCTTATGGCTTCGAAGTGATCTCCGCCGGAGAGCTGGACCTGCCGGAACCGGACGAGACAGGTGTCACGTTCGAGGAAAACGCAGCCATCAAGGCCCATGCGGCGGCCAAGGCTTCCCGCTTGCCGGCCCTGGCTGATGACAGCGGCTTCTGCGTTGCGGCACTGAACGGCGATCCGGGCATCTATTCAGCGCGCTGGGCAGGTCCGGACAAGGACTTCGCGATGGCCATGCGCACGATCGAGGAAAAGCTTCAGACCCTGGGCGCAACGACGGACGACAAGCGCCGGGGATCTTTTGTTGCCGTGCTGTGCCTGGCCTGGCCGGACGGCAGCGAAGAGTTCTTCCGCGGCGAGGTCGAGGGACAGATCGTCTGGCCGCCGCGCGGTACGCAGGGCTTCGGCTACGACCCGGTTTTCCAGCCGGATGGCCATGAGCGGACCTTCGGCGAAATGACCTCGGAAGAAAAACACGGCTGGTCAAAGGACGGATCCGCCCTTTCACACAGGGCGCGGGCATTCCAGCTCTTTTCTGCCGGCTGCCTGGAAGGATAAAAAGACGTGACAGGTGTGGGGGCAGCCGAAGGAGGCTTCGGCATTTATATTCATTGGCCGTTCTGCGCGGCCAAATGCCCTTATTGCGACTTCAACTCCCATGTCCGTCACCAGCCGGTCGACCAGGCCCGTTTCGCGGCCGCGTTCGAACGGGAACTCTCTCATTTCGCCGATTTGACGAAGGGCAGGACGGTTCAGTCCGTGTTTCTGGGTGGAGGCACGCCTTCGCTCATGGAACCGGCGACGGTGGACCGTATCCTGAAGGCGGTTTCCGATCGCTGGTCGATGGATGAGAACGTCGAAATCTCGCTGGAGGCCAATCCTTCGTCGGTCGAGGCCGAGCGCTTTCGCGGTTACCGGGCAGCAGGTGTCAACCGGGTCTCGCTGGGCGTGCAGTCGCTCATCGATACGGATCTGAGACTGCTTGGCCGCCTGCATGATGCGCGCACGGCCCGCACCGCCATCGAAACCGCGCGGGCAACCTTCCCGCGCCTGTCGTTCGACCTTATCTATGCCCGGCCGGGTCAGACACTGTCCGGTTGGGAACAGGAACTGAACGAGGCCATCGCGCTCGCCGCCGATCACCTGTCGCTCTACCAGCTCACGATCGAGGAAGGCACGCCCTTCCATACGCTGTTTCACGCCGGCAAGCTGAAGATGCCGGATCAGGATCTCGGCGCCGAATTCTATGAACTGACGCAGGATGTGACCGCCGCTGCCGGTCTGCCCGCCTATGAAGTCTCCAACCACGCCCGTCCGGGCGCCGAATGCCGGCATAACCTCGTCTACTGGCGCTACGGCGATTATGTCGGCGTCGGGCCCGGTGCCCATGGGCGCATCACGGTGGGTGTCAGCAAGCTTGCAACCGCGACCGAGCGCCATCCGGAAACCTGGCTGGAAAATGTCGAAAGCCACGGTCATGCATTGACCGAAAACGCCGGTCTTTCCGAAGAGGAGCAGGGCGACGAATTCCTGCTCATGGGACTACGGTTGACCGAGGGGATCGACCTGAAACGCTACGAGCGTTATGCGAGCCGCTCCATCGATCCGCTTCGTCTGGCAGCCTTGATCGAGCATGGCATGGTGGAAGAAATCGGGGAAAACCGCATTCGCGCAACCCGTGAAGGTTTTTTCGTGCTCGATGCGGTGGTCGCAGATCTGGCCGCCTGAGCCGTTCTGGAACGCCGTTAATATAATGCTACCAAATTGATTTAAATGTTCTATTGGGTCTTTTGCATTGCACAGTGATTTGGTGCGAAAATGTCTTTCGCCGCGATCCTGAGCACTTAGGCGCGTATTCACATACCAATTAGAAGTATTGCGGGCTGCAACAGGCATAGCTATCCTGTTGCAATGCAATAGATGGTGTAAGAAGAGACGGGCCGAAAAAAATGTTTACGAACAATGCCAATGGGGCCGGCACCAATTGGTTCAGCAAAGGAGAGACGTCTTTGCCGTTTTACCACCTTTACGAACTGAACCACGCCGCGATGGCGCCCTTCAGAGCTTTGGCCGACATGACCCGGCTCTACTTCCAGAACCCGCTGAATCCGCTGACTCATACCAGCTACGGCCGTTCGATCGCTGCCGGCTGCGAGGTGCTTGAACGCACGACGCGCCGCTACGGCAAGCCGGAGTTCGGTCTCAAGGAAACCACCGTAAGCGGTGTGCGTGTTCCTGTACGTGAAGTCAGCGTCTGGAGCCGTCCGTTCTGCGACCTGATCCACTTCGAACGCGGGGTCACGACGCACCGCAACGATCCGAAGATCCTGATCGTCGCGCCGATGTCCGGCCACTACGCCACGCTGCTGCGCGGCACGGTGGAAGCACTGATGCCGAATGCGGATGTCTACATCACCGACTGGATCGATGCCCGCATGGTTCCCGTGCAGGAAGGCAAGTTCGATCTTGATGATTATATCGATTATATCATCTCGATGCTGCACTTCCTCGGGCCGGATACGCACATTCTGGGCGTGTGTCAGCCGTCCGTGCCGGTGCTGGCAGCCGTCGCTGTCATGGAAGACCGCGAAGACCCCTATGTACCCTCCACGATGACGCTGATGGGCGGACCGATCGACACCCGCGTGGCGCCGACAGCGGTCAACGACCTGGCGGTTTCCAAGGGCATAGACTGGTTCAAGAACAACGTCGTCATGAAGGTTCCCTTCCCGCATCCGGGTTTCATGCGGGACGTTTATCCGGGCTTCCTGCAGCTTTCCGGGTTCATGAGCATGAACCTCGACCGTCACGTGACCGCGCATCGGGACTTCTTCCAGCATCTGGTGGAAGGCGACGGCGACAACGCCGAAAAACACCGCGACTTCTATGACGAATATCTCGCCGTCATGGACCTGACGGCCGAATTCTATCTGCAGACCGTCGAAACGGTGTTTATCGAGCACGCGCTGCCGAACGGCACCATGATGCACAATGGCCGTCTGGTCGATTGCGGCAAGATTACCCGCACGGCCCTTCTGACCGTTGAAGGCGAGAAGGACGACATCACCGGCCGGGGCCAGACCAAGGCGGCGCATAAGCTCTGCACCAGTCTGGACGACGACATGAAAGCGCATTACGAGCAGCCGAATGTCGGCCACTACGGCGTTTTCAACGGATCGCGCTGGCGGTCCGAGATCGCGCCGCGGGTCATGGATTTCATCCGCTCCAACCGTACGGACCTGCGCAAGCCTGCCGCCAGGGCACCGGTCGCCAAGGCCGCTGCCCCGGCTCCTGCGGCTGCCGCCGCACCGGCTGCGAAAGCAGCTGCCGCACCGGCCGTGAAAGCAGCGCCTGCGCCTGCCAAGGCCAAACCGGCTGCAAAGAGCAGCGGCAATTCGCTGGAGAGCATCCTGCTGACCAAGCCGGACGGTGCCGCGGATGATCTGAAATCGATTAGCGGTGTCGGCCCGAAACTGGAATCGGCTCTCAACGAAGCCGGTATCTTCCACTTCTGGCAAATCGCCGGCCTGACGGAAGAGCAGATCGAGGCCCTGGACACCAAGCTGGATTTCCGTGGCCGTATCGCCCGGGACAACTGGATCGAGCAGGCTCGCCAGCTTTCCGAAACGGTGAGCTGAAACAAGCATCGGTGAAGGCACCCACCATGGGTGCCTTTGGCCGCGTGCCTTTAACTTGTCCCAAAAAGTCCGGTTTCTGGCGGCAGGCAGCCTGCTGCTATTGATTCTGGCCTTTCGGCCCAATACAAGTGCCGGTCAGACAGCGAGGCCGGAGGTTTCAGTAGTGCTCAATATTTTTATTGGTTTCGATCCGCGTGAAGCGATTGCCTATCATGTTTGCGCCAACAGCCTGACCCGGCTTTCGAGCGACGTGCTGGCGATTACGCCGCTGTCGCTGCACAATTTGAAGACCTACAACGAGACCCATACCGACGGGTCCAATCACTTCATCTACACCCGCTTCCTGATCCCTAGCCTGATGAACTACAACGGCTGGGCGCTGTTCATGGACGGCGACATGATCGTGCGGGACGACATTGCCAAGCTGTTCGCCATGCGCGACGAGAGCAAGGCGGTCATGTGTGTCCACCACGACTACCAGACCCGGCAGACCACCAAGTATCTCGGCTCGAAGAACGAGAACTACCCGCGCAAGAACTGGTCCAGCGTGGTGTTGTGGAACTGCGGTCACCCGGCCAACAAGGTGGTAACGCCCGACTTCGTGATGAATGCCACCGGCGCGCAGCTGCACCGGTTCACCTGGCTGGACGACGAGCTCATCGGCGAGCTGCCGAAGGAATGGAACTGGCTGCCGGATGAATTCGGCCCCAACCCCGACGCGAAACTTCTTCACTTCACGCTCGGCACGCCCTGCTTCCACGAATACGCCAACGCGCCGATGGCGGCTGAATGGCACCGCGAGAAGCTCCTGGCGAACTATTCGGCGCAACATGTGATCGACGGCCCATTCGACTGATCCGTTTCGCATTTCACATATAAATCAATGAATTAGACCTGGTCTGCAACTTTGCAGGCCGGGTTTTTCGTTGCGGGAATTCTGTGATCCCTGTCACGAATCCTTGAAGGAGCCTGCAATCGTCCCCACTTGGAAAGTCGTGGATGTCTGAAATGGATAGGACGATGACAACAGCCAAAAGTTGCATGATCAAACCTGCCTGGACGCCGGTAACTATCGGCCTGATGGTGCTGGGATTCGTGGCATTCTGGCCGCTTGGCCTTGCCATGCTTGCCTACATTTTGTGGGGCGACCGCTTTGAAGGCATGCTCCGCGATGCGAAAGATCAGTGGCGGGGCAGCCCGCTGAAGGGAGCCTTCGAGCAGATGAATACGACTGCCTATGCCCGCACGGGCAACGTCGCATTTGACGACTATCGCGAGCGCGAACTGAAGCGACTGGAAGAAGAGCGTGCCAAGCTCGACACCATGCGCGCCGAGTTCGATGATTTCCTCCGCGAATTGCGCCGCGCGCGCGATCAGGAAGAATTCGATCGCTTCATGGCCAATCGGGGCCGCAGCACTGGCGACGAAGCCACACCGCTGTAAAGTCTCCTCCTCCCGGATCCGTTCCCCGACGGCCAGACCAAGAGCGGCGCCTGAAAAGGCGCCGCTCTTGTCCGTTTCAGAACAGCCAGAATTGCAGCCGGCCTTCAGAAAGCCGGAATCTCAATCAATTTCCCCCCTTTAGAATTGCCGCGAAATCGCTCGCAAATTCGCTAAAATCGGAACAACTGATTCGATGGACCTTCGCCCTTGATGTTTCTCCGCGCCGGCAAGAAAACGCTGCCCGACCATATCGAGATCCAGACCGGTGCCAGTGCCGTGCGCATCCGCCTCAAGGCCAATCCGCGCGCGCAGCGGTATCTTCTGCGTCTGCCGGCCGACAGGTCCGGTCCGGTGCTGACCGTCCCCAAGGGCGGCGATCTTGCCCGTGCCGAGCGGTTCGCGCGCCAGCACATCGACTGGCTGATAGAGCGTCTGCAGGACAGGGCGGACCACGTCACGTTTCTGCCCGGGGAAATCGTGCCCCTGCGCGGCGAGGATCACGTCATCGTGCCAACCGGCAAGCTGCGCGGGTTGATTACCCTTGGCCGGAACGACGCCGGTTTGCCGGCGCTGTTCGTGCCGGGGGCTGAAGACCACATCCCGCGCAAGGTCACCACCTGGCTGAAGGAACAGGCCCGGGCGGACCTCTCGGCCCGCACAACACTCCACGCCACAACCATCGGCAAGAAGGTCGCGGCCATCAGCATTCGCGACACCACCAGTCGCTGGGGGTCTTGCGCCTCCAACGGACGACTTTCCTTTTCCTGGCGGCTCATTCTGGCACCAACGGAAATCCTCGATTATGTCGCGGCCCACGAGGTGGCGCATCTGAAGGAAATGAACCATTCGGCGCGCTTCTGGCGCCTGTGCGAACAGCTTGCCCCGCAAACACCGAAGGCTCGCGTCTGGCTGAAGCAGAACGGGGTTCGCCTGCACGGGTACGGCTGAAATTGCCTTCCTAGCCGCCCGACCGGCGCAGGCGCGCTGCAGACGGCCAACCGAACAGGTTGACGCAAAGACCCGATACCACCAACGCTGCCGCGCCCAGTTTCCACGGCTCCAGGGGTTCGCCCAGAACAAGGGCGGCTGAGAGCATGCCTACGATCGGTACCAGCAGGGTGAAGGGCGCCACGGTCGCCGCCGGATATCTTGCCAGAAGGCCGCTCCACACCGAAAAGCCCAGCAAGGTCGTCGGGTAGACGATGTAGAACAGAGCAAACAGCCCCTGCCACGAAACGGTTTCATAGACCTGCCGGTAGACGTCGAGACCCTCGACGAAGGCCGATAGCAGCAACAGCGGCAGCGGGGCCACAAGGCTGCCCCAGGCAACCAGCGACAGCAGATCAACGGTGCCGATGCGCTTGGTAACGAGATTGGCGATAGCCCAGGAACAGGCGGCCAGAACGACCAGACCAAGCCCGGTCAGTGTTGTGCTGCCCGTCAGGTTGAATGCCACAAGGCCAAGGCCCGCGGTCGCCAGCGTGGCTCCGGCAATCTGCGCCGGACGGGCCGTTTCACCCAGAAAGGCAACGGCCAGTGCTATCGTAATGAACACATGAACCTGCAGCACAAGCGAGGCCAGTCCTGCCGGTATTCCAAGGTGCATACCGGCAAACAGAAGTCCGAACTGCAGCGCGAACATGAACAGGCCGAACAGGACGACCAGCTTCATCGACGTGCGCGGCCGCTTCAGGAAAAGGACGGCCGGAAAAGCTGCCAGGGCAAAGCGCAATGCGGCAAACAGGATTGGCGGCAGTTCCTGCAGACCGATCTTGATCACCACGAAATTGAACCCCCAGACCGACACCACAACGAGCGCGAGCAAAATGTCTCGTCCCTTCAAGGCCGGGTCTCCGTCCGGCCTTCCGCCGTCGCTTGGCGCTTGTGCGCTTCGGTAATGATCGTCTTGTTGAGGATACGCACCTCGCCGACCATCAACAGGCGCATGTCGCGCACAATGTAGTCTGCAAGTTCGTCGTCCGAGATGGTCGTTCCGGGAATGTCGAGCCGGAAGCCCTGCCCCTGAATGCCGCCACCGTTCGAGAAATCGATCTCGAAATCGAAGCAGACCCGTTTTTCGTCATTTGTCTGGATGTGTGTCATGGCTTGTCTCCTCAAATGGACATAGCCAACCATCGGTCCTATTGTGAAATTAATTGTTCTGGTCTTATTGAAAAGAAAAATTACTCAATGGATGAGCATGTCCTGCGCACCTTCGTCGCCGTCTGTGACCGGCAGAGTTTCCGTGCCGCCGGCGAGGATGTCGGGCGCACCCAGTCTGCCGTCAGCCAGCAGATAAAGGGCCTGGAAGCCGAACTCGGTGTTCAATTGTTCAACCGCTCCACCCGTTCGGTCGAGATGACGCCGGCGGGACAGACCTTCTACAGCCATGCCTGCAGCCTGCTCAGCCGGCACCGCGAGGCGGTATCCGCCGCGCGCGGGGCTTCGGTGCTGCCGTACCTGCGCATTGGCGCAACGGACGACATCGCCGCCTATGGCCTCGTGCCTGTCTTGAGAGCGCTGGAAGACGGCCCGGAGCCCTGCTCTCTCGATCTGGAAACCCACTCCTCGCAGATGCTTCTCGCAAGTCTCGGCTCCCGGTACGATCTTGTCATCGTGATGTCGCCCCAGCGGTCCCGGACCGGTGACCTTGTTGCCAGCGTACCGCTCGTCTGGCTCGGCAGCGCGTCGCTTTCAACATCGCAAAATGCCCTGCCACTTGCGGTCTATGCCGACAGATGTGCCATGCGCGATGCCGCCATTGCCGCGCTGGACACGAGTTCGGTGAAATGGACGACCAAGGCCACCGTGTCCGGCCTTATCGTCATCGAGGCGGCTGTCCGTGCCGGCATCGCCGTGGCTCCGGCCCTCACCGGGTTCCATGCCGCCGACCTGCCCACAGTCACCTCGCTGCCTGTCCTGCCGCACCTGGAGCTTCGCATCGTCGCCGGAACGCCGGTGGGGGAAACATACCTGCCTTATGTGCGCGAAGGCCTGCAGGGGCTTCTGGAGGCAAAAGGGTAAGCGGCGGCCGGGCAAAACCAGTTGCAAACACGGGAGAATCTGCTTCGATTCCCCTGGGGACGCTGGGAGATGCAACATGAAAAGCTTGAGATATCCGATCAAAGTCGTCGCGCTGGCCTTGCTGGGCTTTGCCCTGCCGGGACTGACATTCTCCGGTCAGGCGATGGCCGACAGCTGCTGGAACCACAATGGCTCGCTCATGCGGCTTCAGGCGCAGGGCAATCAGCGATGGCTGTCCTATGAAGTGCCGAAACCGGTCCTGCGCAACGCTGGTGTCCAGCGCGGCACGCTGCTCTTCAACGGCGCCAAGAACGGCAACTGGTATTCCGGCACCGCCCGGGTGTTTTCCAAATACTGTCCGGGTTCACCGCTGGAAAATTTCGTCGAAGGTCCGGTGCGCGGCGACCAGCTTCAGGTCACTGTCACCGGCACCCGTGAAGTCTTCAACCAGTGCCGCCCCACCGGCCGCTACACCACCGACACGCTGGTGTTCACCTACAGCCATCAGTGCTGAGGTGGAATTAACGGATATGTGTCGCAGGTATTTCTGAGAAATGGAGCAAGTGGCCCATCCTTCGAGACAGGCCTCCGGCCTTCCTCAGGATGAGGAAGATGTGTGTTGAAGGCCAGGGAAGATCAACATAGTGAACCTCATCCTGAGGAAGGCTGAAAGCCTGTCTCGAAGGATGGGCTGCACACACACGGTCGGAACGCACAGTTCCACCGGCTGAAGCCTCAAACACGGCCTTATGAGCCGTGAACAACAGTGCCCGGATCAGCCGCCACCAAACAGATTGCGCAGCAGGTTCAGCGGGCCGCGGCGTTCGCCGTTGCCTTCGCCGCCGCCACCAATGGGGGCTGGCGGTATCGGTTCGCTGCCGGAGCCGACGGTTTCCACCGGGCCGGGCTTGCGCGGGGCGGAGACGGTTGCCGGTACATCCGGCACGCCGGGCAGGTCTGCCACGGGCAGGCCCTCGTGGGAGGCATCCATCACCTCTTTCCAGACCGTGGCGGGCAGCCCGCCGCCGGACGCCTTGCGCGTCGGTGAGTTGTCGTCATTGCCGAACCAGACGGCGGTGGTCAGATTGCCCGTATAGCCGATGAACCAGGCGTCGCGGAAATCCTGGCTGGTACCGGTCTTGCCTCCGGCGGGACGCCCGCTTTCCAGCCGTGCCTTGCGGCCCGTGCCGGTTACCAGGGTTTCCGACATCATCATGTTCATTTCGCCGACCAGACGGCGGTCGATGACGCGGCCGCGGCCATCGCCGGAGCGGGAATAGAGCGTCTTGCCGTCCACGGTCTTGATCCGCCGAATCACATGGGGGAGCACGCCATAGCCGCCGTTGGAGAACGGCACATAGGCACCGGCGATTTCCAGCGGCGTGACTTCGGAGGTGCCGAGCGCGATCGACAGGTTGTTCTTCATTTCCGAGGTGACGCCCAGCCGTTTTGCCGTGTCGGCAACGGTTCCCGCGCCAACCTCGTAGGTCAGCTGCGCGGCCACCGTGTTCAGCGACAGGCTGAGCGCTCGTGTCAGCGTCACCGGGCCGTAGTAGTCCTTGGAATAGTTCTGGGGCGACCAGTTGCCGAACCGGACCGGCTGGTCCTGGCGGATCGTCTGGGGTGAAAGGCCGTTTTCAAGCGCGGCCAGATAGACGAACGGCTTGAAGGACGAGCCCGGCTGCCGCTTGGCATAGGCTGCGCGGTTGAACTGGCTCTTGGAATAATCGGCCCCGCCAACCAGTGCCTTCACGGCGCCCGCGGTGTCCAGTGTTACGACAGCTCCCTGGGAGACGCCGTATTTCTCGCGGTTTTCCTTCAGGGCACTGCGCAGCGCCTGTTCGGCAGCTCGCTGCATCTTCGGGTCGATGGTGGTGTCGACCACGATGTCGGTTTCGATCGAGCCGATGAAATGCGGCAGCACGTCCATCACCCAGTCGGCGGCATAGTTCTCGCTGGCGGTGGTGTAGCGGCGCACCACCTTGGCGGGCGCGGCCAGGGCGTTCTTGGCTTCATCGCCCGTGATGTAGCCTTCCTCGTTCATGGCAGCGAGCACAAGCTGGGCGCGGTCTTCTGCGAGGTCCGGATTGCGGGCGGGCGAATAGCGCGAGGGTGCCTTGAGCAGGCCTGCGATGGTGGCAGCTTCCGGAATGGTCAAAAGCCGTGCCGATTTGCCGAAGTACCTGCGGGCAGCAGCATCCACGCCATAGGCGCCGGAGCCGAGATAGACCCGGTTCAGGTACATTTCCAGGATCTCGTCCTTGGAATATTCGGCCTCCAGCCAGAAGGCGAGCACCAGTTCCTGGATCTTGCGCTTGATCGTCCGATCCTGTTCCAGGAACAGGTTCTTGGCAAGCTGCTGGGTCAGCGTCGAGCCGCCCTGCTGCAGGCGGCCGGAGGTGAAGTTGGTGTAGACGGCGCGGGCAAGACCGACCGGGTCGACACCGAAATGGGAGCGGAAGCGCCGGTCCTCGATGGCGATGACGGCATTGGGCAGATAGGGTGGCAATTGCTCCAGGCGCACGGCCTCGCCGCCGGTGTCTCCGCGGTTTGCCAGCAATTCGCCATTGGCGGCGACAATCTTGACGTTTGGCGGTCGCGCCGGAACCTGCCATTCGGAGGTCGGCGGCAGAAAGGCGGCATAATAGCCGACCAGGCAGACAACGGCGATGGTGCCCCAGATGCCGAGCACCATGCTCCAGTAGAAGCCGCGCTTGAGAAGGCGACCGAAGGCAGTCGGTGCCTGGAACCTGTTCTTGCGTTTGGCCTTGCGCCGTTTGGCACCGGACCGGCCGCCGCCCCTTCCGTTGCCTCGGCCATTGCCGTTCTTGGCCGTCTTGCGGGTGGAGGAAGCGGGTTTTTTCTTGGCCGGAGCCTTGCGGGTCTTGCCCTTGCCGGACGACTTGGAAGAAGGCGCAGCTGGACGGTCCTGCGGGCTTAAACGCAGGTCGAGCAGGCTGCTGCCTGAATTTCCGAATGTCGGTTCAACACGCGGCTGGCGTTTCGCCCGAGGCGCCATTGATCCTTCGTCCCCTAACTCCGTACCAACCAGGGTTGGCGTTATCCGGCAAACGCCGGTTTCCCCGGAGATGAGCTTAAATTGCGGCGATTTAAGGGGGCGTTAAGGCTACGGGCTTTTGCACGGGCAAGACGACGGGATGTTCAGCTACAGGCGGCGCGCACTAGCTCGATAACCATCCCGCACAAAAGGCAGCAAACCCGCAGCATCGGGAACCGATAGCCGCTCAAACGCAGGAAAAATGCAAAGGCTTGTGCGTCCGCGATTCCGGCCAAGGGTCAAGCCTGGCCGGAAGGACGAAGGAAAGCTTGGCAGCAATCGTCGGAGCTAGCTGGAATAGCGGCTTGCGTCGGCGCCGTAATAATTGACGTAGCGCGTGTTCAGTTCGGACACCGGCATGATGATCAGCACATCCGTCGTGCCGAACTGGTGATCGATCACCGCCCCGTCGCCGATGAACGCGCCGAGGCGCAGATAGCCCTTCACAAGCGGGGGCAGGGCCCGCAGCGCTTCCTTGGAATTGAGATCCTCGGCCGGCATGCGGTTCATTTCGACATATCTGTCTTCCACCGCGCGCACGCGCCATTCTTCCGGGGCACGGGCATTGTGATGCAGGAAGGCGAGCTGGCCGGCGATGGCGTCCGGATTGGTGCCTTCGATCGAGGCACAGCCGAGCATGACATCGATGTTGTGGCGCAGAACATAGGACCAGATGCCATGCCACAGGAGCTCGACGGTCTTCTTGTTGCGGTAAGGCTTCAGAACGCAGGACCGGCCGAGTTCCATGAAGCGCTTGCCCGGGTTTGCGTCGATCAACGACTGGATGTCGTATTCGGCGGCGGTATAGAAACCGGCATGCTGATCGGCGATTTCCTGGCGCAGGATCCGGTAGGTACCGACGATTTCAGGCTTCAGGCGGCCCAGCTTGTTGCGCTTCTGCAAGTCGTGGTCGACCACGAGCAGGTGATCGCAATAGGCGTCGAAGGGGTCGGCATCACGGCGGGTTGCCAGCGTATGCGCATCGGCAATGGCCGACATTTCCTCGTAGAAAACGTCATAGCGCAGGCGCTGTGCCTTTTTAACTTCCTTGAAGTTGCGGGCCATCCGCACTTCCAGGGATCCGATCCGGCCGAGCGTTTCGCCTGTCTTGACCGGGGTCTGCAGCGCTGGCCCGATGCGCTGCGCGTTGGGGAGGTTGGCGTCCGGACGCATTGCCGGTGTGAATTTCCTGACCAGTTTCCTGGGAGAAAAAAGCCCTTGGCGCATTATGGACATTCCACCCTCGTGTATTCCTTATGGCGCACTGACAGGTTTCACAGGTTCTCGTCTGTTTCACTTGCCGAATTACCTTCGCCGGAACATTACGTCCGAACCCGGTCAGTGTGCTTCAAGCCTGCCGTAGAACATACTATTCCGACAGCTGGATGACACTCGGTTTTTTGCGCCGTGTTTTCCACGTGCAAGCTTAGCCCACTCTTGCGGCTTTGTGAATTTCTACGAGCGCCAGTGGAAGCGTTTCCACTTCCGGCTGTCGCGACAGGGAAAGTTCGCTGCGTCAGGCGCGGCTGATTTCGGCCAATGCGTCGGAAATCGCTTCTACGGAAAGCGGTTTCGTCAGATAGCCGGCAGCGCCCACTTCGGTCGCCTTGTCCCTTGCATCCTTCATGACATCGGCGGTCACGATCAGCACCGGCACATTGGCCCGGCCGGCGGCCTGTTCGTCGGACCGGATCTGGCGAATGGCCTGGAACCCGTCGAGGCCTGGCATGTGCAGGTCCATCAGGATCGCGTCATAAGCGCCGCTGGCGGCTTCCTCGACGGCCTTTTCGCCGTCGATCACCATCACCGGCACATGGCCGAGCTTGCGCAGCATGGCTTCGCTCAAAAGGCGGTTGATGTCGTTGTCTTCGGCCACGAGCAGGCGCAGCGGCCGGGCCGGAACCTTGTAGCGGTTCGGCAGGAAGCCGTTGCTGACGGGCTCCGCGCTTGCGTCCCAGGCGTGTTCCATGCCGTCGTCGTCCAGCAGGCCGGAAAAGATCTGGACCAGGGTCTCGATCCGCACCGGGCGGATCAGATAGGCGGCATAGCCGGCTTCGCGCAGATGTTCCAGGCGCTCGCGTTCTGGCGGAGCGATCATAACGACGGCAGGAGCCTTGCATCCGGTCAGGCGGGCAGAGGCCAGCCAGCCGCCGCTGTCGGACAGGGCACCGTTGTCGACCACCAGTAGATCGGCCTCGGCCAGCGCGGCATCGAGATCCGAACTGCCCGGTGCATGCACGGAAACATTGGCCGCGTGATATTGCAGCCGTCTGGCCAGCAGCGGGCATTCGATCTGGCTGGTGCTGACGAACACGATCCGGCGGCCCTCAAGCTTGGCCAGGCGTGGATCCGTGTCGGCAACAAGGGATTCGGGGATCGGCAAGGACACGCGGAACTGCGCGCCGCCGTCTTCGGAGGGCTGCGCGGCAATTTCGCCACCCATCAGGCCGGCAAGCCGCTGGGCGATGGCCAGACCGAGGCCGGTGCCGCCGAACTTGCGCGCCGGGCCATGGTCGACCTGCTCGAATTCCTGAAACAGCCGCTCGGCCTCCTGTTCGTCAAAGCCGATGCCACTGTCGCGCACGTCGATATCCAGAAAACCGCCACCGTCCGGATTGGGGCGACCTGTCAGTTCGACGGCAACGCCGCCCTCATCGGTGAACTTGATGCCGTTGCCGATGAGATTGTAGAGGATCTGGCGGACACGGGTGGCGTCCAGTGTCACCTCTTCCGGCAGGTTCGGGTCAAGCATGGAGCCGATTTCAAGCGACTTGGCGTGGGCTTTCGGAGCAAGCAGTTCAACGACGCTTTCCACCAGGGCGCCAACCCGAACCGGGGCAGCCTGAATGTCGAGCTTGCCGGCCTCCACCTTGGAAAAGTCGAGCACTTCATCGATCAGGAGTAGCAATGTTTCGCCGGAGGTTTCCAGCGCCTCGATATAGGCGCTCTGTTCCTTGGTCAGGCGGGTGTCGCGCAGGAGCGCGGCCATGCCGAGCACCCCGTTGAGCGGCGTACGGATCTCGTGGCTGACGGTCGCGAGAAAGCGGGATTTCGCCTCGTTGGAGCTTTCGGCGGAATGACGGGCAGCCAGCAGTTCTTCTTCGATCAGGCGCCGCTCGGTCACGTCGCGCAGAACGGTCTGCACCAGCTGGCGATCCGTCGTGGTGTCGCGCACCGGAATGTCGATACGAGAGAACCAGCGCGGGCCCTGAGCGGTATCGATGTGGAGATCCTGAAATCCCATGCCCGGGGTCGTCTTGTCCAGGGCCTGCGTGACGGCGCTTTCGAAACCCACTTCCTCAAGCAACGGAAGATGCAGGGTTGCGCCCGGCTGCAAGGCATGTCCGATCCCGAACACATCGTCTGCAGCAGAGTTCACATAGGTGATGGTGCCGTCCTGGTCGCGCCGGACGACGACATCGCCAAGCGTTGCCAGGATGCTGGCGTGACGTTCGTCGGATTCGCCAAGTTCCCAGGCGCGGTCTTCCAGTTCCTCGCAGCGTGCCATCAGGCGGCGGATCTTGTCATCCTTCACCTGTAACGCCTGCACCGAGCGCTGCATGTCGTCGGCAAACAGCCGCCAGACAGCCAGCCCGCCGGCAAAGAAGGTCAGACCAAGACCGAGAAACCGGTTCAGGCTGTCGCTGGAAACCATGATGAAACCGGCGGCAAGGCCGATGATCATGCCCGCCAGGGCAAGATGCTGCAGCGATTTGGCAGGCGCGGAGACGGGCGCGTCTGTTGCCCGTCGGCCTGGGCCGACTTCGGGACCGACGTCCTCCTCGTCGAGGGGTTTCGTGATGCTGGAAGAATATTCGTCTGTAGTTACGGTGTCCGCAGAGGAAAGCTTTTGCTCTTCGGCAAAGAATTTGTCCTGCGTGTCATCGGCTTCTGGCGCGGCATTGACGGCGCGTTCGCTGTTTTGACTGACCAAGATAACTACTCTCTACAAGATCCTGTTGCCTTGAGAGTGCGTGGTAAACTTTGAGAAACCGTTTCATTGCCTGATAAAAAAAGTAAATCGGGAATTTCGCGCCGCGATCATATCCAGTCTTTCAGCACCGGATGGGTCTCGACATTGGCAATTCCATCAAGGGCAGCAATACGGTTGCGAAGCTCGGCGAGGCTCTCCAGCGTCTGGGCGCGCACCAGCAGAACCATGTCCCTGTCGCCGGAAATTGAGCGGCACTGGAGAACCTCCTCGAATTTCGAAACCACCGGCGCAATCGCCGCACAGGTCGCCGAGCCTGTCCGGATCCACAGATAGGCTTCGATTTCGGCCGGCTCCGGATCGCTGATCCGGATCGTGTAGGCGCGAATGACGCCGGTTTCTTCCAGCTTCCGGATCCGGGCCTGAACGCTCGACCGGGCCAGGCCGACATGGGCAGCCAGCGTTTTCACAGGTGTCCGGCTGTCGGCTTCCAGTAGTTGCAGCAAGGTCCGGTCGATTGAATCCATGGGTCTTCTGTCATTGTCCTGTGTGTCGAACTGCCTGCGTTCACCGGCAATTGACCGGCCGAACCGGTCAAAATGCCGGAAGAAACGAGAGCCTGTCCGCGATAGCACCCTTGAGTGATTTTGCAGCGGGAGAGTTTCATGGATTTCCATCTCGATACAAGCAGCTTTACGGCGGAAAGAGCCTGGGGGTCACGTCTGATCGGTGAACTGGACGGCATCACGGTCCGCCTGCACTGGACGGACAAGCCCTACAAATGGCACGTCAACGACGGTCCGGAAGTCTTCGTGGTTCTGTCGGGCACGGTCGACATGCACTACCGCGAGGCCGGAACCGAGAAGGTTCAACGCCTGACCGAAGGACAGATCTTCTTCGCGAACGACGGCGATGCCCATGTGGCCCATCCCGTTGGAGAGGCAAGAGTGCTCGTGATCGAGCGCAAGCATAGCGTTTGACAGTGTAGATCACAGGGCAACCCAGGGAGCGGCTGCAGTGGCAATGCACAAACCGGCTGGAGAGCCCCGTCGGCCGGATGAAAGTCCCAACCTCTCACCCCACCCGGTCATTGCAGGGCTCGACCCTGCAATCCATCCCCTGACCTTCGCCCACCGCAAAGCTTTGCCGATTTGGAGCGTATCGGCATGGATCCCATGGTCGAGCCATGGGATGACGGAATTGAGGAAGGGGAAAAGGGCTGCCTTTTCATCCCGGGCAATGCGTAGCGAAGCGCGGGATTCAGCAATTGCTGTCGTCAGTACCGGCTCCCACGCGCTGCCATGATTTGTCATCCCGGTTTGACGCAACGCGGCAAGACCGGGATCCAGTACGCCGTGTCGTCCGAGGCGAATAATCGCAAATCAGCTGGATACTGGATCCCTGCCTGTGCGGGGATGACAAGTCGCCTTGCCATAACCTTTGCTCACGGCAAGGACTTTTCTCTTTGCGGCGGAATGGCATGGATCCCATGGTCGAGCCATGGGATGACGACCTGCAAGGGTATGAGACGGATCTCCGCTTTTTTCCGGGCAAGGCGCAACGGAGTAAGGTGGAACGTTGCGGATTGCGGTTACCCAAACAAAAAACCCGGCAGAAACCTGCCGGGCTTTCAGGATCAGGTTGTTGTCGCGTCGGTTTACCGGACGTCGAGGAAACCGATGATTTTGCGAACGTCCTTCAACACCGGTTCGGCGATGGCGGAGGCCTTTTCGGCGCCTTCCTTCAGGATGGCGTCGATCTGCGCCTTGTCGTCCATCAGGCGGCGCATTTCGTCGGTCATCGGCGAGAGTTTCGCCACCGCCAGGTCGGACAGGGCCGGCTTGAAGGCCGAGAACTGCTGACCGCCGTATTCCTTCAGGACGTCGGCCTTGGTCGCGCCGCTCAGGGCGGCATAGATGCCGACAAGGTTGTCTGCTTCCGGACGGCCTTCCAGGCCGCCGGTTTCGCTCGGCAGGGCGTCCGGATCGGTCTTGGCTTTCTTGATCTTCTTGGAGATCGAGTCCGCGTCGTCCGTCAGGTTGATGCGCGACAGGTCCGACGGATCGGACTTCGACATCTTCTTGGTGCCGTCGCGCAGCGACATGATCCGGGTAGCCGGGCCGGCGATCATCGGCTCGGTCATCGGGAAATAGAGATATTCCGGCAGTTCCGGAGACGGCGTCGGGTTCTCGATACCGATATCCAATTCCTTGATCCGGTCCGCAAAGTCGTTGTTGAACTTGGCGGCGATGTCGCGGGTCAGTTCAAGGTGCTGCTTCTGGTCGTCGCCGACCGGAACATGGGTCGCACGGTAAGCCAGAATGTCGGCAGCCATCAGGTTCGGATAGGCGAACAGGCCAACGGAAGCGTTTTCCTTGTTCTTGCCGGCCTTTTCCTTGAACTGGGTCATGCGGTTGAGCCAGCCCATGCGCGCCACGCAGTTGAAGATCCAGGCAAGTTCGGTGTGTTCGCGAACCTGGCTCTGGTTGAAGATGATCGATTTCTTCGGATCGATGCCGGCCGCCATATAGGCAGCGGTCACTTCACGGGTTGCCTGGGCAAGCTCGTGCGGATCCGGAAACCCTGCCGTGATGGCATGGCTGTCGACGACGCAGAAGATCGTCGGCATCTGATCCTGCAACGGAACCCAGCGCGAAACGGCGCCCAGGTAGTTGCCAAGATGCAGGTTGCCTGTCGGCTGGACGCCGGAAAAGACACGGGGCTGGAACTCCGCCATTTCAAATCCCTTTAGTGGTGCGGCCGGTTGGAAGGGCGCTATGAATGTTTGGGCGGGCCGGGTTTAAGCCCGGTCCGTTATGCATGCAAGCTGGAAACGGCGTGCGCCGGCGTTTCGCGGTCAGGTGTTGCGCCGTCTCAACGCTTTCAGCATGCCGACAAGGTCGGATCCGCCGCTGAGTTGGGTGAAGACGGCAAAGGTGACCATGCCGACGAGCACGAGCAGAACGAGACTGCCCGCACGCACCGCCAGCCACGGCGCCGATAGCCAGGAGGCCATGTAGATGGCAGCAAAATGCACCGCGACCCCCATCAGCAGGCTGGCGAGCACCACCAGCGACAGCCGCCGGAGCAGCTTGAAATCGGGCTGGAAATGGCCCCGTCGCCACAGGACGATGATCAGCAGGCCGGTGTTCACCCAGCCAGCCAGCGTTGTGGCCAGCGCGATGCCCACATGCTGGAGCATGGGAAACAGCGCGATCGAGAGGCCGACATTCACGACCATGCCGACAACGGCAAAGATCATCGGCGTCTTGGTGTCTTCCCGCGCGAAATAGCCGGGCGAAAACACCTTGTTGAGCACAAAGGCGGGCAGGCCAAAGGCAAATGCCGTCAGGGCTGCAGCCGTGCCTTCCACGGCGGCGGCATCGAAGCGCACCCGCTGGAACAGCACCGAGACGATTTCCTGCGGTATGACCGCCAGGGCAACCGCGGCCGGCAGGGTCAGCACCAGTGAGAACTCCAGTGCACGGTTGAGGCTGTGCTGGTAAGCGCCCATCTGCCCGGCGCGCAGTTGCCGCGTCAGGCTGGGTAAAAGCACCACGCCGATGGCGATACCGATCACCCCGAGCGGCAACTGGTAGAGCCGGTCGGCGAAATAGAGCAGCGCATTGGCGCCTTCCTGCATGGAGGCGATGATCTGGCCGACGGCAATGTTGATCTGGGTGACGCCGCCGGCAACGACGCCCGGAATGCCAAGCATCAGCAGGCGTTTGGCCGATTTGGTATAGCGCGGGCGGAAGACGGGGATCTTGAAGCCGAGGCGCTTCAGGTCAATCAGGACGACGATCAACTGCACGATCCCGCCAACGGTGACGCCGATGGCCAGAATGACCCCGAGCGCCGTGTCGTCCTTGATACCGAGATAAAGCACTGCGCCCAGTACGGCGCTCATCACCACGTTCAGCATCACCGGTGCGAAGGCAGCGGCGGCAAAGCGCTGATAGGTGTTGAGAATGCCGCCGATGAAGGCAAGCATCGACATGAAGATCAGATAGGGAAACGCGATCCGCGACATCAGAACTGTCAGGTCGTACTTGGTAGGGTCTTCCACGAAACCCGGTGCCAGTGCCCACACCACCAGCGGCATGAAGATTTGTGCAAAAGCAGTCAGCACCAGCAGGCAGAACAGCAGCGCTGCGCCGATTTCCCCGGCGAACCGCTTGGCGCCCGCATCGCCCTCTTCCTCGACCGTTCGCCCGAACAGCGGGATGAAGGCGGAGTTGAAGGCGCCTTCGGCAAACAGCCGGCGGAACAGGTTGGGCAGACGGAAGGCCACCACAAAGGCATCAGCAACCGGACCGGCCCCGACGACGGCGGCCAGAAGCACGTCGCGAACAAAGCCGAGCAGGCGGCTCAGCAGGGTCGCGCTGCCGACGGTTGCGAAATTGCGGACGAGACTCATGCCGGAAGGACTCCGAAGAGGAAGGTATGCACTTATGAAGCCTGCCGCTGAACCTTGCGGGTTGCCGGAGCTGCCGGATCGAGTTCCACATGGCCGTCGACCGCATTGGCAAGGCGCTCACGGATGATTTCCTGACGCCCGATGTTGGCAATTTTCTGTCCGGTGAGATCGGTGACGTAGAAAACGTCGACCACTTTCTCGCCGAAGGTCGAGATATGGGCCGAACCGATGTTCAGATTGAGCGTCGCGATGGAGCGCGTCAGGTCGTAGAGAAGGCCTGGCCGGTCGAGACCGGAAATTTCCAGCACCGTGTAATCGTCAGACAGCGCGTTGTTGACCAGCACTTCGCTGGCCACCTTGAAGGCCTTCATGCGGCCCTTGACGCCGGTCTTTTTGGAAACGGGCTCCGGAAGCCGCTCTTCGCCGCGCAGCGTGGTCTCGATCAGCTTGGCAATCCGCTCGCCGCGGCGCTTTTCGTCTTCGTCGTCCGGCAGTTCCCGGCCGATGAAGATCGTGTCCAGCGCGTAGCCGTCCGTGGTGGTGTCGATCTGTGCGTCAACGATATTGGCACCGGTCGTGTAGCAGGCCCCGGCAATGATCGACAGCAGGCGCGGATGGTCCGGCGCCATGATCGTCAGCTCGGTCACACCCTCGAAGGCGCGTGGGATGACCTGGAAGGCAAGCTGCCTCTTGTCCTTGTCGGCCTTGTGCAGAAGTTCGGCATGGGAGACCAGTCGCTCCGGCTCCGTACGCAGCCAGTAGGCCGGATAATGCCGGTTCAGATAGGCATTGCGGTCCTTGGCGGACCAGTGCTCCAGCTTGCTGCCGAGCTCTTCCTTGGCCTTGTCGATGGTCTGGCGATGCGACATCTTCGTGTGGCCGCCGGACAGATGGGGTTCGGTGGCATAGTACAGCGTGCGCAGCAGCTGGCCTTTCCAGCCGTTGAAGACGCCGGGCCCGACGGCGCGAATGTCGGCCACGGTCAGGATCAGGAGCAGTTTCAGCCTTTCGAGCGACTGCACCGTGTTGGCGAAATCCGTGATCGTTTTGCGGTCCGACAGGTCGCGCGACTGGGCAATGGTGCTCATGTCCAGGTGATGCTCGATCAGCCAGGCAACCGTCTCGGTTTCCGCGTCGTTCAGTCCGAAACGCGGGCACAGCTTGCGCGCGACCCGGGCGCCGGCGATCGAATGATCTTCCGGCCTGCCCTTGGCGATGTCGTGCAGGAACATGGCGACAAACAGCACCTTGCGGTTCTGCAACGTCAGGATCAGGTCGGTTGCCAGCGGATGGTCGTCGCCGGAATTGCCGCGCTCGATATCGGCCAGCACACCGATAGAGCGGATCAGGTGCTCGTCGACCGTGTAGTGGTGATACATGTTGAACTGCATCATCGCCACGACCTTGCCGAACTCGGGCACGAAGCGGCCGAGCACGCCGGTTTCGTTCATCTTGCGCAAGGTCTTTTCCGGCGCGTGCCGGGAGGTCAGGATCGACAGGAAAAGCCGGTTCGCTTCAGGGTCGGCGCGCAGGCTCCCATCGACCAGCTTCAGCGAATGCCGCATCAGGCGGGTCAGCTGCGGATGCATGTTGTAGTCGTGCTTGTCCGCGATCTGGAACACCCGCAACAGGTTGGTCGGATCGGTTTCGAACACGGTGTCGGATACCGCATTCAGGCGGTTGTTCTCCACCACGAAGCCGGTCGCCCCTTCAACGGGCTTGGCCGTTGCCGAAACGCGGCCTGCGCGCAGGCGGCGCATCATGCCGGTCAGGCCCTTGCCGCGCGGCTCCTTGACGTGCTCTTCCTCCAGCGCGGCGCAGATGATGCGGGTCAGATCGCCGACATCCTTGGCCACCAGGAAGTAGTGCTTCATGAAACGCTCGACATCCTTCATGCCCGGGTGCTGGGTGTAGCCGAGCCGGATCGCGATCTCGCGCTGGACATCGAAGGACAGGCGCTCTTCCGGCCGTCCCGTCAGGAAATGCAGATGGCAGCGGACCGCCCACAGGAAGTCGTCAGACTTCTTGAACCGCGCATATTCCGAGCGGGTCAGAACGCCTTTCTTGACCAGTTCCGACTGTCTGTTGACCCGGTAATGGTACTTGGCGATCCAGAACAGGGTATTGAGATCGCGCAGACCGCCCTTGCCCTCCTTGATGTTCGGCTCGACCAAGTAGCGCGAGGCACCCTGGCGCTTGTGGCGGTCATCGCGTTCCAGCAGCTTGGCGGCGATGAACTCCGAGCTGGTGCCTTCGACCACTTCCTTGTCGAAGCGCTGGACGAGTTCCTCGAAAAGGGCCTCGTCGCCCCAGATGTAGCGGGCTTCCAGAATGGCGGTGCGGATGGTCATGTCCGCCTTGGACAGGCGGATGCATTCATCGATATTGCGGGTCGCGTGGCCTACCTTGAAGCCCAGGTCCCAGAGCATGTAGAGGATATATTCCACCACCTGCTCGCCCCAGGGGGTCTGCTTGTACGGCAGCACGAACAGAAGATCGATGTCGGACCCCGGCGCCAGTGTGCCGCGACCGTAACCGCCAACGGCGGCAATGGCCATGCGCTCCGCGGCGGACGGGTTCTTGATCCGGTAGACGTGGTGCAGGGCGAAATCGTAGATCACGCGGATCAGCTCGTCCTGGATATAGGACAGCCGCCCGGCGCACAGCAGCCCGCCGCCGTCCTCGTCCAGCATCGCCTGGGCCTTGCCGCGAGCGTCTTTCACCACCTGCTTCAGCATCGCAAGAACAGCCGAGCGGGTCTTCATGTCCGAACCGTCGCCGTCATTGCCGGCGGTCAGCGCGGTGAGGCGATTTCTCAGGTCGTCGGCATCGATCAGTCCGGCAAGGTCTTCCTGGGAGAGTTTCATACTGGTCCAGTGTTCCGTTCAGCAGGCGCAGGTTTGCTGGAGGTTATATAGAGGATGGGGTTGAAGGACACGTAAATCCTGAACTGACCTGAAAGAGGCTGCGTTCCAAGCGGAACAGAAACAGCAATGCACCGCCATGCCATGGTTTGAACCTGGCGAGGGCATGCGTTGTCACACGCCGTCCTTCACGGCGGCAACCCGGAGCTGGTGCAGGAGGGCTGCAAGAGACTCTTCGGAAAGGCCTCCGATCTTCAACGCAAGCTGGTTGGCAAGTTCGGTGGCCTTCGGGTCCATGCCGGCCGTGTCGATGGTGACGCGCGGGTCGGACAGTTCGGCCAGGCGCTGGATTTCTTCCGCTTCATCCCAGATGACGTTGAAATAGGTGATGATTCGCTGCACCAGAAACCAGGTTGGCTTGCCGCGCTTGCCATGTTCCAGCGCGGACAGATAGGCACTGGAAACCGACAAGGCCGCTGCCATTTCCTTCAGCGACACATCCCGTTTTATCCTGAGTTCCCGGATTTTTGCGCCAAGTGGGGTCACGGCCCTACCTTCTTTTTCGAATGCGAACGTACAGTGCGCCGCCGCCGCCGTGGTTCGCGTGGGCTTCCTCGTAGCCAAGTACCACGGATCGCAAGTCGGGCATCGACAGCCACTGGGGCACCATTCTGCGCAAAACGCCGCGCTCGTCCATATAGGCGCGTGCGTCACCGCTGCCCTTGCCCGTGATTACCAGCACAACCTTATGACTTCTCGCCTGCGCCTGGTAGAGAAAGCCGCGCAGCCGGTCATGCGCCTGATGCTGGGTCAGGCCGTGCAGGTCTATCCGCGCATCGATGGCCTTCACACCGCGCACCAGCTTGCGGCGGTAGCGGTGTTCCAGCTGATGCAGCGGCAGCGGTGTTGGCGGTGCCTTGGCCGCAGCGGGAGCCTGGATCGCGGTCGCGGTTTTCAGCGCCTTTGCGGGTGCCGCCGGTTCGGTTTCGGTGATTTTCTCAAGCTCGGCCTTGAGCTCCTGAGCCCTGTCCGGATGCAGCGGCGTCAGGGTTTTGGCAACCTTGCCCCACAGTTCCCTGTCTTCCGGCGACAGTGTCCCTTTTTTGCCCCGTCTTGCCATCTCTCAGTCCGCCGCCACACCAGCGGGACCAAGACGGATGTTCGGCACCAGGATCGTGAAGTCGGCCTTGTGGCGGATTTCTCCGGCAATTGCGCCTGCCGTCTGCCCCGATCCGACGAAGATATCGCCCCGTGCCGGGCCCTTGATTGCCGATCCGGTGTCATCTGCCACCATCAGCCGCCGGAAAGGGCCGTCGTCGCTGTCGTGATCCTTCAGCGCGGAGGCAACGAAAACCAGGGATCCATAGGGAATGAAACTCGGATCGACCGCAAGGCTGCGGCCTGCCACAAGGGGAAGGCCCGCGGCCCCGACGGGCCCGTCGTTCACGCCGATTTCGTCGACCTCCCGAAAGAAGATGAAAGACCGGTTTTGCCGGAACAGCTGATCGCGCTCTTCCGGATGCGCTTCCAGCCAAGAACGAAGCCCGGCAGCCGTGAAGTCCTCCGGCGTGCCTTCTCCGCGCGTCACCAGCAACCGGGCAATGCCGGTGTAGGGGTGGCCTGTCTTGCCCGCATAACCGACCCGCATCGCGCTTCCGTCCGCAAGACGCAGCCTTGCCGAGCCCTGAACATGCACGAAATAGGCGTCGATCGGATCGGCAAGCCAGACGAGTTCGAGATTTTCCGGGTCGAGCTTGCCATCCATGATGGCGCTCCGATCCGGCATTTCGGTGACGCGTCCCTCAACCCGCCGTCCATAGCTGAGCGTTTCGGGCCAGTCCTGTGGCCGGTTTTCCGGCGTGATCGCCTCCAGGCCTTCCGGCTTTTTGAGCAAGGGATACCGGAATATCTCGGTTCTGACCCGCGAGGCGGCCAGTTCCGGCTCGAAATAGCCCGTCACAAATCCGCTCTGGGCAATTCGGTGCGGCGTGAACCGGCTTTCGAAAAAGTCTCGCGGTGCTTCATCACCGGACTTTGCCGCCTTTTCGGCATCGTTACAGAGCTTTTGCAGATCTGCTGCGGCGATGGAGGGAAAAACGGTGTCCTGGCTCAGGATTTCCGGTTTGCGGCACAGGCGCAGAAAACCGGCAAGGGCGGCGGCATGATCGTCGTTCTGCCAGCCCGGCAGACTGGAGAAGGAGATTGCCTCGAACCGGTCCGGGATCCGTTGGCCTGGTACCATGGCTGAGGCAGCTCCTGAAAAGAAAAGCGGCGCGGCCAGAACCGCGCCCTTTAGCAGTGAGACAAGCCGGAAGCCCGGCCGGGGCCGCGTGTTCCGCTTGCCCTGCATCGTGATTACTCTGCGGATTCGGTCGCGACCAGCTTCCAGTTCGGATCGCGGGACGTGGTGTCCCGGGCGAAGGTCCAGATGTCGATCACTTCGCTTACCTTGGCCGGATCGCCGTCGACCACTTCACCGGCCTTGTCGCGCGTGGCGGAAATCAGCTGGCTGTGGATCTTCACGGTTACCTGGGCGGTCGAATTCTTCAGTGCAGCTTCGACGATTTCGGCCTTGTCGATGCCGACAAAGGTCGATTCGATGGTCTCGCCACGTTTTTCGCGATCATCGATTGCCGTGACGAAGCCTTCATAGACTTCGCGGGACAGAAGGTTCTTCAGCGCTTTCTTGTCGCCGTCCGCAAACGCCATCACGATCATCTCGTAGGCCGCGCGAGCGCCTTCCAGGAAAGGTTCCGGCTCGAAGCTGCGGTCAACGGACAGGATCTGCTTCAGGGCGCTGTTCAATGCGGAGCCCGCCGGGGCAACCTTGTCGATCACGACGTCGCCACCACGACCGCTCTCCTCGACCGGCTCGGCCTCCAGCGTGGTCTGGTTCGGCATCGGGATGACATTGTCCTGATCGTTGCCGTTTTTGCGTTCGCGCGGCTGATCGGGCTTGGAATAGGGGTCGAATGGCGGGCGCTCATTGCCGGTGCGTTTGCCCAGCACCGATCGCAGTCTGAACAGAATGAAAACCGCAAGTCCCATCAGGAGGAGGTTCAACGGGTCAAAAATCTCGTTCATCGTAACTTCCGGTTACCCTTTTTGAGGCCCTAGAGCCGCCTGCTCTAACTGCCAGGTGAGCGCAGCCTCGTACGCAAGGCCTGTCTGCTTCCTATTTAGGGGGTCCTTGAACCAGCATCCAGACCCAAGAGCAAGACTGAATCTTTGCATTCATAGCCATTTCGTGACTGCCTGCTCGCATTTTTGCGAGTGAATGTCTACCTTAGGTCCGAATAGCTTATCAGACGATGGAGCTCCCGTGGGACTTTATATCATTGCCGCAATTCTTCTTCTGCCCCTGATCGAGATTGCGATGTTCATCTGGGTGGGAGGCTTGATCGGTGTGTTCCCGACAATCCTGCTGACGGTGATCACCGCGTTGGCCGGGACAGTGATGCTGCGCCAGCAGGGCCTGTCACTGCTGATGCGCATGCAAACGGAGCTGGATGCCGGCCGCACACCCGGAAACGAGGTGATGCAGGGTGCAATGATCGTTCTTGCCAGCATTCTGCTGCTGATCCCGGGTTTCGTCACGGATGCCATCGGCCTACTCCTGTTCATACCCCCGGTGCGCGAAGCGCTGGCACGGTTCATCATTGCCCGATCGAACGTCGTTATCGTCGAGGGAGGCGGCGGCATGCGCCGTCCGGATGATGGCGTCGTCGATCTGGATGAAGCCGACTGGAGCGAGAAAAGCAGCGGCACGGGTGGTGGCTCCGGCCAGCCGAAGCTCAGCCCCTGGCAGGATGGCTCGGACAACGCGAAGTCCTGATTTCCCAAACGCTCACTAAAACGTGACTGCTGGTGTATGCGTATAATTTACCAGTCAAGGTTATGTTTGCCCTGAATTGGACCCGAAACCGGACTGAAGCGGAGCAGGCAGCGGCAGAATGAGCGCCAGCCGTGTAGATTGGGTGGATACCGCCAAGGGCATCTGCATCATCTTCGTCGTGATGATGCATTCGGTGCTCGGCGTGGAAGCCGCCGCTGGCCAGACAGGCTGGATGCATGTGGTCGTCGCCTTTGCAGCCCCCTTCCGCATGCCGGATTTTTTCCTGATCTCGGGCCTGTTCCTGTCGAACGTCATTACCCGCGACTGGAAACTCTATCTTGATCGCAAGGTCGTCCACTTTGCCTACTTTTATGTGCTGTGGATGACGATCCAGTTTCTGGTGAAGGCGCCCGTCTTCATCGAGGAAACCAGCGTTCGCGCAACAGTGGAACTCTATTTCCTGAGTTTCATCGAGCCCTTCGGTACCTTGTGGTTCATCTACATGCTGCCGGTCTTCTTCGTCGTGTCGAAGGTCGCCCACGACAAGGGTGTGCCGTGGCAACTGGTTCTGGCCGTCGGCGCACTTCTGCAGATCGCGCCGATCCACACCGGCTGGCTTCTGGTCGATGAATTCGCGGCCCGTTTCGTTTTCTTCTATGCCGGCTTCGTTTTTGCTCCGCAGATCTTTGCCCTGGCCGACTGGGCGCGCGAGCGGATCGGGATCAGTCTCGCGTGTCTGCTGGTCTGGGGCCTGGTGAACGGCACGCTGGTCTATGCCGGCTGGGCGCATCTGCCGGTCATTGCCCTTGTTCTTGGCGCGGCCGGTGCAGGTGCCATCATCCTCACCAGCGCGTTGATCGTGAAATGGGGCCGGCTCGGTTTCCTGCAGCATTTCGGCGAAAACTCGATCGTCATCTATCTCGCCTTCTTCTTCCCCATGGGCGTGACGCGGGTGATTCTGCTGAAGCTGGGCATCCTTGATATCGGCACAACGTCGTTGATCGTGACGCTGGTGGCGTCGGTCAGTCCGATAATCCTGTTCTGGCTGATCCGCCGCACGAACATCGGCTGGTTCCTGTTCCGCAGGCCCGCCTGGGCCTATCTCAGCGGAACCTTTGGCGGGAAACGTCAGGCACAGGCAGCTGAGTGATCGGCAAGCTTGGAATTTTTAACTTTAGGACTTTTCTCCAGAACGGCCTGCGGGCATGATCCGCGCCATGTCGACGCAAAGCACCTCCTCCGCCCTCACCGCCGATGACCATCTCATCCTGGTCGACGGGTCCACGTTCATTTTTCGCGCCTATCACGCGCTGCCACCGCTGACGCGCAAGCCGGACGGGCTTCCTGTCGGGGCGGTTTCTGGCTTCTGCAACATGCTGTGGAAGCTGCTGCAGGAAGGCCTGACACCGGAGGAAGGCGACGAGCCCACCCATTTCGCGGTGATTTTCGACCATTCCGCGCAGACGTTCCGGAACGAGATTTATCCGGAATACAAGGCCCACCGGCCGGACCCGCCGGAAGATCTGGTGCCGCAGTTCGGCCTTATCCGCGAAGCGACACGCGCCTTTTCGGTTCACTGCATCGAGCAGGAAGGCTTCGAGGCGGACGACCTGATCGCGACCTATGCCCGTGAGGCTGCCGAACAGGGTGCGCGCGTCACCATCGTTTCAGGCGACAAGGACCTGATGCAGTTGATCGGCCCGAAGGTGGGCATGATCGACACCATGAAGAACAAGACCTTCGGCGAAGCCGAGGTGTTCGAGAAATTCGGCGTCGGTCCCGACAAGGTCATCGAGGTGCAATCGCTGGCGGGCGACAGCGTCGATAACGTGCCCGGCGTGCCGGGTATCGGCCTGAAGACCGCGGCCCTTTTGATCAACGAATTCGGCGATCTGGAAACGCTGCTCGCCAAGGCCGACACGATCAAACAGAACAAGCGCCGGGAAAACCTGATCGAATTTGCCGATCAGGCGCGAATTTCCAGGCAGCTCGTCACTCTCAAGCAGGATGTGCCGGTCAAGGTGCCGGTGGGCGAATTGTCGGTAACCGATGTTGACGGACCCAAGGCGCTCGGATTCCTGAAGGCGATGGGGTTCACCACCCTCACCCGGCGCGTTGCGGATGTGACCGGTGCCGATCTGGATACGGTCGATGCATCGGACCTCAAGGTTCCGGGATGGGATGTTCCGGACCACAAGGGCCGGATGATGGAGCGCGCAGCCGGCAGTGACAGCGCAGGTTCGGAAGCTGCAAAAACCCCGGGCGACGCCGATCCGGACAATTCCGGCCTTCTGGTACCGCAGACGGTTGCCGATGCACGCGCCCAGACGATCCGGGCGATCCCGGTCGACAGCAGCGCCTATGAAACCGTCACCAGCCTCGACCGCTTGAAGGAATGGTGCGACGCGGCCTTTGAAAAGGGCTACGTCGCCTTCGACACCGAAACGACATCGCTGGACGCCATGCAGGCAGAGCTTGTCGGTGTTTCGCTGTCCACCGAGCCCGGCAAGGCCTGTTATGTGCCGCTTGGCCACGTCGACGGCGAGGGTGATCTTCTTGGCGGTGGCGGTCTTGTCGAAGGCCAGATCCCGCTGAAAGACGCGCTGGAAGTGCTGAAGCCGATGCTGGAGGACCGTTCGGTTCTCAAGATCGCGCAGAACCTCAAGTACGACTGGCTGGTGATGACACGGTACGGTGTCGACATTACGCCTTACGACGACACGATGCTGCTGTCCTACACGGTCGATGCCGGCAAGGGCGGCAACGGCATGGACGAACTGTCCGAGCGCTGGCTCGATCACAAGCCGATCCCGTTCAAGGAAATCTGCGGCTCCGGCAAGTCGATGATCACCTTCGACAAGGTCGCCATCGACAAGGCAACCGCCTATGCGGCGGAAGACGCCGATGTGACGCTTCGTCTCTGGCTGATCCTGAAGCCGAGGCTCGCTTCCGAGCATATGGCAACCGCCTACGAGACGCTGGAACGGCCGATGGTGCCGGTGCTTGCGCGCATGGAAAAGCGGGGCATCTCCGTCGACCGGCAGATGCTGTCGCGTCTTTCGGGTGAATTCGCGCAAGGCATGGCGGGCAAGGAAGCCGAGATTTACGAGCTGGCCGGTGAAAGCTTCAACATCGGTTCGCCCAAGCAGCTTGGTGATATCCTGTTCGGCAAGATGGGTCTTCCCGGCGGCAAGAAGACAAAGACCGGCGCCTGGTCGACCTCGGCGCAGGTTCTGGAAGATCTGGCCGCGGAAGGGCACGAACTGCCGTCGCGGATCGTCTCCTGGCGCCAGCTCTCCAAGCTGAAATCAACCTACACCGACGCCCTGCCCGGTTACATCAATCCGGAAACGGGGCGTGTGCACACATCCTACGCGCTGGCGGCGACCACCACCGGGCGTCTGTCCTCGTCTGAACCGAACCTGCAGAACATTCCGGTCCGGACCGAGGAAGGCCGCAAGATCCGCAAGGCCTTCATCGCCGAAAAGGGTCACAAGCTGATCTCGGCCGACTACAGCCAGATCGAGCTGCGCGTCCTGGCGCATATGGCCGATATTCCTCAGTTGAAGAAGGCGTTCGACGACGGGCTGGACATTCACGCCATGACGGCAAGCGAAATGTTCGGCACACCGATCGAAGGCATGGACCCGATGGTCCGCCGCCGGGCCAAGGCGATCAACTTCGGCATCATCTACGGCATTTCCGCATTCGGCCTCGCCAACCAGCTCGGCATCTCGCGCGGCGAAGCGGGCGACTATATCAAGACCTATTTCGAGCGTTTCCCGGGCATCAAGGACTACATGGAAGCGATCAAGAAGCAGGTTCATGCGAACGGCTACGTGACCACGATCTTCGGCCGCAAGGCGCATTATCCGGAAGTGAACACCAAGAACCCGAACATGCGCGCCTTCTATGAACGCGCCGCCATCAACGCCCCGATCCAGGGGTCTGCCGCGGATATCCTGCGCCGGGCGATGGTGCGTATGGAAAACCGGCTGGAAGGCTCAAAGCTGGATGCGCAGATGCTGCTGCAGGTGCATGACGAACTGATCTTCGAAGTGCCGGACGCGCAGGTGGAAGCAACCATTCCGGTGATCAGGGACGTGATGGAAAATGCCTGCGATCCGGCGCTGAAACTTTCCGTGCCGCTTCAGGTCGATGCCCGCGCCGCCGACAATTGGGACGAAGCGCATTAGAGCGCATTGTGTTTAAGCTGAAAAAATCCTGCATCGCTTTTTGCGTTGAAATCTCTGATTTCAGACTGCGAAAAGCGATGCTGACAAAACGCGATTTACTCTGGGTGCCTCAGTCCCGACAAGAGAGCAGGCCTCAGGCCTGCTGAGCGCGGCGCCGGAAAAGCGGCTGGATCAGCCGGCGATAGGCAAGCGCAAAGCCTGTGTAGAAGAGAAACACCGACGCCAGCGAGGCAAGCCCCGCGAGCGTTTGGCCGATGAAGCCATAGACCTCGCCGGTGTGCAGAAATCTCAGGAAGACCCTGGCGCGCCGGCCTGCCGGCTGGTCTTCAGCGCCACTGACGCCCAGCACCTCACCAGAAACCCTGGAGACCGTATAGGTCGTCTGGCGGGAAAGCTGGGTGCCGTTGCCTGTATCGACGGTCATCACCACGCGTGCAGCCTGTCCGTTGGGCAATTTGACCGAAAGTGTCTGCCAGTCCGGTTGGGCTTGTTTCAGCGTGTCGGCAATGGCCTGCAGGCTGACGGCTTCACCCTGAGCGCGGTTCTGACCCTGGCGTTCTTCACCGGCAGCGTGACCGGTAGCTGCGGGCGAAACCGGCCCGAAGACGGCGGCCACCATGTTGCTGGCCCAGGGATAGGAAATGACGACGCCGGAGACCACAACGGCAAACAGCGGTACGAGCGACCAGATGCCGAAGACATGGTGCCAGTTGTAGTCGCGTGCCTTCGCGGTCGGCAGGTTTCTACGGAAGAGAAGGTTCAGTTTGACGATCCGCCAGGTCCATTTCTTCGGCCACCAGAGATAAATTCCGGACACCAGAATGAACAGGAAGCCGAGATTGGCAGCACCGGTCACGGCCCGCCCAAGGCTGCGGTTTTCACCTGTAAGGGCAAACCAGCGGTGCAGCGCGGTCACCGTGCCAAAGAAGGATTTTGTGCCCTCCGCGGCATTGTCGATCCGCTCTCCGGTATAAGGGTTGAGCAAATGGTTCTCGCGGCGGCTGACCGAAAGTGTGGCCGGGGCGCCGTCCTGCCTTGGCAGAACCAGCGAATTGCCGGGTTGGCCGCCGTTGGCCAGAACGGCAGTTGCCAGTTCGTCGACAGAGAGGAGCTGCGCATCGGCCGGTTTTACGACTGCGCGGCTTTCCATGTAGGAGATGATCTGGCGCTCGTAGGTCAGGACCACGCCGGTGGCTGACATCAGGAGGATAACGAGACCGAAGGCGACCCCGACGACGAGATGCGCCCAGAAAATGATGCGTTTGAAAGACATGGTGCTGCTGCCCGTTTCAGACCGGATTTGACGGTTGCCGGGTCCTCCTCCACCGGCTTCAACAGGCCTAAGCCGAAGATCTCGCTGCGTCAAAGGCAACAGCAGGGTGTTTGGCCGAGAATTTGTAACCAGTTGTCGCCACGGCGAAGAACCGGGCGCTTGGTGATTTCCGTCAGCAGCTCAAAAGCCCAGGGTTTCCGGGGGTCCACATCAGGTCCCGGTGCCAAAACCCTCAGGAGTGTCCCAAGCCGCATACAATTTGCCGCACCACCGGCTGGACGGAAAAGGCTTCGATAGTGACGGGAGCGGGTGACAGGGAGGTCTTGAGGACGCGGTGCGAATTCACCCGATGACGAAATCCGGGGCGCGAGCAAGAAGCGCTGCCGCCTCTCGAACAGTGTTCTCCACGATCCTTGCCGCCGGTTGAACGGTTTTCACAAGATCGAGGGATTCTCCGGCAATCAGGGCGCGAACGGAATAGTCGTCCGGATCGGCAGCCTCATAGGTTTTCTGGATCTTGTGAGCCGCGCCGGACAAGCCTGCAGGATCTTCCAGCCAGGGGCGGGAAAACGCATTTTGGACAACCCGTCCTGTGAATTGCGACGGCCAGTCAAGACCGCGAGCAACGTCGAACACACTGGACCGGGCCGTGTCGTCTCCGTGCGCCTTGGTCAGGGCAACCTTGGCCTTTTCCGATCCGTTCGCCTCGACGCTTGCCCAGAAACGGGTCCCCATCATGACACCGTCCGCGCCCAGCATGAGGGCTGCTGCCAGTCCGCGCCCGTCCGCAAGCCCGCCGGCCGCCAACACGATTGCCTCCTTGCCGGCGGCATCGCGAACCGCGGGAAGAAGGGCGGACAGGCCCCGGTCCATGCCGTGACCGCCACCTTCCTGGCCTTGGGCGACGAGAACGTCCGTTCCGGCCTTCAGAGCCTGTTCGGCCTGGTCCAGCCGTTGCACCTGCCAGATTGTGGGAATACCGCGCTCCCTGGCGGCCTTTACGATCGGCTGCGCGTCACCGAAGGAAACGAACAGGGCCGCCGGATTGCGGTCGAGGATCCGATCCACGAGGGCCGGTTTTCTCAAAAGACTCCAGGTGATGACACCAAGACCGACCCTCTGGTTTCCGGCCGCATCGAAGGCAGCGTCGATCCAGTCCGGGTCGCCGTAACCGGCGCCGATAATACCGAAGCCACCGGCGCGGCTGACTTCAGCGGCCAGATGGCCGTCCGAAATCCTGTCCATCGGCGCCAGCACGACCGGATGGGAAACGGCAAAGCGGCGGGTAAAGGGCGTATCGAGCAGCGGTTTCATGGAGACACGCTGCCATGAAAATCATTTCAGGAAAAATGATTGAAGAAGGAATTTGATATCTCTAATTTGGATAGTATGGACATCGTGCTTTTGAAAACACTGATGGCAGTCGCCGAGACAGGCTCCTTTTCGGGGGCTGCCCAGGCGTTGAATTGCGTGCAGTCGAACGTCACCTCCCGAATTCGGCGGCTTGAGGAACAATTCGGCCAGAAGGTCTTCCAGCGCAGCAAGGCCGGGGCCCGGCTGACGGAATTCGGTGAACAGGTCCATGCGCGCGCGATCGTGCTTCTGCAACAATTTGCGGCGGCCGAGCGTGATCTTATGGAAGCTGCCGGAGCAGGTGCGCCGCTCAGGCTCGGCTCCATGGAAACAACGGCGGCCGTTCGCCTGCCCGCTCTTCTCAAACGTCTGAGGGACAAAAGCGCAGCACCGCTTTCCCTGACGACCGGCCCGACCGCAGACCTGCTGTCAAAGGTGTGGGATCAGAAGATCGATGCCGCCTTTGTCGCCGGGCCTGTCGACAAGGCCAGGTTTCAGGCGGTTCGCGCCTTCAGTGAACAGCTTGTCTGCGCCATTGGTCCGGCCACTTCGGAGCAGGGCCCGCTGTTGGCCTTTCGCCATGGCTGCAGCTACAGGGCGGCGGCGCAGGCGTGGCTCGGCAGTATCGGCCAGAGCGACAGGGAAGTAACGGAAATGGGCACGCTGGAAGGAATTCTGGGCTGTGTGGAGGCCGGTCTCGGGTTCACGGTTGCTCCGGAAAGCGCTGTCCTGGGCTTTCGCAATGCCGACCAGTTGACGACGACCCCGCTCCCGCCGCCTTTTGGCGAAACCGTCACCTATCTTGTCTGGCGCCTCGACCGCAAACCAGTCGAGGCGCACAGGAAGCTGCTGGAAATCCTGGCAGAACGGGCCTGAGGCTTCAGGCCGTCAGACCACCCGCAAATCCGGCTGTATCTTGCCCGCCAGCGCCGAGCGCGGCGCGATGGCGTTCTGCAGGAGGTCGTTGAGATGCTCTTCCAGGTAGTCGACGATGGGCGATTGCGTTGTCGACTGGGTGTAGATCGCGAGCTGTGTTGCCGGAAGCTTCGGAAAACCATCCTGCTCCTTCAGGATCTTGAAGCCTTCCAGAATGGCTCCCGACGGCAGGCAGCAAAGGCCCGCGCCCGACAGAACGGCCACCTGGGCGGCGGCAACGCTGGTGGTGGTAATGCGCTCGTACCACTGCCGTCCTGCGCGGGCGAGCGAACCGAAGGAGATTTCCCGGAACGGGCAGGGCTCGGGAAACATGATCAATGGCAGTGGATCGGTTAGCGGGCAGTTGTCGCCAACCGCCCAGTGCAGCGGCTCCTCGAAAATCTCGACCGGCATCTGCTTGGTAGACGAGACAAGGGCTATTGCGAGGTTGATTTCGTTGTTGGACAGCATTTCGTGCAGTGTGGCGCTGTCGGCGACCGTCATCTCAAGTTTCACGTTGGGGTGAATGCGCACGAAATTGCAGAAAATCGATTGCAGCTGGCCGGTCGCATACCATTCTGGCAGGCCGACATGCACCGTGCCGGTCAGTTCCGGCGCAGACAGGCGCAACCTGGCTTCCTCGTGTGAGCGCAGGATTTCCGTGGCGTGTTGATAAAGGATACGCCCGGCGGGCGTGAGGTTCATTGTGCGGGCACTGCGCTCGATCAGCGGTTTGCCGACCCGTTCCTCCAGACGCCGCAGCTGAGTGCTGACGCAGGGTTGTGTGCGGTTCAACCGAGATCCCGCATGTGTGACGTTGCCTGCTTCTGCAACAGCCACAAAGGCTTCCAGCAACTCGATATTAAAACGGCCTATGGTCATGTCCCTGCCTCCGTTTTAGCGCAAGACGACCTACGCGGTTTTCCGCCGGTCCAGCGCCACACAAGCATAACGTTCCATTATGGGGCGCTTCAATTATAAATTTAAGGGTCGGTAAAAAATCCCGTAATCCGAGAGTCTCTTTTGTCAAAACAGGTATCCGCCATGACTTTAGCGCTTTCCTATGGCCAGCCGGAGCATGGGCCAGATCACCAGACGACCGGCCCCCTTTCGCTGCAACAAAGAGTTCACAGGGCAATTGCCTGCCACACGGAATTCAGTCTCGATACGATCCTGACCCAGGACAACCGGGTGAAATACACAAACGAAGGCAGTTCGGAGACCGCAACCGGTCCTCTGGACGAGGTGTTTCAGCTGATGCGCCAGCTGAACGAGACCGGCATCGCATCGGACACGCTTGGCCGAATTCATGAAGACGGCAGGTCTTTTCGGGCGGCGCTGGAAGAAAGCTGCGGGCGGATTGCAACCGAGCTTGCAGGCGAGCGGCTGGTGTATGTCGAACTGGGTCCGGAGCCGGTCAAGACCGGGTTCATTCTCAAGACACTGCAGGGCCTGGGCGTCATCATAGATCGTTATATCGCCGTCGACATCAACCCGATGTCGGCTGCGCCGATGCGGGCAGCCCTCGCGGCGATCCTGCCGGACACTCCACTTGAGTTTGTCACCGCGCCTTTCGAGGCCTGCCGCCTGGAAGACATGATCGAAGACGGTGCGCCGCCCGCCCTCGTGACAATGCTCGGTTTTCAGGAAGGCAATGACGATCCGGCAGTGGTCAACGGCTGGCTGCGGGACATTACCCGGCCAGGAGACCTGCTGCTGTCCGAAAGCCAGCTCTACACCATCGAACAGACCGACAAGATCTCCGGTTTTTACGCCCACCCGGCCATGCAGCGGTTTTCGCGCATCGCGTTCGAACGGGCGGTGGACCGCAGTTTGCCGACGCTGAATCGCTTTTTTTTGCTGCCCGTCGTGTTCGAAGATGGCCAGAGTGCGCAAGTGGCCATTCTGGCCGAGGAATTCGCGCATTCAATCAGCGGAAGAAACTTGCATGTTTCCAACTTCTGCCTGAAACTCACGCGCGATCAGTATCGCTCGTACCGGCAGGAGGGTGGCCATTTCGAAATATTCGGCGAGAGCTACACGGATGACCAGACACTTCACTTCCAGCTCTCCCGCCGGGTTTGAGATGACCTTGGCACAGACCCGCGGTCTTACTGCCGCGGGCCTGGCCATCGTCGCTGTTACCTACGGACTGGCACGTTATTGTTTTGGCCTGTTCCTGCCGGAAATCCGTCAGGAATTCGCGCTTTCGCCGGAAACGGTCGGCCTGATCGCCGGTCTGTCCTATCTGGGCTATCTGGCGGCGACTTTCGTCGGTTCCTGGCTGTCGACGGTGTTCGAACCGCGCTTGCCGATCCTGCTTGGCGGCCTCGCCGCCACAACAGGCATGGCCATGATCGCCCTGGCACAGACACCGTTCATACTGGCGCTTGGCGTCTTCGTTGCAGGTGCAAGCCCGGGCCTTTCCTATCCGCCTTTTTCCGATGTCATCGTGCGTCATACGGAACTCAGCCGGCAGAACAGCGTCTATGCCTGGATCAACTCCGGCACCGGTTTCGGCGTTGCCTTTGCCGGGCCGCTGGCACTCTTCGCCGGTGGTGACTGGCGGCTCGCCTGGCTGGTTTTCGCGGTTATCGCCTTCAGTGTAACGATCTGGAACGCAGCCACCTTGCCCAGGCGCAGCGTGCATCTGGAACATGCCCGTCCCAGGGTTTCCGTCTGGATCCTTATGGATCGGACAGCGCGCGGACTGTTTGTCGCGGCATTTCTTTTCGGCATCGTCACCGCCGTCTACTGGACCTATGCCGTCGAACTCCTGACCATGCTGACGGGCAATCCACGAGACGCAATCCTGTTCTGGATCGTGTTGGGCATTTCGGGCGTTACCGGCTGTTTCGCCGGTGGTCTTGTCGATCGCTGGGGTTTGCGGGCTGCCTATCGTGTCCTGGCGGTTCTGGTCGGGACCGCAATCGGCACTCTGCCGCTGCTTGTGGAAACAAGACTCGGGATCTACGTGTCAGCGGCCTGTTTCGGCGTCGGTTTCATCGTGATGACCGCCCTTTTCGGCATGTGGAGCATGAGGCTGTTCCGGCAGGCACCGTCCATCGGGTTCGGCTTTACCTTCTTCCTGATTTCCCTGGGGCAGGGGGTCGGGCCCGTGCTGAGCGGCTTTCTCATTCCGGTTGTCGGCCATTCGGCGCTTTTCTTCGCAGCCGGGCTTCTGTGCTGCGGCCTGGCGGGCTTTGCGGCCGGAAGGCAGACCGAAGGGGTCAGACCATAACAGCGGGTTATGGTGGCCAACGCCCACATAACCGCTATGTGCTGGCCTTTCCCGGAAATTGCAAGCATGTTGGCAGCACGCTATGATTGATGAACAGAATGCGATTGGATCGATGATACTCACCGCCGCCAACACCGCCGGGGCCAAGCTCGACATGGAGCTATGTCGGGCCCTCTATGAAAAAGACCCCGACCGGCTCCTTGAACTTGTGTCCGACTGGCTGGAAACCAACGGTTTGCAGCCGAGTGAAGACTTTAAGGTGCCCGCTTATCTGGATGCTGTTCTGACCCGCGCCAACTTCACTGTTGCCAGCGGAAGCAAGCTGCGCGTGCTGGTATCCTGACCGGCAGACCTCGTCTGTTCCATATTTGTTCTTGCGTCTTTTATCGACATATGCTTCGTTGACCTGCATCTGTAAGTAGAGGTGAATATGGTCAGCCGGATCACGACGGTCGCGTTTCGGGGCATCGAGGCAGTTCCGGTAGACGTGCAGGTACATGTCGGGCCGGGCATGGTTGCCTTCACCATCGTCGGCCTGCCGGACAAGGCCGTTGCAGAAAGTCGGGAACGAGTTCGCGCGGCGCTTGCCGCTTCAGGCCTGGCCCTGCCGGCCAAACGCGTCACAGTCAATCTCGCCCCTGCCGACCTGCCCAAGGAAGGCTCGCATTACGATCTGCCGATCGCGCTGGGCGTTATGGTCGCCATCGGCGCAATACCGGCTGAATTTCTGGAAAGATACGTTGTTCTGGGCGAGCTTGGTCTCGACGGCACGCTTGCGCCTGTTGCCGGTGTCCTGCCGGCCGCCATGGGTGCCAACGGCATCGGCAAGGGCCTCATCTGCCCGGAAGCCAGCGGCGGCGAGGCCGCCTGGGCCGACGCAGACATGGACATTCTCGCGCCCCGCTCGCTGATCCAGCTCGCCAATCACTTCAAGGGAACACAGGTGCTCTCCCGGCCGGTGGCCCGGCTGCGCGGAAATGCCGGTGTGCTGCCGGACCTTGCGGAGGTCAAGGGACAGGAAAGCGCCAGACGGGCGCTGGAGATCGCCGCTGCCGGCGGGCACAACCTGCTGATGACCGGTCCTCCCGGCTCCGGCAAATCCATGCTGGCGCAGCGCCTGCCGTCCATCCTGCCGGCCCTGACCCCGCGCGAGCTTCTGGAAGTGTCCATGATCGCCTCGCTCGCGGGCGAGTTGGCCGAAGGCAAATTGACCGATCGACGTCCCTTCCGCGCGCCGCATCACTCCGCCTCCATGGCCGCCCTTGTCGGTGGCGGGATGCGCGCCCGGCCCGGTGAGGTCTCGCTCGCCCATAACGGAGTGTTATTCCTCGACGAGCTTCCCGAGTTCAATCCGCAGGTTCTCGACAGTCTGCGCCAGCCGCTGGAATCGGGCGAAGCGGTGATCGCCCGCGCGAACCACCGGGTCACCTATCCGGCCCGCATCCAGCTTGTGGCAGCCATGAATCCCTGCCGCTGCGGCCATGCGGGCGAGCCGGGCCACCAGTGCCGCCGGGGCGAGCGCTGCGTCACCGACTATCAGGCCCGGGTATCCGGACCGCTGCTTGACCGGATCGACGTCAGGATCGATGTTCCGGCCGTTACGGCGGCAGACCTGATCGGCCCCGCGGCCAGCGAGCCGTCCGCCGTCGTGGCTGCTCGGGTCGCTGAAGCGCGCAGCATCCAGGCAGCGCGCTTCCTGGAACTTGGCCTTGCCTGCCGCACTAATGCCCAGGCGCCTGCATCGATTGTCGAAACCATGACACGGCCAGATGACAAGGGGCTCGCTTTCCTGCGCGATGTTGCCGAGCGTCTTGCCCTGAGCGCACGCGGATATCACCGCGTCCTCAAACTCGCCCGCACGCTGGCCGATCTGGACGGTGCGGATCAGGTTGGCCGCATTCACCTGGCGGAGGCCTTGAGTTATCGCGGCGAAGACATGTCCCGCAAGGCGGCGTGAAAGCGTTGATCGTGACACCGCGAGGGATTGTCTGACGCAATGACAGCAGACGTCATCATCATCGGCGGCGGTGTTGCCGGGCTGAGCGCGGCCTGTTTTCTGTCCGAGTTTGCGCAAGTAACGCTTCTGGAGCGCGAGCCGGCACTGGCAACGCAGTCTTCAGCCCGCACGGCAGGGCAATTCACGGCCGGCATTTCCGCCAATACAATGCGCGCGCTGGCCGCGGCAAGCCGTGCGTTCTTTCAGGTGCCGCCGCCGGGATTTTGCGAGCAGACGCTTGTCGTGCCCCGCGGCTGCCTGACGGTTGGGCGTGAGGAGCATCGGCATGTTCTGGACAGGCTGATGGCAAGGCTGCAGGAGGCCGGGTCGGACTGCAGGTTTGTTGACAGACAAGAGGCTTTGGCCCTGTTTCCGGCCCTCCGGCCGGAACGGGTTCATGGGGGAGTTTTCGAAGCAGATGCGATGGATATCGATGTCGATCTGCTGCTTCAATCCTATCGCAAGGCGGCTGCTGCCAATGGCGCTCGCTTCGTCTGCAAGGCGGAGGTCACTTCCATCCGGCGGATTGCCGACACATGGCAGGTGACGGCCGGAGACCAGACGGTGGCGGCGCCCGTTCTGGTCAATGCGGCCGGGGCCTGGGCGGACCGGATTGCGGATCTTGCCGGTGTCCCGGCGCTTGGCCTCAAGGCCTTTCGCCGTTCGGCCTTCACGTTTCCGCTTCACCGTCAGGACGCCGGTGTCTGGCCACATGTCACGACGGCTGATTACACCTGGTACGTCCATCCGCAGCCGCACGGCTTCACGGCGTCACCGGCAGAGGCCGATCCTGTTTCTCCGGGAGAGGTTTATGCAGATGATCTTCGACTTGCAGAGGCGATCCAACATATCGGCATCGACACCGAGCTGGCCGTGCCGCGTCCATCCGCAAGCTGGGCAGGACTGCGCACGTTTGCGCCTGACCGAAACCCGGTCTGCGGCGGATTTCCCGATCATCCGGGGTATTTTGTCAGCGCAGGCCAGGGCGGATGCGGGGTTCTGACATCCCCGGCAATGGGCAGGTCACTGGCGGCCCTCGTTGCCGGTCGGGACCTGCCGGGTGATCTGTCCGCCTGCGGTATCACACTGGACCAGCTTGCACCCGGACGGTTCCTGCAGGCCTGATCTTCTTCATTTGACAAAGACGGCAATTTCCAGGAAAAAATTCCTCAAGCCAGTCGGGGTTCGGCAAGCCAGATAACCTGTAATGCCGGAGATACCCCTTGCGTTTTCTATCCAGCCTTTGTTTTTGCGCAGCCCTGTTGCCAACCTTGTTGCCCGGCGCCCTGTCCGCTGCCGAGATTACCCATGCCATGGGCACCACCGAGGTGCCGGACACTCCGCAGAAGATTGTCGTTCTCACCAACGAAGGCACCGAGGCAATGCTCATGCTGGGCAAGACGCCTGTTGGGGCTGCGTCATCCTGGTATGGCGATCCCTGGTACCCGCATCTGGGCGACCGGATGGCCGGAGTTGAAGTTGTGGGGACGGAGCTTGCGGTCAACCTGGAACGGCTGGCCATGCTCGAGCCGGATCTGATCCTCGGCAGCAAGAAGCGGCACGAGGAAATCTATCCTCAGCTCTCCGCCATTGCGCCCACGGTGTTTGTGGTCAATGCCACGGATTTCAAGGACAACATGAAGCTCTATGCCAGCTCGGTCAGCATGGAAGCGGAAGGCGAAGCGCTCGTCAGTGCCTATGAGGCCGACGTTGCCCGGTTGCGCGCCGCCCTCGGCGAGAATGCCGGGGACACGGTTTCCGTCGTCCGTTTCGTGCCCGGCCAGCTTTACGTTTATCGCCATGACAGTTTCTCCGGTGTTGTACTGAACGACATCGGTTTCAAGCGGCCCGAGGTACAGGCGCAGGACGGTCTGGCTCTTGCCGTCGGCAAGGAAAGCATCCCGAACATGGAGGCCGACCGGATGTTCTACCTGACATATGACACCGGCAATGGAGAGGGCACGGCCCTGGAGGGCGAGACGCTGAAAGACCCTCTTTGGGCCAATCTGGAAGTCGTCAAGACAGGAAACGCCCACAAGGTCGATGACGGTGTCTGGGCAACGTCGCAGGGCATTCTTGCAGCCCGCGCAATGCTTCGGGACATCGCCCGGATCTACGGGACGGATGTCGACCTCAGTTCCAACTGAACTCCTGTGAGGCAAGGTGGCCCGGATGAAAAGATTTGACCTGGGCCACCTTGCCGTCCCGAGCGTCTGCCACGGAGCAGAAATGATTGCCGGAACGAAGAAATACAACCCGGTGGACAAATCAGGTTGTATTTCAAAAGGATGCCGTCACACCACCGTGACGGACAACGGCCGGAAACCTTCCCTTCCCTGAAAATAAGAGCTAGCCTTACGTAGGGTAATTAAACGCATCGGCAGTTGAAGAGCCGGACCATGCGTTTGACCCACCAACGCGAGAGGGCAGGCTGAATGGCCTCGAGAGAACCGGCACGGCCGGGCAAATCGGAAACCGGTGGAGACGCGGGGCTGATCGACAGCATCGCCCGTACCAATGCCGAGGCCATTTGCACGGTTCCCGGTCTGGCGCGACGCCCACAGCACCCGAAACATCACGGCTGTGTCCGCGCCCGCTTCAGTATCGGCGAAGTGCCGGAGGACTTGCGTCACGGTCTCTTCGCCTTGCCGGGCACATATGACGCCCTTGTCCGGTTTTCCAACGGCCGCCAACTGGATGACCGGAAGCGGGACGCCCACGGCATGGCCATCAAGGTGCTGGGCATCGACAGGGAGTGGCTGTCGGCTGAAAACCCGGACGGCAGGGTGCAGGACTTCATTCTCGTCGACCATGAAACCTTTTTCACCGGTGACCTCGGCGACTACGACGACATCAACACCCTGGTGCTGAAACGCGGTCTTGCCCGCCTGAAGCCCTTGTCCCGGCTTCTGTTCACGGGCTTCTATCTCTTCGGCAGGATCCGGGCCTTTGTCTCTCATCGCCCGGTGTCTCCGCTTGCAAGCCGATACTTCAGCACCACGCCTTATCGGCTTGGCGATCTTCTGGTGAAATATACCGCAACGCCAAGGCCGGTGCCGGTGGATCCGCCTGAGGTCAAATCCGGACGCAATCAACTGGCCGTCGCGCTGAGGGAAACCCTGATCCGTTGCCCGGTCACTTTTGAATTCGGCGTCGATGTGCAGATAGATCCGGCCGCGCAGCCGGTTGATGATCCGTCGATTGCCTGGTCGGCGGTGCCGGGCGCGCGTCACGAAAAGCTGGCGACGCTGGAAATCTTTCAGCAGGACGTCGATCAACACGCCCCACTGGCGGAGAACATCGCCTTTTCACCCTGGAACAGCCTGCCGGCGCACGAGCCCGTCGGCGCCATCAACCTTGCCCGGCGACAAGCCTACGAGAGTGCCGCTCGCAAGCGGCATGAAGTCAATGGCGTTGTTCCACCCGTCTTTGCCGGCATTCCGGAAAGCTACAAGATGCAACAACCCTCCGTATCGCCCAGAAACGACGGCATGCCGCTTTGGTTGGCGATTGTCGCCGCGCTGCTGCTGAGCGCCTGCCTGGTCCTGGAAGGCAAGCGCCTCACCATCAAGCCGGGTCCGCCACAAACCTTTGACAATCCGGTCGCCGAATTCAAATACGGTTCCATCGGCGCCGAATGGGACGGTTTCCCCTATATGGTCTGGCGCGAATTGCCGGCGATTTTCAAGGACGAGTTGCCTGAAGGCTGGCGCACATTCGGCTTCATCGAGGAACCGGGACAGGAACTTCCGATCGGCTTCAGCATCCGGCGCGTCGGTGTGCCGAGGGTCGGTTTCAATTGCGCCACCTGCCACAGCGTGGAAGTCACCGCCGGCGGCAACACGATGTTGCTGCTGGGTGCACCTGCCGAAAAGCTCGATATCCAGTCCTACATCCTGTTCCTTGGCTACGTTGCTGCAAGCGACAAGCTGACGGCGGATGCGGTGATCGAAAGCGCCGCGCAGGCCGGCAGACCTCTGGGCCCAATCGACCGTCTTCTGGTGCGCACCATTCTGGTACCCGGCATCAAGGACCAGGCCGATGGACTGGCGACCGCTTTCAGCTGGATGAAGGTGAAACCGCAGCATGGCCCCGGGCGCACGGACGCGGGCAACAACTGGCGCGCGCGCTGGGGCTATGGCCCGGAAAAGGACGAGGCTGTCGGAACGGTCGACTTTCCCTCGGTCTGGAACCAGGGCATCCGCGAGGGCGGCTGGTTCCACTGGGACGGCAACAACAATTCGCTGATCGAGCGCAACTATTCCGCCGCCCTTGCCGGCGGCGCCAAGGAATGGCTGCTGCAACGCGGGCTGATCGATGCCCAGGCGGAATGGCTGCGGGACCTGCCGCCGCCCGCCTACCCCTTGCCAGTCAATGCTGACATGGCAGCAGACGGCGCCGCGATTTACGAAAGGGAAGGCTGCGGCACCTGTCATGACCCAGGAGGCGAGAGCTTCGGGCAGGTCACGCCGCTTTCGGACCTTCAGACAGACCCGGCACGATCTGATCTCTTCGACGAAGCCTTCGTCAGCCGCTTCGGCGATGTCGGCAAGGGGTACACCTGGCGGTTCTCGCACTACCGGGCAACGGACGGCTATGCAAACACGCCGCTGGACGCCATCTGGGCACGCGGGCCCTATCTCCACAATGGTTCCGTACCGACACTTCGGGCGCTTTTGTCACCGCCGGAAGACCGTCCGGCGACCTTCTATCGCGGCTGCACGGATTTCGATCCGGTGGACGTCGGCTTTGCCTGCGAAAGTGGCTTCCTGTTCGACACGCAACTGACCGGCAACGGCAATGGTGGACATCTTTACGGCACCGGTCTTTCGGACGGCGAGAAATCCGCACTGATCGAATATCTCAAATCCAAGCAATATGCGGGGCGGTCATGAGGCTTAGCGCATCCTTCAAGGGAACGTTTCTCGACATCATCTGCCTGCTCGTTGGGACGATCATGGCCTATCGCGGTGTCGAGGAATTCTTCCGCTACGATTTCGATCCGATACATATGGTCCTCGGGCTGGCGCTGGGGGCCGGTGCCTATGCCAACTGGCTCATGTTCCGGCGGCTGCGCATCGGTTACTGGATCTTCATCGGCGGCAATGTGGTCGTCGCCTTTGTGTTCATATTCGTGCTGCAGGATGTCTGGCACCACCACGTCTGGCCGCATATCCTCTATGCCCTGGTGTTCGTGCCGTTTCTGGATCAGCTCGGCGTCCGTTCCGAGAGGGACGTTCTGCGGGATCCGCCGGTGCACAAGCGGATCCTCGGTTTCATCGGCGGCCAGGCACTGAAACTGGCCGAGGCCTTTCCCGCCCTCGTCCGGCTGGTCAAACGTTGCGGTCCGCTCAGCCGGGTGATCAACCGTCTTGTCATCAACGGCATCTCGAACGCGCCTCCCGGCCGTCCGCTTCCGCTCTCCCTCTGGACGCCGCATGACCCGGAAACGCATCTGGAAATGGTTGCGGGCCCAAAGGATCCGGAAAAGACCACCAGCACCTTCGCCAGCTGGCCGGGTCTGGTTGACCGCCGCTACACCGGCCGGCACCTGCCACCCGTCGATCAGGATTTTGTCGATGCCCTGCCGGAAGTGCCGAGGGTGGCGGAACTTTGCCGGCGCAAGGCGATGGTCGAGAGCGACACCAGCACGCTGTTCTGCTTCTTTGCCCAGTGGTTCACCGACAGTTTCCTGCGCACTCATCCGCTGAACAAGCGGCTGAACACCTCGAACCACGAAATCGATCTTTGCCAGATCTATGGTCTTGGCGAGGAAACCACCTCGTTTTTACGGGAAGGCGCTTTTCTGAAGTCCCGGCAGACGTCCGTCGGCGAGCTGCCGCCGCTGCTCGCGGGCCCGGATCTGGCAGTCAAAGCCGAGTTTGCCGGCATTCATTTCATGCCCATGTGGGCAACGACCTTCCTGGGGGCCGATCCGGAATGGGGCGCGGCGAAAAAACTTCGGGAACTCCTGGCTGGTATCGGGGATTGGGCCGTCACGCCGGAGCGCTGGAAATGCCACTATGCGGCCGGCCTGGAACGGGCCAATTCCACGATCCTCTACAGCGCGCTCAACACGATCTTCCTGCGCGAGCACAATCGTCTCGCGCGCGAGATCGGCAAACGGAACCCGCACTTCGGTCCGGACCGCGTCTTCGAAACGGCCCGCAACATCAACATCGTCAAGCTGCTCAAGGTCATCATCGAGGACTATATCAACCACCTTGCCAATTCGCCGTTCAAGATCTTCGTGGAGCCTGGCGATGCGGACAAGCGCCTGTGGTACCGCACCAACCGGATCTCGCTGGAATTCGATCTGCTTTACCGCTGGCATGCCATGGTTCCGGATCGGTTCCTGTTCCAGGGCGAGGTACTGGAAAACGAGAATTTCCGTTTCAACAACACGATCATCGAAAAACACGGCGTCGAGGCGGTCATCGATGCGGCGGCGAGCCAGCGGGCAGGCAAGCTGACCCTTCACAACACCCCGTTCTTCCTGCAAGGCGCGGAAGAGCGCACGCTGGCGTTTGCCCGCAGGTTCCGGCTCGCCCCCTTCAACGCCTACCGCGCCTCCTGGAAGCTGCGTCCGTACGACAGTTTCCTAGAACTGACCGGAGGCGACGCCGGTCTGGCGGGAGAGCTGGAAGCACTCTATCCCGACTGGAACGGCGTGCGCGGCATCGACCGGGTCGATCTTCCCATCGGACTGCTGGCAGAAGACCAGATGCGGGCGCGCCCCCTGCCGCCCCTGCTTCTGGCCATGGTCGGGTCCGACGCCTTCTCCCAGGCACTCACGAACCCGCTTCTGGCAAAGAATATCTTCGGTCCGGAGGTCTTCACCGAGTATGGCATGACGGAAATCGAGGCGACGTCCACCTTCCAAAACATTGTCGATCTCAACGTTGCCGCCAACGCCAGAAGGCCGAATGCGAATTTCACCATCAACAAGGACACGCTTCTGACCTGGCCAGGCTGATATTCTTGGCCGGGCTTCCCCGCTGCACAGGCTTTACGAACGCAGAATTGCGCCGGCAAAATTTGCAAAGCCTGCCCGAAAGGCTATCGTGAAGTGCTGTGTCAAGGGAGGATGACATGCGCGACCTTGAACATGTGAGTGAAATCGACCGCGTATTGAAGGGGTACGAGACCGGCAGGGATGGGCTGGTGTCGGAAAGCTGGCGGCGCTGTGTCCAGACGTACGGCATGGATCCGGCGCGTCCGGAACCGGCACATATCGTCACCGAGCAGCAACTGCGCGAACATCAGGAGCAGTCAGAGCGGTTGATCGCGACGGCTCGTTCCGGCCTGCGCACCCTGTTCAAGCAGGTGGCCGGGCACAACTACGTACTGCTGCTGGCCGATGCCAAGGGTGTGTGCGTCGACTTCTTTGGCGATCCGCGGTTCGAGGACGATCTCCGGCAGGCGGGCCTTTATCTCGGGTCCGACTGGTCTGAGGATCTTGCGGGAACCTGCGGTGTCGGCTCCTGCATCGTGACGGGGGAAGCCGTCACGATCCACCAGAGCGATCACTTCGGGCTGTCGCATACACCGCTGTCCTGTACGGCGGCGCCAATCTACGACACCTGCGGCAAGCTGGCGGCGGTTCTGGATATTTCCCTCCTGCGCTCCCCAAGCCCGAAATCGAGCCAGAACCTCGCGATGAACCTGGTGAAGGCTTCCACCCGCCGGGTCGAGATGGCCAACCTGATGGCGACCACGCGCAAGGAATGGGTCTTGCGCTTCTCGACATCGCCGGAGTTTCTGGAAGTCGATCCGGAAGCCGCCATCGCCCTGGACGACAGCGGACGGATAACGGGAATGACGCACGGCGCGCTCGCCTGTCTGGCCCCGACCGGCTCCACAGACCTCATAGGAAGCCGGATCGACATGTACCTGGACCTGGATGTCGACGATCTGCCATCCCTGATGCGAGGCCGCCCGGCGGAAGATCGGGTTCTGCGCCGGCGCGACGGTGGTGGGTTATACGGTCATGCCATCGCTCCGCAAGCCGCTCGCATGGCACGCAGCCCCGTTTCCGGGAGCTTGCCCACGCCGCTGCGCGGCATCTGCGGGCAGGATGCGACGCTGTCGCAGGTGGTGTCGAAAGTTGCCCGGCTTGCACCAACGCAGGTTCCCATCCTGCTGTCTGGCGAAACCGGAACGGGCAAGGAATATCTGGCAAGGGCCATCCATGTTCTGGGTCCTGCCGACCGGTCGTTCCATACGCTCTGCTGTTCCGCTCTGAAACCGGAAAAGGTCGGCGCCTTGTCTGATGCTGCAGCCGGAACGCTGTTCCTGCGTGGGATCGAAGATCTTGACAAGGCGGGCCAGGCTGCCTTGCTTGCCTTGCTGGAACATCGAAGTGACCTTCGCGTGGTCGCCACCACGCGGCAGGATCCGGCAGGTTCCACAAGCATCCGCGCACTGCGGCCGGAACTCTATTTCAGGCTTGCCGGGTCTCTCATCCGGATCCCGCCGCTCCGGCATCGCCAGGATTTCGACTGGCTGGTCGATCGTCTGCTGCGACGCTCTCCGCGGGACCTGCGCCTGTCACCTTCGGCACGCGCCGAACTCAGCGGCCGGCATTGGCCGGGCAACATCCGTGAACTCGCGACCTTGCTGGATGTCGCGACAGCGCTTGCAGAAACCGATGTGATCGACCTTACCGATCTGCCGCAGGCGTCTCTGTCCAGACGCGTCGAAACCGACCCGAAACAGGATCTGGAAGCACTTCTGGACGCCTGTGGCTGGAACATGTCCCAGGTCGCCCGAAGGCTTGGCGTCAATCGGTCGACGGTGCTCCGGCGGATGCGCTCTCTCGGCCTGGAGCCACACCCCAAGCCGCGTGCATGACTATCTGTTGCGTCCTGTTGCGTGCGCAACAGCAAACGGAGTTTCTGCCCCTTAACGTCATCAATTGACGGGCGTTCCATGGCAAAATGCAGGGGCGCTCTGCATTGTTTCCTCCATAAACAGGGAGGAACTGGAATGCTCGACAAACCATTGGTTCACGAGACCGAGACTTTTCTCAACACTTTCGGCAAGGCGCTGGAAGACGGCAAGATCGACGCTGCAACGGACATGTTCCTGGACGATTGCTACTGGCGGGACCTGATTGCCTTTACCTGGAACATCAAGACCGTCGAGGGCAAGGATCAGGTCCGCGACATGCTGGAAAAGCAACTGGCCTCCACCGGGCCGAGCAACTGGCGCATCGCGGAAGGTGAAATACCGACGAAAGAGGGCGATGTCGTCACGGCCTGGATTCAGTTCGATACCGAACGGGCCCGCTGCTTCGGCCTGATCCGGCTGAAAGGCGGCAAGATCTGGACCCTGCTGACAACCATGGCCGAGCTGAAGGGCCATGAGGAGCCGAAGGGCTTCAACCGGCCGCTGGGGGCCAAGCACGGCGCCAGCAAGCACCGCACCAGCTGGAAGGAGGAGCGCGAGCGTGAACTGGCGGACCTCGGTTACAAGACCCAGCCCTATTGCCTGATCATCGGTGGCGGCCAGGGCGGCATCGCGCTCGGCGCGCGCCTGAGGCAGCTCGGTGTGCCCACAATCATCGTGGAAAAGAATGACCGGCCCGGCGACAGCTGGCGCAACCGCTACAAGTCCCTCTGCCTGCACGATCCCGTCTGGTACGACCACCTGCCCTACATCAAGTTTCCGGAAAACTGGCCCATCTTCAGCCCCAAGGACAAGATTGGCGACTGGCTGGAAATGTACACCAAGGTCATGGAACTGAACTACTGGACCCGGACCGTTGCCAAATCCGCAACTTACGACGAAGCAAAGAAGGAATGGACAGTCGTCGTGGATCGTGACGGCGAGGAAGTGGTTCTGAAACCGAAACAACTGGTCATGGCAACCGGCATGTCGGGCAAGGCAAACGTTCCGAAATTCCCCGGCATGGACACCTTCAAGGGCGACCAGCATCATTCGTCCAGACATCCGGGGCCGGATCAGTATCGCGGCAAGAAGGCGGTCGTGGTCGGCTCCAACAATTCGGCGCACGATATCTGCGCAGCGCTTTGGGAAAATGATGTCGATGTGACCATGGTGCAGCGGTCCTCCACCCATATCGTGCGCTCGGACACCCTGATGGATGTTGGCCTCGGCGCGCTTTACTCGGAAGAGGCGGTCCGGTCCGGCGTGACGACGGAAAAGGCGGACCTGATCTTCGCCTCACTGCCCTACCGGATCCTGCACGAGTTCCAGATCCCCGCCTATGCCGAGATGAAGAAGCGGGACGCGGACTTCTACGAAGGGCTGGAGAAAGCCGGGTTCTGGCTGGACTGGGGCGACGACGAAAGCGGCCTTTTCCTGAAATACCTGCGCAGGGGCTCCGGCTACTACATTGATATCGGCGCCAGCCAGCTCATCATCGACGGCGAGATCAAGCTGAAGCGTGGCCAGGTCACCGAGATCGTGGAAGACGGTGTCATTCTGGACGATGGCACGAAACTGGAAGCGGACGTGATCGTCTATGCCACCGGCTACGGTTCGATGAACGGCTGGGTTGCCGACCTGATGGGCCAGGACATGGCCGACAGGGTTGGCAAGGTCTGGGGCCTTGGTTCCGACACCACCAAGGACCCGGGCCCCTGGGAAGGCGAACAGCGGAACATGTGGAAACCGACCCAGCAGGAAGCGCTCTGGTTCCACGGTGGCAATCTGCACCAGTCGCGCCATTACTCCCAGTATCTGGCGCTACAGCTGAAGGCGCGGATGGAAGGCCTGCCGACCCCGGTCTACGGCCTGCAGCAGGTGCATCACCTGTCCTGACCGGAAACGCGGACAGGACCTGACCAAATGGAAGAGCCGGGGGAAATGTCCGCCGGCTCTTTCCTTTTTCACGACACCTTCACCCACACCCTCACCATCGTCATCCCGGACGTAGCGCAGCGAAGATCCGGGACCGGGGAACCACCAACGCGTGGCTGCAACAGGTTAGCGTCCATATCGAAACGTTCGTGCCTCCCCGATCCCGGCTCGCGCTTCGCTTGGCCGGGAAGACGACGTGAGGTTGGTGACAGAATTGCTTGGAAAGCGGCCTACCATTTCACGAGTGCGGAGAGGCCCTGGAACAGCGTCTCCCTACCCCACCGAAGGCTTGAACCTTTCCCGCCCCGAGACGAACCGGTCTCAGCGCGTATAAGAGCTTCGGCAACGCCGGAAAAGAACAACGTCAAAATCACTTTTACCGCACCGGTTTGGCGCCTATTGTGCGAAAAAAACCACAGCAATTCCCGTCAGGATACGGTCCATGAGCAGGTTCTGGAGCCCCATAGTCAGCAAGCTGGTGCCTTATACGCCGGGTGAGCAGCCAAAGGACCGCAGCTTCATCAAGCTGAATACGAACGAGCATCCCTATGGCCCGTCGCCTATCGCGCTCGGGGCAATCCGCGCAGCTACCGAAGACAGCCTGAGGCTCTATCCCGATCCGTCAGCCGGTGCGTTGCGGGCAACGATCGGGGCAAGCTTCGGTCTGGGTGTGGATCACGTTTTTGCAGGCAACGGCTCGGACGAAGTCCTGGCCCATGCCTTTCACGGCTTTTTCAGTGGCAAGGACAAGCTGCTGTTCCCCGATATCACCTACAGCTTCTACAAGACCTATTGCGAGCTTTACGACATTTCGCACCGTTCTGTGCCACTCGATGATGATTTCCGGATTGATCCGGCCAGTCTTGGTGGGCCGTGTGGTGGCATCGTGCTTGCCAATCCGAACGCCCCGACCGGCATTGCGCTTGATCTTGCAGCGGTGCGAAGCGTTCTTGAGCAAAACCCGGATGTGGTGGTGCTGGTTGACGAAGCCTATGTCGATTTCGGCGCGGAGAGCGCCGCTCGTCTGGTTCCCGAGTTCGACAATCTTCTGGTGGTACAGACCTTTTCCAAGTCACGCGGCCTGGCGGGCCTGCGTGTCGGATTTGCTCTTGGTCAGCCGCACCTGATCGAGGGGCTGCAGCGGATCAAGGACAGTTTTAATTCCTACCCACTCGACCGCCTGGCGCTCGCGGGAGCAGAAGCCTCCTGGCAGGACACCGCCTGGTTCGAGGAGACCCGGCGCCTTGTGATCACGGAACGGCATCGGATGGCGGAAGGCCTGCGCTCTCTCGGGTTCAACGTGCTGCCGTCGGCAGCCAATTTCCTGTTCGTCTCGCATGAAACAAGGGCAGCACGGGATCTTCTGACAGGCCTCAGGGATGAAGGTATTCTGGTGCGCCACTTCAACAAGGACCGCATCGACAACTGGCTGCGCATTTCCATTGGAACGGAAGAGGAGGGCGAGGCCTTGCTGAAGGTGATGGCAGGACTTGTCGCCGGCTAACCTCTTCCATTCTCGCCGTTTCTTGCAAAACCACGAGGACGAACCCATGTCTCGAACATCGGTTCAAAAGGGAGACAATGCATGCTGGTCACCACCACCAACACCATTCAGGGCAAGGATCTGGACTACAAGGGTCTGGTGACGGGCGAGGCGATCCTTGGCGCGAATATCTTCAAGGATTTCTTTGCCGGCATCCGTGACATTGTGGGCGGCCGCTCCGGCGCGTACGAGGAAGAACTTGGCAAGGCGCGCAAGATTGCCATCGACGAAATGTGCCAGCAGGCCCAGGCAATGGGCGCCAATGCGGTGATCGGCGTCGACCTCGATTACGAAACCGTAGGCCAGAACGGCTCCATGCTGATGGTCAGCGCCACAGGGACCGCGGTCTTCATCCGCTGATCCTGCCATGTCATCCGACATTTTCATTTCTCCCGGCTTCCCGGAAGACCAGCGGCCCGTTGCCGCCCGCCTGTTCTGGCAGGCCTTTTCCGGCAAGCTCGGCAAGGTACTGGCCCCGGAAGAAAAAGCGCTTCGACTTGTCGAGCGCATCCTCAACCCGGATTTTGCCATCAGCGCTCTCGACCGGGAGGGACGGCTGCTAGGCCTTGCCGGTTACAAGACCCGGGACGGAGCTCTTGTCGGCGGAAGCCTCGCCGACATGACGGCGGTTTACGGCGCGTTCGGCGGCCTCTGGCGCGGGCTTCTTCTGGAAGTTCTGGAGCGCAGGATCGAGCCGGACTGCCTGCTGATGGACGGCATCTTTGTGGCCGAAAGCGCCCGCGGCCGCGGCATCGGCGGCACCTTGCTGAAAGCCATTGGCGAAGAAGCACGCCAGCGCTCGCTCACCCGTGTGCGGCTGGATGTGATCGACACGAACCCAAGGGCAAAAGCTCTTTACGAGCGCTCGGGGTTCAAGGCAGTTGGGGAAGAAAAGACCGGGTTTCTCGAACTTCTGTTCGGTTTTTCCTCCGCGACACGTATGGAAAAGCAGGTTTAGGGAGTTCAGCCAGGTTCAGAGCCAGTAGTTTTTTGGTTGCCTCAACCCCGCCCTTTCCCCCCTTCCGCAATGATGCTCTAGTTGGCCGGTCCCCAACAGGAGCCTTTGAATGTCCTCACACGGTTATGAAAGCGGGCGATTGAACCTGCCCTTTGTCGGCATCTGCACCTTCGGCAAGTATCCCTATCAGCCGGATTGGGACGCCATCGATGCGGATGTTGCCGTCATGGGGGCTCCGTTCGACTTCGGCACCCAGTGGCGTTCGGGCGCGCGTATGGGGCCGCGTGCGATCCGGGAGGCCTCGACGCTGTTTTCCTTCGGCCATGCGGGTGCTTATGATTTCGAGGACGACATCACCTACCTGCCGGCGGAAACCACCCGCATTGTCGATCTGGGTGATGCCGATATCGTCCATACGGACACGATTGAAAGCCACAGACGCATCGAATTCGGCGTACGCAAGATCCTTAAGGCCGGTGCCTTGCCGGTGGTGCTGGGCGGCGATCATTCGGTCAACATTCCCTGCATCAACGCCTTTGATGGCGAAGACCCGATCCACGTCGTCCAGATCGATGCGCATCTGGATTTCGTCGACGAACGTCATGGCGTTCGCTACGGCCATGGCAACCCGATGCGCCGCGCGGCGGAAAAGCCTTATGTCACCGGCCTGACGCAGATCGGCATTCGCAACGTCTCCTCCACCTCGCGCGATGGCTACGAGGACGCCCGCAGGATGGGCTCCGACATCCTGTCCGTGCGGCAGGCCCGCAAGCTCGGCACCGAGGCGCTTCTGGCCCGGATACCGGCCGGCAAGCGCTATTACCTGACGCTCGATATCGATGCTTTCGATCCGTCCATCGCACCGGGCACGGGCACGCCGAGCCACGGCGGATTTCTTTATTATGAAGTGCTGGAGCTGCTCGACGGTCTGGCAAGACAGGGCGACATCGTCGGCATCGATCTGGTGGAAGTTGCGCCGGACTATGACCCGACCGGTTCCACAAGCACCCTTGCGGCACAGGTTCTCATGAACACCATCGGCAGGGTTCTGCATCACCGCAAGACATGAAAAACCCCGCCGGCCGAAGTGAACCGGCCGACGGGGTGAAATTTCGCGACTGGATGCTCAGAGGCCGTCGAACAGAGCGGTGGAAAGATACCGTTCTGCGAAGGACGGAATGATCACCACGATGTTCTTGCCTTCCATGCCTTCGCGCTGACCGACGCGGATGGCAGCGGTGAGCGCGGCGCCGGAAGAAATGCCCACCGGCAGGCCTTCGGTCTTTGCCACTTCCCGGGCCATGGCGAAGGCATCTTCGTTGGCGACGGTCTGGACTTCATCGTAGACGGAGGTGTCGAGCACGCCCGGCACGAAACCGGCACCAATGCCCTGGATCTTGTGCGGACCGGGCTGGCCACCGGAAAGCACGGGGCTGTCGGCCGGTTCGACGGCAACGACATGAAGGCCCGGCTTGCGATCCTTCAGCACCTGGGAAACGCCGGTGATGGTGCCGCCGGTGCCGATGCCGGAGACGAAGACGTCAACGCCACCTTCGGTATCGTTCCAGATTTCTTCCGCGGTGGTGTTGCGGTGGACTTCAGGGTTGGCGGCGTTTTCGAACTGCTGCGGCATCACCGCACCGTCGATTTCGCTGATCAGTTCCTCGGCGCGGGCGATTGCGCCTTTCATGCCTTTTGGCCCTTCGGTCAATTCCAGCTCGGCGCCCAGGATCTTGAACATCTTGCGGCGTTCCACCGACATGGTCTCCGGCATTACCAGGATAAGCCGGTAGCCCTTGGCGGCAGCGACAAATGCCAGCGCGATGCCTGTGTTGCCGGAGGTCGGCTCGACGAGTGTGGTCTTGCCCGGAACGATCTGGCCGGCCTGCTCCATCGCCTCGATCATCGCAACGCCGATCCGGTCCTTGACGCTGGAAATCGGGTTGAAGAACTCAAGCTTCGCCAGGAGGTTGCCCTTGACACCGTGCGCCTTGGCCAGTCGGTCCAGCCGGACGATCGGTGTATCGCCGATGGTCTCGGTGATGGAGGAATAGATTTTTCCGCGACCACTGGTCTTGATCGTCATGGCAGGTCTCCCAAGTTGGCCGGATCTTCTTCCGCCGGCATCGTTCGACTATCGGAGCGATAAGATAGTACGGGTTTCGGCAAGTTATAAGGGGCCGAAAGCACCTTTGCGATCCTGCGGGTAAAACCTTTTTCCAGAAAAGCTTCAGGTCTTGGAAAAGAGCAGGTCCGGCAGATCCGCCATTGCCTCGAACAGGACGGCCCCGGCGCCCTGCATGGCCTCGCGGTCGCAGGCGGGATCCTCGACAAAGGCATAGACGCCCATGCCCGCTGCCCGGGCTGCCAGAACGCCGGGCAGGCTGTCCTCGATAACCGTACAGTTTTCCGGGGCGTGGCCCATGGTGCGTGCTGCCAGCAGGAAGACATCCGGCGCGGGCTTGCCGCGCTCGCAGTCCTGTGCGGAAAACAGCCGGCCTTCCAGCCGGGGCAGCAGACCGGAACTGCCGAGCGTTGTGCGCATCTTTTCATATTTGCCGGAAGACCCGACGCAATAGGCGACGTCGCGCCGGTCGAGTTCGTCCAGCACGCCGGCGACGCCTTCGATCGCCGGAACACCCGCCTTGAAGCTCTCCAGATCGCGCAGCCGAACCTGGTCCGGCCAGTCGGCAGGCAACACCTGACCTGTCAGCTCTTCGATCATGGACTGGACGTCTTCCAGTGTCCGTCCCATGAACCTGCGCTGACAATCCGGCCCGGTCATCGGAACGCCAAGCTCGCTGATGATCGCGGCCATGTTGGCGTTGGCCATGCGTTCCGTATCGACCAGAACGCCGTCGCAATCGAATATGATCAGCTCGGACATCACGCGCGGCCAGTCGAACCGAAACCGCCGGACCCGCGCTCGGTCTCCGAGAGAACCTCGACTTCGACAATGTCCGCCTGCAGAACAGGTGCAATCACCATCTGGGCGATCCGGTCTCCCCGTGAAATCTCGAAGGGGTCGTCACCGAGATTGATCAGGATCACCTTCACCTCGCCGCGGTAGTCGGCATCAATGGTGCCCGGCGTGTTCAAGACGGTGACGCCATGTTTGGCGGCAAGGCCTGACCGGGGGCGAACCTGAGCCTCAAAGCCGGCGGGCAGAGCCATGGCAAGACCAGTTGGCACCAGGGCACGGGCACCAGGTGCAAGGGTTATCTTGCCGTCAACGGCTGCCAGAAGGTCAAGTCCGGCGGCCAGCACCGACTGATAGGCGGGCAGTGGCAGATCGCGACCGTGCTCCAGTCGCTTCAGTTCCAGGGTAACAGGCATTGAAAGTGTCCGGCAGTGAGCGTTGCTGGCGAGTGACGATATTCGCCGGTCCGTGTCAAGGCTGGCGGGCATTCACGAAACTTCGCATGAAAATCAGATATCTACTTGAAGTCGTAATCCTCACCTGAAACACTCTGACGCATCGTAACGTGCCAGCGATTGGGAGATTGGCAACATGAGACGATTGATTTTTGCATTTACCACCGGGTTGATGCTGGTCGCTGCACCGGCTGCCTTCGCCCAGACCGTCGGCTATGCCGACGCCATCAAGATCCTGGCCGCCAGCTGTGGCAAGGACATCGAATCCTATTGCAAGTCCGCGACACTGGCCAACAACGGCATCACCCAGTGTCTTGAACAGAATCAGTCCAAGGTTTCGGAAAAGTGCAACGCCGACCGTCTGGTCGTGACTTCGCTCATTCAGGCACGGCTGGCGGCCCAGGCGGAAGCGCCCAAACTGTGCCAGCGCGATGCCGCGCAATATTGCAAGGGCGTCAAGGCCGGTGCGGGCCATCTTCTGCGCTGCCTGCTGAAGGCCCAGCCTTCCGTCAGCGAAAAATGCAACACGGCCATTGACCTGGCCGGCTACCGCTAACTCGGCACCGGGAGATTTTTCATGAACAAGATACTTCTGGCCGGTTTGTCGGCCGCCTTTCTCGCCGTGTCCGCTTCGGGCCTTGCAGCCCAGACCAAGCTGAGCCGCAACGAGATCATCAACTCCCTGCAGGGGGCCCAGCAGAAGGTCGATCTTACGGCCGATGAACTGCAGAAGGCAGCGCTGGAAAATATCCAGAAATATCCGGGTGCAAACGCTCCCAACACCTTGCCGCTTGCCGACAAGCTGGCCTCTCTGCGCCAGTTCAACGTGGAAATCACGTTCGATTTCGACAGCGCGCGCATTCGCCCGGAATCCTATGAAACCGTTGGCCTGATCGCGGATGCCCTGCACACGCCTTATCTGCAGGGGCAGACTTTCTTCATCGTCGGTCACACGGATGCAAAGGGTGCACGCGAATATAACCTGGAACTTTCGCTGAAACGGGCGCAGGCGGTACGTGAAGCACTGGTGACCACATTCCGCGTACCGGGCGACTATCTGTTCGCTGTGGGCCTGGGTGAGGAACAGCTGCGCGATCCGTCCAAGCCGGATGCCGCCATCAACCGGCGCGTTCAGCTGATCAACCTGGGTTACAGGTAAGGGCCGCTCGGGCGGGTTTGGGCCAGGCGTTCTGAAGCCCGCCTGATACCGGCAAGCAAGGACACATACCTCTCCCGTAAGCGGAAGCGGTATGACTGAACAGTGGAAATCGAAGGCAGGGATTGTTCACATGTGTCGAACGAGCCTTCTTCCCTTTCTGGTCTAATCCTTCCGGTCGAATAGCTTATCTTCTCGGGTAGAAACAATTCTCCCGAGGAGTGGTCCCATGTCGGCTACACCAAACCGTATTTCGCCCGTCTTTTTTGCTCACGGTGCGCCAACCCTGGCACTTGAAGACACCGCTGCCAGCCGGTTCCTGAAGAGTTTTGCCGCAAGCCAGCCACGCCCCAAGGCAATTCTGATCCTGTCCGCGCATTGGGAAACAGACGGTTTGAAGCTGTCGGCGCCGGGACCGCTGCGGACCTATCATGACTTCCGCGGCTTCCCGCGCCCGCTCTACGAGATCTCCTATCCCGCAAAGGCCGATGTGGATCACGTCGACGAAGCGGCACGCCTCCTGGAAGCTGCCGGCCACGATGTGGAACTCGACAGTCATTGGGGGCTTGATCACGGGGCCTGGGTGCCGCTGTCGCTTGCCTATCCGGATGCCGACATTCCGGTCGTGGCGATGTCTCTACCGCACGGCAGCACGCCCGCATCCGTCTATGCGCTCGGCCAGGCGCTGGCACCGCTCAAGGACAAGGGCGTGTTGCTGGCAGGGTCCGGCAGCACCACGCACAACCTGCGTGAATTCGGGCCGCAAGGCTCGCCAACGCCTGTGTGGGCGTCTGATTTCGACCGCTGGCTGGACGATGGCCTCAAGTCCGGATCGATCGGATATTTCGACGATATCCAGAGCGCTCCGAACTTTCGCCGCAATCACCCGACGGACGAGCACCTTCTGCCGCTGTTCTTCGCCTTTGGCGCAGGCGGAACGGATGCAAAGGCCCAGCTTCTCCATAGAAGCTACGAGTACGGCTCCATCAGCATGAGCTACTTCCGCTTCGCAGCCTGACCAGCCCCATCGACCGCCCCTGCTCCGGCAGGGGCGCAGGCCTGCAGAACGGTTTCGGTGAAACAAGGCAGAAAGCTGCCGGTCAGAAGCACCCGTCCTTCATCGCGTACGTTTGTGAAATTGTTTGGCTCAGCTCAGTCCGAGCCGAGCGCCTCGGCTGCGCGGGCGATGATCCTGCGGGCTACCTCACCCTTGTCCATTTCCGGCCAGTCTTCGACGCCGTCACGGCTGACGACGCGAATGGTGTTGGCGTCGCCGCCCATGATGCCTGTCTGCGGACTGACGTCGTTCGCGATGATCCAGTCGGCCTTCTTGCGTTCCAGCTTGCCACGGGCATTGTCGATCAGGTTTTGCGTCTCGGCGGCAAAGCCGATCAGCAACTTTGGCCTCAGGTCCGGATGATGACCGACAGTCGCCAGAATGTCAGGGTTTTCCGTCAGCTCCAGCGCGGGCGGTTTGCCGGTGCCATCCTTCTTGATCTTCTGGGCCCCCTCGCTCGCGACACGCCAGTCGGCGACGGCGGCGGCCATGATGGCGATATCCGCCGGCAGATTGCCTTCCACCGCCTTTAGCATCGCGGAAGCGGACTCCACGTGGATGACATGGATATTGGCCGGATCCGGCAGTGTTACCGGGCCGGACACCAGCGTTACCCGAGCGCCCGCTTCATAGGCGGCGCGGGCCAGCGCATGGCCCTGCTTGCCGGAAGACCGGTTGGCAATGTAGCGGACGGGGTCGATCGGCTCATGGGTCGGGCCTGAGGTGATCAGAACATGTTTTCCGGCAAGCGGCAGACTGCCGGCCCGGATCGCCTCTTCCCGCAGCACGGCCTCGGCAGCTGCCACGATCTCCAGCGGCTCGCTCATCCGGCCGGTGCCGGCTTCGCCCCTTTCCGCCATTTCGCCGGATGCTGGGCCGCAAAAGGCAATGCCACGCGCCTTGAGTATCGTCCGGTTCCGCTTGGTCGCCTCATGCTGCCACATCTTCGGGTTCATGGCAGGGGCAACCAGAACAGGCTTGTCGGTTGCAAGCAGCACGGCTGTCGCCAGATCGTCGGCAATCCCGTGGGCCATCTTGGCCATCAGATCGGCGGTGGCGGGCGCAATCAGGATCAGGTCGTGGTCGCGGGCCAGGCGGATGTGGCCGACGTCGTGCTCGGCCTGCCGGTCGAACAGGTTGGTGAAGACGGTTTCCGCGGCCAGAGCCCCGGCAGCCAGAGGCGTGATGAATTCTTGCGCGCCTTTCGTCATCACCGGGATCACCCGGGCGCCGCGTTCCTTCAGCCTGCGGATCAGGTCAAGGGACTTGTAGGCAGCGATACCGCCGCTGATGATCAGGACGATCTGTTTGCCGCTCAGCATCTTAACTCAGCACTCCTAGGGTGTCGGCGGATAAGATCAGAATCCGGTGCGGAAATCCCGTGGTGCCGGAGAAATCACCTGTGTGCCCTGCCCGGTGATCTGGTAGACGGCAAGGCCCCGCTGGTTGAGGCCATTGGATTGGAAGCGGAACAATCCGTCAATGCCGATGAAGCCATCGCGGTTGGTGATGATGTTCTGCTGGAAGCGCTGCTGTCCGGCGGAGCGGATCAGGCCCGCGGCCAGCGTGACACCGTCATAGACCAGGCTGGCATTGCGCGGCGGCGCGGAGCCATAGATGCTCTGGTAGCGTTGGGCAAAGGCCAGGAAACCCTTGTCCTCCGGCCCGGCGAACCAGGCACCCGCAAGCACCGGGTTGTTCTTGACCTGGGGAGAGTCCCACTGTCCGGTCCCGAGCAATTTCACATTGCCCAGATTGGCGCCCTGGCTGACCAGGGTCTGCACGACAACTGCCGGCACACCGCCCCCGGCCGGTACGAACAGGGCGTCTGCATTGTTCAGAACCGATTTCAGCGCCGTAGTCTTGGCAACAAGATCGGATGTGTCCGATCCGTTCATGGAATAGCGCTGGATCGATGCGATCCTGCCTGCTCCGCGGCCGACTTCCTGGCGGAACGCCGCCTCGACGATGGCACCATAGGAGCCTTCGGGGATCAGGGCGGTATAGGAATGTCTCTTCTGGCTGTTGGCATAGCCGACGACCCGTTTCACGTCGCTTTCCGGCAGGAAGCTGAGCAGATAGACGCCCCGGGATGCGACGGAGGTGTCGGTAGAGAAGGCAATGACCGGAACGCCGGTTGCCCGCGCAGCCTGCGCAGCGCCGGATACCGCAGGTGAGAACACCGGGCCAAGGATCAGTTCCGCGCCTTCCGAAATGGCAGCCTGCGCTGCCGCGCGTCCGCCTTCGGACGTGCCGCCGGTATCTTTCACCAGCAACTGCACATCCGCGCTCGGGAAGTTCTGCAGCGCCAGTGAGGCGGCGTTCTTGAAAACCGTACCGATGGAGGCATTGCCGTCGGAACTTGCCAATGGCAGCAGCAATCCGATGCGCACCCCGCCCGTGCCGATGATTTCACCAGTCGGTTGCGGCTGGGCACTTGGCTGGATCTGGTCACCCGGAAGAGAGCCGAGCGTGGACCCCATGCAGCCACCCAGCAACATCGTGCTGGCTCCAGCCAGCGCCGTTTTCAAGAAAACACGTCTGTGCTGTTGCACGATGTCGCCCCGTCTTGCACTTGCCATATTTGTTGGTTCACCCTTTGGGAAAGACTTACGTATTCGCTACAGGCCTGTAAAGATTTAGTGGCCTTTCAATGGCATATCGGCCCGATCAACGGTGGATTTGCCTTGCATCGGTTGTATTGAAAGGCTAGCGCAAGGGCGCAAACGGGGCCGATGCTGCAATTCGCGGCGGACAAGAGGAAAGGCAACATGGTCAAGGAAACAGCCGGGCCGGCTGCGGACAAGAACCGCTACAGCCTCTCCGAAAATGTCTTCACTGCACCCAATCTGGAACCCGCGCTCTACATCGTGTCCACGCCGATCGGCAACCTCGGCGATATTACCGTCAGGGCCCTGGAAACGCTTGCTGCAGCAAGCGTAATCGCTTGCGAGGATACGCGGGTCACGGCAACGCTCACCCAGCGGTTTTCGCTGAAAACGCCGCTTCTCCCGTATCACGAACACAATGCCGACAAGCAGCGGCCGAAGATCCTGGAAGCTCTGGCGGAAGGCCGCGCCGTGGCGCTGGTGTCCGATGCTGGCACGCCCCTTGTTTCCGACCCGGGCTACCGTCTGGTGCGTGATGTGGTCGCAGAAGGGCATAAAGTCATCCCGATCCCCGGTGCGTCGGCACCGCTGGCTGGCCTTGTCGCCGCGGGTCTGCCGAGCGATACGGTGCTTTTCGCCGGCTTCCTGCCTCAAAAGGGAGGCCCGAAGACCCGACGGCTGGAAGAGCTGGCCAAGGTGCCTTCGACGCTGATTTTCTTTGAATCTCCCCATCGCACCGCCGCGACCCTGGCGCTGATGGCGGAACTGCTCGGCCCCGGCCGCGAAGCCGTAGTCGCGCGCGAGCTGACCAAGCGGTTCGAAACCTTCGAGCGTGGCACTCTGGAAGACCTGAGCACCCGGTTCGAGGGCCGGCAGGTCAAGGGTGAAATCGTCATTCTTGTCGGGCCGCCGGAAGACAAGCCGGAAGCCGAGGTGGACGATCTGGATGCCTTGCTGAGTGAGGCGCTCACCGAAATGCCGGTCAGTGCCGCGGCCAAGAAAATCTCGAAAGCGACGGGGCTTGACCGCAACGAGGTCTATAAACGCGCGCTGGAACTGAAGGCGGACGACGCCTGATGGCACGTCGTCCCGGCGGAGCCGGAAGGCAACCGGCAGAAACCGATCGCCGCCGCCGGGCACATGCCCTGGGCCTTTCTGCCGAAACCCTTGCCGCCTGGTACCTGCGCCTCACCGGCTGGCGCATTCTCAAGCGCCGCTACAAGACAAAGGCTGGCGAGATTGATCTCATCGCCAAGCGGCGCAAGACAGTCGCCTTCATTGAGGTCAAGGCCCGCAAATCGCGGCAGGCGGCGCTGGAAGCCGTCACGCCCGCCAGCCAGAAGCGCATCTCGCGTGCCGCGAAGATCTTCGTCACGGAACACCCGAAGGCCGGGTTCTTCACCCTGCGCTTCGATATTATCGTCGTCCGGCCCCGCGCCTTGCCCGAGCGGATCGTGAATGCGTTTCAGGCCTGGGAGTAGTTCGGGGCGCAATTTTTTGGCTGCCGAGAAAATTCACCTTCGGCGTCACGCCGGACGAGCGCAGCGCGGATCCGGGGCGTGCTCGCTGCCCTGCTTGCTCACAGTGGTCTCAATGCCCCGGATGTTTGCGCCACCTTGCGAGCACTCTTGAAACGAGCAGGCCCCGGGTCTCCCGTCGGTCGCCGGGGTGACGCTGACTATGGCCGAGAGACTTCACCTCATTTGCCGGTGCCCGGAGCCACAGGAACCGAACTCGGATCCTTCTGACCTCCCCCTCTGGACAAAGCCGACTGCGCACCGCATATCTGGACCAATCGTTCTGAAAATCCCAAAGGCGCTCAAGCGGCGCCGCCCGCCGGGAGTTGCCTCATGGCTTTGAAAGTTGCGGTCCAGATGGACCATGTTTCGTCCATCAACATTGCCGGCGACAGCGCCTTCGCAATGATGCTGGAAGCACAGTCTCGCGGACATGAACTTTATCACTACACGCCCGACCGTCTGGCGATGCGCGGTGACGAAGTGTTCTGCGCACTGGAGCCGATCGAAGTGCGCGATGTGAAGGGTGATCACTTCACATTGGGTGAAAAGAGCCGGTTCAACATGCGCGAGATGGACGTGGTGCTGATGCGCCAGGATCCGCCGTTTGACCTCTCCTACATCGCCGCGACCCATATTCTGGAAAAGATCCATCCGGACACTCTGGTGGTCAACGATCCTGCAGCCGTTCGCAACGCGCCGGAAAAGCTGTTCGTGACCGAATTCGCCGACCTGATGCCGCCGACCCTGATCACCAAGGACAAGTCGGAAATCGATCTGTTCCGGAAGGAATACGGCGACATCGTCATGAAGCCGCTGTTCGGCCATGGTGGCGCGGCTGTCTTCCGCATCACCCAGGATGACCTCAACTACGGTTCGCTCTACGACTTCTTTGCCGCGACCTTCCGCGAGCCCTGGGTCATTCAGCAGTTCCTGCCCAATGTGAAGCACGGCGACAAGCGCATCCTGTTGGTTGATGGCCAGTTCGCCGGCGCGGTCAACCGCGTTCCGGCCGCGGGCGACCTGCGCTCCAACATGGTGCGGGGCGGTGCGCCGACCGACAGTGAGTTGACCGAGCGCGAACGCGAGATCTGTGCGCGCCTCGGGCCTTCGCTGAAGGAGAAGGGCCTGATCCTGGTGGGGATTGATGTCATCGACGGCAACCTGACAGAAATCAACGTCACCGCCCCCACAGGCATCCGCGCCATCCGCAATCTCGGCGGACCGGATGTGGCTGGCATGGTCTGGGACGTGCTGGAAGCGAAGGTGAAGGGCTGAGCAGCCCTTCCCGCCAGCCAGTTCGAATATCCGCTTGACCTCAATTTAAGTTGAGGTTGTAGAGCTTTCTCTCCTTTCAAATCCCAAGGAGAAAAGCATGAAATCGGACACGGAATCCCGGCCTATCTACCGCGTAGACCGCTTTGAAGTGCCGCTCGAGGCGCGAGAGGTTCTACTGGAACGGCTCAATGTCATTCGCGGCCTGCTTCAGAACATTGAAGGGTGCCGCCAGAACCTTGTGCTTGAGCAGCCTTCCGGCGAGGGGATGGCAAAATTCGTCACCTTTGTCGAATGGCAGAACGAAGAGGTCTTTCTGGAGGCAAAAGCCCGGATTGCCGATGAATACCGCAAGGTCGCGTTCGACCCGCAGGCCTTCCTGAAGCAAATCGGTGCAAAGGCGGTCATGGCGAACATGAACGCTGTCTGATGTCTGACGGTACGAACGGGAATACCCGCATGCGGAGGTCGCGCGCACAGCCCGCGCCAAGGCAAAAAAAACCTCCGCATGGGGGTGCGGAGGTATAAAGAGTTTGTGCTTAGACAATGCAACAGAGGGCCTACTCGGCAGCCTCTGTATGTAAAACCCGTTCCACATGGAATCGTTCCTTGGAAAAACGTGATTCACGTGAAATTTTTCAAGTTTCTACTTCAGGCTGTCGTTATCGTATTGAAAAGACGGGATTAATCGGGCCAAGGACGCTCAAGATTTTTTTCCATTGATACCCGCTGAAACCCCGGATCGCGCTGTCAGCGAGGCGCAACACCCGGAAATGGCGTGACTTTTCGTGTTCCCCTGGGGCATGTCGCTTGGCAGGGCGGCCACTCCTTCGGGCCGTGCAAACAAGATCAAGTCCTGAGCCGGGTCCGGGCTTTGCTGCGTCGGAAAAAGAATAATCTGGCCCGCAGGGCAAAACAAAGGCCGCTTTCCCGAAGGACAGCGGCCTTTCAGAAGCAACCTGCAAGTGGGATTATTCGGCTGCTTCAGTCTTGATGACGCCGCGGCGGATCTGGTCTTCCTCGATCGATTCGAACAGGGCGCGGAAATTGCCTTCACCAAATCCTTCGTCACCCTTGCGCTGGATGAACTCGAAGAAGATCGGGCCGATCACGGTCTTGGAGAAGATCTGCAGCAGGATCTTGGTCATGCCGCCGTCGATCACACCCTCACCATCGATCAGGATGCCGTGGCGCTTCATCCGCTCGATCGGCTCGTCATGGCCGTTCACCCGGGCATGGGACATCTCGTAATAGGTTTCCGGCGGGCCGGGCATGAATTTCAGGCCGTTGTCCGCCAGAAGGTCCGTGCTCTGGTAGATGTTGTCCGTGCCGACAGCAATGTGCTGGATGCCTTCGCCGTTGTACTTCTTCAGGTATTCCTCGATCTGGCTGGTATCGTCCTTGGATTCGTTCAGCGGAATACGAATCTTGCCGCAAGGGCTGGTGATCGCACGGCTGACGAGACCGGTGATCCGCCCGTCGATGTCAAAGAAATGGATCTGTTTGAAGTTGAACAGGTCGCGATAGAAGTCCCACCACTTGTCCATGTTGCCGCGATAGACGTTGTGGGTGAGGTGGTCGAGATAATAGAAACCGACGCCCTGCGGCTTCGGGTCGAACTCGCCCAGCCAGTTGAATTCCCTGGAATAGGCCGAGCCTTTGGCGCCGTAGGTATCCACGAAATAAAGCAGCGAGCCGCCGATGCCGACAATTGCCGGAACGTCCAGGGTCTTGTCGTCGCCTTCATAAGGCGTCGCACCTTTGGCAACCGCATGCTCGAACGCCTTTTGCGCATCGACGACGCGCCAGGCCATGGCAGGCGCGCACGGGCCGTGCGTGTCCACGAACTTCATGCCGAAGCTGCCCGGTTCGGCATTCAGCACGTATGTGACGTCACCCTGGCGATAGAGCGTGATGTTCTTGCTCTTGTGCTTTGCAACGGGGAGGTAGCCCATCTTGCGGAACAGTTCGTCCAGCTTTTCCGGTTCCGGATGGGCGAATTCGACAAATTCGAAGCCATCGGTCCCTGCCGGATTTTCAGACGTGATCTGTGCCGGCGGCGCGTCGTGCGGGAACGGTCCCATGAAAGTCCTCCTCGGTAAAACGGGTCATTGCAGCCAGAATGCCGTGAAGGGCGCGCAGTGTGTGTGCAATCCACGTGTTTTCGCGTAAGATGATGCACGAAACATGCAGGATATTTCGGAGTGACGCATGACCATTGCACTGGATGGCTTTGATGTGAAGCTGCTCGCCGCCTTGCAGAACAATGCCGCCCTCACCAATGCCGAACTTGGCGACGTGATCGGCCTGTCCGCAAGCCAGGTTTCCAGGCGGCGGCAGAAACTGGAAGAAGCGGGTATCATCCGCCGGTATCGGGCGGCACTGGATCCGGAAGCTCTGGGTCTGATGGTGACGGCCTATGTCGGCGTGACACTTGGCGCGCATTCCAGGGAAAACGCCCGCAAGTTCCGCAACATGGTGACCGCCATGCCGGAAGTGCAGGAGGCCCACACGCTGACCGGCGATGTCGATTACATGCTGAAGATCGTGGTGCCGGACCTGAAGGCGCTCAGCCACATCATCAACGACGAGCTACTGCCTCAGGAGGCGGTCCATCATGTGCGCTCGTCCATTGCCATGGAAACCTTGAAGGACGACAATCTGCTGCCGCTGAAATGATCGCTCAAAGCCCCAGCCAGCCCATGAGATCGGTCCAGAAATCCTTGCGCAGGCCTTTGAGATCCGGTGCCGGGTTGCCGTATGGGTCCGCCAGGCAGACATCGGAAAACCCGGTCTTGCCGGAGAGAAGACATCGTTCCGGTTCACAGGTGATCGTGTCGGAGAGATAGATCCGTTTTCCCGCAAAGGTCTTGAATGCGAGTTCCGGTTTGTCCTGCCTTGTTCCCGAGGTGAAGACATAGGTCGGAAACTCGCTGCCGCGCGGCTGGCCCCGGTCCTGGATCGCATGGATGTACAGCAGGCTTCCGGGCGCGTCTTCACGCGAACAGCCTTTGATGTTGAACGCATAAAGATTGCCGGTCGTGCTTTCGCCTGCATCGGCAAGCGTGCGCGAATAGGCGCTCAGCAGATCCTCCTGCCAGATCTTGCGGTAGGTATCGGCCTCGTCGTTCAGCGACAGGGCATGCGCACTCCCGCTCCCCAAGGTCCCGGCGATGAGGCAGCATCGCAGGGAAAGACTGCGGACTGAGGCGAGAAAGTTCAAGATTGTTCTCGTTGTTGTCTGGAAGACAAGCTTTGTGGATTGGAGAAGTGTGTCCGAGTGTAACGCAAACTTGCGTCCCTTGCAGAAAATCCCATTTGATAGTGCAACCGTGATTTAAGCCGTTCCACGCGGCAATTTTAAGGAGCCGAATATGTTCGACGCAAAATCCTTGCTGGATCAGTTTCTGGGGACCCAGGGCGGTGGTCAATCCGGCCAGCGCGGGACTGCCCGCAAGGGCGGATCCGGTGATCTCCTGTCCCAGGGCAAGGATTTTCTGTCGTCCCAGGGCGGCGGTCTGGCACTCGGCAGCCTGGCCGGTCTCATGCTTGGCAGCAAGAGCGGACGCAAGCTCGGCAAGAAGGCAGTCACCTATGGCGGGCTCGCGCTGGTTGCCGGCCTTGCCTACAAGGCCTACCAGGGCCACAAGGCCAACCAGCAGAACGCGCCGCGCCCGCAGTATCCGGCCGATGATCCGATCCCGCTGGAAGCACCGCGCGGCACCGCCTTCGATCCGTGCGAGCATCCGGGCGGCGAACATCAGGCCGCAATCGCTTTGCTGACGGCAATGATCTCCGCCGCAAAGGCCGACGGTCATATTGATCGCGACGAACAGGACCGGATTTTCGACAAGATCGACGAGGCCGGACTGGACAGCGAGGCGAAGGCGTTCCTGATGGACGAATTGCGCTCGCCGCTTGATCTGGACAAGGTCGTGGCAAGTGCAACTTGTGAGGAGACTGCGGCCGAAATCTACGCCGCGTCGCGTCTTGCCATCGATCCGGATCACCCGGCGGAAAAGGCCTACCTGCAGATGCTCGCTGCCCGGCTTGGTCTGGAGGACGGCCTCGTTCAGGAGATCGAATACGCCGTTCGCGAAGCGCAGATGGCGGGATGACCGGCAAAACGGCGTGAAGAAAATCGGGCGTCCCGTGACCACAGATCACGGGACGCCCTGAATAACCGGCACATGCCGCGCGGCCGTCGAAAAGGCAAGCCGCGAAGCGAGCCTAAAGGCACGCAGCCCTGTGGGGGAGCCGCACACCACCCCTGGCCGGCTATTTCCCTGTGTTCTCCTCGATCAGCTCGATGGCGCGATTGTAAAGCCCTGTGCCGTCCATGCCTTTTTCGTCCATTTCGGCCACCCATTTTTCAATCGTCGGTGCCGAGGCTTCCTTCCAGCGGGCAACTTCTTCCGGTGGAAGGACAATCATCGTCGCGCCCTTCTCGATCGCTTCGTCGCGAGGCTTGGCATCGTCCCGCTGCATCTGGCCACCTGCGAATCCGGACAGTTCAAGACCGGAGTTCTTGTCGATGATCGCCTTCAGGTCGTCGGGCAGTCCGTCATAGGCCGCCCGGTTCATGCCCAGCACGAAGGTTGCCGTGTAAAGAGCATCGTCACCGAAGTCCGTGTGGTTGCTGACGAGTTCGTTGATCTTGAGTGCGCCGGTCACCTCCCACGGCACCACGGTGGCATCGATAACGCCCTTGGACAGGGCTTCCGGAACCGCCGGCACAGGCATGCCGACAGGTGTTGCCCCGAGTGAACTGAACATGTCGTTGGTCACCCGCGTCGGCGCCCGCAGCTTCACGCCGTTCAGGTCGTCGAGCGAGTCGATCGGGTCCTTGGAGTGGATCAGCCCGGGTCCATGCACCCAGAGCCCCAGAACCTTCATGTCCTTGAAGTCCTGGTCCAGCATGGTTTCTTCCGCCAACTGCCAGAAGGCACGCGACACGGCCTCGGCATTGGTCATGACGAAGGGCAGTTCGAAGACTTCCGTCCTTGGAAAGCGGCCGGGCGTATAGCCAGGCAAGGTCCAGACGATGTCGGCGATGCCGTCGATGGCCTGGTCGACCAGTTCCGGCGGCTTGCCGCCAAGCTGCATGGCGGGGAAATGCTGGAACTCGATCCGCCCGCCCGATTCTTCCTCGATCCTGGCCATCCACGGTTCAAGGATGTTCTTCGGCACACTGGCTTGCGCCGGCAGCATCTGGTGCAGCCGCAGCGTGACCTCCGCTGCCACGGCCTGGCCCGCCGTAAGGCTCAGTGAAAGCGCGGCCACGGCAACCGCTCCCACGGTGAGCGCACCTGCGGCCACCGATCTCATCATCCGGTACTTCGACATGGTTTCCTCCCTTGTTCGAAATGGTTTCCTCACGCCTGCTCGTCCGGCAGATGCACCACCAGTCCGTCGAGCGCACCGGTCAGCCTGATCTGGCAGGACAGGCGGGATGTTTCGCGCAAGTCGGCGGCCGCGCATTCCAGCATGATTTCCTCGCCGTCCGTGCGCGCGCCGGTCTTGTCGCTCCACGCCTCGTCCACGTAGCAATGGCAGGTGGCGCACATCATGGCGCCGCCGCATTCGGCAAAGATGCCATCGACCCCGTGGCTGACAGCCGTTTCCATGACGCTCGCCCCTTCGCTCGCTTCTATGGTCTTCCGGCTGCCGTTCGGCTGGACGAAGGTGATCTGCACCATGCGGTTTTCCTTTCAGCCGGCTCTAATCCGGCCCGGTTGGTTTCTTTTTGTCAGCTCAGTTTGACGGGCAGGTTCAGGGGGCCACGGAAACCGAAACCGCTCCAGACAACGTCTTCGGGCTTGTCCAGCGTCATGCCGGGGAACCGTTCGAACAGCATCGGCAGCATGATCTCCCCGACAGTCCGCCGCGAGATATGGGCGCCGGCACAATGGTGCGGGCCGCTGCCGAAGGCCTGATGCGGCGCTTTCTTTCGAAAGGCGTTGAAGGTTTCGCCGTCCTCGTAGAGATCCTCGTCGCGATTGGCCGAGGCCTGGATGGTCATCAGCGTCACGCCTTCGGGAATGTCGATGCCGTCGATTTCCAGGTCCCGGGTCGCCCGGCGAGACGACGCCTGGATCGGCGCGACCCAGCGGACACCTTCCTCGAATGCATCCGCCCAGGCGTCCTGCCGCTTCACTTCCTCAAGCTGGTCCGGATTGGTCAGCAGGCCATAGATGATGGTTGCCAGCGCATCGCGCGGCTCGTTGATGCCGCCACCGATGGCAATCTTGATGTTGGCGTATATCTGGCTTCTGGGGATCGGGTCGCGGGCATTCAGCATGACGGAGAACGCGGAGTTGTTGGGCTCTGCCAGATGCCGGGCAATCAGGCTGTCGAACACGGCATCCATTTCGGCATTGGCCGCATCGGACCGGGCAAACGGTTCGTCCGCGAAGCCGAAATTGCCGGCGCCGTCGATCAGCACCTGCGACCAGCGCTGCATGTCGGCGTCGCCGACTTCGTCGAGACCCAGGATGTGAGCCAGGATCCGTGCCGCCACCGGTCCGCACAGGTCGGTGAAAAGGTCCACCGTTTCGCCTCGTGGCAGCCGGTCGAGATACTCCGCGGCAATCTTGCGGTAGAGATCGGCCCAGTCTGTCTTGATGACCTTGGGCGAGAAAGCCGGCTGCATGGCCATGCGCTCGCGCCGGTGTTCCTCGCCGTCCTTGCGCATCAGCGTGTGGGCCAGAAAGGCGCGCCGCATCGGTGTGACAGGATCGTCCGAACTGTAAAGCTCGGGATCGTCCTTCACCATCTTGGTGTGTTTCGCCTTGGTCAGAAAGATACGGTTTGCCGCCGGAACCTGAACGATCGGCGTTTCGGCCCGCATCCGCTTGTAGATCGGATAGGGGTCGCGCGTCAGGTCCGCAAGCGTCAGCGATTCGTCGACAGGTGCGACCGCCATCTGCCTTCTCCTCCCAAATCCGGCACTGACGGCAGGTTAAGCGGGCAGAATAAAATCAAGCAATACGATTGACTTTATAGTTGCCATCGAATTTTTTGATTTTACAAATCGTGGCGAGTGTTCTTGCCGGATCCGGGGGGGAAATTGCCGATGCCGGGCGATCCGTTGGAAGTCGATTTTCGGGCGCTGCAGGTTCTGGTCTGGGTGCACCAGCTCCGTTCGTTCACGCGTGCGGCGGAAGAACTCGGCGTCAATCAGTCAGCGGTCAGCTACACGATCAACAAGCTGCGGGACGTGTTTCAGGATCCGCTGTTCGTCCGCCAGGCCCGTCGGCTCCAGCCGACACAACGCTGCGAAGATATCGTCCATCAGGCCAAACGGTTGACGGCCGAGTTCCGGCAACTGGTCGCTCCGCCGGACTTCGATCCGAAGACGGCGGCTCAGACCTTCACCATCGCCTGCAACTTCTATGAACGCGTGCTGATCATTCCGGAAATCGTTCATTTTCTGAAGCGCGAAGCGCCCAACCTGGACCTGGAGATCATCGATGCGTCGGGGATCGGTCACGAGCGCCTGCTGCGCAATGAGGCGGATCTCCTGCTTGGTCCGTTCGAACGGTCGGACCCGCATTTCTACAGGCGCGACCTCTATCAGGATCGCTACGTCTGCCTGCTCGATCCGGAGCATCCGAAAGCCGGAGCGGCACTGAGCCTGGACGATTATCTGGATCTCGACCACGTGCTCGTCACCTACGGCGGTCAATGGCGGTCACGCTACATCATCGAGCTTGAGCGCATGAACAAGGACTTGAAAGTCGCCTTGCGCGTGCCGAGCCCGGCCGGGCTGGAGCGTCTGGTCGCGGGATCGAACCTCGTCGCCACGGTGCCGGAACGGTTGTCCAGATCAGTTGCGGATGGACTTCATGTGGTTCCCTGCCCGGTGGAAACGTCGGTGACGATCAGCCTCGTGTGGACCACGCTCAACCACCGCGCACCGCTGCACATGTGGGTGCGCGACATGGTCTACCGGCTGAACACACGCGCCCGGAAGGCGGATGATCCGTCTTCCGGGCTGGGTATCTCGCGGTAACAGGCTTTCAGCCTATCTCCGTCACGTGGGGCTCGGTCCCACATAATGCGACGAAGGCCGGATCAACTTGCCGGTTTCCTGCTGTTCCAGAACATGGGCGCACCAGCCCGGTGTCCGGCCGACGGCAAACAGCGGCGTGAACAGGGTCCGGTCGATGCCGATCGCGTCCAGCAGGACGGCGGTATAGAACTCCACGTTGGTTTCCAACGGCCGGTCGGGCTTGGCAGTTTTCAGTGCGGCAAGCGCTGCCTGTTCGATCTCCTCCGCCAGACGCACTTTCGGGTTCTCAGGCCCAAGCAGGCGCAGCCCTGCCTTCAGGACGTCCGCGCGCGGATCCCTCGTCCTGTAGATCCGGTGACCGAATCCCATCAGCCGCTCCTTGCGTGCCAAGGCTTCGCCGATCCAGGCAGCTGCGTTTTCCGGACTGCCGATAGCATCGATCATGTCCAGCACAGGGCCCGGCGCGCCGCCATGCAGCGGCCCGCTGAGGGCGCCCATCGCACCAAGAACGGCCTGTTTCAGGTTCGCCTGGGTCGAGCCGATCACGCGCGCCGTGAAGGTGGAAGCGTTCAGCCCGTGATCCAGGATTGTCACAAGATAGCGATTGAGCGCGGCGGCATGGTCGGCAAGCGGCAGCTCGCCCGTCAGCATGCGCAGAAGATCGGTTGCGGTCTCCAGGGTGCTGTCCGGTGCGATCGGCGTCTGTCCCCTGGCAATCCGGTGAGACGCAGCCAGAAAGACGGGCAATGCGCCGCTGATCGCAATCGCGTCGGGCAGGCCGGTGGACATCGGCAAGGCAGCCAGGCCCAGCTGCATGCGTTCATAAACGCCGAGGCTGGAAGGGGCAGCTTCAAGAACCGGCATGACGGCAAAGGCGGCCCTCCGGGCTTCACCGAAAGCCTCACGCAGGGACGAGGCCTCAGGCATCTGGAAATCCTGCCACAGATGCCGGACGGCTTCCTCGAAGCTCAGCTTGCCGGCCAGATCTTCGATATGGCGGCCATAGAGGATGAGGACACCCTTTTGGCCGTCGACATGGCTGAGCATGGTGGTGGCGGCAACAACGCCCTCCAAACCGGCTATCGGGTCCGGCGTCATCCGGGCGGGGTTCGGCGCTTCGGTCATGGCTATCTCCTTTTCTTTCCCGGTCAGATAGAAAGAGAAGATTGCATTGATCAATGTTGATAATTAAAATCAATGTATGAGTAAGCCGATCTACCTGTCCGCCCGTGAAGCCGCTGCCGAACTTGGTGTTCAGCCCGCGACTCTCTACGCCTACGTCAGCCGGGGGCTGATCAATTCCGTTGCCGGCCCAGGCAAGCAGCGCCGCTACGACGCGGTGGATGTGCGCCGCATGAAAGGCCGCAAGGCTGCCGACGACTACTCCGGTGCCCGGCCCTTGACCGGCGACCCGGTGCTGGAAACCGAACTGACGCTGATTTCGGAAGCCGGTCCGGTCTATCGTGGCCGGCCGGCGGTCGATCTGGCGCAAACCTCCACGCTTGAAACCGTTGCGACCCTACTCTGGGCGTCGCAGGAAGACCCGTTTGCCGAAAGCGCTCCATTGCCCCCGCCCAACCTGCCGGAGGGACTTGCGCCTCTGGACCGGCTGATGGTCGCCCTTGCCGCCTGGCCGCTGCAGGACAAGGCCGCCTACACGCAGGCACCCAAGCTTCTGCAGGTGAAAGGCGCTGCCCTGCTGCGCTACGCGGTTGCAGCTCTCCTCAACGCAGATCCGGTCGACGTGCCGATCCACACGCAGATTGCCAACGCTTTCGGCGTGTCGTCTTCGGCGAAGAACGTGATCCGGGCGGCGCTGATCCTGTGTGCCGACCACGAGCTCAACACCAGTGCCTTCGCGACGCGCTGCGCTGCCTCCACCCGGGCGCCCCTTCACGCGGCGCTCATTTCCGGTCTGGGGGCCTTTGCCGGTCCGCGCCACGGTGCTGCATCCGACAGGACAACGGCATGGCTGTCCGATGTCGGGCCGGACACCGACATAGAAACCCTGCTTTCGGACCGGTTGAGCCGGGGCGAGCCCCTGCCCGGCTTCGGTCACACAATCTACCGCGGTCCGGATCCGCGCGCCGCTTGCCTGCTCGACGTGCTTTACCGCAGCGAGCCCGCGCATCCCTTCGTTCAGCGTCTGCCGGGTTTGATTACGGTTGCGCGTGACCTGTTTGGCGAAGCGCCGAACATCGATCTTGCCCTGGCGGCCACACAAAAGACCTATGACCTGCCGAAGGACGCCGGCAAGATCATCTTCTGCGCTGCCCGCATGACCGGATGGATCGCTCATGCACTGGAGCAATATGCGGCGCCGGAACAGATCCGGCCTCGGGCCGCCTATGTCGGCGAGCGGCCGGAATAAGCCTGGTCCATCTGCGGGATGCTTGTATCGGGGCGTCTTTGCGACTACTTAAAACGGGCACCTTCGAGGTGCGTCCCATGGAGATTGGATGTCAGAGATTGCGTGAGCAGGCTCTCTGAAGATCAGAGAGCCTTGAATACATGAACCGGTGCCTTGGCGGGCGCCTGATGACGTGTGTTTAATTCACGAGACAATCCAATGGTACGGAACTATTCCGACTTCTTTCCCGCACGCCCCGGAAACGATGGGCCGGACAAAAACACTTCACGGCTTCTTTCACTTGGCTGGCGGCCCTATTTTGCACAACAGATCAGCTCCGACGAGCTGACGGCAACACCGCCCGTCCGTGTTGTCGAGGTCCATCGAAACGCGTTTCACGTGGTCGGCGAAGGGCTTGACGAAGCGATCCTGCCTGTCAGGAACGCCACGGTAGGCGACTGGTTGCTGCTGGACCGCGCTCATCCGCCGTCAAGCCGGGTGCTGGAGCGACAGAGCCTGCTCAAACGCCGTGCACCTGGAACCGATCGACAGATCCAGCTGATCGCAGCCAACATCGACACGGTGTTCGTGGTGTCTTCCTGCAATCAGGACTTCAATATCGCCCGGCTGGAGCGGTACATCGCCCTTGCATTCGAAGCCGGTATCGATCCGGTGATCGTCCTGACCAAGTCGGATCTGGCGAGCGATCCGGAAAACTATGTCGATCAGGCTCGGACGATTTCGAACTCGGTTCCGGTCGTGACGCTGGACGCGCGTGGCGATGAGCCGGGCCTGAAACTCGCGGCCTGGTGCAAGCCGGGCAAAACAGTTGCCTTCCTTGGCTCTTCGGGCGTCGGCAAGTCGACGCTAACCAACGCGCTTTCAGGCACCGAGGACATAGCCACGCAGGCTATTCGCGAAGACGATGCCAAGGGCCGTCACACGACGACCCACCGGCAACTTCACGTGGTTCCAGGCGGCTGTCTGGTGCTGGATACACCGGGCATGCGTGAACTGCAGCTGACGGATGTGGCAGCCGGGATCGATGATCTGTTCTCGGATCTGAACGAACTGGCATCCCGTTGCCGCTTCACTGACTGCCGGCACGAGACGGAGCCCGGTTGCGCTGTTCAGGCCGCGCTGGAGGAGGGCACCCTGGAACCTGGCCGGCTGAACAGGTGGCGAAAGCTGAAGGCGGAAGAAGCCTTCAACTCTGCAAGTCTGGCGGAGCGCAGGTCCAAGGACCGGGCATTCGGCAAGATGGTTCGAAGTGTCATGAAGCAGAAGAAGCAGAAAACCTGGGGCTTGGAGTAGCGGGTCTGGAAGGCCAAGGCTTACGTGGCTGCTGACATCCGGGGCCGGGCTCTGCCCGGCCCCGGATCAATGCTTTCCAGCGCACCCGGAGTTGGCAAGCAGCTTGGTCACAAAGTCAGCCGCATGTGGACGATCCGCTTGTCGCCGCGCTGTTCCTCATGGGTTTCCGCGAAGCCCGCACGCTGGTACCAGGCCCGGTTTTCGGTCATGAGCACGTTGGTATAGAGCCGGATTTCGCTCAGCCCGATGTCCGCTGCCCGCCGCCGCGCCCAGTCGAGCAGCTGCCTGCCACGGCCCTTGCCCTGCTCTTCCGGATCAACGGCGATGCTTTCGATCAGGAGATGGTCCGGATGCCGGATCAGAACGAGGCTGGCGGCAAGAGAGTTGCCGGAGCGGAGCACCCAGACGTCGTCCTGCCGTATATGCGGGGCATAATCGGCGGTCATTGGCACGGGCACGGCGTTGATGACCGGGATATAATGCGCATAGGCCCGCCGGGCGAGTTCGGTCATTGCGACTGCATCACCCGGGTTCGCCAGGTCAAAGCCTTCGGAAACTTGTTGGGCGTCCATTACGGATCAGGGCCTTGTTTTCATGAAGGATTCGAAATCGGGAATTCCTTCCGGCATGGTTTCGGTCCTGTCGAAACAGCCGAACGTGCCACCGTCTTTCATGTCTTCGGCAGCAGCAATGAAGGCGCGGTAGGCAAGCCGTGCCAGACCTGCCCCGATGGAGACACGCGCAACACCCATGTCGCCCAGTTCCTTGCGGGTCAGGTGGAAGTTCTTGCGCCCGGCCAAGACGTTCATCGGCGCTTTCACGGCGGCCAGAACGGCGGCAATCTGTTCCTTGTCCTTCAGCTCCGGCGCATAGACGCAATCGGCACCCGCCTCTGCAAAGGCGTTCAGCCGCTTGATCGTCTCGTCAAGTTCATGCTGCGTCTGGACGGGCCCTTCACTGCGGGCAGTCAGGACGAAATCCGGAGCCAGCCGGTTCTTGGCATCCACCGCCGCCTTGATCCGCTCCACCGCCAGCTCCAGATCGTAGTAGGGATGTTTCGGATCGGTCGTGTAATCCTCGATGGAGCAGCCGGCGAGGCCAACCTCGATCGCCCCTTTGACCGTTGCCACCACATCGTCCGGGCTGTCGCCGAACCCGTTCTCCAGGTCACCGTTCACCGGCACGCTGGTCGCGGCAATGATGTCGGCGGCATGTCCGAGCGCATCGTCGCGCGTGATCAGTCCTTCGGCATCCTTAACGCCTTGCGTCCAGGCATATCCGGCGCTGGATGTGGCCATCGCGTCAAACCGCAACCCGTCCAGAATGCGGGCTGTGCCGATATCGAAGGGATTCGGCATCAGGAAAGCACGCCCTTTTTCGTGAAGAGCTTTGAAGGCGGCACGGCGTTTGGCTGCGGTCGGCATGGCCGGATCTCCCTTGAGGTGTATTTCGCAAAGATTACCGTTAAAGTTTAAATCGGCAATGCGATCCCTTTATGATGGGTGCGATGTTGCTCAGGTAAGATCCAGTTTAGCCAGAATCGGGGCGCCAGTTTGGAAAAACCGTGATTCCAGCGAAACGCCTTGTCTTTGCGTTCGCAGCGCCGTTTGATGGTGAAAGCGCCAGCAGGCAGATCCAGGGAGGTTGCCATGCCGGAAGATCCCACGACACTTTCAGATTTCAACGACCCGATAACAACAGTTGACCAGCTCGAAGCCCATGCCGGAACCGCGCCTAAAAAGGTAAGGGTAAAGGAGATCAAGGCACTGGATAGCCTGTGCAGGCAGTTCATTGCACGATCCCCCTTTTGCCTGATCGCGACGGTTGATCCGGAGGGCGTGATCGATGTGAGCCCCAAGGGGGACCCGGCCGGTTTTGTCACCGTCTTGAGCGACAAATTGCTGGCGATCCCCGACCGCCCCGGAAACCGCCGCCTCGACAGCTACCACAATCTGCTGAAGGACCCGCGCGTCGGACTTATTTTTCTGATCCCGGGCAAGGGCGAGACCTTGAGGGTGTCGGGCAGAGCCCGCATCGTCCGGGATGCCTGGTTGCTGGAGCGGATGCAGGTGGAGGGCAAACAGCCGGCGATGGCGCTGGCAGTGGAGATCACCCGGGCATTCATGCATTGCCCGAAGGCGATGGTCCGCTCGAAGATCTGGCAACCGGAAAGCTGGCGCAATGCCGATGACCTGGGCGACATCGGCGATGCGATGATCCGGCATGGCAAGCTGAAGCAGACCCCGGAGGCTCTTCTGGAAGAAGCCACCTCCGAAGGCTTGCTCAGGCTTTATTGATCAGGTCCATGCGGTGCGTGAAACCCTTGCCGCGTAGCAGCCGCGGCGAGCAAAATGCAGGTGAATGTAGTCGACTTGCGGATTGTCGAAGAACGTCCGGATGACACCTTCCAGCTCACGGCCTTCAACGACTTCCGCGTCGATCATCTCGTGGGCCCGGTTGAAGGCTCGTGCCGACAGCAGGCGCTTCGCCACGACTTCCGGGATCGTGTCCGGGTCCGGATGGCTTTCCTTCGCGCCATCGGCGACAAAGATCGCATGCCGGGAGCGGTAGGGCGTTTCGCCAGGTTGATGCTCGAAATTGAGCAGGTAAACCCGGGTACCCGGGGCTGCATCGGCAAGTGACACACGGCAGGGAAACGCGCCGTCCGAAATGTGCACCTGAATGCCCTTCTGCGCGAGTTCCGTGTCACTCAGGTTGCTCAAATGTGCAAACTCGGTGGCGGGAAGAGGCTCGATCTGAAACATGGTGTTGTCTCCTCAATGGTTGTGAGAAGACCCTAGGCGGCTCAAAACGCCCAAACGACCCGATTTGCGAGCGCGAATATATTTTCCCGCTGCCGGTCTGTCAGACCGGGTTTTTGACACCTGCCCGGCGTGCCATACCCAGGGAAACCGGCGCGGTTTCTTCAAAGCCGAATTGGGCATAAAGCGCATTGGCCGGAACATCGGCGATCAGGCTGACATAGGCCGAGGGCGGGAATGCGCTTTCGATATGGGCAGTCAGGGCTGCCATGATGCGCTTGCCAAGGCCCTGCCCCTGGTAGGCGGGCAAAACCGCGATATCCGTTACCTGGACAAAACAGCCGCCGTCACCAATGAGACGCCCCATGCCGATCGCTTCATCGCCGTCAAAAAGCATCACGCAAAACAGGCTGTTCTTCAGCCCGATTTCCGCCGCGTCCCTGCCGTAGCCGCTCAGCCCGGAATCGACCCGCAGGCGCAAATAGGTATCGATGTCGGGGACCTGGGTCTTCAGCGAGATTGTCATGCAGTGTCCTGGAATCGGCTGCAACAAGGAGGGAACGCGACCCTAGCCGATCGCACCGGCGCTGGCCATCGGAATAGACATGCTCAAGCCGGACAGGGGCTGTTGACCCCAGGCACGCTGCTTTGCATTGAAGGCTCAGGACAAACGACATCTTGCGTTCCTGCGGTGTTCTAACCGATAACGGCAGGTGGCTGAGAAAATTCGGCCGCGTACCGGAACGAGAAGACTGAGCAGACGTGGATTTTTTCAATCTCCAGCCCGGGGAATGGCAGGCCCTTCTCTTGACCCTCAAGGTCGCTTCTGCCGCCCTCGCTGTCGCGCTGCCGCTTGCCGTTCTGATGGCCTTCGTACTTGCCCGCTACCGGTTCACCGGCCACGGCGCCGTCAATGCTCTTGTGCATCTGCCGCTCGTCTTGCCACCGGTGGTCACGGGCTACGTGCTGCTGCTGACCTTTGGCCGCAAGGGTCCGGTCGGATCGTTTCTGGACAGTGTCTTCGGTGTCACCTTCGCCTTCAACTGGACCGGTGCAGCGCTTGCTGCCGGTGTGATGGCTTTTCCGTTGATGGTCAGGCCGATCCGAATTTCCTTCGAAGCCGTGGACCCGAAACTGGAAGAAGCGGCCAAGTCTCTCGGTGCCCATCGCCTGACCGCCTTTCTGACGGTCACCCTGCCTCTTGCCCTGCCGGGAATTCTCGGTGGCGCGATCCTGGGTTTTGCAAAGGCCATGGGCGAATTCGGTGCGACCATAACCTTCGTCTCCAACATTCCGGGGGAGACAAGAACCCTGTCTCTGGCGCTCTATACCGCCACCCAGACCCCTGGTGGAGAACTGGCTGCCTTCCGCCTGACGCTGATTGCGGCCTTTGTCGCCTTTGCGGCGCTGATCGCCTCGGAAGCACTGGCGCGCCGATTGCGCGCGCGCATGGGGGGCGGTCATGCTTGATGTCGACATCACCGGCCGTGTCGGTCAGCTTGATCTTGAAGCCCGGTTCAACAGCCGTGGCGGGGTGACATCGCTTTTCGGCCAGTCGGGGGCCGGCAAGACAACGCTCACCAACATGATCGCCGGGCTGATCAAGCCGCTCAGCGGACATATCACCGTCAACGGCACGACCCTTTTCGACGCGAACAAGAATATCAACCTCTCGGTGCAGGCACGCAGGATCGGTCACGTCTTTCAGGATGCCCGGCTGTTCCCGCATCTCAGCGTTGCCTCGAACCTCACCTATGCGCGCTGGGCGGGCCGCAGGCCTGGGACCCGGGACATGGCCGAAGTGGTCGATCTGTTGGGGTTGGCTGGGCTCCTGGAGCGAAAACCCGGAACTCTTTCTGGCGGCGAGAGGCAACGGGTGGCCATCGGGCGAGCGCTTCTGTCGGACCCGCGGCTCCTGATCATGGACGAGCCGCTGGCCAATCTCGATCAAGCGCGGCGAAACGACATTCTTCCCTATCTGGACCGTCTGTGCGTGGAAGCGGGAATCCCGATCCTCTATGTCAGCCATTCCATCGAGGAAGTGGCGCGCCTGTCCAACACGCTCGTGATCCTGTCTGATGGACGCACGCCCGCCTTTGGACCGGTGGCCGACATGCTCGCGCGGACCGATCTGGGCCGGGCAACCGGCCGTCACGAGGCCAGCGCGCTGCTGGAAGGTACCGTCACCAGATGTGACCCGGACTGGGGCCTGACCGATGTCGATATAGGCGGAGCCACACTGCAGATACCGGATATGGCAGCCGTGCCGGGCGATGCGGTGCGCCTGCGCATCCGGGCCAGGGACGTTGCCCTGGCAGTCAAACCGCCGGAGGGCCTGTCCATCCGCAATGCCTTCGCGGCGACAATCCGCAGTATTTCGAGTGAAAGCGGTCCCTATGCGGAAATCCTTTGCTCCGTCAGCGGACAGGTGCTGCGTGCCCGCATCACCCGCGCGTCCGTTGCCGACCTTGATCTCCACACAGGCAAGGACGTCACGGTTCTGATCAAGAGCGTTGCCATTGACCGGCGCCAGCGTGCACCGGCCCTGTCGGACACGGCTACCGGGGAGGATTTCGCTGGATAAGGCTCCCGCTTCACGCGGCGCGCGGCTTGTTTATACTGACGCGATGTTGCGCAAGACCAAGCGCCGGACCTGGCGCAGGCTGAAGATCGGTATCGGAGCGGCGGCGATCCTGTCGACGGTCGCACTGATGTGGCTGACCGGGCTTGCCAGCTTGCGGATCACGCTTGCGGAGGTGGAAACCGGTGCGCGGGCCAATCTTGCGGTTCAGACAGCCGTTCTCGAAAGACTTCTCGACAAGTTCCGCCTGCTGTCTCCGCTGTTGGCACGTGGTCCGGATATCGGTCAGTTGCTGATGAGCACGGGCAGGTCTGGAGACCCCGGCATCGCCGCGATCGCTGCCGGCATGTCGGGCGCGGAAGAGATCTGGCTTATGGACAGGCAAGGCAATGTCGTGGTCTCCAGCCAGGATGGTGTGCCGACGGGCTCCTTCGGCGGGGCGGAACGTATCGGACATGCCTTCGAACAGGCCCTTCAGGGCCAGCTCGGCCGGCAGCTCATCCCCGGTACGCCAGAGGCCGCATCGAACTATGTCTTCGCCTCGCCGTTGCGCCGGGGTAGCTCCATCGTCGGCGTGATTGCCGTCCGGGTCAGTCTGGAAGACGTCGAGCAGGCCTGGGCACTCAGCAAGGAACCGCTGGTCGCGCTGGATGGCAGTGGCCGGATTGTGGTCACCAATGTGCCCGCATGGCGCGGCAAGCGGATGGACGAGCTTTCTGTCGGCCGGGATATCGCCGACATGTCGGTGGCTGAGCGCATCGAGGTCCTGCTGCCGGCAACGCCGTCTCCCTACTATTACCTGCAATTGACGGAGAACTTGGCCGTTCTCGGTTGGCAGGTCAGAACGCTTGTGACGATCGAGGATGCCCGCCAGCGATCCGGCTGGGCCATGCTGGTCGCGCTTCTGGTCTGTGTGATCGCCGCCGGAGGTATCGCCATCCTGATCGTCAGGCGGGAAGAATTCGTGCGCCAGGAACGGCGCAACCGGGCGAGCGCACTGCGCCTGGAGCGCCGTGTGCAATCACGGACAGCGGATCTTCGCCGCACCAACGTCCTTCTGGAACAGGAAGTGCGCGAGCGCGAACAGGCTGAAGCCGATTTGCGTCTGGCCCAGGCCGAACTCGTGCAGGCAGCCAAGCTGGCAACGCTCGGCAGGATGTCTGCGGCTCTCAGTCACGAGTACAACCAGCCACTGGCAGCTATCCGTTCCGATGCCGAAGTGGCAGGCATGCTGATCGAGCGGGGGCGTGCGGACGAAGCCCTCGGCAATCTCTCGCGGATCGAAGGCATGGTCAGCCGCATGGCCGAAATCGCCAAGACGCTGAAAGGTTTCACGCGCAAGTCTGGCACCGACATCAAGCCGGTGTCCCTGCGTCAGGTGATCGACGAGGCAACGCTTCTGCTGCAGCCACATATCAAGCAGAGCAAGGTGCGTCTCGATCTGGCGCTGCCGACAGAAGATATCATCGTCAAGGGCGGGCGCATCCGCTTGGAGCAGGTGGTCATCAATCTCCTGTCCAACGCACTGGATGCCGTCAGCGGCAACGCCGCATCGCTTGCCATGCCCGAAGTGCGGCTGGAACTGAGGCAAGAAGGCAGCGAAGCGGTTCTGACAGTCAGTGACAATGGCACAGGCATTGATGCCGATGTGCTGCCACAGATCTTCGACCCGTTTTTCACCACCAAGGATGTCGGCGCCGGGCTCGGGCTGGGCTTGTCGATTGCCTACAAGATCGTTCATGACTTTTCCGGATCGCTGAAGGCGGCGAATCGCGACGGTGGCGGTGCGGTGTTCACCATGCGCCTGCCGGTGGCCGATGAGCATGTCCTTGCAGCGGAATGAAATGAGATAGGCGTTAATGGATCAGGCGACCGTCCTACTGATTGACGATGAAGCGGACCTGCGTGGCTCCTTGAGCCAGGGGCTGGAGTTGTCCGGCCAGGCGGTGTTTGCAACCGGTGAACCGGAAGAAGCCCTGGAGCGGGTCAACCGCGGGTTCTACGGCGTGCTTGTTACAGATATTCGCATGCCCGGAACGGACGGGTTCCAGGTCATGAAGCGGGCCTTCGAGATCGATCCCGCCCTGCCCGTGGTGCTGATCACCGGCCATGGCGATGTGCCACTGGCGGTCGAGGCCATGCGCGCCGGTGCCTATGATTTCATGGAAAAGCCCTTTTCCGTTTCGCGCCTTGCCTCCGTGGTGGAACGCGCGCTCGACAAGCGCCGGCTGGTGCTGGAAAACCGCAAGCTGCGCGAGGAGCTGGCAGACCGAACGGGCCTGGAAAGCCGTCTCGTGGGGCGCACCGCCGCCATGGAACTGCTTCGCCGCAATGTCACGGCCCTGGCGGCAACCGATGCCGATGTGCTGATCCTGGGGGAGACCGGCTCCGGCAAGGAGGTGGTCGCCCGGGCACTGCATGACGAAGGCCCCCGCAAGGAAAAGCCTTTCGTCGCCCTCAATTGCGGGGCGCTTCCCGCCGAAATCATCGAATCTGAACTCTTCGGCCACGAGAAGGGCGCCTTTACCGGTGCCAGCGGACAGCGCATCGGCAAGCTGGAACATGCCCATGGGGGCACCGTGTTTCTGGACGAAATCGAATCCATGCCGCTGGAACTGCAGGTCAAGCTGCTGCGCGTGATCGAGACCCGGACAATCGAACGGCTCGGCTCCAACAAGGCGATCGAACTGGATGTGCGCTTCATCGCGGCCACCAAGGAAGACCTTGAGGCCGCCGGCAAGGAAGGCCGGTTCCGGCTGGACCTGTTCTACCGGCTCAATGTCGTCAACGTTGCCATTCCACCGTTGCGCGACCGGCTGGAGGATATCCCCCTCCTGTTCCGGCATCTGGCGGTGGAAGCCCGGGCACGCTACCGGCGCGAGATCCCGGACATCAACGAGGAATATCTCGCCGAGCTGATGGCGCGGGACTGGCCGGGCAACGTCCGCGAGTTGCGCAATGTCGCCGACCGTTTCGTGCTCGGTGTCGAGCTGGTCAACGCGCCCAGCAGCGGTGCCGGATCCACCTTGTTCGAACAGGTCGCGACATATGAACGGGCGTTGATCGTCGCCGAACTCAAGCGCAACGACGGTGCCATCAAGCCCACTTACGAGAACCTTGGGCTCTCGCGAAAGGCGCTTTACGAGAAAATGCGCAAATACGGTCTCGGCAAGGACGAAGCGCTTTCCGTCTGACAATGACCTGATTTCCTTGCCGTCCCGGCTTGCTGGGCGGGTCGGCAAAACGAATGGCCGAAAAAAGTTTCGGGCCGGTGTCACAAATCGCTGCCCCCGGTCGTCAACCCTGTGTCACACCCTGAAACCTGAATGGAAGACACGCCAATGACGACCTCTAATGCCATCAATCACTACGAAAATGTCCCCGATATCGTGAAGCGTTTCGTTGCTGCCAGCGGTGAGATCGGCAAGGCAGGGCTGGAGCCGAAACTGCGGCATCTCATCGATCTGCGTGCCTCGCAGATCAACCAGTGTGCCTATTGCGTGAAGATGCACACCCAGGAAGCGCTCGACGCGGGCGAGACCCAGGAGCGTTTGCAGCGCCTGACGGTCTGGCGGCACGTTGATGACTACACGCCGGCGGAGAAGGCGGCCTTTGCCTGGACGGAAGCCTTGACCAGTCTTCAGGTCGATACGAACTATGAGGCATTGCGCGGTGAATTGCGCCGCCACTTCGATGACGCCGAGATCAGTGCGATCACCGCCGCGGTCGCAATGATCAATCTGTGGAACCGGGTACAGGTATCGAACCACTGACATGAGTGACGCTCCAGGCATCGATGTTTTCGAGACGGTACGCCCGAAGCTGATGGGGCTGGCCTATCGCATGCTCAGCTCCATGGCGGATGCCGAGGATGCGGTGCAGGACACATACCTGAAGTGGCAATCCACGGATCGTGCCGGCATCCTGAATCCGGAAGCATTCCTCACCACGGTCTGCACCAATTGCTGCCTGGACACTCTCAAGGCCGCTCACAGGAAACGGGTCGACTATGTCGGCCCGTGGATCCCCGAACCGCTTCAGTTCGAAAGTGGCTCGGACCCGGAGACCGACCTGGACAGGGCACAATCCCTGACGACAGCGTTCCTCCTGCTGCTGGAGCGCCTCAGCCCGAAGGAGCGCGCCGCCTACCTGCTGCGCGAGATTTTCGCAAAGCCGTATGACGAAGTTGCCGAAACTCTGGGGGTTACCGAACAGGCCTGCCGCCAGTTGGTGTCCCGCGCAAGCAGACATGTGCAGGGTCCGACCTCCCGTTTTGTTCCTCCAGCCGATCATCAGGACCGGATCCTGTCTGCCTTTCTCACCGCAATTGAAACAGGATCCACGGACCACCTGACGGGCCTTCTCGCCGAAACCGTACAACTCCAGTCCGATGGTGGCGGCAAGGCAACGGCCATGAGCCGGATCCTGGAAGGCGCGGACGAGGTCGCTCGCTACGCGGTTCTTATTCTTGGCCGCCTCTGGGAGCCCTGCCAGATCAAGATACTGGATCTGAACGGAACGCGTGGCCTCGTCATGTTCTACGGCGACGAGATCGTGACAGCCGTGATGTTCGCCTATGACGCCGATGGGCGGCTGGAGCGTATCTACAACATGCGCAATCCGGACAAGCTGGCACGCCTGAAGGTCAAGCTGCGCCACGACCGTTCTTCAGGCGCTATCTGGCACTGATAATTCGGCGCTTTACGGCTTAAAATATGATGTAGCAGGCCGGAAATGTGTCGGTTTCGACACATCCGGTTTCATGCCATGTGTCTGACTCGACCCATAAACGAAAGTCTCTCCCGACCAGGTTCATTTGAAACTTTTTGTTAACCTGCAGAAATCGGCGCTTTTTGTTGCTCTTCCGGCACTTGGCACGGACTTTGCCAATAGGGTGCCGACCAGCCACCACGCTGTCCGGCCCGAATGGCCGTCATACTGAAATGTCTGGGAGGACATCCGATGAAAAAATTCGCTCTCGCCGCAGCTACCGCGGCGTCTCTGGCCCTGTCTGCGAACGCTTATGCGGCTGACGATTGCAATGACGGTGAAATCGTCATCAAGTTCAGCCACGTGGTTGCCGCAACCGGCCACCCGAAAGGCGACGCTGCCACGCTGCTGGCGGAACGCGTCAACGACGAGATGAACGGCAAGGCCTGCATGCAGGTGTTCCCGAACTCTCAGCTGTTCGACGACGACAAGGTAATGGAAGCTCTTCTGCTCGGCGATGTTCAGCTTGCTGCGCCGTCGCTTTCCAAGTTCGAAGCCTACACGCTGAAGTTCCGCCTGTTCGACCTGCCGTTCCTGTTCCAGGATCTGGACGCCGTCGAGCGCTTCACCACCGGTGAAAACGGCAAGGAACTCCTGAACTCCATGACCGACTACGGTTTCCAGGGCCTCGGCTACTGGAGCTCCGGCCTGAAGCAGTTCTCCGCCAACAAGCCGCTGCTGGTTCCGGACGATGCAAAAGGCCTGAAGTTCCGCGTGCAGACCTCTGACGTGGCTGTTGCCATGATCGAAGCCATGGGCGCCAACGCTCAGAAGCTGGCCTTCAAGGAAGTCTACGGTGCACTGCAGACCGGTGTTGTGGACGGTCAGGAAAACTCCTGGTCCAACATCTACACCCAGAAGTTCTTCGAAGTGCAGGACGGCATCACCGAAACCAACCACCAGCTGCTTGCTTACCTGCTCGTCACTTCCGACGAGTGGCTGGACAGCCTGGATCCGGAAGTTCGTGACCAGTTCCTGACCATCGTGGAAGAAGTCACTGCAACCGCAAACGGTAACGTGGCAGCTGCTGAAGCCCAGAACCGCCAGAACGTTCTGGATGCCGGTTCCACCATTCGTGAACTGACCCCGGAGCAGCGCAAGGCATGGGTTGGCGCCATGAAGCCGGTTTGGGACAAGTTTGAAGGCGATATCGGTAAGGACCTGATCGACTCCGCCGTCGCTTCCAACAACGCCAGCTAAGGCTGACCTGAAACAACTCCTGGAAGGGCCGGATCGTCCGGCCCTTCTGCCAAGGTCCCGCGGCCGCACGCGCAACCATGCCGGCGGACACGCTGATAACCAAGAGGCCAATTCGGGGGAAACGCATGCAACGCGTCGACAATTGGGTCACGCGCTTCGAGGAAGGTGTACTCGCCTTTCTCCTGGCCGCCATGACCATCGTATCCTTCACCCAGGTGGTGGCGCGATACGGCTTTAATTCCGGCTGGACCGGTGCCCTGGAATTCACACGTATCCTGTTCGCCTGGCTGATCCTGTTCGGCATGAGCTATGGCGTCAAAATCGGCTCGCATCTGGGCGTCGATGCGGTCATCCGCCTGTTTCCCAAGCCGGTGTTCCGCGCTGTTGCCGTGTTCGGTGCGCTCTGCGGCGTTGTCTACGCGCTGACGCTGCTCTGGTCGGAATGGCTGCACATCTTCGGTCTCGATACCAGAGGCGGCGCGATCGACTACTGGTCCAAGATGTACAAGATCGGCATCGGTCTCGACGACCTGCGCTATCCCGACGCGATCATTGAAACCTTCGGCACGAAAGAGCGTGTTCAACGCTGGATCGCCTATCTGATCCTGCCCATCGGCCTGTTCCTGTTCATGTTCCGCTGCATCCAGGCGGCCTGGCAGATCATTACCGGCGAGCGCGAGATGATGATCGCCGCGCATGAGGCGGAAGACCTCGTCGCTGAAAACAAAGACGTCTTGAAGGACTGAGGCCGGGGCAATGGAAGCAGCAATTCTCTTCATTCTCGTCCTCGGCTTCTTGTTCCTGGGCGTTCCGATCTCCATTTCGCTCGGCTTGTCCAGCGTTCTGGCGATTGCCATCTTCTCCAACGATTCCATCTCGTCGGTGGCGCTGCAGCTGTTCACGGCGTCGCAGAACTACACACTCCTGGCGATTCCCTTCTTCATTCTGGCATCGGCCTTCATGTCGACGGGCGGTGTTGCCAAGCGCATCATCCGCTTCTCGATCGCGTCCGTCGGTGCGATCCGGGGCGGTCTGGCGATCGCCGGCGTCTTCGCCTGCATGCTGTTTGCAGCTCTGTCAGGCTCGTCGCCCGCAACCGTGGTCGCGATCGGTACCATCGCCATCGCCGGCATGCGGCAGGCAGGCTACACGAAGGAGTTTGCCGCGGGCGTTATTGCCAATGCCGGTACGCTCGGCATCCTGATCCCGCCTTCCATCGTCATGGTGGTCTATGCGGCTGCAACCAACGTTTCCGTTGGCCGGATGTTCCTTGCCGGTGTGGTTCCAGGGCTGATCGCCGGTCTGATGCTGATGATCGCCATCTACGTCATGGCACGCGTCAAGAACCTGCCGGCCCAGCCGTGGCCGGGCTTCAAGGAAATCTGGCATGCCATGATGGAAGCGGCCGTTGGCCTGTTCCTGATGGTCATTATCCTGGGCGGCATTTACGGCGGTATCTTCACCCCAACCGAAGCTGCGGCAGTGGCGGCCGTTTACGCCTGTCTGGTGGCACTCTTCGTCTATCGCGACATGGGCCCGCTCAGTGGCATTCGCTGGGTGCAGGAACAGGACGGCCCTCTGGGACTGGCCGGTTTCAAGACCATCACCTACGGGTTTGCCGCAATGTTCGCCTGGTCGAGCATCGCCGGCATGGTCACGGACAGACAGGGTTTCTACGGCATCGACAGTGCCATTGTCCTGCTGGCTGCGCTGATTGGCTATCCGCTTCTGCGTGGCCGTGTCAGCCCTGCCGAGCTGCCGTCCATCTATGGTATCGGCGCAAAGATCTGGGGTCGGAATATCGGACTGATCGTCTGGAAGTTTCTTCCGGCCATGTTCCACAAGGACACCAAGAAGGTGATGGTGGATGCGGCGAAGACGACCATCATGCTGATGTTCATCATCGTCAACGCCCTGCTGTTTGCCCACGTGCTGACATCGGAGCGGATTCCGCAGGCAATCACCGACTGGATGGTCGGAGCCGGTTTCAACTGGTTCACCTTCCTGATCGCGGTTAACCTGCTGCTGCTGCTTGGTGGTCAGTTCATGGAACCGTCGGGCCTGCTTCTGATCGTGGCGCCGGTGGTCTTCCCGATCGGCATGGAACTCGGCGTCGATCCGGTTCACCTCGGCATCATCATGGTCGTGAACATGGAAATCGGCATGATTACGCCGCCAATCGGGCTCAATCTGTTCGTCACATCGGGGATAACAGGGATGAGTCTGGTGCAGGTGGTCAAGGCGGCTGCGCCGTTCGTGCTCATCCTGCTCCTGTTCCTCATCTTGGTGACCTATGTCCCGGCCCTGTCCACCTGGCTGCCCTACAGCCTGATGGGACCGGAAATCATCACAAACCGGTAACGACCCGGACCATCCAGAAACTCGAACGGCGGGCCTTGCCCGCCGTTTTTTTGTTTGCCGGGCCCGGGAGGGAGCCTTCACGTCCTTCACCGGGCCTCATTCCCGTCACCTCATCCTGAGGAAGGCCAAAGGCCTGTCTCGAAGGATGGGCGGCACACTCCGAAACAAGCGGCCCATCCTTCGAGACGGCCGGCTGTACCGGGCTCCTCAGGATGAGGCTGATGGGAATGGGGGAGGTGGGAGTGGAGATCGTGGAACAAAAAAAGCCGGCCCTCAGGACCGGCTTGAAAGGCTCTGTTTCAAAAATCGCTTAGACGATGCTGCCGAGTTTCATGGCAACGCTCATGTCACCTTCCACCTGCATCTTGCCGCCCATAAAGGCAGCCGTCGGATTCAGATCACCCGAGAGAAGGTCACCGAGGTCTTCGGCGGACATCTTGATGGTGCAGTCTGCCTCGTCATCTTCGTTGGAAACGCTGGAGCCTTGCAGGAAGATGATACCCGTTTCCCCAAGATCGAACTTGACGGATTCTTCAATGCCGCCATCGGCAACCTTTGCGCGGACACCTTCGGTAAGCTGTTCCAAGGACATGTCGTTTTCTCCCGTTTGAATTGGGCCGGAGCCCGTCTTTGTCCTCTTGAAGCATGACGTTTACGTAATCGTCAAGTAGAAATCTGTGTCGAAAGAGATGCGCCGCCGGGAGCGTTTCGCCACACGCTCCGTCATCCCATGGCTTGACCATGGGATCCATGTCGTTTCACCGGCAGTGCGGCCGCCGTGATCATCGCATGGATTGCCGGATCAAGTCCGGTAATGACGGAGAATTTCAACATTTCGCGGTGCCAGAGGCAATGCACCTGACAGGATCGTCAGATCAATGATTGTCCCGCGGCAGCCCCTTGGTATGCGCGACGTCCTGGTATTTAACCGCCGGCTCCAGAACCATGCCCTTGTCGAACTGCCCGATCATGGCGCGCTGGATCTCCTGCCAGGGTGTCTGGCTCTCCGCAATCTTGAAGCCGCCCGCCGCTTCCAGGTCCGTGCGTCGTTGCGCAAGTTCCTCATCGGAAATCAGGATGTCGGCAGTGCCTTTCCTCAGATCGATGCGCACACGGTCCCCGCTTTTCAAAAGCGCGAGTCCACCCATGGCGGCAGCTTCCGGTGATGCGTTCAGGATCGACGGCGAACCGGATGTGCCCGACTGACGGCCGTCGCCGATGCAGGGCAGAGATGTAATCCCGCTTTTGATCAGGGCTGCGGGTGGCTGCATGTTGACCACCTCGGCACCGCCCGGATAACCGATCGGGCCGGTGCCCCGGATGAACAGCATGCAGTGCTCATCGATCTCAAGGTCCGGATTGTCGATGTTGTCGTGGTAATCCTCCGGCCCTTCGAACACAACGGCACGGCCCTCGAACGCTTCCGGATCGTCCGGATTGGAGAGATAGCGGTCGCGGAACTCTTCCGAGATCACGCTGGTCTTCATGATGGCGCTGTCGAACAGGTTGCCCTTCAGGTTGATGAAACCAGCCTTGTCTTTCATCGGATTGTTGAACGGCTTGATGACGTCCGGCAGGTCTGTGACAACACCGTCGCAATTGTCGCCGATGCCCTTGCCGTTGACAGTAAGCGCGCCCGGATGCGGCAGCTTGCCATTTCGCATCAGCTCCGCGACGACAGCAGGCACGCCGCCTGCGTGGAAGTAATCCTCGCCGAGATATTCTCCGGCTGGCTGCAGATTGACCAGCAGCGGCACGTCATGGCCGATCTCCTGCCAGTCGTCGTTGTCCAGTTCAACACCCAGATGGCGGGCAATGCCGTTCAGGTGGATCGGTGCATTGGTCGAACCGCCGATGGCCGAGTTGACGACAATGGCGTTCTCAAACGCTTCGCGGGTCATGATGTCGGAGGGTTTCAGGTCCTCGCGCACCATGTCGACAATGCGTTTGCCGGTCTCGTAGGAAATTGCACCGCGCTCACGGTAAGGCGCCGGAATGGCGGCCGCCCCCGGAAGCTGCATGCCCAGGGCTTCGGCCAGCGAGTTCATGGTCGTTGCCGTGCCCATGGTGTTGCAGAAGCCGACGGACGGCGCTGCAGAGGCGACGAGATCCATGAAACCCTTGCGATCGATCTCGCCTGCGGCAAGCATCTGGCGGGCCTTCCAGACGACGGTACCGGAACCCGTGCGCTCGCCCTTGTACCAGCCGTTCAGCATCGGACCGACGGACAGCGCGATGGCCGGAATATTCACCGTCGCGGCGGCCATCAGGCAGGCAGGTGTGGTCTTGTCGCAGCCGATTGTCAGCACCACGCCGTCGATGGGGTAACCGTACAGCAGTTCAACGAGACCAAGATAGGCCAGGTTCCGGTCCAGTGTCGCGGTTGGGCGCTTGCCGGTTTCCTGGATCGGGTGAACCGGAAATTCGAAGGCAATACCACCGGCCTCGCGAATACCTTCGCGCACACGCTTTGCCAGCTCCAGATGGTGGCGGTTGCAGGGCGAAAGGTCAGAGCCGGTCTGGGCGATGCCGATAATCGGTTTGCCCGACTGCAGCTCTTCACGCGTGATGCCGAAATTCAGGTAACGCTCGATATAGAGCGCGGTCATGCCCGGATTGTCGGGATTGTCGAACCAGGCGGCGGACCGCAGTTTCGGTGTTTTGGTGTCGCTCATGTCGCGTCATCTCTCAATGCACTCACAAAGTGTCAAAATCCGATAAACACCAGCTCCATGAGGCTGTAAAGGCGCTGAAACCCGATTTCGGTTCCACAATCTGAGAATGCGCCCGTCATGTATTCCGGTGCAGCGTATCTGCAATGGAAAATCGGGCAAATGTCCAAAGGACGGCAAGACAGATAGCAAAAAGAACGGGTGCGGCCGACAGCGGAAGGAGGGTCAAGGCACCGCACAGGCCGGCGAAAAGCCAGAGACCTGACAGCAGCCGGCGGGCGTGCACTGCCAGCAGATTGCGGCGCATGGCCAGCGCCTTCAGGGCAGGGAAGGCTCCAATGTCGTCGGTGTCGCTGACAGCAAGGGGGGAATGCCTTGCATCCGTCCCGTCCTTTCCGGGCGTGGCGCCTTCGCGCAATTCCAGCGCCATACGGTCCTGCGACAGGGTCAGGACCAGGGGGGGCATGTCCGGAAAGCAGCGGGAGGGGGCCTCGGGCGCGGTTTCTCCCGGCTTCGGATCATCGGTCAGCTCTAGGCCAAGCATGCCCGCCAGCGCGCTGCGTGTGTTGGGGCTGTCACCACTGAACAGCCACGGCACGAGGCCCTCTTTGCGCAGGGCCATCCCCGCAACGCCGGCATCCTGACGCAATGTGCCTTCCAGTCCTAAAACACCCACGACGCGTCCCCCGACAGCGACACGCAGCACCGTCTTGCCGTCTGCTTCCAGCGACCGGGCAATGGCGTCGGCGGTAAAACTGTCGATCTTGAGGCGCTTCAGGAGGTCCGTCGTGCCGATCACCACGGTCTGTCCGCCGAGCAGCGCAACAACACCCAGACCAGGTGTCGGTTCGAACCGGTCCGGCATCTTGAGGGCGACTTGCCACTGGCTGGCCAGTTCGCGCAGGGCCTGGGCGACCGGATGGGATGATCCGGCCTCAGCGGAGGCGGCAACGGCCAGGAGCGTTTTCGGCTCGTTGTTGAAGGCCATGACATTGGTGACCATCAGGTTGGGTCCTGACATCACGGCAGCCTTGTCGATGAGGATATCGCGGGCATGAGCGACCTTTGTGAAGGCGCCGGGGGCAATGTCACGGGCGCCTGCCGCCAGTGCTGCCTTGTGAAAGACCTTGTCCGCGAATGCGTTGATTCCGTCGATCAGTTGCGGCCAGGAAAGAAGCAGCGCGGCTGCAAGAGCGGCCGGGGCCTCGGTCCTGTCGAGGACCCACCACCAGGTACCGGCAGCCAGCAGCGCCAACAAGACAGACCATGCCGCTTGTGGCACTCCGCTGAGGTCACCCCTTGGTGGCAGCAGAACCACACCGAACGCCCGCAGCACCATCAGGAAAGCTGCGGCAAGGGCGGGTGCATTGGTCTGGGGCGATGTCGGACCGGACAGGTGGAGGCCGGTCGAAACGGCAAGCAATCCGGTGCTGACCAGCGCCGTGAAAAGCGTCAAGGGCCGGCCGACAGAGGTGTTAAGCGAAAAAGAGAGGCCGAGAAGCGAAAAAATCGCGGAAAACATGCTGAAAATTAAGGCGCTGTAGGAACCGAAAACCAAAACTGACGTCGCGGCGTCAGAAGGTTCTCCGCCTGCTGCCGCCAGAGCCAGAACAAGGCACACTACGGCAATGACAAGAAAAAATGCCCAAAGAACTGAAATCAATGATGTTTTCGGCATAGCCGGTCGGCTCTCGTATCTGGAATTCTTCTGCTGGAACCGGGTCGTGGGCCAACTGGAGATACAAACGGCACGCCCTGGGGACCGTCTGAAAATGCGGGAGCGGCCGGAGACAGGCAATGCCGCAGAGTCAGTTCGGTAAGCATGTTGCCTGTCCCAGTCGCAGTGCATCGGAATGGGTGCTGACCATTTGTGCAGCGTGGAACTTGAGCGAAACTGAATTGCGGGTAGTATAAAAGGGTAATTTTTTAAACGGCCTGCAAGTATTGAGGGCCTGTATTTAATAGTCCTCAGGACGAAGATTATTTCGGGGTGTGGTATATTAATGGGAGAGCCGAAAGGTTCTCCCTTTTACGTTTAGGCGCGCCGAAAAAACATGGTCAACATCTGTTAACAATCGGGTCCGGACTGAAAGTCAGAGTGAATCTATTTGGATGCAGATCGTGGTGGCGCCCTGGGCGGCAAAAACTGCCCGGTTCGGACTGGATTGTGACTAACGTTTTGCGGACACCGGAGAATCGGGGTGGGGCCTGGAGTCAAGTCAGCGACTCGGCCGAATCCGAAAAAAGACTCATCTTCAAAGACTTGGGAAGGCCGGCGACAACGCCGCCGGTTCCTTCAGGCCGTTGCGAGGTTTGCCCGCGACAGCAACTCCAGTGACGGCATCAGGTTCAGGAGTTCGCGGGTATAGGGGTGTTGCGGCGCTTCGAAGAGCTGGTCGCAGTCTGCCACCTCGCACAACTCGCCATGGCGCATGACGCCGATGCGGTTGCACATCTGCCGGATCACGGCCAGATCGTGGCTGATGAACAGCATGGTCAGCCCAAGTTCTTCCTGAAGATCCTTCAATAGGTTCAGGATCTGCGCCTGGATCGACACGTCGAGTGCCGAGGTGGGCTCGTCACAGATCAGGAACCTGGGCCGCGTCGCGAGCGCCCTTGCGATGGAGATGCGCTGGCGCTGACCGCCGGAAAACTCGTGCGGAAATTTCCTGCCGGCCGCCGCGCCAAGACCGACATGATCGAGCAGGTCGTCGACGATCTGGCGCACTTCCGCATTGCTTGACGCCAGACGGTGGAACTTGATCGGTTCCGCGATGATGTCGCTGACGCGCATGCGGGCGTTCAGCGAGGAATAGGGATCCTGAAAGATCATCTGCATCTGGCGACGCATCGCCAGAACGTCCTTGCGATTCTTGAGCGACGTCAGTTCGGTCTTACCGAACAGGATCGACCCTCCGGTCGGCTGGTAGAGGCCGGTGATCAGGCGCGCGATGGTCGATTTGCCCGACCCGCTCTCGCCGACAAGACCGAAGGTCTCGCCTTCGTTGATGTCGAAACTGACCTTCTTGACCGCCTGGAAGTATTTGCGCTTGGACGGGAAGATCGAGCCACGGGTCTCGAACCGCATGTCGAGGTCCGTTGCCTTGACCAGCGGACCGGATACTTTTTCATAGTCGCGTGCCTTGCCGAGCCAGTGTGTGGCGATGTCGATCTGCTTCTGTGGCGTGCCGGCCTTTTCGATGTAGTTGACCACCGGAAACCGCTCGACCTTGATATCAGGGCGTGGCACGGCGGAAATCAGGCTCTGGGTGTAGGGGTGTTCCGGAGCGCCCAGCACCTGGGTCGTCTCGCCGTATTCCACCAGTTCACCGTGGTACATCACCGCCACATGGTCCGTGATGTCGGCAATCACGCCCATGTCATGGGTGATCACCAGCATGGCGACGTTACGCTCCCGGCACAGCTTCCTCATCAGTTCAAGGATCTGCGCCTGGATGGAAACGTCGAGCGCGGTTGTCGGCTCGTCCGCGATCACCAGTTCAGGTTCCGCACACAGCGCAAGCGCGATGACCACCCTTTGGCGCATGCCGCCGGAAAACTGATGCGGATACTGCTTGATGCGTTCGGGCGCATCTGGAATGCCCACGGCCTCGATCAGTTCGATCGCGCGCTGGCGGGCCTGCGATCCGGAGAGCGGTAAATGGGTGCGGATCGTCTCCACAAGCTGGCTTTCCACCGTCTGCAGCGGATCGAGAGACGTCAGTGGATCCTGGAAAATCATGCCGATCTTTCGGCCGCGCAAACGACGCTTTTCCTTGTAGGGCAATTGGTCGATGCGCTTGCCGTGAAGATAGACTTCACCGCCGGCTATGTGTCCAGGTTCCTGCAGCAGCCCGATCACCGCGTTGCCGACTGTCGACTTGCCTGCACCCGATTCTCCGACGACGCCGAGAACCTTGCCGGCATCGACGCTCAAAGTAACGTCATCGACGGCGACGAAGACGGATTTTCGGCCCGGAAACTCGACCCTCAGGTCCTTGATATCGAGAACGCTCATACCGGCCTCACCTGAGTTTCGGGTTGAGGGCGTCGCGCAGCCAGTCGCCCAGAAGGTTGACGTTCAACACCAGCAGGGCCAGTGCAAGGCCCGGGAAGATCGCGATCCACCACTCCCCCGAATAGAGGAAATCGTTGCCGATGGCGATCAATGTGCCGAGGGACGGCTGGGTAGGCGGCATGCCGACACCCAGGAACGAGAGCGTTGCTTCGGTCACGATGGCAAGTGCCAGGTTGATGGTCGCGATCACCAGCACCGGTCCGGTGACGTTCGGCAGGATATGGCGCACCATGATGACGACCGAGGGAATGCCGATCACACGGGCGGCCTGAACATATTCCTTGTTCTTCTCCACCATGGTGGAACCGCGAACCGTGCGCGCATATTGCACCCAGAAGGACAGCGCCAGCGACACGATCAGAATGTAGAAGGCGAAGACCTCCCGGTCGATCGCGCCGAAAATGCCATGCGCGACACCGTCGATCAGAAGGGCGATCAGAATGGCCGGAAACGTCAGCTGAACGTCGGCAATACGCATGATGATCGCATCCACCCGACCACCCATGTAGCCCGCGACCAGCCCCAGCGAGATGCCGATGAAGGCGGCGACGACAACAGAGCAGAAACCAACGATCAGCGAGATCCGCATGCCGTAGAAGATGCCGGAGAGCATGTCGCGGCCCTGATCGTCCGTTCCCAGGAGGAAGCGGGGATCGGCATATTCCATCCAGACCGGCGGAACGCGGGCGTCCATGATGGAAATCGACGCCAGGTCGAACGGATCATGTGGAGCAATCCACGGCGCCAGGAACGCAAGGAGGAACAGGATTGCCGTGCCGGTGGCAGCGACAACGGTGACCTTCGATTTCAGGAACGAATGAAAGAGATCGCTGTCGAGCGCGCGGGTCATTCGCCCCGGTTCCTTGACCGGTGCCGCTCTGTCCTGAACGCTGGATTTTGCTTCTTCGTTGGTGACGAAAGGCATGGCGTCGGTCTCCCTTATGGCCGACCGACCCGCAGACGCGGATCGATGAAGAAGTAAAGGATGTCGACGATGAAATTGATCGTCACGAACAGGAAGGCTGTCAGCAGCAGATAGGCGGACATGATCGGAATATCGACGTTCTGCACGGCCTGCAGGAACATCAGACCCATGCCGGGCCACTGGAAAACGGTCTCGGTGATGGTCGCGAAAGCGATGATCGCGCCAAGCTGCAGACCGGTGATGGTGATGACCGGAACGAGCGTGTTCTTGAGAGCATGCCGGAAGTTCACCAGCCGGTCCGGCAGACCGCGCGCCCGGGCGAACTTGATGTAATCGGTCCGGATGACTTCCAGCATCTCGGCTCGGATCAGCCGCATGATCAGGGTCATCTGGTAGAGGCCGAGCGTGATGGAGGGCAGGATCAGCGCCTTCAGGCCGGAGATGGTCAGAAAGCCGGTCGTCCACCAGGATCCGATCTGCACGGTCTCACCGCGTCCAAAGCTCGGCAGCCACTGCAGGGTGACGGAAAACAGGAAGATCAGCAGGATCCCGATGAAGAACGTCGGCAGCGAGATGCCGATCAGCGAAACTGACAGAAACAGCTTGGAAACGGGCGATTCCCGATTGAGCCCGGCGTAGATGCCCATGGGAATGCCGACAACAAGCGCAAACACCGCAGACGCGAAGCTGAGTTCGAGCGTGGCGGGTATGCGCTTGGCGAAAAGCTCGGAAACCGGCTGACGGAACTGGTAGGACGTGCCGAAATCGAATTGCGCGGCCTTGGTGACGAAACGGAAGAACTGGACCGGAACCGGGTCGTTCAGACCCAGGCGCTCGCGCAGGGCCTCCCGTTCTTCGATCGAGGTTTCGATGCCGACCATCTGGTTGATGGGATCGCCGACAAAGCGGAACATGGTGAACGCGAGAAGGGCGACCACCAGCATGACAATCATCGCCTGCACGATGCGGCGCGTTGCAAATCCAATCATTTCGGCTCTTTGAATGCTTTAGTCATGAAAATACGCCCCCGGCGGAGTTGCCGGGAGCGTCATTTGCTGTGCTTCAGGATCAGTTCTTGGTCACGAAGCGGAACTGGAACTGGTTGTCGGCACGCTGGACAAGGTCCAGCTTGTCGGAAACGCCCCATGCCAGGCTCTGCTGGTGCAGCGGGAGGTAGTAGGCGTTCTCGTGGCTGATGCGGAAAGCTTCAGCAATCATGGCGTCACGCTTTTCCGGATCGATCTCGACCAGGATTTCGTCGGTCAGCTGGTCGATCTTCTCGTCGCAGAAGCCACCGTTGTTGAACGGCGAGCCTTTGCCGGATTCGTCGCGGCAGTTCATCAGGTTGTCCAGAACGTTCCAGCTGTCGAAGGATCCGGGGGTCCAGCCAAGCAGGTAGAACGACGTATCGTAACCACCGGAAGCAAGGATCTTGGCGAAGTATTTCGCCTTTGGCTGGGCGTTGAGGTTCACCTTCACACCGATACGGGCCAACATGGCGGCAACCGCCTGGCAGATAGCCTCGTCGTTGACGTACCGGTCATTCGGGCAGTCCATGCCGATGGAAAAGCCGTCTGCATAGCCGGCTTCGGCCAGCAGTGCCTTGGCGGCTTCCGGGTCATAGGGATAACGCTCGAAATCGGCGGACTTGGAGAACAGCAGCGGCGAAACCATCAGGGCAGACGGGTTGGACAGGTCCCGCATGACCTTCTTCTTGATCCCCTCGATGTCGATCGCCTGGTAGAAGGCCTTGCGCACCCGGGCATCCTTGAGCGGGTTCTTGCCCTTGACGTCGGAATAGAGCAGCTCGTCGCGCATCTGGTCCATGCCAAGGAAGATCGTGCGCAGTTCCGGGCCGGTCAGCGCCTTGGTTCCCGCATTATCGTTGATGCGTTTGATGTCCTGCACCGGGATCGGGTAGACCATGTCCATCTCGCCGGACAGCAGCGCGGCAACGCGCGTTGCATCGGAACCGATCGGCGTGAATTCCACCGTGTCGATGTTGTGTTTGGCTTCGTCCCACCAGCCGTCGTATTTTTCGTAGACGGTCTTCACGCCGGCTTCATGGCTGACGATCTTGAACGGTCCGGTGCCATTTGCATTGAGCGCGGCATGGTTCGCAGAAGTGTCGGACGCCGAGGTGACTTTCACCGCGTCGTTCTCCGTCGTCCACTCCTTGTCCATGATGTAGAACGTGTCCCACTCGTAATGCAGGATCGGGTTCGGACCGGTGAGAACGAAATCGACCGTGTAGTCGTCAACAATCTCGACCTTGGCATCAGCCGGGACGCGGGTGGTCAGGTCAGACCCTTCCGAGCGCACGCGGTCGACGGAAAAGGCAACGTCTTCGGCAGTGAAATCGCTGCCGTTGTGAAACTTTACGCCCTTGCGCAGGTGGAAACGCCAGCGGTTCGGATCGACGATTTCCCAGCTCTCGGCCAGGGCCGGTTCAATGGCCAGATCCGGACCACGGCGCGTCAGGCCTTCATAGGTATTGCCGAGCGACGACAGGGTGAAGGTCTCGTTGAGACTGTAGGGATCAAGCGCGTTCAGTGCACCCTGAAAGGCAAATTTCAGCGTTTCAGCATGAACAGCAGTCCCCGTTCCCGCCGCAAACAGCGCTGCGGCGATGACAATTTTTCTTTTGTTCATAGTCCCCTCGTTTTCCGGTTTCGGCTTTGCTCCACGGCCGCACCCCCCTGCCAGGACCATGCGGCCATGTTGTCAAAAACGACTATGACATCGTAAATCTCTGTGTTCAAACCCGTTTAGCTGTCAAATTGCGACATTCTGTCAATCAGCTTGTCGAGGAAGGCGGCGCAGCGGTCGAGTTCGGAAAGCTCGATAAATTCGTCGGGCTGATGGGCCTGATCGATGGATCCGGGACCGCAGACCACGGTCGAAAGTCCGTGATCCTGGAAGATCCCGCCTTCGGTGGCATAGACCACGACGTTGCGGCTGTTGTCGCCGGTCAGACGCCTGGCGGTCGTTTCCGCCAGCCCGTCCGGTTCCTCTCCCAGCCCGGGCACATAGGCAAGTTCTCTCACCTCGATGGCGCAGTCCGGCGAGATCGCTTTCATTCCCGGCAGAACCTCATTTTCGATGAACGCCCGGTAGGCGGCGACCCAGTCCTTCGCGTGTTCACCCGGCAGCAGACGGATATCAGTCACGAATTCGCAGTGCTGGGCCGTGATGTTGTGCGCCTGGCCGCCGGAAATGGTGCCGCAATGCAAGGTGGTGTAGGGCGGTTCGAACGGGCAGTCCGGATCGGCCTTGGCCCGGTTCTCCGCGGTTCTGGCATCCAGCCATCCGATCAGCCTGGCCGCTGCCGAAATCGCCGAAACACCCCGGTGCAACTGGCTGGAATGGACCGGATGACCTTGGATGCGCGTCTTCAGTACTGTAATGCCCTTGTGGCCCGTAACGACCTTCATGCTGGTCGGTTCGCCCACAATCACCACCGAAGGGCGCGGGCCGTTTGCCAGCATTTCAGGGATCAGCACCCTGGCCCCGTCGCAGCCGGTTTCCTCGTCATAGGACAGCGCGATATGGATGGGCCGTCTGAGCGGTGCATTCAGAAAATCCGGAACCTTGGCAAGTACAGTTGCCGCGAAGCCTTTCATGTCCGCCGCGCCACGGCCGTAGAGGCGGCCGTTTTCCTCCCAGGCGGAAAAAGGATCGTGAGACCAGTTCTGGCCCGCCACCGGAACCACATCGGTGTGGGCAGACAGGACCGTTCCGCCGTCGATATCCGGACCGATGCGGGCATAAAGAGCGGCCTTTTGGCCCGTTTCATCCAGCGCCCGCCCTGAAGCGACACCCCATTGGCTGAGATAGTCTTCGACGAAGGTGATCAGATCGAGGTTGCTTCGATCCGAAACGGTGTTGAAGGAGATCAGTTTCTCCAGCATTTCCCGAGGCGTGTAGGTCCGGCTCACGTGGTCTCCAGTGGTTTTGTGACAGGGAGGATGGGTCTCAGGCGGGAACGGCGTCAGCGAGATGGAGACCATCTAAGCTTTTCACCGCAAGGATTTGCAAGGGAATTTCCTTGCCGCGCACCTTGATCTCGGCCTCTTCGGCACCGTCGATCCGCGCGCCTGCCGCATCGACAACAGCCTTGGAAACAACCATGAAGCTGCCGTGGTTCTTGTTCTCCGTTTCCAGCCGGCTTGCGGTGTTGACCACGTCGCCAAGCGCAGTCAGCCCGCCGCGCTTGCCTGCTGTTCCGGCGGCGCCGATGCGACCGAGAATGGCCGGCCCCAGATGCAGGCCAATGCCGAGCCGGATCGGATCGCGAAACTGCGGACCCTTCTCCTTGTCGAGCGATTTCATGACCTTCTCGATACGGCGGCAGGCGGCAAGAGCCTGCCGGGCGCCGGTTTCCGCGTTGCTGTCCATGCCGAAGATGGCCATGATGCCGTCACCAATGAACTTGTCGACATAGCCGCCCTCCTCCCGGATCGCGGCTGAGGCCTGGTCTAGGTAGCTGTTGAGCAGATAAACCACGTCATAGGCCAGCTGGCTTTCGGTGATGCCGGTGAAATTGCGCAGGTCCACGAACATGACCACCACATCCTGCTCGACGCCCCAGTAATAGGCGTCCTTCAGGTGTTCGCCGATAATTGCACTGGCCTTGACCGGAACAAGGGGCTGCACTTCCACGTTGCTTTCCGGGCGCGCCTGGCAGGCAAGCCGAATGTCGCTTCCCGCGCCGATCCGCGTCAGCACCGCAGCTTCGGCAACACTCGGTTTCGGCAAGGTTTCGCCGCCCTCCAGAATTTTCACCCGGCAGGTGGAGCATCTGGCCCGCCCGCCGCACACCGATGCGATCGGTATGTCGTTCATGCGGCTGATTTCCAGCAGCGTTGCGCCCGGTTGCGCCTTCACCGTCAGTCCGCCTGGATAGACCACGGTCAGGCTGCGCGCTTTCAGGCTGAGAAGGTAACGGATCAGGATGGCCAACAGGCTGACGGCAATCAGGCCGAACACGACCGCCCGGAACTGAACGACGACCTCGCTGGCCCACAATTGCTGGTCCGGAGTGATTCGGAGGGTTACGTCACGGCTGAGGGCCAGCCGGCGGGCACCTTCAATCCAGCCCCAGATGGCAAGCACCGGCATCGCAAAGGCAAACCCGGCCGCCAGCGGCTTCAGCCTCTGGTAAGCCGGATAAAGGCGCAGGAAGAAGTGCAGGCCGATCATGGCGTGGGTCCACACCATGAGCAGCAGAATAGACTGATTGACCGCCGCATTCGGCCACAGCAGCGTCAGCATCTGCTCGTAGAGCGGCAGGAAGCCGAACTCCTTGGCAACGCCCATGGTCGTGGTGACATGCGGTATCAGGAGCCAGGGAATGTAAAGACCGAGGGCGAGCTGCAGAAGCTCCCAACGGGACATCTTCAACGTTCGCCGTTTGCTTGTCCGCCACAAGGCGAGCAGCACATGGGTCAGCGCGGCGAGGATGAGGATAGTTTCGCCAACCGGGCTTCTCCAGACCCAGTAGTGCCAGACCGAGGCCTGGTCCATGGCCTGGAAGGAAATGATGCCGAGGGCGTGATTTGAAAAATGGCTGAGGCAGAATGTGAACAGGATCAGGCCGCTCCACAGCCGGAGCCGCTGACGCCAGTTCCCTCCGGCGACCATGACACTGTCGGACTTCTTGCCCGGTCTTGCCGCCGAAGCGGACTTTTCAGAAGATTTGGCGGCCGTCGCGGGCCTGTTCGGCCGGCTTGTGCCGGGGGCCTCTTCCTGCATGTATTTTCAGTCTCCGGTCTGGCCGTTCCGGCCTTCTGCCGGTCTGCCCTGTCAATTGCCACTTGAAGCGCGGGGGGCAGCCGAGGTCAAGGAGGCAAAAAGGAAATGCGGTGAACTGCCCGTGAAGGCACGCGAAACGGGGAAAACTCCTCGGTATGCAGGCATTGTCAGGTCAAATTTCGCAAAATTTCGGGTTTTCTTCGGCTATGACCTTGCATCCCGGGCGTCAGTCGGCACATTCCGGGCCGGACATCCAACAATCGGGAAGAGGCGATGAAGGTCTACGGCATCAAGAACTGCGACACCGTCAAGAAGGCGCGGAAGTTTCTGGAAGAGGCCGGCGTGCCTTATGAGTTCCACGACTACAAGAAGGATGGCGTCGATGCCGATCGACTGGCCGGCTTTGTCGGTGAATTCGGATGGGAGTCTATCCTGAACAAGCGCGGCACCACCTGGCGGCGCCTGGACGAAGCAACGCAGGACAGCGTTGTCGACGCCAAGAGCGCGCTCGACGTGATGATCGAGAACCCGTCCGTTATCAAAAGGCCGATCGTGGCAGGCGAAACCAAGAATTTCGTCGGCTTTGACCCTGTCGCCTGGGAAATGGCACTGGAACTGGGCGAACTGAAGTAGCGTTTGCCGCCACTGGCCAATCAGGCCCGGTAGATACCGGGCCGGGCTTTTGCCTGCCAGGCGGTTACCAGGTCCGGCGCGGGCCGGTGTCGATGTGGTAGTGGCCGGAAGAATAGTGCTTGTATCCGCCAACTTCCGGCTGTGATTTCAAGAAGGCAATGACGGACGACGGGTTGCCACGGACCGAAAAATCGACCGCCCGGCAGTTGAGGTGATAGGAATCCCTGGCGCCACCCTTCCACCAGTTCTCAAGCCACCAGCGCTTGGTCGAGCTGACAGTCACTTTGCCATAGCGGGATGCAACCCGGTTTAGAACCTTCTTCAGCTTGCGCGGCACGCACCAGGAACTGTCGTTATAGTCGATGGAATTGTGGGATGCGGTCATCCAGCCCATGCCGGTAACACCGGCGACGGTTCCGCAGCCGGCAAGTGTGACAGTCAATCCTAGGAATACGATCCAGGCGGTGAGGCGCTGACGCATGACGGGCGGCCTTCGGTTACTGATTACAATCTCGTCCCCCGCGCGCAGGCTGATTGAATTTTATTAAAATTCTAATGAAAAACGTGGTTAACGCGCTTTCGAAACAAATGTTTCAGGAGCTAACGTTTTCTGATACAAATGCGTCAACCCAATGTGGGCTGTCCCGTCAGTTGTCGGATGCGTTTGCCATGTCTCATGTTTTTCCCCGCCACACCAAAGCCGATCTCCCCGTCGCAGTAACAGGGGACGGTTGCTACATTCTCGATCGGTCCGGAAAGAAATATTTCGATGGATCCGGCGGCGCCGCGGTCTCCTGTCTCGGGCACAGCGATCCGGATGTGATCGCTGCCATCAAGGCCCAGGTGGACCGGATCGCCTTCGCCCATACAGGCTTTTTCACCAGCGAACCTGCAGAGGAACTGGCGGATCTCCTGATCGGAAAAGCTCCGGGTAATCTGGACCGCGTCTATTTCGTCTCCGGTGGATCGGAAGCCATGGAGGCGGCGCTGAAGCTGGCGCGTCAGTACTTTCTGGAGAAGGGTGAAGCGTCACGGCACCGGGTAATTGCCCGCAGGCAGAGCTACCACGGCAATACGCTTGGTGCGCTGGCAACCGGCGGCAACCAGTGGCGGCGGGAGCCTTTTGCACCGTTGATGATCGATACCACCCATATTGCCCCCTGTTACGAGTATCGGGACCGCCGCGAGGGGGAAACCGCCTTCGACTACGGCCAGCGGATCGCCAACGAACTGGAAGCGGAAATCCTTCGGCTCGGGCCGGAAAACGTCATGGCTTTCGTTGCCGAACCGGTTGTCGGTGCGACGGCGGGTGCCTTGCCGCCGGTCGAAGGTTATTTCAAGCGGATCCGGGAGATCTGCGATAATTACGGCGTGCTTCTGATCCTGGACGAGGTCATGTGCGGCATGGGCCGCACGGGCACCCTGTTCGCCTGTGAGCAGGATGGTGTCGCGCCGGATATTCTATGCATCGCGAAAGGGCTCGGAGCCGGCTATCAGCCGGTCGGTGCCATGCTGTGCACCGCTGCCATTTACGAAGCCATCGAGACCGGATCGGGCTTTTTCCAGCATGGCCACACATACATCGGCCATCCGACCGCCTGCGCCGCCGCGCTCGCCGTGTTCAGGAAACTGACCGGCGGCGTTGCCGACCAGGTGATGCCGATGGGCGAGAAACTGACGACGGCGCTTAACGATGCTTTCGGTCAGCACCCGCATGTTGGTGATATTCGCGGCCGCGGACTTTTCCGGGGCATCGAAATCGTCGAGGACCGGGCCAGCAAGGCGCCGTTTGATCCGAAGAGGGGCATCAACAAGGCGCTCAAGAAGGCAGCATTCGAGGCCGGTCTAATCTGCTACCCGATGGGCGGGACGATTGATGGGGTGAGCGGCGACCATATCCTGCTGGCGCCGCCTTTCATTCTCGAGGACACCCATGTCGGAGAGATCACCGACAAGCTCAACCAGGCGTTCAAGGCGGTCTTCTGAACATGAGTGCGCTTTTTGTTCCGCCTCCTTTGTCATTGATCATGGTGGCTCCCAACGGTGCCCGCCGGACCAAGGCGGATCATTCCGCCCTGCCGATGACCATCGCTGAAACGGTGGTGGCGGCAAAGGCGTGTCTTGAGGCTGGAGCCGGTGCGCTTCATGCCCACGTACGCGACCTTACCGGTGCCCATGTGCTTGACGCCGGGCTTTATCGTGAACTCTTGTCGGAAATGCGTGTTGCGGTGCCGCAAATGCAGGTTCAAATCACCACGGAAGCTGTTGGAAAATACACTCCGGAAGAGCAACGCGAACTGGTCTACAAGGTCAAGCCGGATGCGGTCTCCGTCGCGATCCGGGAGATGGTTCCGGAAGGCGGGGAAGACCAGGCAAAAGCCTTTTACCACTGGGCGTTCGACCATGAATGTGCGGTCCAGCATATCGTCTACAGCGCGGATGATCTGGACCGGTTTTTCGACCTGGCGGCAGCCGGCACCCTGGCAGGGGAAAGCCATCAGCTGCTGTTCGTTCTGGGGCGCTATGCGGCAGGCCAGGAAAGCACACCGGAAGATCTGGTGCCGTTTCTGGAAAAGCTCGCGGAACGCGGCAAGGGGCAGTCGCTGGACTGGGCGGTCTGCGCTTTCGGACACCGCGAGACGGAGTGTCTGGTGGAGGCGGTCCGGCGGGGCGGCAAGACCAGGATCGGTTTTGAAAACGGCCTGTGGAACAGGACCGGAGAACGCGCGATAGACAATGCCGACCGGGTCAGCGATCTGGTATCGGCCCTGAAGGAACACAGTCTGATGCCTGCCTGATCGTTCGGGCCGGCATCCGGCACGAAGCAAAATCAGCGGGCTGCGGCCCTCAAGGTTGGAGACTGGAAAATCATGGCGGATAGCCTTTACGTTCTGACGCTGTCCTGCGCGGACAAGCCTGGCATTGTGGCGGCAGTCACGACGGAACTGGCGGATTTTGGCGCCAATATTGCCGAAAGTGACCAGTTCTGGGACCGGGTAACCAACCAGTTCTTCCTGCGTATTGCCATTCTGGCTCCGGAAGGCGTGACCCTGGAAAGCGTTCAGAGGGCGCTTGACCCGGTCATCAGCCGTTTCGACATGAAGGCCAAACTGGTCGACACGGCCAAACGGCCGAAGGTCATCGTCATGGTGTCCAAATTCGACCATGCCATGTTGCACCTTCTCTACCAGATCCGCGTCGGCTGGATGGATGCCGAAGTGGTCGCGATCGTTTCCAACCACACCGATAGCCAGCGCACGGCCGAGCACGAAGGCATTCCGTACCACCACTGGCCGGTGAACAAGGAAAACAAGGCCGAGCAGGAAGAGAAACTGCTGAAGCTGGTCAAGGAAACCGGAGCCGATCTGGTGGTTCTCGCCCGCTACATGCAGGTGCTTTCCGACAGCCTTTCCAAGCGTCTGTTCGGCAAGATCATCAACATCCACCACTCCTTCCTGCCGAGCTTCAAGGGCGCAAAACCCTATCACCAGGCGCATGCTCGCGGCGTCAAGATGATCGGGGCCACCGCTCACTATGTGACGCCGGATCTCGATGAAGGCCCGATCATCGAGCAGGACGCCGAACGGGTAAGCCATGCGCTCTCCGCGGACGATTTCGTCGCCCGTGGCCGCGACATCGAATCCCGCGTGCTGGCCCGTGCCGTCAAGTATCACCTGGAAAACCGGGTGATGATCGTCGGCAACAAGACCATCGTGTTCACGCCGTAAGGCAAGCCTTGGTGCTCGAAAAGCAATTGGCCCCGGTCGTCCGATGGATGGCCGGGGCTTTTTCATGATCCGGAAGCCTGGGTTGGGGGCCGGGTGTCCTCAGGCAACCACTGCCATCGGCGCGGTGACAGGCATGCCGTCGCGCTTCAGTTCCGCATGAACCCAGTCGCGGAACAGGCGGACCTTGCGGCTGGTGCGTAAGGCGGGCGGGTAACTCATGTACCAGCTTTCGTCATCGGCATGGCAGGTCAGCTTGAACGGCTGGATCAGCTGGCCGTTTTCAAGGGCGGTCTTGCAGAAATAAGGGGTCAGGATCGCGACGCCCTGTCCTGCGATCGCCCGGTTGGCCTCGAGCGCCTGTGACCCCATGCGCGAGCTAGGGTGACCGCTCAGGTCGACATTCGGCAGTCCCGCTGCCTCGAACCACATCTGCCACCACGGGTCCTGCGGATCGACCAGCGGTAATTTCAGAATGTCCTCGGGCTTTTTGACGCCGCCGATCGTGTCCGCAAGCTTCGGGCTCAGCATCGGTGTAAAGTCCGCGCGCACGATTTCATGGGCGAGCCAGTTTTTCGGAGGGGCCTTGCAGGCGGAAATCACGACGTCGGATTCGTTGAACTCCGGTTCAGCATGCGGGCCATAGGGAACGATGCGCACGCCCACGTCCGGGTTCTGCATCTGGAACTCGAACAGGCGGTTTGACAGCCAGTTGACCGCAAACGTGGTGTTGCTGGAGACGACAAGCTGGCCGGCGTTCTTTTCGGAAATATCCTCGAAGGCACTGCGAAGCGAGGAGAACGCATCCACCACCCGCGCCGCCAGTTGCCCGCCATTGTCGGTCAGCTCGATCTTGCGGGCCTTGCGGGTGAACAGTTGAAAGCCGAGACGATCTTCCAGGATCTTGATCTGGTAGCTGACAGCCGCCTGGGTCATGCCCAACTCGTCGCCGGCCTTGGTAAAACTGAGGTGCCGGCTTGCAGCTTCAAAGGCCCGGATTGCGGAAAGTGGTGGCAAATTCACTGACATGCATAAGTCTCCCTTATGCATGTCTATTGAATTTTCGTTGGTAAGACAACCGGAACCCTTCGATATGTAACTCACAAGAAACAGGAGTTATAGACGTGTTCAGGCTCTCCCAGACGAAATCGGGCTGCGCGACCCATCAGCAAGACTTGGGCTTTTCATTAAGGTCGCTTATCGGTTCTCTGTTCGCAAGGATGGCAACCCGTGGCCGCAAGCGTTTGAACGTGGCTCATCTGCCGGACGAGCTGCGCCGGGATATCGGGCTTGGCCCCAACCCGCATGAAACGTCGTTCGAGGCGCGTTGGCAAAAGGAACTGAAGGACCTGCAGCGGTAGAGCTTACCCGCTGCCTGACCTTCACCCGGCCGCGGTCTCCCCTGTGGCCGGTCGGGCAGATCCGGAAGGCGCATGCTGCCGGATCTGTCTCGCTTCACGCAGTGCCTCCGGTCAGGTCAGTTTCTTGAGCGCTGGCAGAATGGTCTCATAATCCAGCGTGCCGCCGGTGAAATGGCGCATCAGCAAGGTGCCCATCAAAAGGCACAGCACGCTGTCGGCCGCCTCGCTCCCCGCAAGGCTTCGAACGTGCCCGCGCAGCTGGTCATTGGCGAGCTTCATTGCCGGATCACTGGCGATTTCTTCCCCCGTCTTGCCGCGCAGGTAGTCGAACAGCAGCGAGATTTCGGCTGCAAATCCAGGCTCCAGGCTCCGGGCAAAGTCAACCAGTGCTGACGCGGGCACCCGTGAAGCATCATTCGCGCCGGCCTCTGACGTCATCTGCGCCATGACTGTTTCGGTGCAGGTCAGGAACAGGCTCTTCTTGTTTGGAAAGTAGTGATAGAGCGCGCTTTTCGACAATCCCAGGGCTTCTGCAACGCGGCGCATGCCAAGGCCGGAGTAGCCGAGTTCGGAAAAAAGCGGCGCAGCCTTGCGCGCAAGTTCCAGCCGGTAGGCCTCGTGATCGATCTGTTTCGGCATTATTTCGTCCAGTTGGTCGATAAACATATTGACCACCTGATGGTGCGTCGTCTAGATCTCTTTTTAGTCCAGTTGGACGAAAATAAATTGACGGTCCACAAGCTCCAAAAATCGAGCTGTCGGATCGAAGGAGTATTCATGGCGCAATCCGGAGGCGTGAGTCGCAAGCACGAAAGGTCCCTGCTGCAAAAATGTGTCTTCGCAGCACTTCACCTCATCTGTGTGCTCTTAAGCATCTGGCTTCTTCTGGGCGGTGGATGGGTACGGGTCGGTGCCTGGTTCGGGTTGGAACTCACCCTCGCCGATCCGCAGCGTGGTCTGCTCCTGCTTGCCTGCACTCTGCTCTATTTTGCCCGCCATCTGTTGACCCTGTTCTACCTGCTTGCCCGGAAGGTGGCTTTTCCGGAGGTCTTTGGACTGGGAGCCTTCATCGCCTTCTTCGAAATAGGCTTTTTGTTGCTCGGCAGCGGTGCCTTTCGGCAGGTCGCCGTACCCTTCTCTGTTCTCGATGGTGTGGCGCTTGCAATGGTGGTCGGCGGTTCGTTTCTCAACAGCTGGTCGGAACTGCAGCGCAAGTGGTGGAAACGTGATCCCGCCCATCACGGGCAATGCTACACCGGGGGCCTCTTCGCCTCATCGATGCATATCAACTATTTCGGCGACACGGTGCTGTTCACAGGCTGGGCTCTGCTCACCCACAATCTTGCGGCGCTTGCCGTGCCGGCATTCATGGCGGTTTCCTTTGTGGTCTTTCATATCCCGGCGCTCGATGCCTATCTCTCGCGGAGATATGGCCCACAATTCGACGCCTACGCAGCCCGCACGCACAAGTTCATCCCGTTTGTTTATTGACTGACACGCAGCCTCAGATCAGCAGTGCCCAAACAGTCGCCGCCAACATGGCGATTGCCATGGTCACCGTAATGGCTCGCATGAGCGGGCCTTCGCCGATCAGGGCGAGGATCGACACGCCAACCAGGGCCCATAGGGAATGAAACACCATCCCGCCGAGGGTAAAGCCCGCCACCAGGATCATCGCGTTTTCGTGGATCCCGAGCCCGTTGCCGGCCAGGAAGGTTGAAAAGGCGACCAGGTTCATGGCCCAGGTTTTCGGGCTGAGCGGGTGTATCAGCAATCCTTCCCAGAAACTGGGCAGCGCGACCTCGCCCTTCGGCTTGACGCTGAGACAAACGATCCGCCAGGCAAGATAGGTCATATAGGCCATGCTCAGCACCTTGAAGACAGTCACCACCGTGCCGCCTCCGGCCATCACATGGCCAAGGCCATAGGCAACGCTGAGCTTGAGCGGCAAAGATCCGATCTGCGAGGCGACAATCACGGGAAAGGCGGTGCGGTACCCTGCGGATGCGCCGATGGCCAGAAAGGTCAGGTTGCCCGGACCGGGTGTCCCTGTCATGACAATGACGAACACCGCGAAGGCGAGAAACGTGGCGTAATCCATGGGTATCTCCTGACACAGTATCGAGTGTTTCGATACAATCGATACAAAATAGCGGAGATACTAATTGTCTTGAGGTATTGTATCAGTCAATGATAACATTGTTCTCATGACAATGTGGATCCCGAACATCGAAGCGGCCGGTGGCCCGATCTATCTGGCGATCGCGGACGCGTTGGAAGCCGACATCAAGACCGGGGCGCTTGCCCAGGGTGACAGGCTGCCGCCGCAGCGTGAACTCGCCTATCAGCTTGGCGTGACGCTCGGCACCATTACCCGTGCCTACGGCGAAGCCGAGCGGCGCAGGCTGGTGAAGGGAGAAACCGGACGGGGCACCTATATTGCCTCTGAAACCCAGAAGGTTTCGCCCCTTGCCCCGAAGGAAGACGAGCCGGAAACCTGCGATCTGGCGCGAAACTTTGCCTATCCGCATCTCAACCCGAGTCTTTCCGACGGGCTGACGCGGATGGCGCGCACGGTGGGGATCGACCGGTTGAACGGGTTCGTACCGTCTGAAGGGCTCAAGGCGCATCGCGAAACCGGGGCGCTCGTCTTCAAGGACTACGGTCTGGAAGCCGACCCGGACCGGGTCGCGGTTACCTGTGGCGCGCAGCACGGAATTCAGGTCACCTGCCAGGCCCTGTTCCGCCCGGGCGATGCGGTTGCCGTCGACCGGTTCACCTACCCGTCGATCTTCAGTTCCTTTGCCAGCATCGGCCTGAAGCCGGTGCCTTTGCCCGCATTGATACGGGCCGATGGCGGCTTTGGCGCCATGGATCCGGCAGCGCTTGCCCAGGCCGCGAAGACGCATGGTGTCAAGGGCGTGTTCCTGATGCCGAACATGCAGAACCCGACCACCCACACCATGTCTGTAGAAGAACGGCAGGATCTGGTGGCGGTTGCCCGGCAATTCGACCTGAAGATCGTCGAGGACGATCCCTATACGCCTTTTCTGCCGGACGCTCTGCCCGCCTTCGGTGCGCTGGCGCCGGAGCGCACGGCCTCAATCGCCAGTATCTCCAAGGTCTGTTCACCCGGAAGCCGGATTGGCTTCGTCCATGTGCCCGGGCCTTTCGGTGACAGCATTCGCAACAAGATCGGTGAAAGCACCTGGATGGCCTCCCCCATCACGGCAGAACTGATTGCCGGCTGGGTGCGCGAGGGAGATCTGTTCAAGACGTTGCGCCTGAAGCGCAAGGCAAACCGCACGAGGTTCCTGGCGGCGCGTGACCTGCTCGCGCCGCATTTCCTGCAGAGCGACGTCAACAAGGTGTTCGGCTGGCTGCGCCTGCCGGAAACTGTCGATCCAGACGCGCTTCAGAACGCGCTCGGGCACCAGGGCATTTCGGTCTTGTCATCCCGGTATTTTCAGGCGAAGGACCACCAGCCGGCGCCCTATCTGCGCCTGACCTTCGGATCCGAACAGTCCGACGACCGTTTCCGCTGGGCCCTCCAGCGCATCAGATCCACCATCGGCCAATTGGCCGAATTGCCCGATCTCACCCGCCCGGTAGGGTAAGGCCTTGCGGTAATGTGTGATTTTGCCAGGCACCTGTCAGTCTTTGACAAGCCGGCAGATCCGACCGATAAGCTGCGCGCAAAACAGGACCGGCCCTTGCAAGGAGTGCCGTCCGCGACGAGGTGACATGGCATTCTGGCCCAAAAGCAGGAAACTCAAGGACAGGCCCAGTGTCTGTAATCCCGACGCCAGTCCCTACGCGGTCTTCGATCAGGTTGGCCTGAGTGTCGGCAAAGAGCATATCCTGCAGGATCTCACCTTGCAGCTTGCCGAAGACCGGATCGGCATCATCGGCCTGAACGGGTCCGGCAAGAGCTCTCTTGTACGCCTGTTGAACGGGTTGCGTACACCGACGAGCGGCAACCTCACGCTTTTTGGAGCCCCCTCCGCCGAGGCGGAACTGGAGTTGCCGCGTCATGTCGGCTTCGTGTTCCAGAACCCGGATCATCAGGCCATTTTTCCCACGGTGGAAGAAGAGATCGCCTTTGGCCTCACCCAACTCGGGGCCGGCAAGGAAGAAAGCCGCAGCCGCGCGCGGGCGTTCCTCGCCCTGCATGGCTGTGAGGGGCTGGCCGGCAAACCGATCACGGAACTTTCCGGCGGTCAGAAACAGCTCGTCTGCATCCTGGCGGTTCTGGTCATGGAGCCGCGCCTATTGGTGCTGGACGAGCCGATGGCCAGCCTCGATGCACTGACGACAGTGCGGATCCGCCAGAAAATCCTGTCACTGCCGCAGAAGATCGTTCTCGTCAGTCACGATCTCAGCCAGTTCGACGGTTTCGACAGACTGCTCTGGCTGGAGGACGGACGTTTGCGCATGGATGGCGCGCCGGATGTGGTTCGGGCGGCGTTCCAGGAAGACGTCGTCTCGCGGCAGGGCATGGATGTGGAGGTTGCCGAGTTATGATGTCGGTCTATCTCCAGGGCAACAGCTGGGCCCACCGGATGCCCGCGGGCCTGAAGCTTCTGGCTGTTGCCGTCGCCAGCCTGCTGCTGCTGCGATACACATCATTTTGGGTTCTGCTGCCGGCTCTTGCAGGTGTTCTCCTGTGTTATGCCTCCCTCGGGCGCGAGGGACTGGCGCAACTGAAGCTCCTGCGGGCAATGTCGTTTCTGCTTGCCGTGCTGCTGGCGCTTCACTGGGTGTCCGGAAGTCTTCTGGAAGGGGTTACGATCATCCTGCGGCTTGCGATCATGATCCTGGCTGCAAACTTCGTTTCGGTGACCACCCGCATGGACGATATGCTGAATGCCGTCCAGCCGCTGTTCAGGCCGCTCGAGTTCCTCGGTTTCTCTCCCCGCAAACCGGCGCTGGGCGTTGCACTGGTGCTTCGCTTCGCGCCCTATATGCTCGTCGTTTTCGGTCAACTACGCGAAGCCTGGCAGGCGCGAACAGGCACGCGAAATTCGTGGCGTCTGCTGGCGCCTTTCGCCATTCAGTCCCTGAGCATGTCGGATCATGTTGCCGAGGCACTGAAGGCGCGGGGCGGCTCGGAAGGCTTGTCAAGATGACCGAAAAGAAGCTCCATATGGCTGGCATTCGGCCAAAAACTGGGATATCCCGCCCACAGATGACGTTGCCTGACCCTCATGTGGTAAGATCCGCGCGAGGTTGAACGGCAGCACCCTTGTTAACGAGAAGAAGGTCGATTTCATCATGGCTGACAGGTCTCTTGTGCACGTTGCTTTCTATGCCGCGCTGATTGCCGCCCTGGGGCTGGTTCCGCCGGTGGCGATCGCCTTTCTCGGCGGTGTGCCGATCACGGCGCAGACCCTCGGTGTCATGCTGGCCGGTGTCATGCTCGGCCCCATCCGCGGTGCGCTTGCCGTGCTGCTTTTCCTGTTTCTCGTCGCGCTGGGCTTGCCGTTCCTGTCCGGCGGCCGCGGTGGCCTTGGCGTCTTCATGGGTCCGTCTGTCGGTTTCCTGATCGGCTGGCCGGTCGGAGCTCTCGTGGCCGGCTTGATCATGCAGTCGACCCGCGAGCTGAACATTCTGGCGTCTTCGGCAATAGCGGCTGCGGTCGGCGGCATTCTGGTGGTCTACGCTTTCGGCATCCCGGGTGTTGCCATCATGGCTGGACTTTCCCTTCCGAAAGCCGCGCTTGGCAGCGCAATCTATATTCCCGGTGACCTGGTCAAGGTCGCACTTACGGCGCTCATCGTTCAGACCGTCGCACGCGGTCTGCCGGGTGCCGTGTTGTCCCGGTCTTAATTCCGAAGATCCAGCAAGGCCACGTCATGGCCTTCGTCGGCGACAGTCTCGACCGGTTTGCCAGTGAGAAAGCCACTGGGGCCGCACTCACATGCGGTCCGAATTCTCTCTCCTGGCAGGAGCTTGCAGTCCGGATCAACCGGATCGAGGCAGTGCTTTATGATCGGACCGACCATGCAAGCTATGTGGTTCTGCGTCTTCGGGACCCTGGGGACCTGGTCGTCTGCTTCTTTGCCTGCGCCCGCACCGGGCGTGTCGCCACGGTCATGGACCCGGACTGGCCTTCAGCCCAGGCATCAGCAGTTCTGGAAGCGGTTGGGCCAGACCTCGTCATCGATGACCAGTCTCTGCCGGTGTTGCTGACGGCTGATACCGGTTCCACTGAAACACGAAGATCACCGGAAACTCCACCTGAGATCCTGCCGGACGAGGACGACCTCTTTTATGCAGGCTTCACCTCCGGATCGAGCGGTGTCCCCAAGGGCTATGTGCGCTCTCACAGATCGTGGCTCGAAAGCTTCAAACTGTCGGCACAGGCCTTCGGTATTTCGAAAGGCAGCCGCGTCGTCCTGCCCGGGCAGCTCACGCATTCACTTCACCTTTATGGCGCTGTCTGCGGCCTCGCCTGCGGCCAGCAGGTGGTGCTCACGCCGCGGTTCGATCCGCGCGTCGTCCTCAGGGAACTTGGCAGCGCCCCTGAAGGCTCTGTCCTTTATGCAACGCCGACCCAGCTGCACTTTCTGGCCGAGGCTGCCCGGCGCAGCGGTCCCATCGCTGCGGTGAAACAGGTTCTCGCGAGCGGGGCCAAATGGCGTGAAGCCGACCGGCAGGCCTTGAAGTCGGTATTCCCCGAGGCACGCCTTTTCGAATTCTACGGGGCTTCGGAAACCAGCTTCATCACGCTGTCCTCACCTGAGGACAATGTCCCTGCAGGCTCGGTCGGGTGTGCCGCGCAAGGGGTCGATATCGTGATCGGTGACCCTTCGGCCCCCGCTGCCCCTGGCCGGGCCGGGCCGGTCTGGGTGCGGAGCGGACTGCTGTTTTCGCACTATATAAGCGGCACATCGCCGGACACGCTCTGGCGGGACGGTTGGCTCACCGTCGGCGATCACGGTTTTCTCGATGAGCGAGGCTTCCTGTTTCTGACAGGACGGGGAAACCGCATGGTCATCACTTCCGGGCTGAATGTTTATCCGGAAGAGGTTGAGGCCGTATTGGCCGAGCATCCCTCCGTTGCCCTTGCAGTCGTCGCAGGGGTAGCGGATCAGGTGCGCGGTCACCGGCTGGAGGCGGTGGTTGAGCTGGGTGCGCCTTTGGCGGGGTCAGAGCAGATCTTGCTGCGCCATTGCCGCGAACGTCTCGCACCCGGCAAGGTGCCGAGGCATATTCACATCAGGGCAAAGATGCCGCTGACGCCAGGGGGCAAGCCGGATATTCGGAAGGTCGTGGCCGATTTGGCGAAAACCGGAGGCAGCGGGTGACGCAGACACGCAAGGCAGTGATCGCAGCAGCACGGCGGACGGCGGTTTGCCCGCGCGGTGGCGCACTTGCCTTGTTGCAGGCCGACGAGCTTGCCGCACCCGTTCTTGCACAGCTCGTCGTTGACGCCGGAATAGAGCCAGAAGAGGTCGACTACGTCTTTCTGGGCAATGCTCTTTATGGTGGCGGCAATCCGGCCCGCCTTGCCGCGCTTCGCGCCGGGTTGCCTCAAACGGTTCCCGCTCTCACCATCGATACGCAGTGCTGCTCGGGACTTGATGCGATCGTCATGGGCGCAAGATTGATCGAGGCAGGTGCGGCGGACATTGTTCTGGCAGGAGGAGCGGAAAGCTTCAGCCGGTCGCCGATCCGGATGACCAGACCTGTCGATCCGGCAGCTCCACCCGTTGCTTACGACCGTCCTGCTTTCGCGCCCGCGCCATTCGGCGACACGGATCTTGCAGATGCAGCTGCAAGGCTCGCCGCTGAAACGGGAACGTCACGAGAAGATCAGGCGGTCTTTGCTGTCACCTCACACGACAAGGCGAGGTCGGCAAGGGACTACCTTCGCGGGCGTTTGGTCAATGCCGGAGGGAAACTTCCGGAAGAGGACGGGTTCACGAGACACCTGTCGCTCAAGACAGCCCTCAGGGCACCGCTGCTGAACGGCGATAACGAAACCGGTCTTAGTGCCGCAACGATCGCCTGCGAAGCAGACGGCGCTGCCGCGGTATTGCTGATGTCCGAGGGAGCCTTTCAAGAACGCTTTCATCTCAATTCAAACGAGAGCCGGATGACAGGCTTGAAAATACTTGCGAGCCGAAGTGCCGGCGGTAACCCTGCCGAACCGGCTCTGGTTCCGATAGAGGTGGCGAAGGCCATGTTCGCAGAACTGGGTATGGATGCGACGGAGCTGGCTGCTACAGAACTCATGGAAGCCTATGCGGTTCAGGCAATGGCGACAGCAACGCACCTGGGTCTTGAATCTGAAGGCCTGAACCGGATGGGCGGCGCACTTGCAAGGGGGCATCCGATCGGCGCATCAGGCGCAATTCTGGCTGTGCACCTGTTTGATGTGCTGACACGCAAGGAGATCCCTGCGGAAGGTGCGCGGAACGTGGGCATGGCGCTCATTGCGGCAGCTGGTGGACTGGGCTCGGGGATAGTGGTTTCGCCTGCTGTGCGCAAAGGTGGATAACTATTAAGTATCTGAAATATTGTGTCTTTTCGCGTTTTATGAAAGTTTTTTCGCTTTTTTTGATTTTTTTCGAAAACCGGTGTTGACGGGTTGGGTTGGTCTGCGTATAACCCGGTTCATCGACGGCGGCAACGTCGCTGGCGACAGGGTTTTGTGACCTTAATTCCAGAAAATTGGTCCTAGTGGCCGGGCTTGATGGTTCGGCGAGTGGCTTGTTTTTGTTGAGTTCTGGTTACGGCTTGAGAGGTTTTGGTGCCTCTGTTCTTTGACAATTTGATTATTGAAGGAAGGGAAGCGTAGGCGGCGTTGGCCTTGCGATCATCGGATGTTTTCGGATGTCTGATGGTTTTAAGGAGTTACGCAGGTACGCTGATCTTTCAAACAAGG